>CALHLE010000056.1 GCA_938034415.1 uncultured Anaerolineae bacterium
CCTACATCCGAGAGCTACGGCCCTATATGTATTGGCTGGGCTTTCTAGCGGACGGACGCGATGCTGGCGAGCTAGACTGGAGGGCCATCGGGGGAACATGGGGCATTGCCACAAGTCGCCTAGTGAACTGGGAGCGCACCACTGAATGTTTCAAGAGCAAACAGCTCGACGGCATCCTTGAGAGGATCGCGCGATCAGAACACAAAAACAGCGTTATTCTCGCAAACTACGTAGCCAAATACTTCGATGACATATGGGCGCATCTTCAGAGCTTAATATCGGCGCTCGCGCCCGATGCGGAAGTGCACTACATCGTCGGAAACTCAACGTTCTACGGTGTGCTCGTGCCTACGGAACTTCTGCTTGCTGAAATGTTAACGACCCTCGGCTTCAAGGGCGTGCGTTGCAAAGCAATTCGCAAACGCAACTCCAAGAAGGAACTCATCGAATTTGATGTTGTCGGCAGATGGAAAGGCGGGTGATCCGCCGTCGAAGCGTCGCCCATGTTCCTCATCACCGAATGGATGCCCGCAGGCGTTGACCGCCTCGCAGCCGCAGGCGTGACGCTCTACGACCCGGAGCTTTGGCGCGACCGCGCGCGTCTGTCGGCACAGCTCGCGGATTGCACGGCGCTCATCGTGCGCAACCAAACCCGCGTGGATGCGGCGCTCCTCGCCAACGCGCCGCGGCTCAGGGTGGTGGGCCGGCTGGGCGTCGGGCTGGACAACTTAGACCTCGAGGCACTGCGCGCGCGGGGAATCACCGTCGTCACCGGCGGCAACGCCAACGCCATCGCTGTGGCCGAATACACCCTGGCTGCGATGCTGACCCTGGCGCGCAGGCTGCCGGCTGCTGACCGCCACACGAAGGGCGGCGGTTGGGATCGCGCTGCGTTCGGCGCCGGATTCGAGCTGCACGGCAAGACGCTCGGCTTAATCGGCCTCGGCGACATCGGCGCACGAGTAGCCCGCCGCGCCCTCGCCTGCGGCATGCGCGTGGTAGCGCACGACCCGTTGATCACGCCCCACCATTTCGCCGCCGCCGAACTGGGCGTGACGCTCGCGCCGCTGGACGACCTGTTGGGCGAGAGCGATTTCATCTCGCTGCACGTGCCGCTGCTGCCCACCACCCGCCATCTGATCAACGCCGAGCGGCTGGCGCGCATGAAGCCAACAGCCGTGCTGATCAACACCAGCCGAGGCGGGATCGTAGACGAAGCCGCGCTGATCGAGGCGCTGCGCGCCGGACGGCTGGGCGGCGCTGCACTCGACGTGCGCGCGCTCGAGCCGCCCGAACAGCCCGACCCGCTGGCTCAATTTGAGAACGTGCTGCTCACGCCGCACATCGCCGGCCTCACCGCCGAATCACAGGCGCGCGTGTGTCAGGCAGTAGCGGAGGATGTGCTCCGCGTGCTGCGCGGCGAAAAGCCTTTGTTCGCCGTCCAGTAGGCTGTTACGCTCGCCCCGCTCGCAGCAACCCGAACCACGCCAGCGTATCGCGCACGGTCTCGGCGAACGGCCTCGCCGCATGACCCAGCTCGACCTCAGCTTTGCGCGAAGAGACCGGACCCCAGAACTCAAAGGTGCGGAAGTTCTCCGGCAGGTTGACAAACGGCAGCGCATCGGCCAACCGGACGAGCCAACGCACCAAGCCGCGCGCCAGGCGCAGTCGAGGCCGACGCACCCCCTGGCAAGCATCCACTGTTTCCAGCAACTCGCGCATCGTCAAGTTGTGCCCTCCTAGGATGTAGCGTTCGCCGGCGCGGCCGCGCTCAGCCGCCGACAGGTGCGAGGCGGCTACATCGCGCCCATCCACGCAATTGATCACGGCGTCGAAGTAAACGGGAATGCGCCCGCGCCCCGCCTCGCGGATGACCAAACCGGTGGTCGGCTTGACATCGCCGGGGCCGAACACGGCAGTCGGCAACAATGCAATCACCTCAAGGTCGCGCGCAGCCAGGGCGAGCCGCTCCATCGCCCATTTCGCCTCGTAGTAGGCGCTGTGCGCGCTGCCGGGGACGTAGCAACTGCGCTCATCCAGCGCCGACATACCGGGGATATAGCGCTGCGCCAGGGTTGTGAGCGAGCTGGTGTAGATCACGCGATGCACGCCCGCTTCGCGCGCCGCGTCGAGCACGCGTTGCATCTCCGCACGCGCTTCTTCAACAGCGCGCGCGATGCGCCGAAAGTCCTGCGGATAGGCCGCGGCGGCGTGGAAGAGCACATCGCAATGGCGCATCGCCACCGCCAGCGACGGGCCATCGCGCAGGTCGGCCAGCGTCCATTCGACCGGCAGATCGCCGATCGCGCCGGTGTTCGTCGGATGGCGTCGTATGGCGCGCACCGACCACCCGCGCGCCATCGCCGCGCGCGCAATCTGGCCGCCGATAAACCCCGTTGCGCCCAGGACGCAACATTTCATATCGTTGACTCGACGGATCTGCACCGCATGCCGCACTGACGGAACAGACGCACCACTACGCCCATCGGCAACAACGGCGCAACAGGGCAACGCCGGCTCACTCGCCGGCGACTTCTTGCCGTTCGCGCGCTTCCTCGACCAGCACGCGCCGCAGCACTTTGCCCACCTGCGTCTTGGGCAGCTCTTTGCGAAACTCGACCACGCGCGGGACCTTGTATGGCGCGAGGTTCTGCTTGCAAAATTCCTTGAGCGCGTCGGCGGTCACGCTCGCCTCCGGCTTGAGCACGACGAACGCCGTGAGCGTGTCATCGCCGCGGGCGGGATGCGGCACGCCGACCACAGCCGCTTCGAGCACCGCCGGATGGGTGAATAGCACCTCTTCCACTTCGCGAGGCAACACTTTTAGCCCGCCGACGTTGATCATGTCCTTCTTGCGATCCACGATGTAGAAATAGCCGTCGGCGTCCATGCGCGCGATGTCGCCGGTATGCAGCCAGCCGTCGGCGTCAATCGTCCTGGCCGTCTCATCGGGCCGGTTCCAGTAACCCTTCATCACCTGCGGCCCGCGCACGCACAGCTCGCCAATCGTCTCGGGGTTGCCGTCCATGGGCAAGTCGGCGCCGGTGACGAGGTCCACCAGCTTCGCATCAGTATCGGGAAAGGGCAGGCCGATGCTGCCGGCGCGGTTCTCGTTGAACTCCGGGTTGCAATGGGTCACCGGCGAGGCCTCGGTCAGGCCGTAGCCTTCGACCAGCCGGCCGCCGGTGATGGCATTGAAGCGTTTTTGAATCTCCACGGGCAGCGGCGCGGAACCGCTAATGCAGGCCTTCACGCTCTTCAGATCGTACTGGGCGACGTTGGGATTATTGACGATGCCGATGTACATGGCCGGCACGCCGGGGTAGATAGTGCAGCGCTCTTTGCTGATGATGCGCATGACGTTTTCAATCGGCCGCGGATTGGGCACGATGACCAACTCGGCGGCCATGGCGATGCCGTATAACATGCACACCGTCATGCCGTAGACATGAAAGAAGGGGATGGCAGCCATTACCTTTTCGCCGCCCTCGACGCCGCTGGTTAACCACGCGCGCACCTGCATCGTGTTGCACACGAGGTTGCGATGGGTGAGCATGGCTGCCTTGGGCGCGCCGGTGGTGCCGCCGGTGTACTGGAACAACGCCACGTCGTCCGGTTGCGCCGCCGGCGAAGGCGCCGGATCAGCCGTTGCCAGCAAGTCGCTAAACAGACGCGCATCCGGTTCGCCTGTTACGTCCACCCAGTCGCGTTCCCTGCGCTGGCGCGAGCGCACAAGCTGTTTGAACGGGAACGGCAGCGTCTCGTAGATGTGCGCGACGATGACGTGTTCGACCGCCGTCTCCGCGCGAACCTCCTTCAGCCGAGGATAGAACAGGTTGAGCAGGACGATCACCTGCGCGCCGCTGTCCACAAGCTGCTGCTTGAGTTCACGCGCCGTGTAGGTGGGGTTCGTGTTTACCACGATCGCGCCCAGGCGCATGGCGGCAAAGAAGGCGATGATGAAATGCGGCGAGTTCGGCAGCATCAGCGCCACGCGGTCGCCGCGCCGCACGCCGAGTTTGCGCAAAGCGGCGGCAAAACGCTCAACCAGCGCGCCGAGCTGGCTGTAGGTCAGCACGCCGCCCACCATCACGCGCCCGCCCAGGATATAGCGCAACGCGAACCGGGTTGCCGGGTGATCGGGGTACTTGCGCACGGCGTCGGCGAGCAGATCGTTGAGCGTCGCTTCGGGGTAACTCAGCGTGGCCGGCACGCTGCGGTCGTAATGCGCTAGCCACGGTTTCGGGGACGGCTGGCGATCCGACATCGAACCTCCTCCTCTCGCTTGCCGACGTCCGACAAACGCCGGCGCCCTGATCATGACATGCGGTCAGTATACTCGAGCGCGCTTAGCTACCACGCCGTCCTCGCCGCATTCGGCTGGCGATCGCGCGCGCGTTCAAGGCCGACGGCGCAGCATCACCCCAACCTGAACGCGCGCGACGCCCGCCATATGACGACATTACTCGAACCACGTCGTGCCCGGATACTGATATTGCCGCGCCACCTCCTCATCTAACTCGACGCCGATACCCGGCCGGTCGGTCAACTCGATGTAGCCGTCTTTGATGATGTCCTTCTTCTCTTTGATGATCGTCGTCCAATAGGGGCGCTCGTTCCAGTGCCACTCCAGTACCAGGAAGTTCGGCACGCTGGCGCACACATGCGCGCTGGCCATTGTGCCGATCGGCGACGAGACGTTGTGCGGTGCAAACGGGATGTAATACAGCTCGGCCAGGTTGGCGATCTTGCGGCCATCGCTCAGCCCACCGCACTTGGGCAGGTCGGGCATGACGATGTCCACGGCCTGCTTCTCGAGCAGCTCGCGGAAGCCGAAGCGCAGATAAATGTTCTCCCCGGCGCAGATGGGCGTTGTGCTGTGTCGCTTCACCTCGCGCATCGCGTCAACGTTCTCCGGCGGCACCGGCTCCTCCAGCCAGAGCAGGTGATACTGGCTCAAGTCGCGCACCAGCCGGATGGCGCTTGGCACATCGAGGCGCGTGTGCACGTCGGCAGCTACGGCCACATCCTTGCCCGCTGCGCGCGTCACCATGTCCACCAATTGCAACATGCGCTCATGCTCGCGCTGCATGGCGGTATAGTTGAACCTGTCTTTGCTGAACGCGCCCTCTTTAAGCGTGAGCACCTGCGTGTCGGCGTCCACCGGGATGCGTTTGGCGGAGTATGCGCCGATGTCCAGGTCTATCTTGAGCGCGGTGAAGCCCTTGGCCAGCACGCCGTGCACCACCCGCTCGATCTCATCGAACTCCATGCCGGGGTCAACCTGACAATCGCAATACATCCAAATCTTGTCGCGGAACTTGCCACCGAGCAGCTCATATACCGGCACGCCCATCGCCTTGCCCTTGATGTCCCATAGTGCGATCTCGATGCCGGTGAGCGCAGTAATAAGCGCGCCGCCGGTGCCGCCGTCGAAGACATGACCGCGACGCATCTCCTCGAACAGTGCGTCAATGGCGAACGGATCGCGCCCGATCAGCTTGTGCTCGAGATACTGGATGATGGCGATGGCCTGCTTGCCGCCGTGCACACACTCGCCGATGCCGGTGACGCCGGCGTCCGTCGTAATCTTGACCCACAGGTGCATGCCATGGCCAACCGTAGCAGCCGTTTTGACAGATGTGATCTTCATAGTCGCTTCGTTTGATAGGTCAACAGGGTGTGAGTCAAGTGTGTGCGCAACATGCACTACGGTACAACTCGGCTAACGCTACTCGATCACGACCCTACTCAGGTCCTCCTTCGGCTGCGGGTAGCGCATCTTGAATCCCTTCAGCGTATCGAGGATGATGTTCACGGCGACCCAGTCGCGATACCACTTCTTGTTGGCCGGGATCACATACCACGGCGCCCACTCCGTGCTGGTCTCGTTGATGGCATCCTCGTAGGCGCGCATGTAGTCGTCCCAGCGCGCGCGCTCCTTCAAGTCGCCGATGTTGAACTTCCAATGTTTGTTTGGGTCATCCAGGCGCGCCTGCAGCCGGCGCTTCTGCTCGTCTTTGCTGATGTGTAGATAGAACTTGAGGATGGTCACACCCTCATCGGCCAACATCCGCTCGAACTCGCGGATGTGCTGATAGCGGCGTCGCCATACCGACTCCGGCGCCAGGGCCTGCACGCGCACGATGAGCACATCCTCGTAATGGCTGCGGTTGAAGATCACGATCTCGCCCTTGCTGGGGACGTGCGGATGAACGCGCCACAGGTAGTCGTGGTCGAGTTCGACCGGCGTAGGCGCTTTGAAATTGGCCACCTTCACACCCTGCGGGTTCACGCCGTCGAACACCGATCGGATCAGGCCGTCTTTACCGCCGGTATCCATCGCCTGCAACACAATCAGCAGCTTGCGCTTGCGCTCGGCGTACATCAGCTCTTGCAAGTTTTCAAGTTCGTCGTTCAGCGCGTCCACTTGCTCTTTGGCTACCGACTTCTGGCCATCGAACAAGCAGGTGTCTTCGGGGTCGAAATTGCTGAGACGGATGGGATGGCCGGGGATCACTTTGTAGGGATGCATAGCAGATAGTTTCGCGCTGAGTTGAGCCTTCAGGTTGTCAGGATCGCGCGCAGTGCTTCCGATGAAACGACGCGCGCCCGCTGCACCGCGCGACGGGCGCGCAACATGCGCGGGATGCCGATCAAGCCGGCGAGCTGGCCTTTGAGCCGGTTGCGCGCCGCTCGTCCCCGCCAGGCCCGCAGCGCGCCCCAGGCGATGCGCAACTGTTCGCTGACGATCGCGCCGAAGTGCGCGCGGATCACCTCACCCGGCACGTCTTTGGCCAGCAGCCAGATGAAGTTGCGGCCATCGTAGAAGCTGTTGATTACGCCGCCCCCGGTCGCGCTCACCTTGTGATACACGATGGCGTCGTGAGCGAAAGCGCACCGGTAGCCGGCCAACTGCGCCCGCCAGGCCAAGTCCACGTCCTCGCACGAGAACTCGAATCGCTCATCCAGCAGCCCGATCGCATCGAGCATAGCACGGCGATACACGGCCGCTGCACCGCACGCCCCGAAGACATACTCGACATCGAAGCGGCCATCGTCCAACTGCCATACGCCGCGATTGCCCGGCACGCCGCGCACCGAGTAAAAATCGCCCGCGCTGTGCAGATAGTCGCGCCGGTCGAACAAGCGCAACTTGCTGGCCACAAAGCCGGCATCGGGATGCTCGTGAAAGCAGCGCGCCACACGCTCCAGCCAGCGCGGGTCCGCTTCCGTATCGTTGTTCAAAAGCGCGATGGCCTCGGCCGATGGGCTGGCTGCGCGGATGCCGGCGTTGCACGCGCCGGCAAAACGCCGATTCTCCGGCAGCGCCAGCAGCTTCACTTCGGGGAAGGACTCGGCCACCAGGCGGCGCGACTCGTCCTGCGAAGCGTTGTCCACCAGGATGACTTCCAGCGGCGGCAGCGTCTGTCGGCGTAACGCATTCAGGCATACCGGCAGGTGGGGCGCGCCATTCCAATTCGGAATGACCACGGAGATGAGCATGCTCGGCTGAAATTATAATTTTGCAGGCAGAAATCTCCCCCATGCTTACGTCTGCATCATCGCTTGCGCGCGAGGCTGAGCCGGATGCCGCGACGGCAACGCAGCCAGACCATGCGACAGCCGAACTGTTCGCCGGCGAAAGTGACCAAGCGCTGGCCCGGCGCGCAAGGACCGATCGCGAGGCATTCGGCGTGCTCTACGAGCGCTACGTTGCGACGATCTACCGCTACGTCTTCTATCGCGTCGGCAACGAGGAGGACGCAGAAGACCTGACGGCGCGCGTGTTCGCCCGCGCCTTGAAACACATTCACAACTACAACGACCGCGGCGTGCCGTTCACCGCCTGGCTGTATCGCATCGCGCACAACGTAGTGGCCAATTTCCATCGCGACAACAGCCGTCGCCCTGCCATACCGCTCGATGAAGTGGAAACGCTGTGCGAGCCGGCCGCGCAATCAGACCATGCGGACGCCGATCAGCGCATTGATAGCGAGCGAGATCGTCAGCGGCTGCTTCGAGCGATCCGCATGCTGCCCCCGGAACGACAACATCTGATCGTGCTCAAGTTCGTCGAACAATTGCAGAACGCCGAAATCGGCCAAATCATGAACCGCAGCGAAGGCGCCATTAAGTCGCTGTATCACCGCACGTTGCTGCAATTGCGCGAGATCATGGACGAATCGGAACGCACACGCACACTGCAACGCACATGACTCACACGACGCCGAAACTCAGCCCCGAGGACATTGCCTGGCTAGAGCGCCGGCTCAGCGCTGCCGTCGCGCCGGTTGCGCCGCGCCCCGAGTTTGTCTTGCGCGCCAAGCAAGAGCTGATGGATGCGCCCATCACCCGCCCGCTGCCGGCGTGGGTGAAGCGCAGCGCGCTGGCGGCGGCCGCGCTTTCTACGCTCTCACTTGTAGCCATGTTGGCCTATTTGCGCCGCCGCAGATAAGCCCCGCCGCGGATAGCGCGCACGACGTATGAGCACGGCTTTCACGATCGGCATCATCGCCGTTTCTTTTTTAGTCATCATCATTTTGCTGGCGCAACTCAGGCGCGCCCTGGACAAGGCGACGCACCTGAGCGACACCGTGCGCCAATTGCGCCGACAGCTCGACACCACCCGCGAAGCACTCACACGATGCGAAGAGGCTAAAGAGGCGTTGGGCGAGGCGGTGTTCGATCCGGTCATCTTCGTGGATAACGACCGACAGGTCACTGCGTGCAACAACGCCGCCGACCGGCTCGGGATTTGCAAAGTCGGGAACAGCCTGATCGCAGCAGCCCGCTCATATGAGCTGGATAGCTTGGCCGGCGACACGATCGCCGGACGCGCCGAACTGCCGCGCGAGTTCGCTTTGCACAACCGCTTGTTCCGCGCGCAAGCCATCCGCTTCACAGGCGGTGCGGTCATTGTGCTGCGCGATGTGAGCGAACTGCAACGCCTCGGGCGTGCCCGGCGCGATTTCGTCGCAAACATCTCACACGAATTGCGCACCCCGCTCACTGCGATGAGCCTTCTGCTCGACACCTTTCGCGCTGAATCCGCCAACATCACGCCTGCGCAACAACGCCTGCTCAGACAGATGCAGGATCAGACCGAGTCGCTCACCCAGTTGGTACAGGAGCTTTCAGAATTGACGCAGATTGAGTCGGGCCAGATGCCGATGCGCATGCTGCGCGCCTCGCTGTATGATGTCGTCAGCACGGCCATCACCCGTTTGCTGCCGCAGGCCGAGCGAGCCGGATTGCGCATCGTGAACGCCGTCCCCGAAGCGCAGCGCGGCTTGTTCGACCCTGACCAGATCCGGCGCGTGCTCTCCAACTTGCTGCACAACGCGATTAAGTTCACGCCGCAAGGCCAGATCACCGTTTTCGTCCTCGCGGACGAAGAAGCCGACCGACAACTTCAAAAGCTGCGCGCCGAGCCCAACGGCACAGATCTGACCGTAGAGGACGTGCTGATCGTCGGCGTGCGCGATACCGGCGTGGGCATTCCGCGTGAGGAGTTGCCGCGCATCTTCGAGCGCTTCTACAAAGTAGATCGCGCGCGCGGACAAGGCGGCACCGGCCTCGGCCTGGCCATCGCCAAACACATCGTCGAAGCGCACGGCGGGCGCATCTGGGCCGAGAGCACGCTGGGCAAAGGCACGACCTTTTACTTCACCGTGCCGCGCGAAGGCTAAAGCGGGTCGGACGGTCTGCTTGTCCATAAGCTGCGTGGTAACATCTTCGCGCAGACTCGCTTAAAAGCCGATTCCCCTATGCACACCCGAAGATACCAAGCTGTGCTCTTCGACCTGGACGGCACTTTGCGCGCGAATCAACCCGAAGGCTTCGAGGCGTTCGTGGAATATGCCGGACGGGTCGGCATCGTCCTCACCGAAGAGCAAATTAAGATCTGCGAGCGCGAGGCGCATCGCTACTGGGCCAGCGATCGCGTGGACGCCGACATGGCGCGTTACGACCAGCGCGGATTTTGGGTGAACTACAACCAGATCCTGCTCAACGCGATGAACGTCGCGCGCGACTGCGCGGATTGCGCCCACCGCATCCAGGACCTGTTCGACGGATACGACCCACAGGATGTGGTGTTCGCCGACACCCGCCCGGTGTTGCAGACGCTCTACGACGCCGGCTACACGCTCGGCCTGGTGTCAAACCGCGAAGAGCCGCTCGACCCATTCGCGGAGCAATACGGCATTCGCCAGTTCTTCGCGTTCACGCTCTCGGCCGGCCAGGCCGGCTGCTACAAGCCGGATCCGCGCATCTTTTATCGCGCGCTGGAGATGGCCGGCGACGTCGCCCCGTCGAAAGCGGTGTACATCGGCGACAACTTCTTCGCCGACGTGATCGGCGCGTTGAACGTCGGCATGGACGCGATCTTGATTGACCCGCGCAACGTGTTCGAGCGCTACTACACGACGCGCGTCAGGCGCCTGAGGGACGTGCTCAGCTTGATCGAAACGCGCCAGGTCGAGAGCGGCGTTCGCTGACCTGATGGACACGCGCCCCCGTTTTGCCTTACGCTGCGCATCCGCTGGCCTGATCCTTGCGCTCGCCTTCGCCGGGCCGGGCGCGACGCCGCCTTTATTCGCATTCAGCCATGCAGCGCCGCCGGCCCGGTCACTTCGCATCACACCTGCGCCAACAGCCAGCGTCAACGCCCAGTCCACAGCGCGCCAACAGCGCATCTTCAATAAACTGTGGCGCATCGTCAACGAACGCTACATTTATCCGGACTTTAACGGCTTCGATTGGCAAGCCGCGCGCGTTGAGATCGGCCAACGCATCCGTGCTGGCCTGACGGACGAAGCGTTCTACGAGATGATGCGCGACCTGATCGCCGGCCTGAACGACGACCATTCGCAGTTCCTCTCGCCCGACGAAGCCAGAGAGGAAGACGCAGAATACAGGGGCGTCGGCGCCTACACCGGCATCGGCATCGTGAGCGCCGTGAACGCGGCGCGCGGTTACATCTATGTGCTGACTGTGATGCCGGACAGCCCCGCCGAACGCGCCGGCATCCAACCGCACGACCACGTGCTCGAGATAAATGGCCAGCCATCGGTGAACGCCGCCGGAGAGCCGCAACTCCATCTGCTGCGCGGCGATGTCGGGACGACGGTCACGCTGCGCGTGAGGACGCCCGGCCAGGCGCCACGCCTGGTCGCGGCGCAGCGCGCCGTGGTGACGAGCATTGAGCGCATTGAGCACCGCTTGCTCACCGGCGGCGACGCCGGCGAAATGCGCATCGGCTACCTCAACGTGCCGTCGCTGTTCGAGGCCAGCGTGCTCTCGCGTTCCCGCGCAGCAATCCGCGACCTGATGAGGGATGGGGCGCTAGATGGCTTCATCCTCGACCTGCGCACCAACGGCGGAGGCACTTACGGCAATTTGCGCGGCTTACTCGCGATCTTCACCAGCGGCGATGTAGGCGAGTTCGTCGCGCGCAGGGGCACGACGACGCCGATTCGCGTCCGCGCGTCGGCCATCGGCAATTCGCAACGAGTGCCCCTGGTGGTGCTAGTCAGCGCTGCCACGGAGTCCTTCGCCGAGGTGCTGGCCGGCGCGCTACAAGCCGCCGGACGCGCCACGCTGATCGGCCAGGTCACAGCCGGCAACGTCGAGATTTTGCTCTCGCACGACTTCGAGGATGGTTCGCGGCTGTGGCTGGCCGAGGAGACCTTTCGGCTACCTAACGGAAGGATGTGGGAGGGCGAGGGGTTGACGCCGGACATACTGATCCCACTCGGCTGGGATGAGTATACGGCGGAAGACGATCCCGTGCTCGGCGCGGCCCTCAAGCATTTCGCACTGCGATGATTTGCGACTACGAAGGTTCGGACTACCGCACGCGCTTCTGGGAGAACGCCGACCGCGCCTACGAAGACGCCGTCGAGCGCATCGCCATCGCGCACATGCTGCCGCCGCGCGGCGCGCGCATGGCCGAATTCGGCGCCGGCTTCGGCCGCCTAGCCGATTTATATGCCGGCTATGATGAGGTGATCCTGCTGGACTATTCCCGCTCATTGCTCGAGGAAGCGCGGCAGCGCTGGGGGCATGACCCGCGCTTCAAATTCGTCGCCGCCGACATCTATCACCTGCCGTTCGCGCCCGGCGTGCTCAGCGCCGCCACGATGATCCGCGTCATCCATCACATCGCCGACGTGCCGGCCGCACTGACGCAGATCCGGCGCGCCATGGCGCCCGGCGGGACGTTCGTGCTCGAATTCGCCAACAAACGCAACCTGAAGGCGATGATGCGCTATCTGGCGCGGCGTCAGCGCTGGAACCCCTATTCGCCCGAGCCGGTCGAGTTCGCGACGCTTAACTTCGACTTCCATCCGCGGTGGATGTTGCAGGCGCTGCGCGACGCCGGCTTCGCCGTGCGCGCCAAGCGGACCGCATCCTACCTGCGCGCCGGCGTCTTCAAGCGCGTCCTGCCACTCAAAATGATGGTGCGCATAGACGCAGCGCTTCAGCGCACCGCCGCGCTGGCGCTGCTCTCACCCAGCGTGTTCGTGCAATTGGTGGCCGACAGTCAGGGCCGCGAAGCAGAAGGTGAAGGCGCAGCGCTGAGCGGCGAGGGGCTCTTTCGCAGCCCGCGCTCCGGGCAGCCGCTGCGGCGCGAGGGCGATACGCTGGTGTGCGACGCCGACGGCACGCGCTGGCGAGCGACCGGCAACTTCTACGATTTCAAAGCGCCGGTCGCGTGATAACTCAAGGTTGCGCGCTGGGCGCCGCTCCCGGCTACTGCAGCGCGGGAGGACGCGCGGTGAAGCTATAGAGGCGCTCACGCGTGGCGACATAGACCGTATTGCTAGTCGCGTCGAACGCCATGTCTTGCGCGTCAATGAATTCGTCTTGTGCGCCGCGATACTGGCGCACAAACTGGCCCGTCTTCGTCAACTCCACCACCGAGCCGCTGCCGGCGTCGAGCACGAATATGCTGCCGCGATTAGGGTCATCGCCGCTAAGGGCGATCGCAGCCACGCGACTCCACTGCTGATCGGGCAGGCCGGTCACGGTGAACTGCATCGGCTGACGGCTGAAATACTTGAGGATGGCGCCGCTGCGCTGCAGCACGTAGATTGCCCCATCAATCGCAAAGTCCAGGCTTTCTTTAAGGGGGTTGTAGGGCGAGCGAAAGTAAGAATCCCCCGAACCCAGCCTGTCGCCGGCCAGTCGGTAGCGCCAGATTTGGCCCACCCCCGTGTCGAGCAAATAGACTGTGTTGTTGTACAGCTCGCCGGCCTGCACTCGCACCGGCGTTGCGTCGGCATTGGTGGAGATGGGAATCGGCGAGGCACGGCCGGTGGCCGAGCTGTACTCGAAGATCTGCCCGACAGCGAATAACACCGCACCCTCCGTCCGCCAGCGATTCCCCGCAGTGGTCGCCCAAGCGATATCCACCAAAGCGACAGGGGTAGTCGTCATGCCCTCGCTAAACACGATGCTCACCTTTTTGCCGGTCGTGCCGGTGCGCTCGGCGTTGAGCACGTAGTAGTCGGCGCTGTTGGCATCCCGATTCAGCACGTATACGCCCAGCGCCGAGGCAGCGATGCGCCGCGCTGCACTGCCCTCGAACACGGCCAGCAGAATCGGCTGCACGCGCGTTACTTGGGCGATCTCATCGAGGCGGGCACGCGCCTGCGCCTTTGCCTCATCGAAGGCAGCGCGGTCTTGGGGGTTCTTCGCCTCATATTCAGAGATCATCTCCAGCGCTCGCGCCCAGTCCGCTTTGGCCTGAGCGGGGTCGGCCGCAGCCCTGGCCGCTTCCACCTGCGCCTGGGTATCGTTGCGCAGGCGAATCCGCTCCGCCTCGCCGCTGAACTGCAAATACAACACCGCAACAATGACGGCGACGACAATCGGGATCAATACGGCAATGGCGGCCAGAAGAAAGGTTGCCGTGCGAGAGCGCTGTTCCACATCGGCCGGCGCCTCCTGCGGCAACAAACGCGCGCCCAGGGCACCGAGGCTGCGTTGCACCCAGCGCGCCACCTGGTTCACTGTTGCGGCGATGGTCGCAGTCGCCGGCGGTCCCGCCGGCGCAGGGGCGTGCGGCGAAGCAGCGGAGACGGATGGCGATTCGGCGCGGCGCGCGGCGGAGACGGTTTCGGCAGATGACCGAGCCGGCTGAGGCGAAGCCGGTTTGGTCGCGCCAGGGGCGACATCTACCGACAGCGCGACGCCGATCATGCGGCCGCGTTTAACGTTGGCGTTGAGGTACCCAGCCACCATGCGCGCGTCGCCTTTGCCCATGCAGACGCGGATCAACTCATCGCTCACCCCCAGGGTAGAGCGCGAACCGGTCAGCACGAAGACATCGCCGGGCTGTACGGCAAAGTTATTGAACTGCACATCCACCGATGGGCTGATGCCGACGACCTGAGCCGGGGTTGCTGGATAAGGCGCGATTACTTCAAAAGCGCCGGCGTCCGAGCGCGCGTAGGCGATAGCCGGTCCGGCCTGCGCGATGATCAATCCATCGCCGGTAACCAACGCACAGCTAATCGAACCTTCCAGGCGACGGCTGAGCGGCGCGCCCTTGTTCAATTGCACAACGCGGTCGTTGGCCAGCTTGATCGCCAGGCGTAACGCAGAGGTCACACCGCCCGGCGCCCGCATGAACGCATCATGCAATGCGCGAGCGACGTCGGCGCACGTCGAAGGCGAGGCGGTAGGCAGATCGAGGAAGACAACCAGCTTCTCGCCCTCTCGCGCCGCGCGTTTGCCCACAACGTGCAACGAAACTTGCGGCGTGTCACCCAGCTCTTCGCCATTGATGACGTTGATGGAGGAGAACGAGACGTCGTACATCAACTCAGCGCGCAAGGCGGCGCAACTCTTCCTCGCCGATCGTTGGCACGTTCAACTGCCGCGCTTTGTTGATTTTACTCGCGCCGGGCGCATCACCCACAACCAGGTAAGTCGTATTCTTGCTCACGCTGTCCGTCACCTTGCCGCCCTGCGCCTCGATCCAGGCGGCAATCGCCTCGCGCGGCTGCGACAGGGTGCCGGTGATGACGAAGGTGCAGCCGGCGAGCGGCCCTCCCGTCCCCGTTTTCGGGCCATGCACAGACTGTCGCGGATCCACGCCGGCGCGCTTCAGCTTTGCAATAAGCGCGCGGGTGCTCTCGCGCCTGGCCCACTCGCTCACGCTCTCGGCGATGACCGGGCCGACGCCCTCAATCGCTTGCAGGGCTTCCGGCGACTCGCTCGCCGCCTGAACCAGCGCATCTAAACTGCCGAAGCGGTCGGCCAACGCGCGCGCGGCAACTTCACCTACATGACGAATGCCCAAACCGATGATCAGGCGGTGTAGCGGTTGCCGCTTCGACGCCTCGATCGCGTCCAGCAGCTTTTGCGCCTTGCGTTCGGCGAACTTCTCCAACTTCAACAGGTCTTCCTTCTTCAGCGCGTATAGATCGGCGACATCGGCAATCAGCCCGGCCTCGATCAGTTGCGCGACGATCTTCTCGCCCAACCCCTCAATGTCCATCGCGCCGCTGCCGACGAAGTGGCTGATGGCGCGATCCAGCCGGCCGGGGCAATCGGCGTTCGCGCAGTAGAGCGCGACCTCACCCTCGCGCCGCGTCAGCGGCGCGCCACAGAATGGGCATTCGGTCGGCGGCGTAATGATGCGTTCCCGACCGGTGCGCGCGGCGATCACTGGGCCGGCGACGTAGGGGATCACGTCGCCGGCGCGCTTGACGATGACGCGATCGCCGATGCGAATGTCCTTGCGGGCAATGTCGTCGTAGTTGTGCAGCGTGGCGTTGGTGATCGTGATCCCGCCGATGTGCACCGGCTCAAGCACTGCGTTCGGCACGATGTTCCCCGTTCGGCCAATCGTGACGTTGACATCTTTCAGGATGGTCGTGGCCTCGCGCGCCGGGAATTTGAAGGCAATCGCGCCGCGCGGATCCTTGCCGACATAGCCCAACCGCTGCGCCAGCTCCAAATCGTTCAGCTTGATGACCATGCCATCAATCTCGAAGGGCAGCTCGTCGCGCTTCTCGACGTATGACGCGCAATAGGCGATGGCGCTTTCCAAGTCGCCGAAACGCTGGGCGATGTTGGTGACCGGGAAGCCCAACCGCCGCAGATAGTCCAGCGTCTCCCACTGGGTGCGGGGCGGCGTCTGACTGTCGGCGCCGGGGGCGAAGTCCACGATGGCGTAGCACAACAGGCGCAGCGGGCGCTTTGCCGTCAAGCCGGGATCAAGTTGGCGCAGCGCGCCGGCGGCGGCGTTGCGCGGATTGGCGAACGTTCGCTCGCCGGCTGCCCGTTGCGCTTCGTTCAGCTTCTCGAAGTCGGCAATCGGCATGAACGCCTCGCCGCGCACGCTCAGACGGGCCGGCGGGGTCGTGGCGCCCTCGCGCCGCAGCGCCAAGGGCACGCTCTTCACCGCGCGCAAATTGGCCGTGATGTCTTCGCCGACCAGGCCATCGCCGCGCGTCGCGCCCTGCACAAAAACGCCGTCGGCATAGGTCAGCACCACGGTCAGCCCATCAATCTTCGGCTCAACTACGTAGTCGTCCAACGCGCTGAGGTCACCGCCATCGCCGAGGTTCTGCTGCGCATACTTGATCAGGCGGTCGCGCCAGGCGCGCACATCGGCCACGTCGAACGCATTGCCCAGGCTGAGGATGGGTTGCGGGTGGCGCACTTTGGCGAACCCCTCGGCTGCCGGCGCGCCCACCCGCTGCGTCGGCGAATCCGGTGTGATCAACTCGGGGTACTGAGACTCGATCTCGCGCAGCTCATTCAGGAGCGCATCAAACTCGGCGTCGCTGATGATCGGCGCATCAAGCACATGGTAGCGATAGTTGTGCTCGTTAATTTCGGCGCGCAATTGGGCCGCGCGCTCAACAACACTGGGCGGAACCGAACTAGGCGCCATACTTTTCGGCATAGGGTAGCACGCGAATGACTCACGGCTCTAGGATCACTTTCACGGCCTCACGGCGATGGATGCGCGCGAGCGCCTCCGCCATGTGGGAGAGCGGCAGGGTATGCGTAATCACCGGCGTCGCACGCACCTGCCCGCGCGCGATCAGGTCGAGACTCGCCTCGAAGTCGTCCCAGGTGTAGCAGAAGCTCCCCTCGACGCGCAACTCGCGGCGGATGATCTGCGCCGGGTCGAACGTTGCGCTGTCGTGGAAGATGCCGAGCAGCAACACGCGCGCGCCCGGCGCCGCTGAGCGATACAGATCGGCAAACACGCTCGGCTTGCCGGTCGCCTCGATCACCACCGAGGGCAATGCGCCGCCGTTGGCTGCGCGCACGGCCTCGGCCAGGTCGCCGCAGGTCGCAGACTCGATCACCGCATCGGCGCCGACGCGACGGGCAATCTCGCTGCGCAAGCCGCCGCGCGGGGTAACGGCGATGATGCGCCGAACGCCATGCGCGCGTGCAGCCTGCAACGCATACAGGCCGATCGGCCCCAGGCCGAAGATCGCTACGTCGTCGCGCGGCTGCAAGTTCAGACGACGGATGCCGCGATAAGATGAGGCAAGCGGATCAACCGATGCGCCGTCGGCGAAGCTCAGATGATCGGGCAAACGATGTAGCGTCTTCGCCGGCGCCAGCGCATACTCGGCAAACGCGCCGTTGATGTGGATGCCGATCTCGGTGATGCGCGGGCACAGGTTCTCCTCGCCGCGATAGCAGGCCGGGCACGCGCCGCAGCCGATCACCAAGCCCACCGCCACCCGGTCGCCGGCTCGCCAACCGGTCACGCCCGGGCCGAGCGCGTCTATCTCGCCGGCGAATTCGTGGCCAGGGATCAGCGGATAAGGCACCGGTCGGATGCCCTCGAAGATGGGGATGTCGGTGCCGCAGATGCCCACTGCGCGCACGCGCACGCGCACCCAGCCGGCCGGCGGCTCCGGCATGGGCACGTCTCGCAGGACAAACCCCGGCCCCGGCGACGCTTTCACTACGGCGAGCATGTCTTGGCCGGTCAGAATCAGGCGGCTAGGCCTTGTAACACCTCAACCACCCGCGCCACGACCTCATCGGCCTGTTGTTCGGTGAGGATCAGGGCCGGCGCGAAGCGCAGCGCGCTGGGGCCGCACTTGGTCATCACCACCCCGTGCTTGCCGAGCGACTTAATCACTTGCTTCAAGTGGTCGGTGCTCAGGGGTTGGCCTTGCCGGTCCACCAGGTCGACGGCAACCATCAACCCGCGCCCGCGCACCTCGCCGATGGTCGGCACATGCGCGCGCGCCGCCTCGAAGCCTCGCATCAATCGCGCGCCGACGCACGTCGCGTTCTCCAGCAGGCCCTCCTCGCGCATGATGGCGATCGTCTCTAGGCCGGCGCGGCAGGCGATGGGATTGCCCCCGAAGGTGCTGCCGTGCGCCGCCGGCCACCAGCGATCCATCAGATCGGCGCGGGCGATGATGCCACCCAGCGGCAGGCCCCCGCCGATGGCCTTGCCCAGCGCGACGATGTCGGGCGTCACGCCGCTGTGCTCGAACGCGAACCAGCGTCCGGTGCGCCCCAGTCCGGTCTGCACTTCGTCGGCGATCAGCAGGGCGCCGGTGCGGTCGCACACTTGGCGCAGGAAGGGCAGAAAGTCATCCGGCGGGACGATGTAGCCGCCCTCGCCGGCGACCGGCTCGACGAGGATCGCCGCCAGGTCGTCGGGATGCACCAGTTTGTCGAGCGTCATCTGGATGAACGCCTTCCATTGGCCGCAGCAGTCCTGCGGCGCGCGCGGCCCGTGGCCGAAGGCGCAGCGCCCGCAGCTCGGATAAGGCACATGCTCGACGCCGGCCAGCAGCGCGCCCAAGTGTCGCCGATAGCCGCTGCTGCTGCCGGTGGCGGCCAGCGCGCCCATCGGCCGGCCGTGAAAGCCGTCAATGAACGCCAGCACCATGCTGCGGCCGGTGACTGCGCGCGCCAGCTTCAACGCCGACTCCACCGCCTCGCTGCCGCTGTTGACCAGCAGCACCTTGCCGGTATCGAGCGGCGGCGGCATCAGGCTGCGCAGCGTCTCCGCGATTTCCACATAAGGCGCCATATAGCCCACGTGCGCGGCGGCGTGGATGAGCCGGCCGGCCTGGTCGGCGATCGCCTGCACCACGCGCGGGTGGCAGTGGCCGACGTTCATCGTGGCGATGCCGGCGGCCATGTCGTAATAGCGGTTGCCCTCGAAGTCGTAGAGGAACACGCCCTCGCCGCGCGCGAAGGCGATGTCGGTGTAACGATAAATAGCCGGGCTGACCACTGCGCGGTCGCGGGCGATGAGGTCGGCAGAGGTGAGCAGCTCTGCGCGCTCACCGAGCAATGCATCGTGTGGCGGGTAAGTCATGGGTGTGATTCTACGCCATGCCCGAAGCACCCTCTGCAAGGGTGCATTTCTGACAGGGGGTGGGCACAACACATGAGGGTAGGCGCAGGCAATGCCTGCACCCGCCCTACCCGCGCCGGCTCATGCGCGGGTCGAGCAGGTCGCGTAGGCCGTCGCCGAGGAAATTGAACCCGATGACGGCCGAGAAGATGGCCAGGCCCGGGAAGGCAGCCAGCCACCACTCGAAGAACTTGTGCCGGCCGGCGGCGACCATCGCGCCCCATTCGGGCGTGGGCGGCACCGCGCCCAGCCCCACAAAGGAGAGTGAAGCGGTCAGCAAGATCGCGTTACCCATGTCGAGGCTGGCCTTGACCAGCATGATCGGGAGCGCGTTGGGCAGAATGTGTTTGAAGAGCGCACGACGGCGCGTCGCCCCCAGCGCCGTCGCCGCGCTGACAAACTCCATCTCGCGCAGGGCAATGACCTGACTACGAATGAGCCGGGCGTACTCCGGCCACAACACCAGCGCGATGGCCAGCGCGGCGTTCTGCAACCCCGGCCCGAGCGCGGCAGTGATCGCGATGGCCAGGATCAGCGATGGGAACGCCAGCACGGCGTCGGCGACGCGCATGATGATCTCATCGAGCAATCCGCCGGCGTCGCCGGCCACAGCGCCTAGCAACACACCGACTGAGCCGCTCATGGCTACGACGGCCAGCGCCACCGGCAGCGAGACGCGCGCACCGTGCAACACGCGGCTGAGGATGTCGCGCCCAAGCTCGTCGGTGCCGAACACATGCTGCGCGCTGGGCGGTTTCAAACGGTTGGTCACGCGCTGCGCCGTGGGCGAGTATGGCGCGATCAACGGCGCCATCAGCGCGACGCAGAGCCAGAACAGCACAATGACGCCGCCGATCATCACGGAGGGGTTGCGCAGCAAACGGCGCAAGTTGCGCCTGAGCGCGGCCGCGCGTTCGGTGGTCAGCGCCGGCGCGGCGGGATACGCAGAAGCGACGGCCATGTCACGACAATCGCACGCGCGGGTTGAGCAGCGCGTACGAGACATCCACCGCGAAGTTGATCCCGATGTAGATCACCGCGACCAGCAACGTCACCCCCATGATCGGCGCGAAGTCGAGTTTGGCGGCCGATTCGACGGCATAGCGCCCGATGCCGGGCCAGGCAAACACTGTCTCGGTCATCACCGCGCCGGCCATCAGGTTGCCAAAGGCCAGGCCGATGGCCGTCACGGCCGGCAACGCCGCGTTGCGCAGCGCATGGCGCATCACGACGACGCGCTCGATCAGCCCTTTGGCCCGCGCCGTGCGGATGTAGTCCTGTTGCAACACTTCGATCATGGCCGAGCGCACGATGCGCGTGATCAGGCTCATGCTGTATGCGCCGAGCACCATCGCCGGCAACATCAGATGATGCAGCGCGTTGGCGAAGGCATCGCCTCGGCCGGCCAGTAGGCTATCCACGGTGAGCAGGCCGGTGACCACCGGCGGCGGCACCATTCGTGGGTTCATCCGGCCAGGGCCGGGCATCCACTGCAGGCGGTAATAGAACAGCGACAAGGCCAGCAACCCCAGCCAGAACACCGGCACGCACACGCCGATCAGCGAAGCTACCCGCGCCAGGTGATCGGCCAGCGTCTCGCGCTTCACTGCAGCGATCACGCCCAGCGGCACACCCAGCGCCACCGCGATCAGCGTCGCGGCGATCGCCAGCTCGACCGTGGCCGGGAAATAGCGCGCGATGTCCGCCGAAACCGATTGCTGTGTGACGATGGATTCACCCAGATCACCGCGAATGAGGTTGCCGACGTAAGTGAGGTAGCGCTCGTGCGGCGGCTTATCCAGCCCCCATCGCTCTCGGTAGGCTTGCACGATCTGCGGATTGGCCATGGCGCGCTCGGAGAGCACCATCGCCAGCGGGTCGGCGGGGATCAGGTAGGTGATGACAAAGCCGAGCAACGTCACCAGGAGCAGCAGGGGAACTGTGATAAAGACTCGGCGGATGAGATAAGCGAGCAGCGACATGTGGGTGTTGAGGCGACATCCATTCGGCGCGCGGCAACGCCGCAGCAGGCCGGCACAGATCAGAGAGAGAGGGAGCCACCCATTGCCGAGGGCTCCCCTCTCTTCCCGAATGAGACTTACTGCGACATGAAGTAATAGTCCAGGAAGTACACCGGGTTGTAGATCACATCCTTTAGCTTCGCCGAGGCGACGATCTGCACTTTGGGCTGGATCAGGCCGATGAACGCCGCGTCATCGAGCATGATTTCCTGCACCTTGCGGTACATCTCGGCGCGCTTGGCCGAGTCGGTAATCTGGGCGGCGGCGAGGGCGAGCTTTTCGGCCTCTTTGTTCACGTAGTACACGCGCTTGGCAGCCGACGCGCCCTCCACGGCAAATGCCGGCGCCCAGCCGTGCGGGTCAAGGAAGTCCGGCGTCCAGTCGGCGATGGTGGCGGTGAGCTTGCCGGCGCGGTAGTCGGCGCGCCAGGTGCTGGCGTCGCGCGGCTCGACCTTGAGCGTGATGCCCACCTCGGCCAAGTCCTCTTGCAGCTTCGCCACCAGGGTGTCAGCCAGGATGACGTTGCTCATCTTGCGCTCGCCGGGGTAAACCATCGTCAGCTCAAAGCCGTTCTCGTAGCCGGCTTCTTTGAGCAGCGCCTTAGCTTGGGCCACGTCGCGCTTGGGCGCCAGCGCCGGGTCGGTGCCCAGCAAGCCCAGTGGGATGATGGTGGGCAGATGCAGCGCTGTGCCGCCAAGCAGGCCGTTAATGATGCCGTCGTAGTCAATGGCCAGCTTGATCGCTTGGCGCACGCGCTTATCGGCCAACGGCTGGGACAGCTCGGCGTTCATCGTCAGCGCCAGGTAAGTCATGTCCAGCGTATTGCCAGTGATAACCTGCAGGTTCGAGTTACCCTCCAAGCGCTTGATGGCGTCCACATCGAGGCCGACGGCGATGTCAATATCGCCGCGCTCTAGCGCCTGTTGGCGCGCCGCATCGTCGGGGATTTCGCGGAAGATGATGCGGTCGAACGGGGCCGCCCCACGCCAGTAATTCGGGTTGCGCTCGATCACCACCTGCTCGCCGCGCTTCCACTCTTTGATCATGTAGGGGCCGGTGCCGGCGGAGTTGTTGTCCAGCCAGTCGGTCGCTTTGTCGGCGTCTTTGGCGTCATCGGCGTCCGTGCCCCCTTGCCCCTTCACCACCTTGGAATCCACCACGGCGAAGTTGGGCGACACCAACATGGACAGAAACGCCGCGTTCGGCTCTTTTAGCGTGATCTTGACCGTTGAGGCGTCGGGAGCTTCGATGCTAGCAACGTGGTCGCTATACAGCCAGGACGGGTTGTCCTGCAATGCGCCCATGCGCTTGAACGAGAACACGACATCTTCGGCGGTCATGGGGTTGCCGCTGGCGAACTTCACGTCGCTGCGCAGCTTAAAGGTATAGACCAGCGCATCGTCGGAGATCGTGTAAGACTCGGCCAGCAGCGGCTCGACGCGGTCAATCGTCGCGCCTTTATCGGGGAGCGTGACCAATGTCTCGTACACGGCGCGCATGATTTGTGGCGGCGTGATCTCGTACTGCCGGTGCGGGTCGAGCGTGCGCGTGTCGGCTTTGGGCAAACCGACTACGAGCACCTTCGCTTCGGCAGGCGCCGTGGTGGGCATTGCTGGCATGGGGGCTTCGGTAGCAGCCGGCTGGGCCGGCGCAGAGGGCGCCGGCGCCGTTGGCTGCGCGCATGCCGCCAGCGTCAGCCCCATGGCGACGGTCAAACCGATGAACAGCGTGTTGCGATTGGTTGTCTTCATCTTCAATTCTCCTCCTCAAGTGTAACGGGCTAGCAGGCGGGCTGAACCCAGGTCGAAATATACCTGTGATCCTCGCATTGAAACAACCGCGCTTCACCGGATCGCTATCAGCTCTTGCTCAATTGCCCGCAGCTTCTCCGGCGCGATCACGCGCGGCGCGACGCGCGCAGCCGCTTCGAGCGACAGATTCATCCACTGGGACGCGAGCGATGCAATTGCTTCCTCGCCTAGGCGCCTTGTCAGCACCGCCCGCGCCCTCTCGTCGGCCAGCAGCTCGCGCAGCGCGCTGCCGCGGTCGAATCGGCCCGCGACATGGCGAACATTGGCCATGGCCCGCGCCAAGTTCAGCCCGGTCGAGACAAACGCATAACGCCCTGAGCCGACTTCGACGGTCACGGCGCCGCTCTTTGCCCGCGCCAAATGCACGCCTGAATTTCGCCCGGCACGCAGCGGCCGGCCCGACTCGGTCACTTGCGACAGCTTGTCGGCGGGGATGCGTACGGTGGCGCGCGCGTTGGGCGGGACGGTCGCCTGCAGCCGAAAGTCCGCCTCGGTCAATTGCCAGGCGACGACCAGTTCGCCATAGGGCGTCTCCAGCGTTGCGCGTGCGTGCGTGATGCCTCCGCCCGGCTGTGGCTGAATCAGCACATGGGCGTAACCGGCGGCATCCTCATCCAACTCGACGCCGGCAACGACGCGATACAGCCAATCGCCGATTGCGCCGTAGGCGTAATGGTTGAACGAGTTCATGCTCGCGTCCTGGAAGCTGCCATCCGGCTTGATGCCATCCCAGCGCTCCCAGATCGTCGTCGCCCCCTTCCTCACCGGATACAGCCACGACGGATAGCTCTCCTGATTGAGCAATTCGTAGGCCAGGTCGGTGTGGCCGAATCGGCTGAGCACGTGGCACAAATACGGCGCGCCGACGAAACCGGTGGTCAGGTGATAGTCGGCCTTGCGGATCTCGTCGGCCAAGCGCTGCGCAGCCAGCGGGCGCAGCTTCTTCGGCAGCAGGTCGAAGTGCAGCGCCAAAACGTAAGCCGTCTGCGTGCCCGAGCCGACGCGGCCGTTCGGCGAAACGAACTCGGCGTTGAACGCCGCGCGCACTTTCTCGAAGAGCGCGTCGTATGTGCGCGCATCCTCCTCCTTACCCAGCACACGCGCAGCGCGCCGCACAAGATCCACGCTGTGGGCAAAGAACGCCGTGGCGATCAACTCGGTGTTTGTCACCGGCGCGGGTATCAGCGGATTCGAGCCACGATAGTCCAGCCAATCCCCGAAGTGAAAGCCGCTCATCCACAGATAACGCTCGCCGGCCTGCTGGCGCATATAGTCCACCCAGCCGGTCATGCTCTCGTATTGCGCTTCGAGGATGTCCCGGTCGCCGTAGCACAGGTAGATCGTCCACGGCACGATGACGGCCGCGTCCCCCCATGCCGCCGAGCCGGCGGCTCGCCCCGGCACGCCGCCGCTCAGCACGTCAGGGATGACATACGGCACGCTGCCATCGGGATGCTGATCGGCTGAAAGGTCACGCAGCCACTTGGTGAAGAACGCCGCGACGTGCCGGTTAAAACATGCTGTGCGGACGAACACCTGGGCGTCGCCGGTCCAACCCAGCCGCTCGTCTCGTTGCGGGCAGTCGGTCGGCACATCTACGAAGTTGCCCTTTTGCCCCCACACGATGTTGTGCTGCAACTGATTGACCAGCGGGTTGCTGCACTCAAAGTGACCGATGGGCGGAATGTCGGAGTGCACGACCACGCCGGTCAAGTCGTCGGGCGTCAATTCGCCTGGCCAGCCCTCCACCTTGACGTATCGAAAGCCCATGAACGTGAAGCGCGGTTCATAGACCTCCTCGCCCTCGCCCTTCAAGGTGTATTCCAATGTTTGGCGAGCCGCGCGCAGGTTTTCGGTATAGAAGTTGCCGTCGCGGTCGAGCACCTCGGCGTGCTTCAGGGTGACCGTCGTGCCCGATGCGCCGCGCACCCTCAAGCGCACCCATCCCACCATGTTCTGGCCGAAGTCGGCGATGCATTCGCCCGTGGGCGAGGTGACGATGCTCACTGGCCGCAACTCCTCCTGCTGACGCACGGGCGGCCCAACCTGCGCGACGAGGTGATCCTTACGATGGTCAAGGATCCGCACTGCGGACCAACCGGCATCGTCGAAGCCGGGGCAATCCCACCCGGTTCGCTCCAGCCGGGCATCGTAGGTTTCGCCGTGATAAATCTCGGCCATGCGGATCGGGCCGGGCGTCGCGCGCCAGTGCGCATCGCTGACGATGATGGCCGTGCGCCCGTCGGTGTAAGTCACGCGCAACTGCGCCAATAGCGCCAGGCAATCGCCATACAGGTTGCGTTGACCCTCGAAGCCAAGATGCCCGCGATACCAACCATCGGCAAGCATGGCCCCAATGACGTTCGCTCCTTCGACCAGCAGATCGGTCACGTCGTAGGTTTGATACTGTAATCGTTTGTTGTAGCTTGTCCAGCCCGGCGTGAGCAGGCCATCGCCCACGCGACGGCCATTGAGATACAGCTCATACAGTCCCAGGCTGGTGGCATACAGGCGCGCCGCGCGCACTTGGCCATCGAGCGCAAACGGGCGGCGCAGCAACGGCGCCGGCCGGGGCTGCGCCGGATCTTGCGGATCATCCCAATCCGGCGTGATCCACTGCGCTTGCCAATCGGCGGCGTCTAGCAGCCCCATCTCCCACCAGCCGGATGGGCTCCAATCCGACGGACGGTCGCTTTGATCCCAGACGCGCACGCGCCAATAGCAGCGCTGGCCGGAGCTAAGCTCCGGCCCAGCATAACGCACATGCACCGATCGGTCGGATGACACCTTGCCCGTGTCCCAGATCACGTCGTCGCCGCCAGAGTCGGCGGTGACGATGATCCGATACGCCGACTGGCGCACATCGCGCGCGGTTTCATCTGCGCGCAGCTTCCAGCTTAGTCGAGGACGGCGCGCGCCCAGGCCAAGCGGGTTGACGAAGTATTCGCACGTGAGATGGTCGGGGGTAAGTGTGGGCATTAGTGTGGGCTTTGCCGCGCGTCGAGCACTCAGTATGCGTGCGTGGTCATGCCGCCATCCACGGCGAGCACCTGGCCGGTGACGAAGCGCGCCAGGTTGCTGGCAAGGAACAACGTCGCGTCAGCAACCTCGGCCGGGTTGGCGTATCGGTCGAGCGAGGGCTGGGTCTCGTCCATCTTGGCCGGATCCACGACGCGTGTGGCCAGGAAGCGCGCCGTCTTGGTTGGGCCGGGCGCAATCACGTTGGCGCGCACGCCGGCGCGGCGACACTCGATGGCCAGGCAGCGCGTGTAGTGCATGATGCCGGCCTTGGCCACGGCGTAGGCCACCTCACGCTCGACGCCGAACAGCGCCGCCACCGACGCGATGTTGATGACCGAGCCTTGCTTGCGCGCGATCATGCCGGGCACTACAAGCTTGCACACTTGGATCGTCCCGATCAGATTGCGGTTGAAGATGGCCTGCAAGTCTTCGGGTGAGATACCGAGCGCGTCATTCGGATCAGGCTTGCCTTTGCCGCTCGCACCGATGTCGCCGCCGGCGCAGTTGACCAGGATTGTGATCGGCCCAAGCGCTTCTTCGCCGGCCTGCACCGCGCGCCTCATCGCCTCGTAATCGGCCACGTCGGCCGTCACACCAACGACCGTCGCGCCGCGCTCGCGAAACTGAGCGACCACGGCGTCGAGGTTGGGCGCTTCGCCAAAGACCGACGGCGACTCCGGGCGATGGTCGTGAAGGATGACGGCGGCGCCGGCGTCGGCCAGCCTTTCGGCGATGGCTCGACCCAGGCCGCGGCCTGAGCCGGTGACGAGCGCCACACTATTGGCAGGCAGAAGTTGCATGGGCTAATTTGCTCCGTAGCGATAGTTAACGGTTTGCTTGCGTTAGTTGAGCTGGTGGGTCATCGTGCGCAAGCTGTATTTTGGCGAAGGCGACGGATTTAGCAAACGGCTCATCGGCCGCGCCTCAGCAAGCTCGCGCGGCGCACGATGTGCTTGCCGTATTGCGCCCGCAGGTCGTCGAGCGCGCGCGCCAGCGCCAGCCGGGCCTCGCGCTGCGGGTCGCCGAACAGGGCCATCTGCAGTCCTTCGCTCAGGCCGCTCGCGCCAACGCCGATCAGGCGAATCGGGTCGCCGCGCTGGCGGTCGCGGCCTCCGCCCCGGCCCAGCCACGCCTGCCACCACAACGGCTCAACAGCAGCGAAGAGCTCCTCGCCGAGCTGCGTCGGCGCGGGGAGCTTGGTCTGGCGGGTGACCGTGTAAAAATCATGCCAGCGCAGCTTGAGATGGACGGTGTGGGCAAAGCGGTTGTGCGCGCGCAATCGCGCGGCCACTTCATCGCTCAGGAGGAGCAGCATCTGGCGCAGGGTCTCTGCATCGCGCACATCGCGGGCGAAGGTGCGCTCCTCGCTGATGGACTTGACCTCACGCGCGGCATGCACCGGTGAACCATCCTGGCCATACGCTCGCGCGATGACCACCTCGGCGTGATCGCGGAAGACGGGGCGCAACAACCGCGGCGAGGCGCGCTGCAAGTCGCCGATCGTCGCAATACCGATCTGCTCCAAACGCGCTGCGGTCGCCGGGCCGATGCCCCACAACTCGCCAACGGGCATCGGCGCGAGGAACTCGGCCTCCTGGCCGGGAGCGACGACCAGCACGCCGTTCGGCTTGGCGCGCCCGCTGGCCATCTTCGCAACCAGCTTGCTCGTCGCGACACCGATCGAGGCGGGCAAGCCCACTTCATCGCGGATGCGGGATTGGATCTCTAACGCCAGCGCCCGCGGGTCTTGCATCAGTCCGGTCGCGTCGAGGAAGGCTTCGTCAATCGAGATTTGCTGTAGCGCGCCGCCATACTCGCGCAGCAGGTCCATCACGCGCTTCGAGTATTCGGCGTAATGCGCGCGCGAGCCGGATACGATGATCAGGCCGGGGCACAGGCGCATCGCCTGCGACGTGGGCATGGCGTTGCGCACGCCGAACCGGCGCGCAGGATACGACGCCGATGACACCACGCCGCGTTGGTCGGGGCGACCGCCAACGACGAACGGCTTGCCGCGCAGCGAAGGATTGCGCAGCTCCTCGACGGCACAGAAGAAGGCGTCGAGGTCAAGGTGAAGGATGATGCGCTCGGCTATGAGTAGCTCAAATTCTGCGCGGCGCGGACTTCGCTGTAGCTGTCGGCCAGGTCGTTCAGCCGGCGATTCGTCTCGCCCAGCTCGGCAACGATGCGGTCGAGGTTGCGTTCGCCGCGGGCGACGTCCACTTTCATGAGCGCCAGCGGCACGGTCAGCAGCGTCTCATGTGTTCGGCGCAATTCGCCGACGATGCCGCGTTCCATCGCCTCGATCTCGCTGAGCACGTCAGCAGCGTCCTCCGATCGCTTGGCGATCTTCTTGATGCGACGCAGGCGATTGAGCTTGCACACTGCGCGGTTCACGTTGCCGGGCACGTCGCGCACCTGGCGCAGCAGCTCGGCCTTCTGCTCGTAGGGAATCGGGCAGAACTTGAGTGCGTCCTTGATTTCGTCCACCAATCGGACGGCGTCGGCGGCGTATTGACCCTCAGGCATGCCGGCCGGCAGACGCTCGGATTGGAAGCGGCGGGCAAACATGGCGAATGGGACAGCCAGCCCGAGCAAAATCGCTAGCGCAATCAGCGCCAACAACAAAAATAGAACCAATGGGATGAACACCTGGACCTCCGATGAGCGCCTATCCGGCGCCCGAACTTTCACCCTGAACGCGCGCTGTTGTCATTGTAGCAACGCCGGATGAGAAGCGATACGTCAACCATGCCGATGGCCGGCCGCGTGCTGCGTCCATGCCATCCGCGCGAGAAACCAGCGCCAGCTCCGGCGCGAAGATCGCCAGGTCTGTTGCCAAAATGCCGCTGCCTTGCGACTGCCCATCGGCTTTGAACATGACGTAGAGCAGGAATGTCCCATCTGGCGCGAGCAGGCGCTTGACATGGCGCGCATACGCCGATCGGCCGCCGGCCGGCAAGCCGTGAAAGCAGCCGATATCGAGGATCAAATCGAATGGCCCGGCCAGCGCGCCGAGCCGCGTCACATCGCCTAGGCGCAGGTCGGCCTGCACGCCGGCTTCGCGCGCTTTGCGCCTGGCCTCCAGGATGGCCCTGACGGCAAAATCAACGCCGGTCACGCGCCAGCCATGTTGCGCCAGGGTGATGGCGTTCGTGCCCGTGCCACAGCCGAGATCGAGCGCGCGCCCAGGCGGATGCGCTGCAATAAACGCAAGCAGCTCCGGCGGCGAGATCCCGGTATCCCATGGCGGCCGTTCGCGTCGCAGATACCAACGGTTGAATGCGAACCAACGCTTGAGGCGTTCCATTGCTCATCAGACTCTCAGACGACTCGCCTAGACTCATGGATTAGACACTTGCAGCTAACCCGATTTACATGAACCAAGCGAGCCATTCCCTCCCTTCAAACGAAGTCTGCTTTAACATCGGCCCCAGAGAGCGGCAGAAACGCCTCGTTATCGGAATCGTCGGCATTGCCGCAGGCACGCTCGCGTTTGTGCTGATGCGCGCGGCAGTCGCGCCGTGGTGGGCAAACCTCGCCCTGCTGCCGATCTTCTTTGCCGGCGCCGCCGGCGTGATCCAGTGGCGCGAGAAGACGTGCGTGGCGTTTGCGCGTCGCGGCGTGCGCAACCTGGATAGCGGAATCGAGGCCATCGCGGACGAGGCCGAGAAGCAGGCGCTGAACAAACGCGCTGCAAAGATCACCATGAAGTCGTTTGCCTTCAGCGCGCTGGCAACAGCCTTCGCTATCTTCCTATCCGTGGTTTGATGAACTGGCTGGCCCACCTCTTTCTGTCCGATGACGACGTCGAACATCGCATTGGCAACGTCATCGCAGATTGGGTGAAGGGCGAGGCGCGCGCGCAGTTCAGCCCGGGCATCCAGCGCGGGTTCGCCGGCCACCGCCTGATTGACCTGTACACCGATGCCCATCCGGTCGTCGCGCGCAGCCAAGCGCGCATCGAATCGCCGTTCAGGCGCTACGCTGCCGTTTTGATAGATGTGTTCTACGACCACTTCCTCGCGGTGGATTGGGAACGTTACTGCAAGACGCCACTGCGCGAATGGACGGCTGCCGTGTATGCGCAGTTCGCTGCGCACTGGCACCGACTTCCCGATCCAGCGCGCATTGGCCTGCAGCGCATGGCGCAGGACGACTGGCTCGGATCGTATGCCACATGCGACGGCATCGAGGCTACGCTGCGCCGCATGTCGCGCCGGCTGAGCCGGCCCAGCCGCCTGGGCGAGGCCGCGCCACAACTGACCGCGCACTACGCCGCGTTGCGCGCCGACTTCCATGACTTCTTCCCCGAATTGCAGGCTTACGCACGAGCAGCTTGGCTAACCTGAAGCGCATTCATCATGGCGGCCATCTCCGCCGTGATTGCGGCCACGATCTCCTCTGCGCCGCCCAGGGCAAGCAGGGCTTCGCCGCGCAGTGGGCGACCGAACGTCACGGACGGCATCACCGGCGTGCGCTCGCGCCGGCGCATGTGGACAATCAACTGAACCGCTGCGGCAGCGCGCTCGCGATCTTTCGGATCGCGCCGCAACCTGGCCGGCAAACTATGCAGCGTCCAAGGCAGAATCACCCCGCTGACCAGGGTGGGGACTACGCGCACGGCGGGCACGCGCCGGACAAATATCCCCAGGCTTGGCGACCACGCGCGCAGCGATTCGATCGCGCCTGACATACACGCCGGATCGGGTTCGATGCGCCCGGCAGGGTTGATGAACAACGCCCCACCCCCTTCTAGATGGCGGGCAATCTGGCGGACGACGGTGAAGCGCTCGCACTCCGTCGCCGGCACAGGGATCATGCGGGCGAACATGTTGGGCAGCGCGCGCGCGAATGGGCGGTCGTTCGCAACCACCTTCAAGTCACGGCGTGGAATGGCGCTGAAGCATGCGAGCGACTCTGACATGCCGGCGTGGTTAGCCGCAAAGACCACCGGCCCATCCATCGGCACGTGATCCAGGCCGGCGACCCGCAGCCCGCGCGTATGTCGCAGCAGGAATTCGCGCGCAGCCGCTTGCAAACCCGCTTCGCCGATGCGCCGGTCGAAGTCCATCACCAAGCGGGTGAAGCGTTCCGCATATGGCCAAAGCAACCGCTCTAGGGCCGGGCGTATCCAGCGCGCCTGCGCCAGTCCAAAGTTGTCGAGCAAGTCTTGTAGATTGATGCGCGTCAGCGTTTGATGGCGCGCGGCATCATCCGAGATGCGGCCGGCCAGAGCAGCCCGAGCGCTCGTCATACAAACGTGATTCTAGGCCAGATGACCGAGACTGCGCTGATAGGGGCATCTCTCCGTGGGCAGGCGCAAGCGTCACCTCCCCCTCACCGCTCAAAGGGTAATCAACCCCAACTTCGCAGCCCGGCTCACTGCCTCAGTGCGACTGGCGACGCCGAGCTTGGCGTAAATCGAGGAGAGATGAAATTTGACGGTGGATTCGCTCACCCCCAGCTCGTGCGCGATCAACTTGCTCGGCAAGCCGCGGCTCACCTGCTCCAGCACCTCGACCTCGCGCGGGGTAAGCGCCGGTTTGGGTTCGGCCTCCTCTGAGGGACTGGTCTGCCGAGCCGCTATCGGCGTCGTCGCGAATTGACCGGCCATATATGCCGGCAGCGCCGCCATCCCACTCAGAGCAGCCATCGCTGCTGCGCGCAGCTCCTCCGCCGAAGCGTCGGCCGGGATGATGCTCCAACCACGCAACGGCAGCGCGCGCAACGCATCCACAGCCGCGCCGTCATTGGCCAGCACGACCACGCTCTGCTCGCGTTCGTCGGACAACACGCCGACAAGCGGCAAGAGTTGATCAGGATCGGTCAACAAGAAAAGGTCGGCATTCGCAACAGTTGGCGATCGCTCAAGCGCGGGCGTCTCGCCGACGACCTCCCAAGTCGGCTCGGCCTGCGCAAGCAAGGCGCGCAGGCCGAGCCGCAACGCAGGCGTCGGGGCGACGATGAAGACGCGCGGCATGGCAGACGGCGAACGGACTTCCGCAGTCTACTTCACAGCCGGTCGTTGTCCGCGATCCATTCAGCGACGACATGGCTGGGGATGGCCACGCTCAGATCGCCGCCGAAGATCATGGCGTTGACGCCGATAACTGCGCCGGCGGCGTTCAGCAACGGACCGCCGCTGTTGCCCGGCGCCAGCAGCACGTCCGAGCGGATGTATGGCGCAATGCGCCTCGTCCCGCGAATCGCCATGCTGCCCAGGCCGCTGATGACGCCAGAGGTGACGACGCCGGTCTGTCCCCACGGGTTGCCGATGGCAAAAACGAGTTCGCCCACCCGCAGGCGAGCCGAATCGCCGATTCGCGCAGTTGGCAGTCCACCTACAGCTAGACCGAGCAGCGCCAGGTCGAGTTGTGGGTCGCCGGCAAGCAGTTGGGCAGCAAAGCGGCGATTGTCCGCGGTGACGATGCGCAGGCCGCCGCTGTTACGGCGCGTTACTCCGGCTACCACGTGCGCATTGGTGACGACCTCGCTGCGCGTAGCGTCGCTATGCCAGATGATGCCTGTGCCTACGCCGCGGCCGCCTGCGTCAACCCGAACGACGCTTGCTTTGGCAGCCTCGATCATGTCGGCGAACGCTTGATTCACCTCCAACAGAGATCGCGTCATCACTTTGCTTAGCTTTTCTGGCCGACGACAACGGTCAGCATTTGAGCAATACCGCCACGGCTGACGCGGACACTTACCGGCTTACCGACCCGATCGCCATGCAGCGCTGCCATTAAATCGTCGGCGTCGTTGATGGGCTGGCCCTCAACGGCGAGCAGGATGTCGCCGATCAGCAGACCACCCCGCTCCGCCGGGCTGTTCTCTTCTACGCGCACGATGAGCAAGCCATACTCTTGCTTATCGCTGCGTAGGGCCGGCGGTAGCTTCACCTGCTGGCTAACGATGCCAAGATAACCGCGCTTGACGTAGCCTTGCTCGGTCAAGGCGCCGGCCACCTTCAGCGCGACGTTCATCGGAATGACGATTGTCGCGCCGCGCACTAAACCTGTGGTGAGCAGACCGAACGCTGCGCCGGCGACATCCACCAAGGCGCCGCCGCTGAAGCCGGGATAGGGAATCGCGTCGGTCTGGATGTAGCGCTCCAGGGTTGCGCCGCTGCGGCCGGTGCGCAGCGAGCCGCCGACCTTGCTCACGACGCCCAAGCTGGCCATTACCCCATCAGGCGATGGACGGCCGACGGCCAGCGCAAGCTGTCCCACGCGCGCCTCGGCGGCCGCAGTCGCAAGCGGCACGCCAAGCCCTTGCACGCGCAGCACGGCGAGATCGGTCGAGGCATCGCGCCCAGCGATTTGCGCGCCGAGAACACGGTTGTCGTAAGTCTGTACGGTCAGGTTGTTCTCACGTTCTAGCACATGATCGGCAGTGAGCACAAGCTCATCGGCATAGGCTATGCCGGTTGCGGGCTGGCGCGCTCGTCCGTTGACCATAACAAGTGACTTGCCGATGCGCTCAACAGCATCGGCCATTTGGTTAGAAAACGCACTAAGCATGTTGATGTCCATACTGTTGATACTCCTTCGATACTCCTCTCATCGGTTAGCACTACTCGGATGATTGTGCGAGGACAAGCATAGACAGCATCGTTCGCCAGAGCTACTCCACTTAGGTATAGTTCGGGCTAGGCGTTCGTTCAGGGGAAAGGTCTGCCATCACTATCCAATGGCATCCTGTGCATACACGGCGCCTATCGTTGCTGAACTTAAGATGAAGGACTGATGAAGGACTACTGAAGATGAGACCGAGCGAACGAGATGTCGCCGAGGGCATTCTATTTACCGACCAGTACCAGTTGACCATGGCGCAGTTGTATTACCGCGCCGGCATCCACGAACGACGCGCTCAGTTCGAGCATTTCTTCCGCAGCTATCCTGATTATGGCAAGCACCAGGCCGGCTACTGCGTGAACGCCGGCCTGGGCACGCTGATCGAGTGGATGCAGCGCGCTCGGTTCCGCGATGCGGATTTGGCCTATCTCAGGGCACAAAAGACGCGGGGCGGCGGTCCGCTGTTCGGCGCAGACTTCCTGGACTGGTTAAGCCGCTACGGCAACTTCGACGCAATTACCTTGCGCGCCATCCCTGAAGGTCACGTAGTGCATCCTCAAGCGCCGCTCACGGTGGTCGAGGGTCCGCTGGCAACCACCCAACTGCTTGAGAGCGCGCTCCTCAACCAGCTCAACTTCCAAACGCTGATTGCGACTAAGGCAGCGCGCATTCGCGAGAGCAGCCAGGGGCGAACGGTGCTGGAGTTCGGCATGCGGCGCGCTCAAGATCGCGGCGCAAACGCCGGAACGCGCGCTGCGCTGATCGGCGGAGCCGACTTCTCGTCGAACGCCGGCATGTCGCACGTGCTGGGCTTCCCGCCCAAAGGCACTCACGCCCACAGCATGGTGCAAGCTTTCATCGCCATGGGCGGCAGCGAGTTGGACGCATTTCGCGCCTACGCCGAGGTCTATCCGGATGACTGCTTACTTTTGGTGGACACGATCAACACGTTGGAGAGCGGCCTGCCCAACGCGATCAAGGTGTTTGAGGAGCTGAGGCGCAAAGGGCACACACCAATCGGCGTCCGCCTCGACTCCGGCGACCTCGCCTATTTGAGCATTCAGGCAGCCAAGATGTTGGACCAAGCCGGCTTTCCCAATACGTCCATCGTGCTGTCCAATCAGCTCGATGAGCTGGTAATCTGGCAAATCACGGCGCAGATCCGCGACGAGGCGCAGCGCTATGGCATGGATCCTGAGCGCGTGATTGCGCGTTTGGTCTACGGCGTTGGCACGAACTTGATTACGTCACACGGTCACCCTGCCCTTGACGGCGTCTATAAGCTGGTCTCTGTCGAACGTGATGGAACATGGGCGCCGGCGATCAAAATCTCAGAAACGCCGATGAAGACTTTGAACCCGGGCGATAAGGCCGTCTGGCGGCTCTACGATCGCCGAGGGATGGCTACTGCCGACCTTATTTGCTTACGCGAAGAAGATCCGCGTCAACACGAATGGCTCGTCCTGCGCCACCCGACCGACCACACCAAGTTCCGCAGCTTGCACCACAGCGAAATTTCAGGGTTTGAGCCGCTCCTGGTCGAAGTGCTGCGAGAGGGCCGATTGGTCTGCGAGTTGCCGACCATCGAGGAGATGCGCGCGACCCGGCAACGCGACATCGAACGGCTGGACGCCGGCGTGCGCCGCCTGATCAATCCCCACACCTATCACGTTTCGCTCAGCCAGAAGCTGTGGGACCTCAAGCAGACGCTGATCGAAGAAGCGCGGACGCAACATGCCATCCACTAGTGCAAAGCAGCCGTCCGCGCCTGTCCATCCGCGCTCACCGCGTGCGCATCCGCGCCAGCCCGCTGCAGGTAGGCGATCACTTCGTCGTCGGACAGTTGGCCAAAGTCCTGATACCACGCGCCAATGCCCATGAGTAGCTCCGGGGTCAGCAGGCAGACTATCTCATCCGCCTCATCCTGGAGCGCTTCCAGCGTTTGCGGCGCGCCGACCGGCGCGGCGACGCTCACCCATGCCGGCTGGTGCGCGCGGACGGCACGGATAGCCGCGCGCATCGTTGCGCCGGTGGCGATGCCGTCGTCCACCAGGATCACAACCCGCCCCGCCAAGTTGGGGAAGGGACGCGCGCCGCGAAAGACGCGCTCTCGCCGTTGCAGTTCGGCCAACTCGCGTTGGGTCACACGCTCGACGTCCTCATCGGTCAACCCCAACTCCGCGATTAGCTCATGCGAGAGCACACGCACGCCGCCTGAAGCGATCGCGCCCATCGCCAGCTCCTCTTCGCCCGGCACGCCCAGCTTGCGCACTACGAAGACGTCCAAAGGCGCCTTCAGCGCGCTCGCAACCTGGTAAGCCACCGGGACGCCGCCGCGCGGCAAGGCTAGTACGATAACATCATTGCGCCCGGCGTAGCGCTGTAACCGCTGCGCCAGCAACCGACCGGCCTGGGAACGATCTCGGAAGCGACGCATGTTCATCGAACAACTCAGCAATAAGTCAGAGAGGTTAAATCACTATAAGACTTGTAGGTTTATTCACCCGTGCAGATTTGCCAGGCTGTATCAGTGGAGCGTCACCGCATTAAACAAATCTTAATATGCACTTCGTGCAGAGACAAACTTAATGGCTATCATGCTATCTTGCAATCTGACTGAATACAAGGAGACCACACTTCACTATGATTCACCATAAGACTCGACTTGGGTTATTAAGCACACTACTTGCGGCGCTCATCGTGGCCTGCGCCGCGCCAGCGCAGCCAGCACAACCAGCCCAACCAGCCGCGCCAGCGCAGCCCGCTCAACCAGCTGAACAAAGCGTCAAGCCCACCGAGGCGCCGGCTAGCGCTGCTGGCTCAGCCACAACAACCGAATGCCCGCGCCCCGAGGAGATGGACAAGCGCTTCTGCGACGAGGATGGCGACCTTGTCCCCGATGCACCTAAGGACCCTGCGCAGTGGGTGAATCCCGACACGCTGATCTTCGCCTACACCCCTGTTGAGGATCCGTCGGTATATCGCGTGGCCTGGGCCGATTTCCTGGCGCATATGGAGAAGGTGACCGGCAAGAAGGTGGAGTTCTTCGCGGTGGACTCCAACGCGGCGCAGCTCGAAGCGATGCGCGCCGGTCGGCTGCACGTCTCCGGCTTCAACAGCGGCAGCGTGCCGGTAGCCGTCAACTTCGCCGGCTTCGTGCCTTTCGCCATGATGGCCAAGGCCGACGGATCGTTTGGCTATGAGATGGAGATTGATTATCGTGCCGGCCGATAGCGACATCCAGAAGGTTGAAGACCTGCGCGGCCGCACCATCGCCTTCACCGAGCCGACCTCCAACTCCGGCTACAAGGCCCCCGTGGCGCTGTTGGCCTCGCAGTTCAACATGGTGGTCGACAAGGACTACAAGACGGTCTTCTCCGGCGGTCACGACAACTCGATCCTAGGCGTGGCCAACAAAGACTATGAGGCGGCACCGATCGCCAACTCGGTGATGAAGCGCATGATAGCGCGCGACAAGATCAAGGCCGAACAAGTGCGCTCGATCTATCGCTCCCAGACTTTCCCCACCACCGGCTACGGCTACGTGTACAACCTCGACCCCAAGCTGGCCGAGAAGGTGCGCGAGGCGTTCTTCTCGTTCAACTGGGAGGGCACCTCGCTGCAAAAGGAGTTCAGCCGCTCCGGCGAGGCGCAGTTCATCCCGATCACCTACAAGGAGTACTGGGCGGTCGTCCGCGAAATTGACAAGCAGATGGGCGTGAAATACGTCCCATAAGACTACGCCGACATACAAGCAGCACAAGACGAGGCGCGCTGCGCACCTCGTCTTGTGTTTTCTGATAAGCCTATGCTTCGCATCGAAAAGCTCGTCAAGCGATACCCTACCGGTGACCACGCGCTGCGCGGGGTAGATCTCACGGTCACAGAAGGCGAAGTCATCGCGTTGATCGGGCCGTCCGGCGCCGGCAAGAGCACGCTCATCCGCTGCGTCAATCGGCTGGTGGAGCCGACCTCCGGCAAAATTTGGCTGCGCGACATCGAGATCACTGCACTCAACTCGCGCCAGCTTCGCCAAATACGCCGCCGCATCGGGATGATCTTCCAGGAGTATGCGTTGGTCGAGCGGCTGACGGTGATGGAGAACGTCCTCTCCGGACGGCTCGGCTACGTCAACTTCTGGCAGAGCTGGTTCCGACGCTTCCCCCAGCGCGACGTTGATCAGGCGTTTGCCTTGCTGGAGCGCGTTG
>CALHLE010000057.1 GCA_938034415.1 uncultured Anaerolineae bacterium
GACGGTCGGCCCGGGTGAAGTCTTCCTCATCGGCGTGGCCTGCCTGCTGGTGGTGATGCCCATCGCCTCAGCCGTAGGCATCGCCTTGCGGCGCCGGCGCAGGTCACCGAGCAAAATGCTGTAAGCTAGGTCTATGCGCGCACTTGTCGTCGCCGACCGATTGACCTATCGCGAAGATTATCCGACGCCCGAACCGCCGCCGGGCGAGGCGCGCATCCGCATCACGCGCGGCGGCATCTGCAACACCGATGTTGAAATCCTCAGGGGCTATTTCGGTTTTCGCGGCGTGCTAGGTCATGAATTCGTCGGCGTAGTCGAGTCGCTGAACCCGCTGCCGGGCACGACGCCGCAAGTGTGTGTCGGCGATCGCGTCGTCGGCGAGATCAACTGCGTGCCTTGTGACTCGCCCTCACGCGACTACTTCGAGCGCGCCCAAGACCCAACCCGCAACACGCTGGGCATTGACCGGCGCGACGGCGCGTTTGCCGATTACACCGTGCTGCCCATCGTCAACCTGCACCGTGTGCCGGACAACGTGAGCGACGACGAAGCCGTTTTCGTCGAGCCGCTCGCCGCCGCCTGCCAGATCCTCGAACAGGTGCACATCAAGCCCACCGACCGGGTCGCCGTGCTGGGCGATGGCAAGCTTGGCTTGCTGTGCGCGCAGGTCATCGCCGCCGGCGCGCCATGCGCACTGACGGTGATCGGCAAGCACGACAACAAATTGGCCATCGCGCGCGAGCGAGGCGCGCATACGCTACACGCGCGAGAAGCGCCGTCGCGCGCGTTTGACATCGTGGTGGAATGCACCGGCTCGCCGGATGGCTTCGCGCATGCGCAGCAACTGCTGCGTCCACGAGGCACGCTGGTGCTGAAAAGCACCTACCACGGCCTGCCGCAGGTGAACCTCACCATGATCGTGGTGGACGAGATCACGATCGTCGGCTCGCGCTGCGGGCCGTTCACCGCCGCGTTGCGCCTGCTGGCGCAACGGCGCGTGGACGTGCGCCCGCTCATCCACGCCCGCTATCCGCTGGCGCAAGGCGCACGAGCCTTGGAACACGCGCAGCAGCCGGGCGTGCTAAAGGTGTTGCTCGATGTGGCGTGACTGCTATGCGCGCCTAGGACGGACACGCCACCAGGCGTAGTCATCTCGGAAGCAACCTATGAAGAGGAAGAGCGCTTCTTTGCCCACCCTGACCGAAGGGCCGCAGCGCGCCGAACACGCCGACGCAGTGGCGAACCGCCGGCGCATCCTGACGACTGCAGAGAGACTGCTCGCCTAGCGCAGCGCGGCCAACGTGCACATGGCCGACATCGCCAAAGCGGCGCGCGTCGGCCAGGGCACGCTCTATCGCCACTTCGCCAAAAGGGCGAGCTATGCCTCGCGCTGCTCGACGCGCGGCGAACAGGCCTGTAGTTATGCCCAATATCGCAAGCTGCGCACGAATTCGTATGCCGCGCGCGCCGGGTCGGGCGCATCGCCGGCGTGCCTGAGCAGCGCGCTGGCTACGATCACGCCGTCGGCGAACTGACCGACTTCGCGCACGTGCTCCGGCTTGCTGATGCCGAAGCCGACGACGACCGGCTTACCGGTTGCGTGAGCCTTGACGCGCTCCACGTAATCGCGCAGTCCTTCGGCCAGCCGGTCGCGCGCGCCGGTGACGCCAGCCACAGAGACGATGTAGATGAAGCCGGTCGCATAGCGCGCGGCTATTGCAATGCGCGCTTCGGTGCTGGTGGGCGCGGTGAACTGCACTAACGCCATGGCGCGTTCATCGCACACGCGCTTGAGCGCGTCGCTCTCCTCCGGCGGCAGATCGGGCACGATCAACCCATCCGCGCCGGCAGCCTGCCAGTCGGCCACATAGCGCGCCTCGCCGTAAGCGATCACCGGGTTGAGGTAGCCCATCGCCAGGAACGGCGCGGACACGCCGGAGGCGCGAGCGCGTGCGGCAATTTGCATGCAGCGGCTGACCGTGATGCCGCGCTCCAGCGCAATCTGGTTGGCGCGCTGGATCACCGGCCCATCGGCGAGTGGGTCGCTGAACGGCACGCCGAGTTCGATCAGGTCGGCGCCGGCGCGGGCGATTGCCTCAATCACGCACAGCGATGTTTCGACATCGGGATAGCCGAGCGACCAGTAGGGCATGAGCGCCGGACGGCCCTCGGCCCTGGCGCGGGCAAACGCCGCGGCGATGGCGGGGAGGCCGGCCTCAGATCGCTGCGGGCGGGCCTCGGCGGATGGGATGCTGATCGTCATCGTAGGCGTGATCACTCTTTCGCCGCGTCGCCCAGAAGGTGGTAGCGACCGTTGAAGTAAAGCAACGGCGCGTCGTCAGGACGCTGCACGCCGGAAGCCTGCACCAGGCCGATGAAGATGGTGTGATCGCCGACATCGAGCGCGCGCGCTACCGTGCAATCCAGGTAGGCAATCGCGTCGTCGAGCACCGGCGCGCCGGTTGCCTCGGCGCGGTAGCGCACATCTTGGAAGCGCTCCTCGTTAGGGTAGCGGCCGGCGAAGCGGTCGGAGATGTGAATCATCTCCGGCGCGAGGAAATTCACGCAAAACACCCCGCCCTGCTCGATCAGCGGATGGGTGCGCGTCTGCTTGTTGATGCTGATGAAGACTTCGGGCGGGGCAACGCTGAGCGATGAGAACGCGGTCGCCGTCAGCCCGTAAATCGCGTCGCCGGCCTTCGTGGTAATGATGGTGACCGTGCTGGCCCAGCGCCGCATCACCTGCTTGAATGCATCCGGAGATACCGTCATCGTTTTGAGTTTGTGAACCAGATGTCGGGATGATACATGCGATTCGCAACCCAGCGCGAAACTGCGCGCGGCTAGTCCGGCCATTCACCCAGCCGCACGCGCTCGACGTGATAGCCGGCGTCGGCCAGCCGCTGCATCACTGCCCGGCCGTGCGCCTCATCACGCACCTCGAGCACCAGCTCCAGGCCGGTGCGCGTGAGCGGCGCCAACCACACCGCCCGTCGGTGGATCACGTCAATGATGTTGGCCCCACACATCGCCACATGGTTGATCACTGCTGCAAGCTGGCCGGGGCGGTCCAGCACGGTGAGGCGCAATACGACGATGCGCCCCTGCTGCACCATGACCTGCTCGATCACCCGCGCCAGCAGATTGCCGTCAATGTTGCCGCCGCATAGCACGGCGCAGACGACATCGCCCGGCCCGACCGCAACTTTGCCGGCCAGCAGCGCGGCCACGCCGGCTGCGCCGGCGCCTTCCACCACCAGCCGGGCATACTGAGCGCAGTGGGCAATGCCCCGCGCGATATCGTCGTCGCTCACCTCCACCACGTCATCCACCAATTCGCGGATATAGCGCAGCGTCAGCTCGCCCGGCCGCTTGACGGCGATGCCGTCGGCGATGGTGTTGGCCGTGGGCGCCGTGACCACTTGGCCGGCCGCCAACGACGCGCGCACCGGCGCGCATGCCGCCGATTGCACGCCGATGATGCGCACACCGGGCTTGAGCGCCTTGACTACAATCGCGATGCCGCTGATCAGGCCGCCGCCGCCGATGGGCACAAGCAGCGCGTTCAACTCGGGCAAGGCAGCCATGATCTCCAGCCCGATCGTTCCCTGACCGGCGATGACGAGCGGGTCATCGAAGGCATGCACGAAGGTCAGGCCGCGCGCTTGCTGCTGTTCGCGGGCAAATGCGCCGGCATCGTCGAAGGTCGCGCCGCTCAGGATCACCTCCGCGCCCAGGTCGCGCGTGCTCACCACCTTGGTCAGCGGGGCATACTCCGGCATCACAATCGTCGCCGGGATGCCGAAGATGCGCGCGGCCAGCGCCACACCCTGCGCGTGATTGCCGGCGCTGGCTGCAATGACGCCGCGCCGGCGTTCCTCCTCGCTCAGCCGACTGATCTTGTTGTAGGCGCCGCGAATCTTGAACGAGCCGGCCCGCTGCAACGATTCGGCTTTCAGGAACACGCGCGCGCCGAGGATGCGCGTCAGGCGCAGCTCCGGCAGCACCGGCGTGAGGATGATCTGGTCGCGCAATGTTTGCTGCGCAGCGTAGATGTCGGCAAGGGTAACGGGCGGTGTCATAGGAGAGGTTCCCAGATGTCGCGCATCGCGCTTCACGCTTCTGTTGCGTTGCTCAGCTTCAGGGCGATGATGACATCGGCGACGTTGGTGCCGGTCGGGCCGGTCATGATCAGCTCGCCCAGCGGCGCAAAATAATGATAGCTGTCATTGCGCTCAAGGTAGTCGCGGGCCTCCAGGCCACGCTCGCGCGCGCGCCGCACCGTGTCGGCGAAGGCCATCGCGCCGGCGGCGTCGGTCGGGCCGTCGGTGCCGTCGGTGCCCAGCGCGGCGATGCCGACGCCGGGGCGCGTCCGTGGGTCCGCCTGCGCATCCAGTTCGATTGCCGCCGCCAGCGCCAACTCCTGATTGCGCCCACCCGTGCCATTGCCGCGCACGGTCACGGTGGTCTCGCCGCCATAGATCAGGCACACGCCGCGCGCCATAGCCGCAGGCGGAGGATCGGCGTCGAGCAAGGCGCGGGCGATCTGCGCGCCGGCCTCGCGCGCCTCGCCGCGCAGTGTGGTGGTGATCACGTGCGCGGCAAAGCCGAGCCGCTCCGCCGCTTGCGCCGCGGCTTGGCACGCCTGCGCGTTGTTGCCCACCAGCACGTTGTGCGCCTGGGGATCGTGCGTCAACCCGCCGGCGATCACGTCCAGCGGATCGCCGATCACGTCGCTGAGGATCAAGCCGATCACCGTCGCCGGCTGCGCCAGCCGCACCAGCCCGCCGCGCTTCAGGCGATCCAGCCGCGCGCGCACGGCATTCATCTCGTGGATGTCGGCCCCGCTGCGCAGCAACGCCTCGTTGATGGCGCGCATCGCGTTGAGCGAGATGCCAGCATGTGGCGCAACCAGCAGCGCCGACGCCCCGCCGCTGACACAGGCGATGACCAGCGTCCGCGCCGTGCAACCGTGCAGTGCCGCACACACCGCCTGGCCGGCGCGCAGGCTGTGCTCGTCCGGCAGCGGGTGGCCGGCCTCGATCAAGGTGAAGCCTTGAAGGGCGAGTTTAGCCTTTAGGTCGGGGGATAGATGACCTTGTTTGGTGACGACGACGGCGCGGGAAAGTTGACCGCCGAGCAAGCGAACCACCTCGGCAGCCATCGGCGCCGCCGCTTTGCCGGCGGCAATCAGGCGCGCGTCATCGAAAGCGCGCAGGTCATATGCCATGCCGTCCACCACGAGCGATTCGCCATCGCGACGGACGTGACGGCGAATCGCCTCGGCGGGGTTGGCAGCGCGCAGGGCCGCGCGGATGATCGCTTCGAGCGCAGCGCGCAGTTCGATGCTCATGCGGCCTTCGCGGCTCCGGCCTTCTTGCTGCGGCGCGCGCGCCGGATGAGCAGCGCTAGCGAGACGATCGGGATGGCCAGGATCAACACTACCGGCAGGACGACGATGACCAGCCAGATCAACAGCGAGGCCAGGCCCTGCAATATACCGATCAGCGCCTCGAACGCTTCTCTGACCACACCCGCCGGCCGCCAGCCGCCCACTTGGAGCGGCTGCGCCAGCGCATCAGGGATGAGCGTGACCGAGATGGTGGCCAGCGCCGCCGACTGGGAGAGATACTTCATGCGTCCCTTGATCTGCTCGATTTGCCCGCGAATCTCAGTGAGTTCGCGATACACGGCCAGCACATCCTCGGTTGTGCTGGCACGTTCGAGGATTTTCTGCAACTGCGCCTCGGTCGCCTCCAGGTTCTTCAGCCGGGCGTCGAGGTCCACATACTCGGCAGTGACATCCTCGCCGCGCACGTTTTCGTTGCGCACCTCGACGGCCAGGCTGCGGATGCGGCTCATCGCCTCGTCGAAGCGCGCCGCGTCCACGCGCAGCGTGATGTAGCCCTGCAAGGCGTTATCGCGGACGCGCGACGTGCTTGACGATACGACGAAACCGCCGAATTCCTCGGCCAGCTTGGCCAGCGCGTCCATTTGCGCCTGCGTGTCCTTCACGACGATGGTCAGGTCTGCCGTGCGGATGACGAGGCGCGGCTGGAGCGCTCGATCCGCTGCCCCGCCGTCGGCAGATTGCGCCGGCGCACGCGCGGCGCTCTCAGGCATTGCCGGTGTGGCCATCGGCGGCGCGGCCATCGGCGCAGACTCTGTGGCATACGGCGTTGGCGCCGCCGGCGCGCAGGCCGACGCAGATAAAGCCACCATACCGAACAGCGCGACGAGACGGCATTTGCAGATGTTCATCAAGGTCGTCCTCCTTTTGACCCTCACGCAAGTGTGCAGTTTCACTTTGAAGACGTCAAATTCACTACAAAGTTCCACAGCCACGCTGCGCCCTGGCCTCTCGCGGGCCGCGGCGGGCAAGCGTCATGCCCAGCCGTTGCGGTGGCTATAATTTCAAAAATCTGCTTGCATTCGTGGCTGGCTGGAATTCGTCCTCATCAGGATCGCGGTCTATAAGAAGGGCGATTCGGATGAGCCGGAGAGCAGCGATAGTCCGAATATCCCGGAGGAAAACGAATGGCTTCTCTTCTCGAAAAAGTGAGCACGCTGATCCAGGCCAATCTGCACGCGCTGGTGGACAATGCGCTAAAGGCGAACTCGATAGCCGTGATAGACCAATACATCCGCGACGTGGATAACAACCTCGACGCCCTGGAGGACGCCGCAGCCACCGTCGGCGGCCAGGTCAAAACGCTTGAGCGCAAGACCGCCGAGTACAAGAAGCAGATGGATGAGCTTGATCGGAACATTGATCTATTCCTCACCCAGGGCAAGGAAGAACTGGCGCGCGCCGCGCAGGCCAAGCTGAACTCGGTGCGCGGCCTATACGAGACCTACAGCAGCCAGTTGGAACGCCAGCAGCGCGAATACAAGGCGTTGCTCGATGCGCGCTTGAAGCTGCAAGCGAAGCTCACGACCATCCGCCAACAACGCGAGGAGATGGCGGCGCTGCTCGACCTAGCCAAGGCCAAAGAGATTACTAGCAAGGCGATCAAGTCGCTCGACGACTTGGCCGGCGTAGGCGACGCCGACGTCGCTCGCATGGCCGAAACCATTCGCACGCGGCTCGACCAAGCCTCGGCCCGCGCCGAGATAGCTGCCCAGAACCTGGACGCGCAGATGGATGAGGCGCTCGGCCGCGGCGAATTGGACGCTCAATTGGAGGAGCGCAAGCGGCGGTTGGGGATTAGCCAGTAGCCGACAAAAGGCCACGCGGGCATCGGCGCCCGCCGGCGCTTATCCACAACCTGGCAGCCAAGCCAATGGACGACCTGAGACAACGCGCGCGCGGCAAGCTCATTCAGAACGCGATCTTCAGCCTACCCAGCGCGTTGATCATCGCAGCCGCGATCATCCTGGTCGGGATTGGCGTGCGCATCCCAATCCTGGGCTATCCGCCGCTCAACCTGTCGCCCGTGTGGTGGCTGGCTGGCTTGGCGCCGCTGTGGTTGGGCGTGATCGGCATGAACGTCGCCCGCCAGCAGGCCGGCAAGCCGGCTGTTTCGCAAGCGCCGCGCGAGGAGTTCGACCTCAGCCGCATCCGCAACCCCAGCTTGCGCATGAACGTCAAACAGGCCATCGCCTACCGCGAGCGGATTGACAAGGCGGTAAAGCGCTTCACCGACTCCGCGATGCAGCATCGCATGCAGGATGTGGCCAGCCAAGTGGAAGCATGGGTGCAGAACATCTATGCGCTGGCCAGCCGGCTGGATGCCTTTCAGAACGACGAGGTCATCAAGAAAGACTTGAGCGACGTCCCGGAGTCCATCAGGCGCCTCAAGCAGCGCGCGCTGCAAGAGCGGGACGAGACCATCCGGCGCGAGCTGGACGAGACCATCCGCCGCCGGCAGGCGCAATACAACAGCCTGCTCAAGCTGGAGACGGCGATGGACCGCGCCGACCTGCAGTTGGAGAACACGCTCACGGCGCTTGGCACGGTATACTCACAAATGCTGCTGCTGGATGCGCGAGACGTGGACAGCAGCAAAGCCCAGCGCTTGCGCGAAAGCATCACCGAGCAAGTCAATTCGCTGCATGACGTGCTCGCCTCGATGGAGGAGGTTTACGACAGCAGCCACGACTCCGTTGGGCGCAGCCGCGCCAACCTGAGCGATGGCGGCGCGCGTTAATCCGCACCTCATCCTTTTACCTGCATCTCTCTCATCTCTCTAACCCATGAGCGATATAGTCAGTTTCGACCTTCGGCGAGTGTGACGATGTGTTCCGGCGGCGTAGTCGCGCCGTCGCGCGAGAGGATAAACCGCAGGAAGATAAACATGGACATCGGCCAGGCTGTTTTCGACGTCATCGCCAATCCGAACATCGCGTATGCGTTGCTCGTGCTGGGCTTGCTCGCGCTGGTGATGGCGTTTGCTGTGCCGGGCACCGGCCTGCTCGAGATCGGGGCGGGGTTGTGCTTGCTCTTGGCCCTGCTCGGCCTGTCTCGCCTGCCGGTAAATGTCGCCGGCCTGTTACTCATCCTTGTGGGCATCGGCCTGTTCATCGCCGATATACAGATCCAGAGCGGTCTGGTCGCGCTCGGCGGGGCAGTCATCCTTGGCCTCGGCTCGCTCTTCCTGTTCCGGCCGGACGAACAAGCCTTCGCCGTGTCGTGGTGGCTGATTATGCTGGTCTCGGGCGGTTCGGCGATCTTCTTCGGCTTCGGGCTACAGCGCGCCCTGCGTGCCATGCAACAGCGGCCGGTCATTTCGCAGGATAACCTGATCGGCGCGCATGGGGTGATCAAGTCGCCCATCACTCCTGAATCACAGTTCATGGGCACGGCGCAGGTGGCCGGCGAGCTGTGGACGGTCAAATCGGATGAGCCGATCGGCGAAGGCGCGCCGGTCGTCGTCGTGCTCGTTGAAGGATTGACGTTGTTTGTGCGCGCGCTCGCGCATCCGCCGGAGCAGGCGGAGCGCGAAGCGCAAATGAAAGAGGAGGAAAAGAAATGAGTGGTTTGACTACGCTGATCGCGGTCAGCTTGATCGTCGTGATCGCACTGTTCATCCTAGGAGGCTTGCTGCGCTCCTTTATCTTGGTAGCCAGAGAATACGAGCGCTACGTCGTCTTCCGCCTGGGCCGCTCTATCGGTGCCAAAGGGCCGGGGGTGATCATCCTGATCCCGTTGATCGACACAGCCACTAAGGTAGATTTGCGCGAGCAGTTCATGGAAGTGCCGCAGCAGACGGCGATCACCAAGGACAACGCGCCGATCTCGGTGGACTTTCTCACCTACTGGAAGGTGTCCGATCCGGAGCGCAGCGTGCTGCAGGTGGGCAACTTCGCGGCGGCATCGCAAGGCATCGCCACGACGACGCTGCGCGCCGTCATCGGCGACATCACGCTGGACGACGTGCTGGCCCAGCGAGAACGCATCAACCAGACGCTGCGCAGCAAGCTCGACGAAGTGACCGAGCGCTGGGGAGTGAAGATCACTGCGGTCGAGATCCGCGAGATCACGCCGCCGCGCGAGGTGCAGGAGGCGATGAACCGCCAGATGAGCGCCGAGCGCACGCGCCGCGCGCTGGTCACCGAAGCCGAGGGCAAGCGCCAGGCAGCCATCACTTTGGCCGACGGCGAGAAGACCTCGGCCATCCTGCGCGCAGAAGGCTCAAAGCAAGCGGCCATCCTAGAGGCCGAAGGCCAGAAGATGGCGCAGGCGCTGCGCGCCGAAGGTTTCGCCACCGCGTTGAACGCAATCTTCGAGGCGGCGCGACATGTGGATGCCAACACCATGTTGATCCAGTACCTGGAGGCGCTCAAGGCGCTTGGCGCCAGCCCGGCGACGAAATACATCTTTCCCATGGAATTCACCGGCCTGGTCAAGCCCTTAGGGGAGATGATGGCGGCGAACGGCAAAGGCGCGCGCGACGATATGAATATGAAGTCGTCCGGCGCATGACGCGCCACGGTCGGCGCGACGCCCAGCCATGCCAGGCCGGCGCGGGCTGAGCCTAACCCCGCGCCGGCCTATGCGTCTTCACACGAACCACGCCGACGCGCTCATCAAGTCGCCGGCTGCCATGCGCGCGATGCGCTCGGCCTCGGACAATGAGTCGTGCACGGCGGTGACGTGACCCATCTTGCGGCCCTTGCGGCAGGCGCGCTTGCCATACCAATGCAGGTGCGCGCCGCGATAGGACAGCGCGCGCGCGAAGTCGCGCGGCTTGGGCATCTGGTCACTCACGCCCAAGCAGTTCACCATCACCGCCGCCGGCTTCACCATGTCCGGCCAACCCAGCGGCAGCCCCAGCACGGCGCGGACGTGGTTCTCAAATTGCGACGTCAGGCAGGCTTCGATGGTGTAATGGCCGCTGTTGTGCACTCGAGGCGCAACCTCGTTAATCAGCACCCGCCCATCGGGCAACTCGAACATCTCGACCCCAAACACGCCGACGCCGTTCACCGCCTCTACCACGGCCCGGCCGATCTCCTTGGCCGGATGGTCAAAGCCGCTCCGATTCGCGCGCACGACGTGGCACACATGGTTGAGCTGCAGCGTTTCGGTCACGGGATAGGTGACGATCTGGCCGTCTTGCCCGCGCGCGACGATGATCGCCAGCTCACGTTTGAAGCGGACGAACGACTCGACCATCAACGCGCGGCCGGTTGCGGCCAGCCTCTCCCACGCCGCCTGCGCCTCAGCCTCGCCGTCAATCTGCGCGTTGCCGTAGCCATCGTAGCCGAGCGTGCGGGTCTTGAGCACGAGCGGATAGCCGTGTTGCGCGCCAAAGGCTTTGACCTCGTCGAGCGAGCTGACGGCCGCATACGTCGCAGTAGGCAATCCGGCCGCGTTCAGCGTCTGCTTCTGGATAAACTTATCCTGCACCAACCCCAAGGTGTGCGAGCCGGGCAGCACGCGCCGGCCGCGCTGCTCGATAAACGCGATCAGCTCAACCGGCACAAATTCGCTCTCGATGGTGATCGCGTCTACGGCGTCGGCGAATGCACCGAGCGTCTCCAGGTCGCGCCATGAGCCGGTCACGCCAAGGGCGGTCACCTGCATCGCCGGGCTAAACTCGTCTTCGTCGAGGATGGCGACGTTCACCCCGATGCGCTGTGCGGCCTGCGCCAGCATGCGCGCCAGTTGCCCGCCGCCGAGGATGCCAAGGGTTGTCATGCGCTCTCCGGTAAGGCCAACCGCAAATGATAATCGTCGCAGAAAGCGCGCGCCGACGCGCCTGCTGCGCTGCGCCCAAACACCCCGGCGCGAGGTGTATAGTTCGGGCTGTTCGCACTCGTCAACGGCAAACGGTGATGTTCAGCGACCTGCGCACTGTAGAAATCTTTGCCATCGGCAACGAGCTGCTCGTCGGGCAAGTGCTCGACACCAACACGCACTGGCTCATCCGCATGGTCACCGGCTTGGGCGCGCGCGTGACGCGCGCCGCCATGGTCCGCGACGACTACGACCACATCGGTGACGAGATTCGCGCTGCGTTGCGGCGCGGCCCGCGCCTGATCCTGACCACCGGCGGACTCGGCCCAACCGAGGATGATCTCACCCTCCGCGCCATTGCTCGCGCGCTCAACCTGCCGATGCGCATACACCCAGAGGCGCTGGAGATGGTGCGCCAGCGCTACGCCTATCTCGCCACGGTGCGCCCGAATTTCAGCGCCGAGCTGAACGATGCGCGCCGCAAGATGGCCTTGTTCCCCGAGGGCGCAACGCCGATCTTCAACCCCGATGGCGCAGCGCCGGCCATGGCGCTTGATGCAAGGTCGGAACATCCCGACGGCGTGACGACGATCGTCGCGCTGCCCGGCGTGCCCGGCGAGATGAAGGCGATCTTCACCACCTCGCTGCAGCCGGTGTTGGCAGGCACCATCGGCGCCGGCGGCTACATCGAGCGCACGATCGTGCTGGATAAGGGCGACGAATCGCGCATCGCCGCGCTGCTTAAGGACGTGCAAGCGCATCACCCAATGGTATATGTCAAGTCGCGCGGTCAGATGCTTGAGGATGGCCTGCACCTCACCGTGGTGCTCTCCATCGGCGGCAGCGACCTCGCCGCCATTCGGGAGGAGGTGCAGCGCACGGAGGAGGAAGCGGTTTCAGGGCTGACCCGCCTGGGCTACGCCGTCGTCCGCGTGTTGGAGTCGTAGCCAAACCGCGCACGGCGTCGGTGAGAACGTGCTGCTACAATCCGTGGCCTGAGCGCCTATCCAAGAACGCGCGTTGGATCAGCAGCGACCATGCTTCGCCTGTTCGATCGCACGTTGTGTCACAAGTTTGCGGATAGGCTACAAGCCTGACAGGACGCGCGGACCATGAAACTCCACGAATACCAATCCAAGCAGATCTTTGGCCGATTCGGCATCCCGGTGCCGCAGGGCATCGTCGCCGAGAACGCCACCGAGGCGCGCAACGCGGCCCGCGAGATCGGCCTGCCTGTCGTTATCAAGGCGCAGGTGCTGGTGGGCGGGCGCGGCAAAGCCGGCGGCGTGAAGGTCGCCCGCACGCTCGAAGAAGTCGAAGAGAAGGCCGAGCACATCCTCGCCTTGAACATCAAGGGCCTGCCCGTGCGCAAGGTGCTGGTTGACCCCGCCGCTGACATCCAGAGCGAAATCTACTTGGGTGTCGTTATAGACCGCGCGCGGCGCCGCGCCGTGCTCATGGCCAGCGCCGCCGGAGGCGTGGACATCGAGGAAGTCGCAGCGACCACGCCCGAGAAGATCGTTCGCGTGCCGATTGACCCGTTCGTCGGCCTGCCCGATTATCTGGCGCGCGATGTAGCAGTTGCCATCGGCCTGCCGCGCGAGCATTGGGGCGACTTCGTCAAGATCGCCAAGGGACTCGCGGCAGCCTTCGTCGCCAACGACGCATCGCTGGCCGAGATCAATCCGCTTGCGATCGTGGGCACAGACGGGGACGCCAAACTGCTGGCATTGGACGGCAAAATGGTGATTGACGACAACGCGCTCTTCCGACACCCCGAGCTTGCGGCCATGCGCGACCCGGACGAGGAGAGCGAGGCCGAGCGCAAGGCGCGCAACGCCGACCTCAGCTTCGTTTCGCTTGACGGCAACATCGGTTGCTTGGTCAACGGCGCCGGCCTGGCGATGGCTACGCTCGACATCATCCAGCACTTCGGCGGCAAGCCGGCCAACTTCCTGGACGTGGCCGGCGGCGCACGCGCCGATAAAGTCGCCGCTGCCCTGCGCATCGTGCTCTCTGACCCCAAAGTCAAGGTGGTGATGTTCAACATCTTCGGCGGCATCACGCGCTGCGACGAGGTGGCGCGCGGCATCGTGCAGGCCATGGAAGAGGTGAAGCCCAAAGTGCCGATGGTGGCGCGCATCACCGGCACGAACAAGGAAGAAGGCGACCGCATCCTGGCCAGCGCCAACCTGATTACGGCCAACAGCGCCGCCGAAGCCGCGCAGAAGGCCGTTGAACTCGCCGGCCTGAATTAAGGTTTGCGAGACGTGAGCGCCCCGCCGGCGCACTCACGCTTAATCGCCATGCGCAACGATATCCGGCTGGCGCTGCCGTCGAAAGGCCGGCTGCAACAGCCCACCCTCGATTTCTTGGCGCGCTGCGGCTTCGACGTGAAACAATCGGCGACGCGCAGCTACATCGGCTACATCCCGGCGTTGCCGAAGGTGACCGTGCTCTTCCAGCGCCCGCGCGACATCGTGGTGAGCGTGGCCGGCGGCGGCGTGGACTTCGGCATCACCGGCTACGACGTGATCGCGGACGCGAACGTCGGCGACGCTGTGCGCGTCTTGCACGATGCGCTCGGGTACGGCAAGTGCCGCGTGGTCATCGCCGTGCCGGAATCCTGGGAGGACGTGCGCACGATGGCTGAGCTGGCCGCGAAGGTTCGCGCGATGGCGCAGCCGCTGCGCGTGGTGACCAAATATCATCACCTCACGCGCGAGTTCCTGCGCAAGCACGATGTCGCGCCATTCACCTTGATTGATGCTGAGGGATCGCTGGAGGTCGTGCCGGAGATCGGCTACGCCGACATCGTTGTGGATATCGCTGAGACCGGCGCGACGCTGCAGCAGAATCGGCTGCGCATGATCGAAGACGGCATCATCCTCCACACGCAGGCCAGCCTGGTCGCCAATTGCAACTCCCTCAAGCGGCCGGAGGTGATGGACGTGGCGATTGAGATGCTGGAGTATTTTGAGGCTCACCGGCGCGCCGAAGGCTACTTCATGATCTGGGCCAATGTGCGCGGGCAGTCGCTAGAGGACGTAGGGCGCACCATCACCCTGCGCACGACGCTTGGCGGGTTGCAGGGGCCGACCATCGCGCCGATTTACCCCAATCCGCACAGCGCCGCCGCGAATCCTGGCGCGCAATGGTTCGCCGTGAACATCGTCGTCGGGCGCCACGAGCTGACCGACGCAATTGAACAACTGCGCGCCATCGGCGGCAGCGGCGTCGTCGTCACGCCCGCAACCTACATATTTGAGGAGCAGCCCAGCCGCGTGGCAGCGCTGCGCGCCTTCCGCCAGTCGTTGCAGTGAGGCATCGCCGCGCCGATGCTCGCCTTCCCACGGTCACCGTTCGCGTGTAAAGTTCGGGGAATTGTCCAGATCATATGGACGTTGAATCGCTGATCAATCCTCACCTGCGGGCGATGCAACCCTATACGCCCATTGTCCCGTTCGAGGTGCTCTCGCGCCGGCTGGGCTGCCGCCCCGAAGACATCGTCAAGCTGGACGCTAACGAGAACCCCTACGGCCCATCGCCGCGCGCGCTGCAGGCGCTCGCCCGCGCCGACGCATTGCACATCTACCCTGATCCCGACCAGACGGCCCTGCGCGAGGCCATCAGCGACTACATCGGCGTCCCGCCCGAGCACATCCTGTGCGGCGCCGGCGCAGACGAGGTGATTGACCTGGTCGCCCGCGCCTTCGTCCGGCCAGGCGACGCGATCATTGACCTGCCGCCCACGTTCGGCATGTACCGCTGGGTAGCCGACGTGATGAACGCGGACTACGTCGCCGTGTCTCGCCGCCCAGACTTCTCGGTTGATGTGCGGGCAGTTCAGGCGCAGGTCGCCGGTCACATCGCGCCGAGCGACGCGATATCCACAGCGCCGCGCTGCAAACTGCTGTTCATCGCCGACCCCAACAACCCCGATGGCTCGACGATCTGCGACGAACAACTGCGCGCGCTTTTGGCGCTGCCGGTCGTGGTAGTGCTGGACGAAGCCTATGTGGACTTCAGCGCGCGCCCCAGCCGGGTGAGCTGGGCGCTGGAATACGATAACCTGATCGTGCTGCGCACGTTCAGCAAGCTGGCGGGCATGGCCGGCCTGCGGGTTGGCTATGGCGTCTTTCCGCGCGCGATCATCCAGCACCTGTGGAAGATCAAGCAACCTTACACGCCCAACGTGGCCGGGACAGTGGCCGCCATCGCCGCGCTGAGCGACCGCGACTACCTGCGCGAAAACGTGCGCCGGCTGACGGCGGAGCGCCAGCGCATGAGCGAGGCGCTCGCCCAGTTCGGCTGGTTGCGCCCCTTCCCCAGCGAGGCAAACTTCGTGTTGTGCCGCGTGGCCGAGGACGCGCCGGTGAACCACGGCGAGACAAGCCAGCCGGCCGCGCGCCGCCTAAAGCAAGCCCTGGAACAGCAGGGCGTGCTTGTGCGCTACTTCGACCGCGAAGGCCTGCGCGATTGCGTGCGCATCAGCGTGGGCCGGCCTGACCAGACCGACCGGCTGATCGCTGCGCTCGAAGCGCTCGGCAGATAACCATGGCGAGGATCGGCAGGATTCAACGCAAGACGAACGAGACCGACGTCTCGGTATATCTGGACTTGGACGGCGCTGGCTGCGCCGATATTCAAACCGGCGTCGGCTTCTACGACCATCTGTTGCACCATGTCGCGCACCATGGCTTGTTCGATCTCACCGTGCGCGCCACCGGCGACCTGCACGTGGACGAGCATCACACCGTCGAAGATGTGGCCATCGCCCTTGGCCAGGCGCTGAACGAGGCGCTGGGCGACCGCGCCGGCATCGTGCGCATGGCCGACGCCTGGGTGACGATGGACGAAGCGCTGGCGCACGTGATCGTGGATTTGAGCGGCCGGCCGTATGCCGTCTTTCGCGGCGCGCTCGATGGGCCGAAGATCGGCAACCTGAGCGCAACGCTCGTCCCGCATGTCTTCGAGTCCATCGCAACCCACGGCCGGCTGAACCTTCACGCGCGCGTGCTGTATGGCCGCGACGACCATCACAAAGCCGAAGCGTTGTTCAAGGCGCTGGGCCGCGCGCTGGACGCCGCAACGCGCATTGACCCGCGCCGAAGCGGCATTCCCTCGACGAAGGGCGTGCTGTAGGCTCGCTGCGATGCTCTACCTGGTCGCGACGCCCATCGGCAACCTCGGCGACATCAGCCAGCGCGCCCTAGAGGTGCTGCGCAGCGCCGATGTGGTTGCCAGCGAGGACACGCGCTACACCGGCCGGCTGCTCAAGCACTTCGGCATCACCCGCCCGCAGATGTCGTTTCACGAACACAACGAGCGGCAAGCTGCCGAAAAGATCATCGCGCTGCTTCGTGAGGGGCGCGCGGTGGCGCTGGTGAGCGACGCCGGCACGCCGGGCATCAGCGACCCCGGATTTGTGTTGGTGCGGCGCTGCATCGAAGAGGGCTTGCCGCTGACCATGATCCCTGGGCCGGCCGCCTTCGTCATGGCCTTGGTGCTGAGCGGGCTGCCGACCCATGCGTTCATCTTCCGCGGCTTCCCGCCGCGCAAACCGACCGCGCGCCGGCGCTTCCTCGCGGTGGACGCGCAGTCGCCCCACACGCTGATCTTCTACGAAAGCCCACACCGCGTCGCCGCGCTGATTGCCGATGCGATTGCTGTGTACGGCGACCGGCGCGCGGCGTTGGCCAACGACCTGACCAAGATGTTCGAGCGCGTGGACCGCGGCCGACTATCGGAGCTGCTCGCCTTGACGCAAGGCCAAGCGCTCAAGGGCGAATACGTGTTGGTGATCGAGGGCGCAACGTCTGCCGAAGGACGATTGCCTGAAGAAGATGAGGCGTCGCCGATCATCGGCAGCGCTTCGGAAGCCGATAGCGACATGCCCGATGCCTAACTCTCGTCCGATGACGCCCGACATCCTCCATCTGCCGCGCGGCGCGCTGGCCCTGCCGACCTTCCTGCCCGATGCCACGCGCGGCGTCGTGCGTGCTGTGGACAGCGCCGATCTCGAAACCGTCGGCGTCGAGGGGGTTGTGATGAGCATCTTCCACCTCATGCAGCGGCCCGGTGCCACCACCGTGAAGTCCCTCGGCGGCCTACATGCGATGACCGGTTGGAGACGGCCGATCGTGACCGATAGCGGCGGCTTCCAGGCCTACTCGCTCATCCGCCAGAACCCGAAGTTCGGCTCGCTCACCGATCGGGGGCTGCTCTTCCGGCCCGATGGCAAGGGCAAAATGCTGCTGACGCCGGAGAAGAGCGTGCAGCTCCAGCTCGGCTTTGGCGCGGACGTCGTCATTTGCTTGGACGACTGCACCCACCCAGATGACAGCGAGGCCGAGCAGCGCGAAAGCGTCCGTCGGACGATCGCCTGGGCCAGGCGCTGCAAAGCCGAGTTCGAGCGATGGCTGACCATGCCGCGCGGTGCTTCCGGCTTGCGCAGATACATGGACGCGCAATCGGCAGTGGCCGATTCGCCCCCGGCAGACTCTGTAGCCAGGCGGCCGCTGCTGTTCGGCGTGATTCAGGGCGGCGCGTCCAAAGCGCTGCGCAAGGCGTGCGCCGAGGCGTTGTTGGAGATCGGCTTCGACGGCTTCGGCTATGGCGGATGGCCGCTGGATAGCGAAGGCGCACTGCTGCACGACATCGTCGCCTATACGCGCGCGCTCGTTCCGCGCGCGCTGCCCATGCACGCCCTGGGCATCGGCCATCCCGACAGCGTCATCGCTTGCGCGCGCATGGGTTACGACTTGTTCGACTGCGCCCTGCCCACGCGCGACGCCCGACGCGGCCGGCTGATGATCTTCAACCAGCCGCCTCATGAGACGCGCTTCGAGGGTCAGTGGTGGTCCTACCTCTACATCGGCGACGATAAGCACATCAAATCGGACGCGCCGGTCTGCGAGTACTGCGACTGTCCGACCTGCCGGCGCTATTCGCGCGGCTACCTGCATCACCTCTTCAAGGTCAAGGATGCAGCATACTTGCGATTGGCGACGTTGCACAACCTACGTTTCATGACGCAGTTGATGGCGCGTTTGCGCGAGCTGACATGATGCGCGAAGATCCCCGGCTGGATGAGCTGGTCGCGCAAGTGCGCGCCGGCCGCAAATACGGCGCGATCGGCGCAGCGCTCGTGCGACGCATCGGCGCCGCGGAGCTGTGCAAGCGCGCGACGCTCCAAGACGCCGTCAAAGCGACCAGGAAGGCACTGCATCGGGCTGCCGGCCTGTATTTCGCCGACAGACGCCCGGACTATGGCGCATGGCTGCGTCAGATCATCCAAGCGCCCGACGACGCCGCGCGGCGCGCCGTGTTGCGCTCCATCATGAACCATCACGCCTCGACGCGCGAGCGGCTCCCCATCCTGGATGCGTTCTATGCGCGCGTGCTTGGCGACGTCGGCCCCGTGCGCTCGGTGCTCGATCTGGCTTGCGGCCTGAACCCGCTGAGCCTGCCGTGGATGCCGCTGGCCGCCGACGCGACATACCATGCCGTGGACATCTACGAGGACCTGACAGGCTTTCTGCAAGCGGCCCTGGCGGCGCTCGGCGTAGCAGGCAAGGCTGAAGCCCGCGACGTGATCGCCGATTGTCCCACCGACGCGGCCGACGTCGCCCTATTGCTCAAGGCGCTCCCCTGCCTGGAACAGCTCGACAAATCCGCCGGCGCAACCATCCTGGATACAATCAACGCGCGCTGCATCGTCGTCTCGTTCCCTACGCGGACGGTGGGCGGCCGGAACGTCGGCATGCGCGAGAACTACGCGGCGCGCTTCGAGGCGATGATCGCCGATCGCCCCTGGCGCGTCGAGCGCATCGAGTTTGCGGGCGAACTGGTCTTCCGCCTGACGCGATAGGGCGCGCGGCGCAGCGCATTCGAGGACATCCATGATCGCAGTAATTGACTACGGCGCAGGCAACCTGCGCAATGTGTGCAAAGCGCTGGAACACGTCGGCGCCGAACTCATGCTGACCGACGACCGGCGCGAACTGGAGCGCGCCGACAAATTAGTGCTGCCCGGTGTGGGTGCATTCGCCGATTGCCAACACGGCCTGAAGGCGCGCGGCCTGTTTGAACCGCTGCGCGCGCTGGCGCTGGCCGGCAAACCGCTGCTCGGCATCTGCGTCGGTATGCAACTGCTGTTCGATGTCGGCGAGGAGATGGGCGAGTGGGAAGGACTCGGCTTGATCCCTGGCCGCGTTGTCCGCTTTCACTTTTCAACGCGCAACAACACCGCGAACGCCGAAGGCGAACTCCGGCTCAAAATCCCGCACATCGGCTGGAACCAGTTGTGGCTGAAACAGCCCGATCACCCGCTGCTGGCCGGCATACGGGATGGCGACTACGCTTACTTCGTCCACTCCTATCACCCACAGGTTGCCGATCCGGCGCACGTGCTGGCGGCCACCGACTACGGCTACCTGTTTCCGTCGGTGGTCGCGCGGGGCAACGTGTGGGGCATCCAGTTCCATCCGGAGAAGAGCCAGGACGTTGGCTTGCGCCTGTTGAGGAATTTCGTGGCTTGGCCGGCGGACGACGCAACGATCGGCGACGCCGACGAGAGGAGCAAGCATGTTCACGATCTATCCGGCCATTGACCTGCGCAACGGGCGCGTCGTGCGCCTGTTGCAAGGCGACCCGTCGCAGCAGATCACGTATTCGGATGACCCGTCGGCCGTTGCGGCGCGCTGGGTGAGTGAGGGGGCGACCTGGCTGCACGTGGTCAACCTGGACGGCGCGCTCGGCGATCAGGCTGCCGGGCGCGCCAATCGCCGCGCGTTGCAGGACGTGCGGCGCGGCGTAAGCGCAAAGATCCAGTTCGGCGGCGGCTTGCGGGACATCAACGATGTGCAGGCCGCGTTCGACGCCGGCGCCGACCGCGTGGTGCTGGGCACCGCCGCCGTGGAGAACCCGAAGCTCGTGGCCGACGCGCTCGCCCGGTTCGGGCCGGAGCGCATCGTCGTCGGCCTGGACTCGCGCGATGGCATCATCGTCACGCGCGGCTGGCGGCATGCCACACAGATGACGGCAATTGAGCTGGGTTCGCTCATGCGAGAGATGGGGGTCGTTCACGCCCTCTATACAGAAGTCGGGCGCGATGGCATGATGGCCGGCGTTGCGGCCGAGCTGACGGCAGCGTTAGCGCAGTTGACCAGCCTCCAAGTCATCGCCTCGGGTGGGGTGCGCAACCTGGACGACATCCGCGAGTTGATGCAGTATGCATCGCGCGGCGTGTCAGGCGTGGTCGTCGGGCGCGCGCTCTACGAAGGCGCGTTATCGCTCAAGGCAGCATTGCAAATGATTGTTGCAGAAGGGTAAGTCGGTATGCTCGCCAAGCGCATCATCCCATGTTTCGACGTCGCCAACGGACGGGTGGTCAAAGGGGTGAACTTCGTCAACTTGCGCGATGCAGGCGACCCGGTGGAGCAAGCCGGCATCTACAACGACGAGCGCGCCGATGAGCTGGTCTTCCTCGACATCATGGCCTCACACGAAGGGCGCGGCACAACCGTCGAGATGGCGCGCCGCGTGGCGGACGAGGTGTTCATTCCCTTCACTATCGGCGGCGGCATCCGCTCGGCCGACGACTTTCGCACGCTGCTGCTGGCCGGCGCCGACAAGTGTTCGATCAACAGCGCCGCCGTGCGCAACCCTGACTTGATCAACGAGGCAGCATGGCGCTTCGGGGCGCAGTGCGTGGTGGTGGCCATAGACGCCCGACGCGATGGCGACGGTTGGAAGGTGTTTCTGAACGGCGGCCGCGTGCCGACCGACCTGGATGCCGTCGCGTGGGCGCAGGAGGCCGAACGGCGCGGCGCCGGCGAAATCTTGCTCACCAGCATGGACACCGACGGCACACGGGATGGCTACGACTTGCCGCTGTTGCGCGCGATTTGTGACGCCGTGAACATCCCGGTTATCGCCTCCGGCGGCGCCGGCAAGCTCGAACACTTCTACGAGGCGATCCAGGCCGGCGCCAGCGCGGTGCTGGCCGCTTCGGTCTTCCACTACAAAACCTTCAGCGTAGGCGAGGTCAAGCGCTACTTGGCCAGCCGGGGCGTGCCTGTGCGCCTGTGAGCTTGACTTTAAGCCAGCCTGGTCTAATCTCTGCGTCGTTAGTAGAACGCGTTCGGCAACAGAGCAGCTCAGCATAACGAATGACGTTCAATGAAGCATGAGCAAGCCCGGCAGCAAGTACTATCCCCTGTTCGCATACCTGCGCGAGCGCGATCAGGATGAGATCACCCTTGCCGAAGGAAGTGTTGCCGTTGTGACTGTTCTAGCCTCGCCAGGCCTTCTGGCTGATCGTGCCTGGCCTCTACAACGACGCGCCGACGCGGCTCATCCTGCCCAGGTTCGGCGCAAGCGATGCCCAAAGCGAGGAGGAAGATGGCGCTTAGGATGGCCGACCGCGCCGCTATAATCCTGCGCGAGGTTGCGACGCGGCCGGCTTGGCCCATAGCGCAGTGAAACGTGTTTCAACTGAAATTCGACGCCCTCGGCTTGATCCCCGCCATTGTTCAGGACGCCCTAACCGGCCGCGTGCTCATGCTAGGCTGGATGAACGAGGAGGCGCTGCGGCGCACGCTGAACACCGGCGAGGTGTGGTTCTGGTCGCGCAGCCGGCAGACCTTGTGGCACAAGGGCGAAACGAGCGGCAACGTCCTGCGCGTGCACGAAGTGCGCGCCGATTGTGACGCCGATTGCCTGCTCGTCCGCGCCGAGCCGGCCGGCCCAACGTGCCATACCGGCCGCGAGAGCTGCTTCTGGCAGGACATGAACGGCAACGCGCTCCAATCCCCGCCGGCCGGCTTCCTCGATGAACTGGCCGAGATCGTGCAGTCGCGCCGCGTCGCTGCGCCGGACGAAAGCTACACGGCGCGGCTATTCGCGCAAGGCCGCCTGAAGATCGCCCAAAAAGTGGGCGAGGAAGGGCTGGAAGCGGCGCTGGCCGGCGCTGCGCAAAACGAAGACCGGCTGATTGAAGAAAGCGCCGATCTGCTCTTTCACCTGCTTGTGCTGTTGAACGAGCGCGGCGTGGCGCTGCGCGACGTGCTGGCCCGGCTGGCCGAGCGGCACACGCGAGCGACGCAAGCGTAATGTGACCGTCACACAGCTTAAACGGCGCTGAGCGCGCCCGCGTCGCGGCAGCGCGCGCAAGCCCCGCACGACCAGCGCTGTCGCAGCCTAGTGGTGTATCGCTACCGCTGCCCGCCCGGCAGACACACGCTTTGGGACTATCCAAATGGCGTAGTCTGTGCCGACCAGACGCGGCGCATCCCCCGCAGGCGGAGATGAATGGGCTGGCGATAGTTGCTCGAGGTTTGCCTTCCTTTCGAGCACGAATATAATGCCACTTACCATCCTGTGCGCCGCATGTTCTGTTTGGTGATTGACAAGCAGCGCAGAGACGCGCTGACGCAACAGGCGCTCCTTCAACAACCTGTCGCCTTTGCGGTGTGCTTGAAA
>CALHLE010000058.1 GCA_938034415.1 uncultured Anaerolineae bacterium
TCCAGCCCCACCCAGTCGCGCTTGTTGAACGAATCCCAGTTGGTGAAGCTGACGTAGAGCGAGAACAACAACGGGCCGGCGAAGAACAGCGTGAAGCCCAGCAGGTTGGGCGAGAGGAACAACCATCCGTTCAACCGCTCACTGTGGATGTTCTTCGCTCCCATTGCCCGCGCGCTCTCGCCTCGCCACATGCTCCACAGCATGTAGCCCAGAACCACTGCGCCGGCCGTGAGCGCCGGTGGGAGCAGGCCGCTGCTCGCATACTTGCCGGGGATCGAAGCCAGCGCCGGCACGACGCCGGCTGTCAGCGCAAAGCCGATTGCGCCGATCGCCATCAGCACCCGCCCCAGGGTTCGGCGCGCTGCAGACACGGGGCGTTCACGCAGCTCGGTTGCTGCAACGAAGTAGCCCACGATGAACAGCGCCCCCATCAGGAAGGGGACGCCGCGCGCCATATAGTCGGCCAGGTCGTCCAGCCCCATGAACAGGCCGAGCACGTGCGCCAGGCCGATCAAGCAGGCAAGAAATAGAACGTAGTTGATAACGAGCGACAGTGTGCGCCCGAGGTGATTGCGCTGCAAGATCAGGGCTGCAGCGGCGCCGCTGCCAAGCGCCAGGAGCGCCTGCGCGACTGCAAGGGCAATTGTGAGCAGGTCAAGCGCAGATGCGCCGGCCACGCTGACCAGCGCACCGGCCATCAGCAGGACGCACAATCCAGCGTGCCACACCATGAGCATGGCAAGCGCCGCATGATCGCGGCGGCGTCCGGGAGGAAGCGCGGTGGTCGCGGAAATCATGACGCTTTCGATTCTGGCATAGACGAAATCAGCCAGCAACGTCGCGCGCGGCGAAGCGATGCTGGCTGATAGGCGTCTATTAAGCGCGCAGGTCAGTCCTTGGCTTCTTACTTGTTGAAGGCCTTGCCGGCTTCGTCGCAGATGGTCTTACCGAAGTCCTCCACCGACAGCTTGCCGGTCAGCACATCGCTGACCTTCGCGCCCATGGCTTTGTCGAAATCGGGCCAGCTCCCCGTCCACAGCGGGCCTTCGGCGGTGGGCTTGTCGGCCAAGCCGTTCAGGAAAGCCTGATTGTTCTTCTCCGGCAGAATCTTCAGAAATTCCGCGAACACAGCCTCGCCTACGCGGCTGGGGATGTTGGTGCCGCGCGCGGCGACCTTCGCCTGAATGTCCGGCTGGGTCAGTGCATTAACCACCTTCCAGGCTGCCTCGGGGTGCTTGGTGTTCTTGTTCACGACGTAAGCGCCCCAGAACAACCAGTTGCCCATGTGGCCGCTCGGGCCTTTCGGCAGCTCCACCACATCCCAGTTGAACGTGACCGTGCTGATGCCGGGCGTGGCCCAGCGGCCGTTCTGGAACATGCCGACCTTGCCGGCGCGGAAGGGCGGCTCGCTGTCTTCGCCATAGGGCACGGCTATGCCGGCGTCATACAGGCTGCGCGCGAACGCCAGCCCTTCCAGCGACTCTTTGCTGTTCAGGTTGCAGGCGTTGCGCTCCGCGTTGAAGAAACCGCCGCCGGCCGCGTTCATGAACGCGCCAAATGGTCCCCACCACGCATTCATGCCATAGCCCTTGATGTCGCCGCCGAGCGCGTTCACCTTCTCGGCCACTTCTTTGAAAGCGGCCCAGTCCCATTTACCCTCTTTGGCCAACTCGCGCGGGTCGGGCGCGCCGGCTTCGTTGATGAGGTCAAGGTTCAGATACAGTACGAACGTGGATACGTCGCGCGGCAGCCCCCACAGTACTTCGCCTGTCTTACCGGTCGCGGGATTGTAAGTCAGGTGGAACATCGGCTCGGGGTAGTAATTCGAGTCGCTGTAACCCTCGGTGGCACTGGCGTACGGGCGCAGATCGAGCAACAGGCCGCGCTGGACGAAATCGGCGATGTCGGTGCCGGGGATCCAGAATACGTCGGGCGCGGTGCCGGCGGCCAGCTCGGTGCGCAGCACGTCCTGGTAGCTGGCAGTCTCGCTGCCGCCTGGTTCATAGGTCAACTTGATGCCCAACTTCTGTGCGACTTCGTCGCTGATGCTGGCGTATACGTCGGCTTCCTCTTTGTTGTCGGGTCGCGTGCGCCAGCGCAGGCTAATCTCAGCGGGCGCCGCCGGTGCCTCTGTGGCAGCCGGTTGAGCCGGTTGGGCGGGCTGGGCCGGTTGCGCTGGCGGCGCGACAGGCGCTGCACAGGCAGCTAGGGTCAGGCCGGCAATGGCCATCAGGCCGATCAGACGATACGTGGTCTTCATGCTTCCTCTCCTCCTTTTCGTGGAATGTTAGGAAATTAACCGAGTGACGGCAAAGATGCGAAAGCAAGAGACGGGGGACGATGGGACGCGACGGCCTCTCGCCTTACGCCGAATTGAAACTGCTCCGCTGGCGGCAGGAGCAACGCGATGGAGCGCGATGCAGCAGCGATGCGGACACAGGCGCAGAGGATGCGGATGACGGACGCGATGCCTAAATCGGAGAACCGGAACGAAAGGCGGTCGCACATCGCAACGCTCATCAAGCTCCTGACATTACGACTTGTCGCGCTAGGCGCTGGCTGTCGTAAAATCCCGATAACGTTCACAGTTCTACCACAAGCATGGCAAAAGTCAATCACCCACGTCGCGTGACCATTCGCGAAGTCGCAGCGCAGGCCGGCGTGTCGGTGCAGACCGTCTCGCGCGTCGTGAACGGCCACCCCGACGTGGCGGACGAGACTCGCGCGCGGGTGCAAGAGGTGATTGCCCGGCTGTGCTACCGTCCCAATGGCATCGCTCGCAGCCTGGCTGCGCAGAGCAGCCAGATACTCGGCGTGGTTGCCAGCGGCTTTCAGTTGTTCGGCCCCGCACAACTGCTCACCGGCATCGAGCAACAAGCCACCGAACTCGGCTGGCACTTGATGTTGCAAATCGTGGACCCCGCTAAATCGAACGACTGTGACCGTGTGGCTGCCAACCTGATCTCGCACAATGTCGCGGGAGTAATCTGGGCGTATCCCGAGCTGACCGGAGAACGCGAGTGCGCCTTTCATCAGCAGATTCAGCCCCATGCACCCATCGTCTTCCTTAGCATGGAGCCGCAGTCCGGTTCGGCCGTGCTGAACGTGGACAATCGTCACGGCGCGCGCCTGGCTACCGAGCACCTGGTTGCGCGCGGCTATCGCCACATCGGCATCATTACCGGGCCGATGTCGCTCTGGTCGGCGCAACAGCGCAAACTGGGATGGCAGGATGCGCTGGCATCCGCTAGGCTGCCGCATCACAGCCGGCAAGCGGTCGAAGGCGACTGGAGCGCTGCCGGCGGCGACGCCGGCTTGATGCGGCTGATTGCGCAATTCCCGCAGCTCGACGCCGTGTTCGCCAGCAACGACCAGATGGCGCTGGGCGTCCTGAAGGCGGCAGAGCGACTGGGACGGCGCGTGCCCGACGATCTGGGCGTAGTGGGCTTTGATGACATCCCCGAATCGGCGTTCTTCAAGCCGGCGCTGACCACAGTGCATCACGAATTGATGGAGCTGGGCCGACTGGCCGTGCGCGAACTCCATCGCGTGATCGAAGCGCGGCGCGAGGGCAAACCGGCGATGGCTGCCTCGGTGATGTTGCAGCCGCAACTGGTGGTGCGGGAGAGCGCGTGAGCGCTCGCGCCCCTCCGTATAATCACCGCGGATGACCAAGTGCATCGTGGCGCTGGTGGACGATCTATTCTTTCAGCAACCCATTGAGTCGGCGGCGCGACGGCTGGGCTATGCGGTCGAGTTCGCCGGGCCGACGAATGACGTGGTGGCCTATCTCGTCGCGCGGCAGCCATGGCTCATCATCGTTGATCTGAACGTCAGGTCGGTGAATTGGGAGGGCTGGGTGATGGCGGCCAAGACCAGTCCGGCGACGCGCAAGATGCCCATACTGGCTTTTGGCCCGCATACAGACGCAGCCAGCATCGCGCGGGCGCGCAAGGCCGGCTGCGATGCCGTGGTCAGCAACGGCGCGTTCATGGCTAACCCGGCCGACATGATCCAAACGCACGCCCGCCCGGACGAGAGCGAGGCGCTGCGCCGCCAGGCCCAGGAGCCGTTGCCTGAACTGGCGCGCCGGGCCATCGCGCAATTCAACGCCGGGGAGTTCTGGGAGCAGCACGAGACGTTCGAGACGGTCTGGCGCGCCGAGCCGAGGCCGGTGCGCCAGATGTATCAGGGCATCTTGCAAGTCGGCGTAGCCTACTACCAGATTCAGCGCCGGAACTACGACGGCGCACGCAAGCTCCTCCAGCGCGCCTGGCAATACCTCACCGTGCTGCCCGACGTGTGCCAGGGCGTGGACATCGCCCAATTGCGCGCCGATGCGCAGGCAGTCCTGGCCGAGCTGGAGCGGCTGGGGCCGACGCGCATCGCCGAATTCGATCCTGCGCTCTTCAGGCCCATCCGGCTGGTCTCGCTCGGCAACCCCGTTGCTTAGCAGGCTAAGGAGCGCCGAAACTCACCGTCCGAGGTGCTTTCCGCAATCTACTCTGGAATCGTACAACATGCCCTACGACTTCTCCAACAAGATCGCCCTCATCACCGGCAGCGGTCGCGGCATCGGCAAGGCGACGGCGCTGCACTTCGCCCGCCTGGGCGCCGACATTGTGGTGAACTACCTGCGCAAGCAAAGCGCAGCCGAGGAGACGGCGCGCGAGATCGAAGCGCTGGGCCGACGCGCCTTGGTCATCAAGGCCGACGTAGGAGACCCCGACGACATCGAGCGCATGTTCGACTTGGTTGAGCGGGAATGGGGCGGGATCGACTTCCTCATCAACAACGCGGCATCGGGATACATCCGGCCGATCGCCGAGCAGAAGGTGAAAGGCTGGGACTGGACGATGAACATCAACGCGCGGGCGGCGCTGTTCACCGCGCAGCGCGCCGCGCCGTTGATGCACAAGCGCGGCGGCGGCGCCATCGTCAACGTGAGCAGCATCGGCAGTGGGCGCACTTTGCCCGACTACGTGGTGATCGGCGCGTCGAAAGGCGCGCTAGAAGCCGTCACACGCTACTGCGCCGTGGAGTTCTCGCCGTTGAACATCGTGGTGAACTGCGTCGCGCCGGGCATCATCCACACCGAAGCACTGCAGTTCTTCAAGGACAGCGACCTGATGCTCAAGCTGGCGCGTGAGCGCACCCCTGCCGGGCGACTGGTGGAGCCGGAGGATGTTGCGAAGTTGATCGCCTTCCTGTGCAGTCCCGACGCCGTCATGATCCGCGGCCAGGTGATCTGGATTGACGGCGGTTGGAGCATTGACGTCGGCCGACAGTGGACAACGTGACGCCACCGCCTCATGTTCGGCGTGCTGATTGCGCTTATCCTCATCGTCTGGGCCATCGCGCTGCTCATCATTGCGCGCCGACTGCGCCGGCGCAGCGGCCTGCCCAGCGGCCAAGTGATCTACAGCGATGTCGGCGCCTGGCAGCGCAACGAACGCGCGTTGTTCTCGCCCACATACGGCATCACCGGCAAGCCCGACTACTTGGTGCGCGCCGGCGATGACATTGTTCCGGTTGAGGTGAAATCATCGCCTGCGCCGGCGCGGCCATGGCCTTCGCATGTGTTGCAGCTCGCCGCCTACTGCCTGCTGGTCGAGGAAGCGCTCGGCGCGCGCGTCGCGCAAGGCATCATCCAGTACGCCGATAAGCGATTTGTGGTGGACTACACGCCGGCGCTCAAGGCCGAGCTGCTGCGCGTGGTGGGCGAAATGCGCTGCGCGTTGCGCGAAGGCGACGCGCATCGCAGCCACAGTGAGCCGAGCCGCTGCGCCCGCTGCGGCGCGCGCGAGGCGTGCGACGAGCGATTGTGAACTCCGTCGCTGCCGATGGGCAAGCATTTGACGCGCCTGCGCTGACAGGTATGCGATGTCCTCCGGCGCTTCGATGAACCTGGTAGCGGCTCATCTTTCACTCAGCAAAGTTATTACAATCGCTTAGCGAGAGTTTTTGATCACGTGATGAGGAATAGATGGCTATGAACACGATGGTTTGGATGCGCGCCTTGCGCGGCGTGCCGCGGCTTGGCCGCGATGAGTGGAATGCGCTGGACGCAGTCGCAAAATGGCTGATCGCCACGCGCTCGGCCGTGCTGATCATGACGTTTATCTCGTCGGCCATCGCCGGCATCTTCGCCGTGCGCGCCGGCAAATTCGACTTCTTGCTGTGGGCGTTGGTGACGGTCGGCTTGATGATGGCGCATGCGACCAACAACCTGCTGAACGATATGACCGACTACGCCAAGGGCGTGGACAAGGGCAACTATTACCGCGCGCAATACGGCGTACAGCCGCTCGAGGCCGGCTTCTGGACGATGAAAGACGCCTGGCGCTACGCGATCGTCACCGGCAGCATCGCGGCGCTGTGCGGCCTGGCCTGCGTGCTCATGCGCGGCGGGTTGACGTTGCCGCTGATGCTGGCCGGCGCGTTCTTCGTGCTGGCCTACACTTGGCCGCTCAAGTATGTCGGCCTGGGCGAGGTCGCCGTGCTGCTGGTGTGGGGGCCATTGATGATCGGCGGCGGCTACTACGTAGTGGCCGGCGAATGGGACTGGAACGTTGTGCTGGGCGGACTGCCCTACGCGCTGGGCACAACCATGGTGATCTTCGGCAAGCACATTGACAAGCGCGCGCCGGACAAGGAGAAGCGCATCTTCACGCTGCCGGTGATCCTGGGCGACCGCCTGTCGCGCGCCGTCGCCATCGGCTGCATGGTGCTGCAGTATGTGCTGGTGATCGGGCTGATCATCGCCGGCTTCTTTACCCCAATCATGCTGGTGGTGGTGTTAGCGCTGCGGGTTTTCGCGCTCACCTTCCGCATGTTCCAGCAGCCCAAGCCGGCGGAGAAGCCGGATTGGTTCCCCGCCGACGCCTGGCCGACCTGGCTGGCGGCTTTCGCCTTCTACCACAACCGGACGTTCGGCCTGCTGTTCCTGCTCGGCTTGATCGTAGAAACGGCGCTGCGCGCAGCCGGCGTCATCGCTTAATCAACCTCCTGGGTGGGCGAAGGCGCAGGGTCGCCCTCGCTCACCCATGCGCAGCCTCACATCGAGATCCGCTCGCCGCCGTCCACGACGATCACGGCGCCGTTAATGCGCTCGATCTCTGGGTCGCATAGCGCGCGGATGGTGACGGCGACATCGCGCGGGGTGGTGAGCCGACCAGTGGGGTTGCGGCGCATAGCGATGGCCACGATTTCATCGTTGCCGGGAATCTTGCGCAGCGCCGGCGTGTCGGTCACGCCGGCCATGATGCAGTTCACCATCACGCCGTGCTTGCCTAGCTCCAGGGCGAGCTGGCGGGTGTGGCTCTCCAGCGCGCTCTTGGCTGCGCTCACCGCGCCGTAGGTGCGGAATGCCTCTTCGCTGCCGGCGCTGGTCATGCTGAACACCCGGCTGCCCCGACCCAGCAAGCCGGCGTGCCATAAATCCTGCACCCAATACACCAGGCTGTTGGCCATCACATCCAGCGTCATCTCCATCTGCGACTGCGTGAGCTGATGGTCGGCGTCGGGGCCGATGAATGGCTGTAGCGAGCCAAAGGCGACCGAGTGCATCACCATGTGCAACTTGTCTTCGCCGAGCCACGCTTTGATCTGCGCGATGGCTTCTCTGCGCTTTTCGGCGTTGGCGATGTTCATGTTCAGGTAGTGCGCCCGTACGCCGCATGACTCGATCTGCCCGACCAGCTCCTTCACCGCTTCCAGTGCCGGCCCGCGGTCAAGGTGCAGGCCGATGATGTTAACGCCGTACTTCGCCAATTCCAGCGCCGTCGCCGCGCCGAAGCCCGACGACGCGCCCAGGATCAGCGCCCACTTGCCTTTCAAATCTTCTTGTGCCATTGCTTTCTTCCGTGAATTGAATTACAAGTGCGCGAGGCGCTCTCCGCCGCCTCGTGCGCCCTTGTCGTATCGTTTCTCTAGCCCCTGGCAAAACCGCCGAGCACGCCGGCGACGTTCGCCCCGAGTTGTTCGATCGCGTAGCCGCCCTCCATGATGAACACCGTGGGCAGCCGCAGTTGCGCCAAGCGCGCGCCGATGCGCGGGAAGGCGTCGCCGGTCAGCGCGAAGTCTCCTAGCGGATCGCCGCTGAAGGTGTCCACGCCCAGCGAGACAATCAGGTAGCGCGGGGCGAAGTCGGCGATGCGCGCGCACGCTTCGTCGAGCGTCGCCAGGTAGCGCGCGTCGTCTATGCCCGCCGGCAGCGGATAGTTCCAGTTGAAACCCTCACCTTCCCCCTCGCCGCGTTCGTCGCTGCCGCCCATGAAGTAGGGATATTGTCGGTCTGGGTCGGCGTGCAGCGAGACAAAGAGCACATCGCTGCGCCGATAGAAGATCGCCTGTGTGCCGTTACCGTGGTGGAAGTCCACATCGAGAATAGCAATCCGAGTCTGCGCCCGACCGCCGGCCGTATGGGTAGATGATTGGATGAGGTATTCCGCTGCGATGGCGGCGTTGTTCAGGAAGCAGTAGCCGCCGCACAGGTCGGCATGCGCATGGTGGCCCGGCGGACGACACAAGGCAAAGGCCGAACGCGCCCCCTCGCGCACCAGCCGCGCGGCGGTCAACGCGCTCTGCGCCGACCAATATGCCGCTGGCCAGGTGTGCGCCGTGATCGGCGCGCTGAGGTCGAACGCATATGCGCCGGCTTGCCCGCCGATCCCGTGCGACCGATGCAAGAAGCCAGGCTTATAGAACGTGTCGGGATATACGCCGTCGCGCGAGCGTCCGGCGGCCACCCACCTTGTATAGGCCGACTGAAGGTAGTCCAGATAGTGGTCAGCGTGCACGGCGCGAATCGGCGCCAGGCCGAAGTCGTCCGGCTCGCTCACCGGGCCGAGCTGCGCTTGGGCAAGCGCATCGAGGATCATGCGCGGGCGGCGTGGACTCTCTAAGTAGTCCACCCACGCGCCGTCGAGGAACTCGCGGGCCGGAGCATGTTCGAGCTGAGTCGGATGGAAGACGGTCTGCATTTGAGCTGTGGCGCCCATGGCGGGCTAGAGTTTACTCATCCTGCCGGCCCAGCACCAGCGCTGCTTCCTCGTGGCAGCGACCGCAGCCGACTTCCGGCGCGCTCACCTCGGTGAGGTGCTTGGCGCATACGGCATAGACCGCAATGCGCTCGCGCAGCCCAAGCAACGACCGCACCACTCTGCCCTCCAGCGCCAAATGCGGACAGGCGTTCTGGCGCAGGATGTTAGGGACGGGACATGTGTTGCAGTGGCTGGGGTGCCATTGTCCTCCCTCTGGGTTGCGGCCGATCAACCGGCACTCTTGCTTTTCTTTGCCGCGATGATAGTCGGCGTAGTAGAACCGGCATTCTTTGCCGGCCGGAGTTTTCATTGGCGCGATTCTATACGCCGCCACAGGTCGAAATTCACCTCGCATGCGCGTCGCTAAGTCGGTGCGCGCGACCGACGCCGTCTACGACGAACCGCCGCGTGATGTCTTGCGGCCGGGTGATCGCGCTGCCGACGCACACGGCATGCGCGCCGAGCGTCATCGCGCGCGCCACCTGGTCGGGCAGATAGAAGCGCCCTTCGGCGATGATCGGCTTCGTCACGCGGCCGGCCAATTCGGCCACAAAGTCGAGGTCTGGGCCGTCGGTCATCGGCCGCCCGTGCGGCCGGGCGTAGCCGGCCAGCGTCGTGCCGATGTAATCCGCGCCGAGTGATTCGGCCAACAAGGCATCCGCGAGGCATGAGCAGTCGGCCATCACCGGTTTGCCGAGCACATTGCGGATGAAAGGGATCAAGTCGTCGAGCGTTGCGCCTTGGGGACGGCGGCGCGGCGTGGCATCCACGGCGATCACATCACAGCCGGCTTGGGCGATTGCTTCGGCCGCGGCGCGGTGCGGCGTGATGTAGACCGGGCTATCCGGCGCGTGCAGCTTCCACAGGCCGATGATCGGCAGGCGCACTGCTTGCCGAACAGCGGCGATGTCCTCCGGCCCGTTGGCGCGGATGGCCACAGCGCTGCCGACCTCGGCGGCGCGCGCCATGGCCGCCATCATCGGCGCGCCGAACAATGGCTCTCCCTCCGCGGCCTGGCAAGAGACGATCAGCCCACAAGGAATCACCGTCACAGCACGATCAAGTCATCCGCATGAATGAGCATTGGGGCGTAGTTGTAGCCGAGGATCTTCTCGATCTGATCGGAACGCTTGCCGACGATGCGAGAAGCGTCGCGCGCGCTGTAGCGCGTGATGCCGCGGGCCACCTCATGCCCCTGCGCGTCGCGCACGGCGACGAACTCGCCGCGCTCGAACTCGCCCACGACTGCCTTCACGCCCACCGGCAGCAGGCTCTTGCCGCTCTTCAGGGCGCGCACCGCGCCGTCGTCGGCCACGAAGGCGCCGCTGGTGCGCTCCGACAGGATCCAACGTTTGCGGCTCTCGATCTGCGTGACAACCGGCAAGAAGCGCGTGCCCACCGGCCGGCCGCTGATCGCGTCCAAGATGACGTTCGGGCGCGCGCCCTGCGCGACGATCATGCTTGCCCCGGCGCGCGTCACCAACTCGGCAGCCTGAATCTTGGTGCTCATGCCGCCCACGCCCAGGCCGGTCTTGCTTCCGCTGGCCAGCGCGCGAATGCGGTCGTCAATCTCACGCACTTCGCCGATCAGCGTCGCGTGCTTGTCCTTGCGCGGATCGGCGGTGAACAGGCCGTCTATATCGCTGAGGATCAGCAGCAGGTCGGCGTCCAGCACGTTCGTCACCAGCGCAGAGAGGTTGTCGTTGTCGCCCACGCGGATTTCCTCGGTCGTGACGGCGTCGTTCTCGTTGACGATGGGCAGGATGTCGTGGTCGAGGATGGCTCGCAACGTGTCGCGGGCGTTCAGATAGCGCCGCCGGTCGCTGAGGTCGGCGCGCGTGAGCAGCACCTGCGCGACGCGCACATCGAACATGCCGAAGATTTGCTCCCACAGCGCCATCAAATGCGTCTGGCCGACGGCGGCCAGCATCTGCTTCTCCGGCAGCGGCAGCCGTCCGTTGCGCCGCTCCAGTCCCAGCCGCTCGCGCCCGGCGGCCATCGCGCCGGACGACACCAGCACCACGCGCACCCCTTGTTCGCGCGCGCGCACAATCTGCTGGGCGATCTCGAGCATGCGCCGGCGGTTAAGCTGCGATGTGCCGGCGGTGAGCGTGCTGGTGCCGACTTTCACCACGAGCGTTTCGATGGCAGGCGTCGCGGTCACGCGCGGGATTATAGAATCGTGAATGGGCGAACATCCCTTTCGCAGCCGGCTGTGAGCTTGGGAGTGAAGAACCAGGTGATTTACCGAATCGAAGTCCGCGCCAAGCCTGGCTTCAACGACGCGCGCTGCGCCGCCGTCGCCGCCGATGTGCGGACGCTCGGCCTCTCTGCGCCGGTCGCCGTCGAAATTGCCGACCTGTACTTCCTCAGCGGCGCGCTGAGCGAAGACGATGTCGCGCGTGTCGCCAGGCGACTCTTGTGCGATCCGGTCACGCAGACGTTTGCGTTGGGCGCATCGCCGCAGCCGGCCGGGGCGCACAGCGTCGAAGTCGTGTTGCGCCCCGGCGTCACCGACGCAGTCGCCGACGAGCTGGTGCGCGCAGCCCATGCGTTGGGCGCGCGCGGCGTCGAACGCGCAGCCACCGGCATCCGCTACACGCTGCGCGGCGCGCTCGATACAGAACAGGTCGCGCGCATTGTTCGGCGTTTGCTGGCCAACGAGGTGATCCAAGTATTCACGATTGATGAACCGGTCACCCCCCACCTTGACTATGCAGCGGAGGACAACCCGCGCATCGAGATCATCCCAATCCGCGACGCGGACGACGATGCGCTCGTCAAGCTGAGCCGCGAACGCCGGCTGGCGCTCAACCTGGAGGAGATGCGCGCCATTCGCCACTACTTCGCGGAGATTGGGCGCGACCCGACCGATGCGGAGCTCGAGACGCTGGCGCAGACGTGGAGCGAACACTGCGTGCATAAGACGTTCAAGGCGCGCGTCCAGGTTGTCGGTGAAGGGTCGTCATTTGCCGATGCGAAGCCGGCCACCGTTATTGACGGTCTGCTCAAGACTTACATCAAGCGCGCCACCGATGAAATCGCTGCGCCGTGGGTGAAGAGCGCGTTTGTGGACAACGCCGGCGTAATCGCCTTTGACGACGAGTTTGACTTGGCGTTCAAGGCCGAGACGCACAACCACCCTTCGGCTGTCGAGCCGTTCGGCGGGGCGAATACCGGCGTCGGCGGCGTCATTCGCGACATCATCGCCGTCAGCGCGCGCCCGATCGCCAACACGGATGTGCTGTGCTTCGGCCCTCAGGATTGGCCTTTCGAGGCGTTGCCGGAGGGGGTGCTGCATCCGCGCCGCGTGCGCTCGGGCGTGATCGCCGGCATCGAGGATTACGGCAACAAGATGGGCATTCCCACCGTCAGCGGCGCGATCGTGTATGACGCCGGCTACATCGCTAATCCGCTGGTGTATTGCGGCTGCGTTGGCATCGCGCCGGCGAACGCGCATCCGCGCGCTCCGCAGGTCGGCGATCGGATTGTCGTGCTGGGCGGGCGCACCGGCCGCGATGGCCTGCGCGGCGCCACGTTCAGCTCGGCCGCGCTCACGCGCGAGACCGGCGATGTGGCCGGGTCGAGCGTGCAAATCGGCAACCCCATCGTCGAGAAGAACCTGCTGGAGGTCGTGATGGCAGCGCGCGACGCGAAGCTTTACCACGCTATCACTGACTGCGGTGCAGGCGGCCTCTCGTCGGCGGTCGGCGAAATGGGCGCGGCGCTGGGCGCGCAGGTGCAGCTTGAGCGCGTGCCGCTCAAATATGCCGGCTTGGCGCCCTGGGAGATCTGGCTCAGCGAGGCCCAGGAGCGCATGGTGCTGGCCGTGCCGCCGCACAACCTGGCTGCGTTGCAGGCGATTTGCGACCGGTTCGACTGCGAGATGAGCGACATCGGCACGTTCACCGGCGACGGCTGGCTGCGCGTGAGCTACCGCGACCTGCGCGTTTGTGACCTGGACATGCGCTTCTTGCACGACGGCCTGCCTCGGCGCACGTTGCGCGCGGTGGTGGACGGACGGAGGGGACAGGCAGAGGAGGAGACAGCGCGACAGAAAGACCAGCGCTTGAGTCGCCTGATGGGGCTATCGCCCGGCCAGGTCCTCGCGAAGATGCTGGCGCATCCCAACGTGGCGTCGAAGGAGGATGTGATTCGCCTATACGACCACGAGGTGCAAGGCGGCACAGTGATCAAGCCGCTGGTGGGCGTGGGCAATCATGGGCCGAGCGATGCCGTCGTGATCAAGCCCCAGGGCACGCGCGGGCTGCGCGGCTTCGCGCTGGCCTGCGGCATCAACCCCAGCATCGGCAAGCGCGACCCATACGCGATGGCCGTGAGCGTCGCGGACGAGGCGGTGCGCAACTTGGTGTGCGTCGGCGCAGACCCGGCGCGCATCGCGCTGCTGGACAACTTTTGCTGGGGCGACCCAGAAGACCCGGAGACGCTGGGCGCGCTGGTCGAGGCGTGTCGCGGCTGCTACGACGCGGCGCTGCGCTATCGCGCGCCGTTCATCAGCGGCAAAGACTCGCTCAACAACACCTACCTGGACGGGCGAGGCCATCGGGTGAGCATTCCCGGCACGCTGCTGATCTCGGCCATCGGCATTGTGGACGATGTGACCCGCTGCATCACGATGGACCTGAAGCGCACCGGATCACGCGTGTATCTGTTGGGCGAAACGAGGGATGAAATGGCCGGCTCGCTGTTCGATGAAGTTGTGGGGGCTGTCTCGGCGCATGCCCCCACGCTGCCCGAACACGCCTCCGCGCTCTATGCGGCGCTGCATCGCGCCATCCTGGCCGGGCTGGTGCGCGCGGCGCACGACTGCAGCGAAGGGGGGATGGCTGTGGCGCTCGCCGAGATGGCGCGGGCCGGCCGAATCGGCATACGCCTGACGAGCCTCGGCCACGCCGAACCCTGGGTCGCTCTGTTCAGCGAGAGCAATGGGCGGATCGTCGTCGAAGTCGCGCCGGAGCATGCGCCGGCGTTCGAGGCGCTGCTGCATGGCCTGCCCTGGGCGATGATCGGCGTGACGACAGAGTTGCCCGGCGTGTGGTTGCCCGATGGGACGCCGCTCTTAGACGGTTAAAGACGCATGAAACCTGCGCTCGCCTTTACGGAGACCGGCGTATGGTCTGTTGTGCTGCGTCTGCTCATCCTGACCGCCGTGGCGGCGGCCAGCCTGCCGGCGGCTGTCGTGAGCACGCGCTTCTTTCTGCTCGTGCGCTGCACCATCCGGATCGGCTTGCTGCCGGAATATCCTGCGACGATCCCGATGCATGACTCCTGCGCTGGCAGCGATGACCTGGGCTATTGCGCGCGTTACACCTGAATCAAAAATCATCCGGGTTGATGACCCGCCGTTTGACGCGGTTCTCCACCGCGCCGCCAAAGAAGAACAGGATCAGCACATCCACCCAACCGACGAGGACGAGCGCCCCAACCGGCAACAGGTTCGCTTGCGAGGGTAAGCCGGTAGCGATTAGGCTGGCGAAGAGTTGAATGATGAAAGCGATCATGACGACGGCGATGACCGTCGAGCCGATGGCGTTGCCCAGCAACATTCGCCGCTTCAGCCAGAATGGCAACGCTGCGATGGCCCCCAGCGTCACCGGCAGCAGCACATAGACCAGCCCCCACCACGCCAGGTCCAGAATCGTATCCATGACGCGATTATCCGCCGCGCGGGGATTGCTCACCTCATCGCCGACAAGATAACTCGGCGCCTTCGTTTCTTAGGCCCGCACTCAGGTCAGCGGGGCAGCAACCTCCACGGCGTGGCCATCGGTGACGGTCCAGACCGCAGCCTGCCTTGCCGCTTGCGCACCGCTGTCGGTGAGCGCTTCGCCGGCGACGACGGGCACAGCGGTCATGCCGGGGATCTTCTCCAGCAGTTGCGCGCGGCGTGCGGCCCGCTCTACGTCGCGCGCGTCAATTTTGGCCGATACTTCCACGGCCAGATAGACCTCGCGATCATCGGAGATGCGCCGGCCGCGGATGAGGGCGTCGAGCCGTGCGATCTCTTCTGCGTCGGCTTCGGTGAGCGCGCCGTCGGCCGTTGCTGCACTCAGCAGGCTTTCGAGTTCGCTGTCGGTGAGCAGTTTAAGCTTGCGCGCGATGCGGCGGAAGTAGACGAACGGCCGCTCGCGGTATTTCCGCTCGAGTGAATCGCCTTTCAACTCGGCGACGTCGGTCTTCAGCCCGGCGACGTCGGTCTTCAGCACAGCAACATCGGCTTTCAACTCGGCGACGTCGGTCTTCAGCCCGGCGACGTCGGTCTTCAGCACAGCAACATCGGCTTTCAACTCGGCGACGTCGGTCTTCAGCC
>CALHLE010000059.1 GCA_938034415.1 uncultured Anaerolineae bacterium
AGAGTCTGCACAAGGACACTGAAAGACGACCACATGTAACGCGGGATTCATCCCGCGACACCGTTGCAACCTAAAAAGTCCGCACGAGGACACTGAAACACCCACTTCTTGCCTGCGATATATAGGGCTTTCCCCGGTTGCAACCTAAAAAGTCCGCACGAGGACACTGAAACGTCGGTGGTCCGGGCGCAGGATGAATCCTGCGCTACCGTTGCAACCCAAAAAGTCTGCACAAGGACACTGAAAGACGACCACATGTAACGCGGGATTCATCCCGCGACACCGTTGCAACCTAAAAAGTCCGCACAAGGACGCCGAAACCCCTTCGGCGAGCGGCGAATGGCGAGCAGCGGATAGCCGGGAGCGCCAGAATCCGCGCAAACGCGGCAAGCGGCTAAGTCTGTGCGAGGACAACGCCCCCTGTGACCTCCCGCGTGGGGGACGACAGGCAGAAATCGGCTCGCCCGGCAATTTGGGGTTTAGCTATCTCGGCCTGCTGCCGGCTCACCCTGATGCGCGCCGGCGCTGATTGATTCAGAATCTCCGATCCCTCGCCCCATCAGCGCTTGCCGCGCGTCGCGGGCCTTGGCTTCGCTCTAGGCGAACGTGGCGTTCGGATGCGGGTCACACATCGCGCGCCACGCCGCGCTTGACAAAGGATTTCACCTTGGTGTAAATTACTGTTTAACTGTTTATCGGGGATGAACGGCCATCGCCTGTCGAGCATCCCTGGGAACTCGGCGGCTGCGCGCGCGTGTCAACTCGTTTATCCCGCCATGACCTTGTGTTTCGGTTTCGGGAGTCAACCGAATTCTTTCATCTTTCAAAGGAGTGAGAAAGAGCCATGAAACGTCCATTCAGCAAATTGTTGCTCACAACGTTCTTGATCGGCGCGCTTGCTGCGTGCGCCCCGGCGCCGGCCCAGCCCACGGCCGCTCCTGCGGCGCCGGCCCAGCCCACGGCTGAACCAACGGCTGCACCGGCCGAACCAACAGCCGCCCCGGCTGCGCCAACCATGACTGGCAAGATCAAGATTGCCACGCAAAGCCCGCTCTCCGGCCCGCAAGCTGCGCTCGGCACCGGCATCCGCAATGGCGCCGACCTCGGCCTGCAGGACATGGCCAAGATGCTGACCGACATGGGCTTCGAGGTTGAGTTGGCGCCCTTCGACGACCAGGCCAAGCCCGAAGTCGGCGCAGCGAACGCCAAGAACATCGCCTCTGACCCGGACATCCTGTGCATCGTCGGCCACCTGAACTCCGGCGTCGCGCTGGCTTCGTTGCCCACCTATAAGGACAACAACCTGGCGATGGTCTCGCCGGCCAACACCAACCCGAAGATCACCGAGAGCGGTTACGAGAATGCCTTCCGCATCGTCGGTCGCGACGACGTGCAGGGCGCGGTGGGCGAAGAGTTCGCCCGCACCGAGCTGGGCATCAAGAGCGTCTACATCATCCACGACAAGACCGACTACGGTCAGGGCGTCGCCGAGTTCTTCCGCCAGCAGGCCGAGAAGAACGGCATCCAGGTGCTCGGTTTTGAAGGCACGGAGGAGAAGTCGAACTTCGAGTCCATCCTCACACCGATCCAGGCGGCCAACCCCGACCTGATCTACTTTGGGGGCATCTTTGACCAGGCCGGCCCGATGTTCCGCCAGGCGCGCGATCGAGGCATCACGGCGCAGTTCCTCGGCCCCGACGGCCTGGATTCGCCCGAGCTGTTGAAGCTGGCCGGGGACGCGGTGAAGGGCATGTATTACACGTCGGTGGCTGCGCCGGTCAGCCAGTTCCCCGACGCGGCGAAGTTCGCCGATGACTACAAGGCCAAGTTCAACGAGGACGCGCCGCCGTTCTCTGCGCAGGCCTATGACGCGATGGGCATCTGCATCCGCGCGATCGCGCAGGCGGCGGAGAAGGCCGGCGGCAAGCCCTCTCGCGCGCAGGTCGTCCAGGCCATTCGCGATGCGGGCGAATACAAAGGCATCACCGGCACCTATACCTTCAACGCGAAGGGCGATCCCGTCGCCTCCACCTACTTCGTGTTGCAGGTGAGCGACAAGGACGGCGAACCCGGCGAGGTGTGGAACCAGAACGCCGTAGTGAAGAAGTTGGACATTCCGGCGCCGTAAAGCCCACCCGATCCCTGATGCCGCGGTAAAACGGGCGGGGGAGTTTGTACCCTCCCCTGCCCGTTTTGTATTACACTGTGTGGCCAGGCTGCACGGACGCGCCTGCGCACGCGAAGCTCGAAAGAGCCGAACCAAAGCAGATCAATATCACCTCCCTATGGCGATAGCAGCAGATGCTCTTCCCGCCCCTTCCAGCCGCCGCACGCTGCGCATGACCTTGGCCGGCGTGTTCGGGCCGCTGGGCCAAGTGTTCATCTTCGTCCTCGGCAGCGCCATCGTCCTGAGCGCGATCACCGTGCTGGCTGCTTTTCTGCTGCGCGGCACGCGCGCCAACGTGGACCTCGTCCAGGCGACGCTCACCATCCTGCCGCAGGTGATCGTTGACGGGCTGGTGCGCGGCTTCCTGTTCGCCACCATTGCGCTGGGCTACACTATGGTGTACGGCGTGCTGGAGTTCATCAACTTCGCGCACGGCGAGATTTTCATGGTTGGCGCCTTCTCCGGCGCCGCGCTGGGCGCAGCGCTGGCGGCGTCGGGAATACTGAAAGCCATGCCGCCTTTGTTGTTCGTCCTAATTGCCGTGGCGGTGGGCATGATCGTCAGCGGCTCGCTGGCCATGACAATCGAACGCATAGCCTACCGGCCGCTGCGCAACGCGCCGCGCCTGGTGCCGCTGATTTCGGCGATCGGCGTTTCGCTGTTGTTGCAAGACGGCATGCGCCTGATCGCCAACGTCACTGGGCTGGGCTTCAATGCGCGCTTCCCGACGCCGAACTTCGGCCCGCCTATACAACTGGCGCAGATCCCCGCCGCCGATGGGCGCACCATCCCACTCATCCTCGACGTGCGCGCGCTGATCTTCATCGTCGCCGCCACGCTGATGCTGATCGGGCTGAACTACCTGGTGAACGCCACCAAGCTAGGCACAGCCATCCGCGCCGTCGCGCAGGATCGCCCCACCGCCAGCCTGATGGGGATCAACGTCAATCAGATCATCGCGCTCACCTTCCTGATCGGCGGCGCGCTGGGCGGCGCAGCGGGGGTGCTGTTCGGCATCCGTGTGGGCACGGTCAACCCATACATCGGCTTCCTGCCCGGCCTGAAAGCGTTCACCGCCGCGGTGCTCGGCGGCATCGGCAACATCCCCGGCGCCATGGTCGGCGGGATCGTGCTTGGCTTCCTGGAGGCGTTCGTGGCCTCTTATCTGTCGCTGCTCACCGGCGGCGCACTCTCCGGCGCCAGCTATGCCGACATCGTCGCGTTCGCCATCCTGATCCTGATCTTGATCTTCCGCCCATCCGGCCTGTTGGGCGAAGCGGTCGCGCAGAAGGTATAGACCATGAGCACGACTTCCTTGCCGAACTCCCCATTCGCCGCGCTGAACCGCGGGCTGCCGGCGTACATCGCGCTGACGGCCTACGTCGTCGTGACCAGCGCGCTGATGTTGACGAACACGCGCACCAGCCTGGGCACAGACGTGTTGTTCATCCTGTTCTTGTTGGGCTTCCTGCTGATCTACCGCGCCAAGGTGTCGAACGGCTACAAACTGGCGCTTGGCGCAGTCATGCTGATCGGCGTCGTGCCCTATTTCGGCACGCTGAACGCCTATTACATCGAGCTGGCCATTCAGGCCGGGATCTTCGTCGCGCTGGCGCTTGGGCTGAACGTGGTGGTGGGCTTCGCCGGCCTGCTCGACCTCGGCTATGTGGCCTTCTTCGCCGTCGGCGCGTATTTGTGGGGCATCTTCAGCACCGATCAGATCACGCAAATCTCGCCGGGCGCTTCGCCCGTCTCGCCGCAGCTTTTTTATCTGTTCATGGCGCTGGGATTGTTCGTCGGCGCATTCTTCGGCGTATTACTCGGCTTGCCCGTGCTGCGCTTGCGCGGCGACTACCTGGCCATCGTCACGCTCGGCCTGGGCGAGGTGATCCGCGTGCTGGCCGTGAACCTGGACCGACCGATCAACATCACCAATGGCGCGCAGGGCATCAAGTCCATCGCCCGCCCGCCCTTGCCCGACTTTCTGCGCGCCCTGCTCCCGGGGCTAAACGACCCTCAGATCTATCAGCTCTTCATCTACGCGCTCGCGCTCCTGATCGTCGGCATCACCGTGTTGACCGTCTTCCGACTGAAGAACTCGCGCATTGGGCGAGCCTGGGAGGCCATTCGCGAGGATGAGACGGCCGCGATCGCCATGGGCATCCCGCTGGTGCGGATGAAGCTGATGGCTTTTGCCGTGGGCGCGTCGTTCGCCGGCGTGATGGGCGTGCTGTTCGCAGCTAAGCAGCAGTTCATCAACCCGCCGACCTTCGACCTGATCCGCTCGATCGGCATCCTGGCCATGGTGATCCTGGGCGGCATGGGCAGCATCCCCGGCGTGATTCTGGGCGGGGTGCTCGTCACGCTGCTCGACTTGCAAATTCTGCCGCGCATCGCAACCGAGCTGGGCGCGCTCAAGCGTCAAGGCGTCGTCATCCCGGACTGGTTCGACCCGGCGCAATATCAGCGCGCGCTGTTCGGATTGCTGCTGATCATCATGATGATCTTCCGGCCGGAGGGCATCTTGCCCGACCAGCGCCGGCGAGAAGAAGCGCACGCGATTGAGGATCGGGAGGCATCGGCCAAAACTGAAGCCGGCGAAGCAAAAATGGCATAGAGGACGACCATGGCGCTACTCGAAGCACAAAACGTCACCAAGTCCTTTGGCGGCCTGACCGCGGTGAACAACGTGTCGCTCACCGTAGAGCGCGGCAGCATCGTCAGCGTGATCGGCCCCAACGGGGCCGGCAAGACCACATTCTTCAACGTGCTCACCGGCATCTACAAGCCCGATCACGGCAGCATCATCTTCGACGGCGCATCCATCGCCGGCCAGCGCCCCGACCAGATCACCCAGCAGGGCATCGCCCGCACCTTCCAGAACATTCGGCTGTTCAATAACATGACCGCGATCGAGAATGTGATGGTGGGGATGCACGCGCGCTTGAACGCCAAGATGTGGCAGATCATCTTCCAAAGCCCAAGCGTGCGCACCGAGGAGCTGCGGGCGCGCGCGCGCGCCCGCGAGCTGCTGAAGTTCGTCGGCCTCGAAGGCCGGTATGACGAGCTGGCCAAGAACCTGCCCTACGGCGACCAGCGCCGGTTGGAGATCGCCCGCGCGCTGGCCACCGAGCCGAAGCTGATCCTGTTGGACGAGCCGACCGCCGGCATGAATCCCCAAGAGACGCTCGAAGCGACGCGGCTGATCCAACGCTTGCGCGACGAATTGGGGCTGACGGTGATCCTGATCGAGCACGATATGCGCGTGGTCATGACCATCTCCGAGCGCATCTCGGTGCTGGACTACGGCGAGAAGATCGCCGAGGGCAAGCCGGAGGAGATTCGCGCCAACGCGCGCGTCGTTGAGGCTTATCTGGGGCGCGGCGCGGCGGCCGGCCATTGAGCGCCTATCGCAGGCGAAGGCAACGCCTGCGCCTGCCCTGATGCGACCCGCGAGGACTTACACAACTTACCATTTATCGAGCGCAGCATGACACTACTCGAGCTGAAAGACGTCCACACCTACTACGGCAACATCCACGCCCTCAAAGGCATCTCGCTATCGGTCGAGAAGGGCGAGATCGTCACCTTGATCGGGTCGAACGGCGCCGGAAAGAGCACCACGCTGCGGACGATCTCTGGACTGCTGACGCCGCGCCACGGCGAAATCCTGCTGGATGGGCAGCGGATTGACCACCTGCCGCCGCACGAGATCGTCGCCCGAGGCGTGCTGCAATCCCCCGAAGGGCGGCGCATCTTTCCCCGGCTGACGGTGCGCGAAAACCTGGAGATGGGCGCCTATCAGCGCCGCGACGCCGACGGCGTCCGGCGGGACATGGAGCGCGTGTTCGCGCTCTTCCCGCGCCTGCGCGAACGCATCAACCAGCGCGGCGGCACGCTCTCCGGCGGCGAGCAACAGATGCTCGCCATCGGCCGGGCGCTCATGGGTCGGCCGCGCGTGCTGTTGTTGGATGAGCCTTCGATGGGCCTGGCGCCGGTGCTGGTGGAACAGATCTTCGACATCATCCAAGAAATCAACCAGCAAGGCACCACCATCCTGCTGGTGGAGCAAAACGCGCGCCTGGCGCTGAGCATCGCCCACCGCGGCTATGTGCTGGAAACCGGCCGGATCACGCTCTCCGGTGAAGGGAAGCGCCTGCTCGACGATCCGCAGGTGAAGGCGGCCTACCTGGGCGAATCAGGACACTGAGTCACAGCAACGGGTGCCACCACAGCGAGAGGGCAAAGGCCAACGCCGCCAGCAGCGCGCCTAACGCGACAAAGACGAAGCCGATCTCCTGCGTCTCGTACTTGGCGATCAGGTGCGTCGGCAGATCGCGGAAGACATTCACCAACTCCTCGGCGCTCTCCGCCGGGTAATACGCCGCCGAGGTCATGGCCGCGACCCGCTTGAGCGTCTCTTCGTCAATCCCGCGCCGGAACTGCCCCATGAATCCCCCGCCGAACGCGCCGCTGCCCATGCCGTAGCCGCTGTAAGGTTCGCTGCCCACGTAGCGCGGGTTGCAGTTGGGCATCTCGCCGCCCTGTTCGGTGCCGAAGCCGATCGTGTATACGCGGATGCCGCGGTCGGCGGCCTGCTGCGCCGCTTCTTCGGGCAGCGGGCCGGTGTTGCTTGCGCCATCGGTGAGCAGCACGATGATGTGCGGCGCGAACTGGCCCGGGGCGACCGGCGTCGGCGGGGCGGCTGCCGTCCGATTCGTCACCGGCGGGGGGACATCGGCGTCCACCTCGGCGATCACCTCCAGCGATTTGATGATCGCGCTGCCGATCGCCGTCCGGCGGCCGGTCGTCAGGCTCAGGATGGCCTCGCGCAGGGCTTGCCGGTCGGTCGTGGGCGCCTGGATCAGCTCGGCGAAGCCGGCGAAGGCCACGATGCCGATCGGCAGGTCGGGCCGCTGGCTTTCGATAAACGTCAGCGCGGCGTTCTGCGCCGCCGTCAACCGGTTGGGCGGGATGTCGGTCGAGCACATGCTGCGCGATACGTCCATCGCCATGATGATGGTGGTCTTGCTGCTGGGCACGGCGAACACGGTCACCGGCCGCGCAAGCGCAAGCACCAGGCTTGCCAGCGCCGCGAGGAACAGGGCCGGCGGCAAATAGCGCCGCCAGCGCGAACGATTCGGCTGCGCCTCGCGCACCAATGACAGGCTGGAGAAACGCACGGCGAAGCGTCGCCGTCGTCGCTGCGTCCACCCGTAGAGCGCGACCAGCAGGGGAATCGTCGCCAACAGAACAAGGGATACCGGCCAGAGCAAGCTCACGGTTGACCTCCTACATCTTCAGGCATCATGGCAGGCGATTGAACCACGCCAGCGACAGCGTGCCGCCGATCAGCAAGAGCATCACGCCCAGTGCGGCGAAGATGGCCGTGATCTCGGTTTTCTCCGGCTCGACCACCAGTTGCGCGCCGATGCTGTCGTAGATCGCGCGCAAGTCGTCCCCGCTCTGCGCGTTGTAGTAGACGCCGCCGGTGCGCTCCGAGATGTATCGCAGCAGGGACTCGTCGAGCCGGGTATGCACGGTGAACCCCTCGATCTTCAGCAGCGTGCCCTCCGGGCTGCCCACGCCGACGGTGTGGATGCGCACGCCGCGATAGACCGCCGCTTCGGTCGCCGCGAGCGGATCGGGCGACGTGGTGTTCTCGCCGTCGGTGAGGAGCACGATGACAGCCGGCTGATACACCCCTGGCGGCATCGGCGTCGGCGTGGGCGTCGGCTGCGGCGCGCGGTTGCTGTAGTAATTCGTCGTCGCTTTCTTCCCCAGGTCGTCAATCGTAGTCAGCGCAGCGAAGATGCCGTTGGCCAGCGACGTGCCGCGCGTCGGCGACAGGCGATTGATGGCGGCCAGGATGGCTTGTTGGTCGTCGGTCGGCGGCAACACGGCCATGCCGCTGTCGCTGAAGGCCACCACGCCGATTTGAACGGTGCGCGGCTGGCGCTGTACGAATTCGCGCGCCGCCGCCTTGGCCGCGTCCATGCGCGTGGGTTGGATGTCATCGGCGGCCATGCTGCCCGACACATCGAAGGCCAGCACCACCGTGCCCTGGGCGCGGGGCAGGCTGAGCACGGCTTGCGGACGGGCGAGGGCGACTGCCAGCGTCGCCAAGCCGGCGAACGTGAAAGCCGCCGGGATGTGCCGCCGCGCGCCGAGCCGGCGGCCGCCGGGCTGTTGCGCGAACCCCATGCTGCCATAGCGCGCCATCATCTGCCGCCGGCGCGCCTGTGCGCGCGCGTACAGCGCTGCCAGCGGCAGCAGCGCTAGGAGCGAGAGCAACATCGCAGGCCAGATGAAGGACACGAGGGATCACCTCCGACGGCGCTTGCGCCGCATCGCAAAGCGCATCACTGCGCCCACCAAGTCCTCTTCGGTGGAGAGCGACATCGCATCCACGCCGGCGCGTTTGAAAGCCTCGCTCAGCGCAGCCTCGCGCCGGCGCGCCGCCTCCGCAAAGCGCCGGCGAAAACGCGCGTCGCTCGTATCCACATAGATTTGCTCGCCCGTCTCGGCGTCTTCCATCACCACCAGGCCGACGTCGGGCAGCTCGACCTCGCGCGGATCCCATAGCCGAATGGCCAACACTTCGTGACGCTGGCTAAGCCGATGCAAAGCGCGTTCCCAGCCGGGGGCGCTGATGAAGTCGGAGACGATGAAGACGAGCGACCGGCGCTTAAGCGTGCTCAGGGCTGATTCGAGCAGCGGCGTCAGATCGGTGAACGGGGCGCGCGGCAGATGCGGGTAATGGAGCAGGTCATGGATGATGCGCAGCACGTGAATGCGCCCGCTGCCAACGGGGATGGCGCGTTGCGCGCGGCCGTCGTATAGCAACGCGCCCATCCGGTTGCCGTTGCGGTTGAGCACGCGCGCCAGCATGGCGACGAAGTCGATCAACGCCATGCGCTTCTGGCGCTGCGCAGCAACAGCGCCGAAGTCCACCGACGGGCTGAGGTCGAGCAGAAACCAGGCCGTCAGGTCGCGATCCTCGTGATACTCGCGGATGTAGGGCGCATTCATGCGCGCCGTGACGTTCCAGTCGATGTAGCGAATGTCGTCGCCGTGCTGATATTCGCGCAGATCGGCGAGGTCCAAGCCGTGGCCGCGCATCAGGCTGCGATAGTCGCCTTGCAGCAGGCCATCCAGCCGCCGCACGACGTGCCAGTCTATGCGCTGCAGGATGCGCTCAGGCGTTGAGGCGAACGTTGGCGTGCTCATGCAGCGGCACAACCGGGATCGGAATGCGGTCGAGGACGCGCTTGATCAATTCGTCGCTGGTGACGTTATCGGAGAGCGCCTCGTAGGACAGGACGATGCGATGGCGCAGCACATCCAGCGCCATGTCCACCACATCCTCGGGCAGCGCATAGGTGCGGCCGCGCACGAAGGCGAGCGCCTTTGCCGTGAGGATGAGGTTGATCGAAGCGCGCGGGCTGGCGCCGAACATGATGTAGCGCTCCAGATCCTTCAAGCCGACATCCTTGGGTTGCCGCGTCGCGTTGACCACGCGAATGGCGTATTCGATCAGCGCCGGATCCACATACACCTGATACGCGCGCTTTTGCAAATCGAGCAACTGCTCGGTGGTCAGCACCTTTTGCACCGCGTCCAGGTAGCCGGTCATGCGCTCGACGATGACGAACTCCTCGGTCGGCGTGGGATAGCCCACGATCACCTTCATCATGAAGCGATCCACCTGCGCCTCCGGCAGGTCGTAGGTGCCCTCGGACTCGATTGGGTTTTGGGTCGCCATGACCAGGAAGGGATTGGGCACTTTGAACGTTTCGCCGCCGATGGTCACTTGGCGCTCCTGCATCACCTCGAGCAGGGCGCTCTGCACTTTGGCCGGCGCGCGGTTGATCTCGTCGGCCAGCAGCAGGTTGGTGAAGACCGGGCCGAGCGCCACGTTGAACTCGCCGGTCTTCTGGTTGTAGATGCGCGTGCCCACCAGGTCGGCGGGAACCAGGTCGGGCGTGAATTGAATGCGCTTGAACGATCCGCCGATGGCATCGGCCAGCGTCTTGATCGTCATGGTCTTCGCCAGCCCCGGCACGCCTTCGACGAGGATGTGCCCGCGCGCCAGCAGCGCAACCGCCAGGCGTTCCAGCAGATGATCCTGGCCGACGATCACTTTCTTCACTTCATAGAGCAAGCGCTCAATCGTCGTCCGCGTCTCAACCGGCCTGTTTGAATCCATCATCAACGCTCCTTGCAAAGATTCGCCTGCGCGCTCGCGCGGCGGCGCGGCGCATGACTTCAATACGACGGCATCCCCGCCGCGCCGCCTGCGATGTCTATCGGCACGGCGAAGCCGATCCCGCTGAAGGCTTCCTGGCCGCTGGGGTTGGCCAGCCCGGTCACAATGCCGACCACCTGGCCGTAGCGGTTGAGCAGCGGCCCGCCCGAGTTGCCGGGATTCACGGCTGCGTCGAACTGGATGAGGTTTTCCATCCGCCGACTGCGTCCCGGCGGCGCGAACGAGCGCTTCAAGCCGGAGATCACGCCGGCGCTCAGCGAGCCATACAGGCCGAGCGGGTTGCCGACGACGAACGCCTCGTCGCCCACGCGCAGCGCGTTGGGGTTGCCCAATGGCGCGGGCGCAAGCACACCCGGCAGTTGGCTGGGCTGCAACACGGCGATGTCATGCTCCGGTCGTTCGATGACCACCCGACCGTAGGCTTCGGTGCCATCGGCGAACGTCAGGCGAATCTCTTTGGCGCCTTCAACGACATGCAAACTGGTGAGGATCAGCCCCTGGTCATTGACCACGATGCCGCTGCCCAATCCCCGGCCTGGTTCGCCGTTGCGGTCCTGCGCGGGGCGCTCGACCTGGATGAGCACGAGCGCAGGAGCGACCGCCTGAAAGGCGCCGACGGAGAATGGCGGGCGAGGCGTGGCCGAGGCCATCGCCCGGACGACCGCATCGTTGACATCGCGCCGGGTCAGTTGCGGCGGATCGGGCGTGAGCGCGTTGTAAAGGATGAGCGCGACGAGCGCAGCAAACACGCCGGCGATGAACGCCATCGGCCCGCGCAGGCGATTGGGCAAGTTGCCCAGTCGCGTTGGTTGTTCTCCCAAAGAGGAATTATCTCGTTCACGCTTGTTTTGTTCGCTCATACACCCTGATTTGACGCGAGTCGCCGCCAAGCGCTCGGTTTGCGTCGCGTTTACTCCAGAACGGCTACATCTTTAGCACGCCTTTCTGAGGATGGCGTGAGACGCAGCTAAAACACTCGGCGCGCACGCAGTTGACAATCGGCCCAATCGCCCCCATACTTTCCACATGTCCTTTGTCCTATGACAAGGGACAAAAACTACGATTCACTTGATCGCTCTTGGTTTGCGGATGAACGCACAGCACACCTCGGCCCGCATCACCGTCGAAGACGTTAAACAAGCCATCACCTGGCGCATCCAGACCGGCATGCACCCGGCCAACAGCCGGCTGCCATCGGTGCGCGAACTGGCGCGCGAGCTCGGCGCCAATCGCAACACAGTCAACAAAGCCTATCGCCAGCTATGCGAGGCAGGCGTGATCGCGCTCAGCCCACGCAATCGCGGGTTCATCGTCAAAGACGAAGGGTCGCGTATCGCAGCAGCCGATGATCTGCAGCGATGCGCGCGAGAGATGATCTGGCGGGCGATGGTCGCCGGCATTCCGCGCGAGCGAATCACACAGGACCTGTTGGCAACCGTGGCCGACGTGTATGCCGCGCGTTGCCTGCGCATGACCTTCATCGAATGCAACGCGCATGACAGCGTCGAAATGGCGCGCGAGTTGAGCGAGCTAGTGGGCGAACCCATCGCGGCCTGTGTGCTGCAAGACGCCGCGCGGCGCGTACGCGCCCTGGCGCGCCAGAATGACCTCATCATCACTACCTTTCACCACCTGGCCGAGGTGAGCCAGATCTTCGGCGAGTACACCGATCGCATCGTCGGGGTGGATACGCGCCCGTCGCCGGACACGCTGCTGCGCATCGCTCGACTTGCCGGGCCGCGCATCGGGCTGGTGTGCACCCTGGAGAACACCGCCCGATCGCTGCGCCACATCATCAAGAGCTATCACCCTGACCGCACCGTGGACACGGCCTTGGTGGACGCTGCCGCCGATGTGCAACGATTGGCGCGCGTTTGCGACCACGTGATCGTCACCCACACCGCAGCCGAGCAATTCGCCCAGATCGCGCGCCGACAACCCGACGTGGTGGCGCAGTTCTGCATAGATGAGCAATCCATCGCCTATCTCAAACAGCGCATGCGTCAGATACGCTTGAATGAGCATGCGCTGTCCACTAGCAACGGAGAAACGGCGTATGGCAAGCGCGCAACGCGCAAGCCACTGCCCGCTCAAGCGCCGTGATGCGCCACGCGGAGCAGCACGGTTTATCTCAGGAAGCAAGTTTTTGGAGGTGAATAGATATGCAAACAACCGAGAAGTCCGTTCGCGCGATCAGCCGCCGGCAGATGTTGAAGCTGGTCGGCTTCGGCGGCGCAGCTGCTGCGCTGGCCGCCTGCGCTGCGCCCGCCGCCCCCGCTGCGCCAGCCGGCGGACAAGGGACGGCGCCCGCCGCGCAGCCCGCTGCCGAGGGCATGGCCGGCGATCTGCGGGTGATGGTGTGCTGCGCGACAGCGCCCGAAGAGCCGCTGCGCAACAAGTTCAACGCCGACTTTGAAGCCCGCTATCCCGGCGTGAAGATCGTGCCGGAGATCTTGCCCGCCGGACAGGGCTACTTCGAGAAGCTGCAGACGATGATGGCCGCCAACACGCTGCCGGACGTGTTCGACATGTGGGAAGGCTACGTGCAGCCCTACGCCGCCAATGGCGCGCTGCGCCCGCTGGACGACCTGATTGACAGCGACGACCAGATCAAGCGCGACGACATCCTGCCCGTAGTCATCCCGGCGCAAAGTTGGCAGGGCAAGTCCTATGCGTTCATCTACGGCTTCATGCCCGGCCCGGTGTCGCTGTACTACAACGTGGATCACTTCGAGCAGGCCGGCCTGCAACCCCCCACGCCGGATTGGACGTGGAACGACGTGCGAGAAGCCGCCCTCAAGCTGCACGTTGCGCAGGGCGGCAAAGTCGAGCGCTATGGCTTGAGCTTCGACAACTGGTTCGTGAACTGGCAATACATGATCTGGTCGAACGGCGGCGACATCTTCAACGCTGATGAGACCAAGACCACCATCACCGAGCCGGCGGCGGTCGAGGCCGTGCAGTTCTGGTATGACATGGTGAACAAGGACAAGGTCGCCGTGGACGAAGCGGCCTACCAGATGCTGGGCGGCAGCATGGCCAAAGTGTTCGCCAGCGGCCTGATCGCCATGCGCCTGGGCAACTACTGGGAACTGGGCGAGCTGAAGGAGACGCAAGGCGCTAATTGGCGCGCCGTGCTCTCGCCCAAGTCGAACATCGGCCAGCGCGTCTGGTATATGCACCTCGGCTGTTGGTCTATCGGCGCGAACTCGAAGATGGCGCCGGCGGCGTGGGCCTATGCGCGCGACTTCGTGCTACAGCGGCCGATTGATAGCGTGACGCCTTACATCCCGCCGCTCAAGTCGTTGATGTCCACCTTCAGCGGGCCGGATCACGAGCAGCTCGGCTATGGCGCGCTGCCGGAGATCGTCACACAGCCGGGTGTGCTGCGCATCCCCGGCGCCGGCGAAAAGTTCGACAAGATCCAGGGCATGATCCAAGCCGAACTCGAGCTGGCCTTCATCGGCAAGAAGAGCGTCGCCGAGGCGATGGCTGCTGCCGCGCCCAAGGTGGACGCAGAACTCGCGCGACGCGCATAGCGCGCCGGCACGGATGACATTGCAGGGCGGCCTCATCCGGCGCCGCCCTGCGCCGATTCACATGGCACAAGCAGTCGCAGCTCCAGTCGTCTCGCCGCGCAAACGCGGCGTTTTTGGTTCGCCGCTCACCCGCCGCGAGGCCATCATGGGCTACTTGTTCATTAGCCCGTGGCTGATCGGATTTGTGGTTTTCCTGGCCGGGCCGATCATCGCCTCGTTGGCGCTGAGCTTCACGCGCTACAGCCCCGGGCGCGATCCGGTCTGGCTCGGCCTGAGCAACTACACGCGCATGTTCGGCGATGACCTGTTCTATCACTCATTGCGCGTCACCACGATCTACACGCTATTCAGCGTGCCGTTGGGGTTGATCACCGCGCTGGGGCTGGCGGTGTTGCTCAACCAAAAGGTGATCGGCCAGCGCGTCTTCCGCACCATCTTCTACCTGCCCTCGCTCATCTCCGGCGTGGCTGTGGCGATCGTGTTCGCCTGGATCTTCAACGCGCGCTTCGGCATCGTCAATTACTTCCTCTCGCTGCTGGGCCTGCCAGGCCCGAACTGGCTGGGCGACCCGGCATGGACGATGCCGGCCTTCATCCTGATGAGCCTGTGGGGCGTGGGCGGCACGGTGGTGATCTTCATCGCCGCGCTGCAGGGCGTGCCGTTGGAGCTATACGAGGCCGCCGAGTTGGACGGCGCCGGAAGCTGGAAACGCTTCCAGCACATCACGCTGCCGATGATCTCGCCGGTCATCCTGTTCTCGCTGATCACCGGCATCATCGGCACCTTTCAGACCTTCGCCGTGTCGTACATCATGACCGGCGGCGGGCCGGCCAACGCCAGCTTGTTCTACCTGCTCTACTTGTACCGCAATGCCTTCACCTGGTTCGAGATGGGCTATGCCTCGGCGCTGGCGTGGTTCCTGTTCCTCATCATCCTGATCTGCACGGCGATCTTGCTGCGCACCTCCGACCTGTGGGTGCATTACGAAGGGCTGGGGAGGAAGTAAATGGCAGCGATCACCTTCAAACGTCACTCGGCGCAATGGTATGCGCGCCAGATCGCGCGCAACGTCATCATTTACGGCTTGTTGATCGGACTGGGCGCCATCTTTATCCTACCTTTCCTGTGGTCGTTCACGTCATCGCTGCGCGAGACTGGCGCGCCGCTCAGCTTCCCGCCGCAGTTCCTGCCCACCCAGTTCAACTGGCGAAACTACGCGCGCGTGTTCGAGATGATTCCATTCGCTACGTTCTTTCGCAACAGCGTGATCGTCACTACGATCGCGGTATTCGGCGAGCTGCTCTCGGCCTCGCTGGCGGCGTTCGGGTTCGCGCGGCTGCGCTTCCCAGGGCGCAACCTGTTGTTCATCGTCCTGCTCAGCACAATGATGATCCCCTACCCGGTCACCATGATTCCCAGCTTCATCCTGTGGGTGCGCGGGCTGGGGATGGCCAACACGTTCGGCCCGCTGGTGCTGCCGCCGTTCTTCGGCCCGGCGTTCTCCATCTTCCTGTTGCGCCAGTTCTTCATGACGATCAACACCGAGCTAGACGAGGCGGCTAAGATTGACGGCGCCAGCGAGTTCCGCATTTACTGGCAGATCATCCTTCCGCTGGCCAAGCCGGCGCTGGCCACCATCGCCATCTTCGCGTTCATGGCCAATTGGAACGACTTCCTGACGCCGCTGATCTACCTGAGCGACCGCAACCTGTACACCTTGGCATTGGGCATCAACTTCCTGCGCAACATGCGCGGCGGCGGCGAGCTGGCGTTGCAGATGGCCGGCGCGATCATGTTCGTCGCGCCGTGCATCATCCTCTACTTCCTGGCGCAGCGCTTCATCATCCAGGGCATCGTCACCACCGGCCTAAAGGGATGAGCGACGATTTTGCACTCAACCGGCGGCAATTCACGCCGATCATCCTGGCCGCGCTGGTCGCGCTGGCGCTCATTGCGATCGCCTTCGCCCGGCTCGACAACTTCGCGCGCGACGCCGCGCAGCCCACGCCATGTCCCGATTCCATCGCCTGCCGCGCCCTGAAGCGCTACGACGCGATGCGCGCGGCGCAGACGCCGCAACCCTGAACCATGGTCGTTGACCTCTCCACGCGCAACCTGGCGTGCCGCCTGTCACACCATGCCGGCCTGCGCCTCGAACGGCTCAGCCTGCCCGGCAACGACTGGGTGGACGCCGCCGCCAGCCCGCTCTTCGGCGTCGTCGCCGACGGCGCACACATCCACGCGCACAGCGACGGCCTGCAAACGCTGGACGCGCGCATCGAGGATGGGCCGGCCGCGACCGGCTGCGTCACCCGGCTGCGCGCCGCGCCGGCCGGGCTGGAGATCGCTCATCGCTTCACCGTGTACGCCGAGGGGCTGATCGAGGTCGAATTCGATGTGCACAACGCGGGCGATCGCCCGATCACGCTCACGCGATTGGACTCGCTGGCGCTGGCGCTGAAGCCGGCAGCGTGCGAGCTGATGTACTACACGGCGGCCTGGGGCGACGAATTCGGCGGCGTCCGGCAGACGCTGTGCGAAGCCTTCCGATTGGAGACGCGCGCCGGCCGCTCGTCCAATCGGCACCACCCCTGGTTCACCCTCTTTCGCGCCGAAGGGAGCGGCATGCTCTCCATGTCGGTCGCATGGTCGGGCAACTGGTGCTTCCGCTTCGACCCGCGCGACGCCGGCTGGCAGGTGAGCGGCGGACTGAACGACTGGGAGTTCGCCGCCGTGTTGCAGCCCGGCCAGACGATGGCCGCGCCGCCGGTCGCCCTCGTGCTCGCCGAGGGCGCCGACCTCAATGACATCTCGATCCCCTACGCCCGCGTTGGTCGCCGGCGCTGGTATCCGCGCAACGCGCTGGCGCGCCAGCTCCCCGTGGAGTGGAATCACTGGTGGAGCTACGAAGACAAGGCCATTGACGAGGCGACCTTCCGCGCCAACGTCGCAGTCGCCGCCGAGATGGGCATCGAGGTGTGCACGCTGGACGCCGGCTGGTTCGGCCCGTCCGACCCGGCGACGCACTGGTACGACTATCGCGGCGACTGGCACTTGGTGAACACCACGCGCTTCCCCGGCGGCATCCGCGCCCTGGCCGACTATGCGCATGCCAAAGGGTTGAAGTTCGGCTTGTGGTGCGAGATCGAGGGGCTGGGCCGGTTGGCGCGCTTGGCCGAGGAGCATCCCGAGTTCGTCGCCATGCGCGACGGCGAGCGGCTGGGCTACGTCTGCCTTGGCAATCCGGCAGCCCAAGCATGGGCGTTCGAGACGCTGAGCCGACTGGTGGACGATTACGCGCTGGACTGGGTGAAGCTGGACTTCAACCTTGACCCCGGCGCCGGCTGCAATCGAACCGACCACGGCCACGCCGCCGGCGACGGACTCTACGCGCACTACCAGGGTTACTATCGCCTGCTGCGGCGCCTGCGCGAACGTTACCCGGAGGTGATCTGGGAGAACTGCTCTTCGGGCGGCCTGCGCGTGGACCTGGGCATGTTGCGCCACACGCACTTCACCTTCCTCAGCGATCCGGATTGGCCGGAGCATTCGCTGCAGCTTTTCTGGGGCGCGACGACTATGCTCAGCCCGGATGCGTTGTTGCGCTGGACATATAGCGAGTGGATCAACGGCTATCCGCCCCAGCAGTTCAACCCGCGCGACCCAAACTTACAGCCGCACGAGCTGGACTATTTCATCCGCATCGGCATGTTGGGCGTGATGGGGCTATCGCAGAAGTTGCCGGAATTGCCGGCCTGGGTGCGCGAGCGCTACGCCGCGCACATCGGGCTATACAAATCGCTCGTCCGGCGCTTCGTGCGCCAGGCCGACCTCTATCGCCTCACCGATCAGCCCCATCGCAATGGCGGCGGCGACCGCTGGGCGGCCTTTCAATACGCCCTGCCCGACGCAGACGAGCACTTGCTCTTCGTCTTTCGACTGCCGGGCGGAGAGCCGGCGCGCACTCTGCGCTTGCGCGCGCTGCATCCCGACCGCGACTACCTGGTTCGATGGCACTCGCATGACCGCAGCGAGCGCTGCACCGGCGCGCAACTGATGCGCGCCGGCCTGCGCTTCGAAGACCTGCGCGAGCGCGACTCTGCGCTGGTGCACATCCAGTCCCTAGAACCCCTCAGTTCCTGAAGCAACTCGGATTCCGGCCACAGGATCAAAGACCCAACCAATGTCCGATTGGACGCTCGAAACTCCCGCCGTCACATGCCGCATCGCGCTGGCCGACGGCGCGCTCACCTGGCAGATGACGAGCGCGACGCATCCCGGCCTCGACGTATCGCCATCCCCGCTTAGCCGCATGACGGTCGAGGGCCAGCCGCTTCGCCTGGGCGACGTCGCCGATGCCGAATTCGGCGAACTCGCCGACGGCGCGCGCACCTTGACCTTGCGCATCCTGAGCGCCGATGGCCGCTTGCAGCTCGTCCAGCGTGCGCAAGCCTTCGCCGCGCATCCGTTTGTGCGCACCTGGGCCGAGCTGGTCAACCTGAGCGATGCGCCGGTGCGCGTCACCGGCTGCGACATCCTCAACCTGCGCGCGCCGTTGGACGGGCGCAATACCCTCTTCCACGTCGAGCAGTTCAGTTGGAACTACCGGCCGGACAAGTTCGCGCTGCACAAGATGCAGCTCGTCCCGGGCCGCGCTGCGCACGAAGTTCGCATGGGGTCGTTCGGCGCGCATTACTGGGCGCCGAGCAGTTGCGCCTGGGCTGCGCTGCGCGCCCGCCTCGATCCGCCGGATGACCCCGACGCGGCGCTCAGCGACGCCGGGCTAGTGCTGGGCATCGAGTTCAACGGCAAGAGCCGGTTGTTGGCCTGGGCGCGCGACGGCTACACCTGCCTGCGCAGCGCGATTGACGACCTGGCGCACGCGCTTGCGCCGGGACAGGCGTTCGATGTGCCCGCCGTCTTTGTCGGACGCTTCTTTGGCGATTGGGACGAAGCCGGCTACGTCACCCAGCGCTTCGCCGAAGCGCATGTGCATCCGCCCATGCCGGACGCGCGCTATCCCTGGGCGCAATACAACTCGTGGGGCTACGGGCAAGACATCAACGAGGCGCAGCAACTGGCGGCCATCGCGCGCTGCGCCGAGTTGGGCATCGAGGCGGTGGTGATGGACCTGGGCTGGGCGCGCGGCATCGGCGACTGGCGGCCCGATCCGGCCAAGTTCCCGCGCGGCCTGCGCCCGCTGAGCGAGCGCTGCGCCGAGCTGGGCATGCGCTTCGGCGTCCACATGGCGCTGGCGCAGATGAACCCGAATGCGCCGGCGGCCCAGGCGCATCCCGAATGGCTGATCCACGCCGGCGACGATTACTTTGGCGCAGCGCCCCTATGCCTGAGCCATGCGCCGTGTCGTGAGTGGCTGATCGGCGAGATCATGCGGCTGATTGACGAAGAAGGCGTGAACTACATCATTCAGGACGGCGAGGACATGGTTAAGGTGTGCTGGCGCGACGATCACACCCATGCGCCGGGCGACAGCAACTACGCCAATGCCGAGCACGGCCTGGATCGCGTGATCGCCGCAATCCGCCAACGACGGCCGCATGTGACGTTGGAGAATTGCGAGGATGGCGGCTGCATGCTCACCTACAAGATGGCGCGCCTGTATCACACCAGCATCACCGTGGACAACATCGCCACCTACGCAACCCGACAGGGCATCTACGGCGCGTCGTATCCGTTTTCGCTGCGCTACAGCGCGCGCTACATGCAGGACGAGCCGAACCGCTACACGCTGCGCAGCGCCATCTTCGGCGGGCCGCTGATCCTGATGCAGCGCGTCACGGAGTGGACGCCGCAGCAGGTCGCCGAGACGCGCCAAGCCCTCGCTCAATACAAGGCGCTGCGCGCGCTGACGCGCAACGCCAAGGTCATTCACCTCATCGCGCCGCGCTACAACGTCGAAGGGCGAGGTTGGGGCTGGGACGCGATCCAGGCTGTCTCGCCCGACCAGGCGCGCAGCGTCGTCATGATCTTCCGCGCCATGGGCGGGCCGGCGCGGCGCGCGATCCGCCCGCGCGGGCTGAACGCGGCGGCCGCTTACCGTGTGCGCGCTGAGGATCGCGGCGACATGGGGACGATCGCCGGCGCAGCGCTGATGCGCGACGGGCTGACGCTGGCGCTGGACGAGTTCGGCTCCGAAGTGATCTGGATCGAGAGCGACTCCGCGAATTCGTAGGGGCATCCGCGCATCACCAACCTCCAGCGTTGGCCATTAGTTGCGCTGAATGAAGCGAGGCGCTTCATCGGTGAAGCGCCTCGCCAAGGGAAGACGGACCAGCAGCCGCAGCTCGCGACTGATCAGCGTCGCACGATGGGCAGATAGACGACGCCCACCGGCGTGACCTCTGTTGTGAGCGAGTAGCCGCCAGGGTTCACCGCCTCATCGCCCAGGAAGAGCGACGCCGTCGCGGTGATCACGCCGCTGATGATAGTGGGCTTGACCGTGTACTGCACGGTGTGCGATGTGCCGGCCGTCAGGTTGCCGTTCCAGACGATGGTGCTGGCCTCGGCGGCGTCAACGGCGGCAGGCCCGAAGTTGAGCGCGTTGCTCGGCGACAAGGCGGAGAAGGGCATGGCGAGCGGCGTGCCGCCGATGGCGCTGCCGCCCACATACGCGCTGTTGGCCGGGATCGGCAGCACGAGCAAAATGCCCGTGGCGTTGCCCGGCCCGGCGTTCGACACGGTGAACGTGTAGGTGATCAGGCCGTTGGCGCTCACCACGTTAGACGAGTGGTTGAACGTGCTGAGGTTCAGGCCGGTGGTGGTGACGTTTTGCGTAAACGTCACCAGCCGAGACGTGGACAGCGGACCGGCCAGCGCAAACACCGTGCCGTTGCCGGCGGTGAGCGGCGCCGTGAGCGTGGTGGTCACGCCGCCGCTGGCGTCGGTGGCGCCGCTGTTGCTGGTGAGCGCGCCGGCGCTGGCCAGCAGCGTCACGCCGAGGCCGCTCACCGGCGCGCCGTATTGGTCGAACACCCGCGCGACCACCTCGGCGCTGGCGCTGCCGTCGGCCGGCAGCGTCGCCGGCGACACGCTTAGCGTGAGCAGCACCGGCGTGGGAGGCACGTTCACCGTCGCCGACGCATTGGCAGTCACAGTGAAGATGCTGGAGGCCGTCCAGAAAGCCTCGTTAGTGATAGTTTGGGTGGCCACTTGGCTGATGGTGAGGCCCGCCGCGACCGTGTTGACGCTAGCGCCGGGCGCAAGCGTGTAGTTGAAGTTGTTCAGGATCACCCCTAGCACCGTGTCGGTCAACGTGTGGCCGGTGAACGTCAGGTCGCCGGTGTTTTGGATGCTGTAGCAGTAGTACACCGGGGCGCCGTAGGTGACGGTGATCTCCGACGTGGCGGCGCACACGCCCGGCGCCGTGCCGACCGTCTTCGTGATGAGGATGGATGGCGAGAAGACGTTCACCCGCGCTGTGGCGGCGCTATAGGCGGGGTAATCCGTGCCCGGGTCCGCGTCCGCATAGGCGACCCAGTCGGCGGTGTTCACCACCGTTTGCGTGACCACTTGGCTGATCGTGAGGCCCGCCGCGATTGTGTTGACGCTAGCGCCGGGCGCGAGCGTGTAGTTGAAGTTGTTCAAGATTGTGCCCAATACGTCGTCTGTCAGATAGTGGGCGGTCAGGGTGATGTTGCCGGTGTTTTGCACGGCGTAGCAGTAGTACACCGTCGTGCCATAGGTGACGGTGATCTCCGACGTGGTGGCGCACACGCCCGGCGCCGTGCCGACCGTCTTCGTGACGATGATGCTGGGCAGCTCAAGCGTGATGATATCCGCCTCGCGCCCCCACTGCGCATCGCGATACATCAACAGCACGCCGAGCTGCGACGGCGAATCAAGGTCGTTGAAGGGAAGCGGCGTGATGGTCAGCGTGCTGCTGCTGCCCACCGGCACCGGATTGGGGGCAAGCCCGGCTGCCTCCGCGCGCGGATAGGCTGGGTTCACCCGCATGATGTTCGTCAAGTCTGTCAGGTTGCCGGTGAAGTAGTTGTCGAAGGCAAGCACGTAGAAGTCGAAGGGCGTCCACGCGCTAGGGTTGGTGGCGCTTAGCCCGATCGCGCCGGCCGGGATGGTCATGATCACGTTGCCGGAGTTGAAGTCGGCGTCGGTGAAGAAGAAGGCTTGGAATGGGCCGCTCGGCAACGGGCCAACGTAGGTGAGGTTCACGCCGGTTGCCCCGAAGCCGCCTTGCTCGGCGTTGAAGATCACGTAATCATCCTCCCCGTCGAGGTCTGTGTCAATGTAGATGTCGAACTCGGCGGGGTAGTTGGGGTGCGCGCGCGGCTGCCAGGTGTTGATGGCGAACTGCACGCCAAACTGCCCGCCGCCAAGTGACACTGCGCGCACACCGACGTAGCGCAGGTCTATGACCGCCGCATTGTCGCCGCGGCCGGGCAGCGCGCTATCCGGGTAATCCCTAGGATTGATCTCGGTGAGGATGAAGGGATTCACACGGCCGCTGCGCGCGCCTTGGGGATTCGCCAGCGTTGTGAGGATGTCCGCCGTCGTCGTCACCACCGCCGAGGTGACGGTTGGCGTCACGATGCCGGCGGCGCGGTGCGGCAGAATGTGCCAGGGCAGGCTCACCGTGTCGGTCACATCGCTGACCAGCAGGTAGCCGTCAAATTCAACGTTGCGCAGCAGCGCGCCGTTGCCCAAGCTGTTGGGAGGGAAGTTCCAGATCGGCAGCGCATCGGCGTCCACCGTCCAGGTGATGTCGAAGGTGGCGCTGCTGTTGGCCGACACGCTGATAGTCGGCTGGACGGAAGGCGTGACGGCACCGCTCAGCTCATCGCTCAGGTAGCGGAATGTGGGCGTGATGACATACTCGCGGTCAACGTTACTGTAGTTGCGCACGAGCACAGTGCGGCTGAAGGTGTGTGTGCCGGTCAGCAAGCGGTGATAGCCCAGCGATAGGCTGACGCCGTCGGTATAGCGCTCGCTGTTGAGGATTTGCGGGTTGGTTGCCCAGATGGCCGTGGTGCTGCTCAGGGCGCGATCGGCGCGCACTTCGCCGCCGCCGATGCGCGTGATCTCGGCCAGCACGCCGGGCTGAGAGACGGGGTTGATGTAAACCTCGCGCTCGGCGTTGTTCATCAGCCGCGCTTTCACTTCCGCGGGCGTCAAGCCGGGCTCAGCCGAAAGCAACAACGCG
>CALHLE010000060.1 GCA_938034415.1 uncultured Anaerolineae bacterium
GCTGCGCTACCGCACGCAGCAGGAGCTGCTGGATGTGGCGCGCGGCTATCGGTCGCGCGGCTTGCCGCTCTCGGTCATCGTGATTGACTTCTTCCACTGGACGAAATACGGCGACTGGCGCTTTGACCCTGAGAAGTGGCCAGACCCCGCCGGCATGGTGCGCGAGCTGGAGCAGATGGGGGTGAAGGTGATGGTGAGCGTGTGGCCGGCGCTCAACCCCGACAGCGAGAACTTCCAGCGCGCCCTGCGCCAGGGCTGGCTGTTGCGCGCGCTGCGCGGCCAGCCGGCGCACATGAACTTTAGGGATCAATACACCGACGCGCGCGTGTATCTGGCCTACTACGACGCCACGCATCCCGAGGCGCGGCGGTTCATCTGGGAGCAGGTGAAGCAAGGCTACTACGACCACGGCATCAAGGTTTACTGGCTGGACGCCTGCGAGCCGGAGATGTATCCGGTGCAGTATGACAACCTGCGCTACTACGCCGGCGATGGCCGCGCGGTGGCCAACATTTACCCCTTGCGCCATGCTCAGGGCTTCTACGAGGGGATGCGGGCAGAGGGCGAATCGGAGATCTTGTTCCTCGCGCGCTCGGCGTGGGCCGGCAGCCAGCGCTACGGCGCCGCGGTGTGGAGCGGCGACATTCAATCCACTTGGGAGGCCCTGCGGGCGCAGGTGCCCGCCGGCCTCAACATTGGCCTGAGCGGGATCCCGTGGTGGACGACCGACATCGGCGGCTTCTACGGCGGCGAGGTGACATCCGACTACTTTCGGGAGCTGATCGTGCGCTGGTTTCAGTATGGGGCGTTTTGCCCGCTCTTCCGCCTGCACGGCTACCGCAAGCCGTATGGGCCGATCACCGGCAGCGGCGGGCCGAACGAGGTTTGGGAGTTTGGCGAGCGCGCCTACGGGATCATCCGCGAAGTGATGTTCCTGCGCGAGCGGCTGCGCCCCTACGTGATGCGCCTGATGCGCGAGGCCCATGAGCACGGCGACCCACCGATGCGCCCGCTGTTCTACGACTTCCCGACGGACGCCCATGCTTGGGCCGTGGAGGATGCTTTCATGTTCGGCCCGGAGCTGCTGGTTGCGCCGGTGTTGCATCCCGGCGCCGCCCAGCGCGAGGTATATCTGCCGGACGGCGCGCGCTGGACCGACGCTTGGAGCGGCCAAACGTTCGCCGGCGGCCAGGTCGTCCGCGTTGATGCACCGTTGGAGCGCATCCCGCTCTTCCTGCGCGACGATGCCCAACTGCCGATCCGCGCATAACCCATCGCTCATCGGCAAGTCGTCAGGTCTGCTCCGGTCGGGTCATCCAGCCAAAGCGAAAATGAGGCCATGAAGATCGCTGCTATCAAAACCTGCGTGGTTAACGCCGAGATGCGCAACTGGGTGTTCGTCAAAGTAGAGACCGACCAGCCCGGCCTCTTCGGTTGGGGCGAGGCTTCGCTGGAATGGAAGACGCGCGCCGTCGTCGGCGCAATCGAAGACTTCGCCCCCATGCTGATCGGCGAAGACCCACAACGCATCGAGTTCCTCTACCAGAAGATGTATCGCCAGAGCTTCTGGCGCGTCGGGGTGATCGGCCTGAGCGCGATCAGCGGCATTGAGCAGGCGCTTTGGGACATCCAGGGCAAGCTACTGGGCGTGCCGGTCTATCAACTGCTGGGCGGGCGCGTGCGCGACAAGGTGCGCATGTACACCCACCTCGGCGGCGGCGACATGCGCGCAGTGTACGAAACGCAATACAGCGCCGACCCCAAGCCGTTTGTGGAGTTGGCCCTGGCGGTCGTGGCGCGTGGCTATACCGCCGTGAAAGTGCTCATCACACCGCCCACCGAGACGCTGAACAGCATCGCCGCCTATCGCTATGCTGAGAGGATGATGGCGGCTATTCGTGAGGCCGTGGGCGAAGCGGTGGACATCATGATTGACTGTCACGGCCGGCACAGCGTGGCCAACGCCATCGAGTTCTGCCGCGTGCTGGCGCCGTATCGCCCATTCTTCATCGAAGAGCCGGTGCCGCCGGAGAACGTGGACGCGCTGGCCGAGGTGCGCCGCGCGTCGCCCGTGCCGATCGCCACCGGCGAGCGGCGCGTGACCCGTTTTGAGTTCCGCGAGCTGTTCGAGAAGCAGGCTTGCCATGTCATCCAGCCCGACCTGTGCCACTGCGGTGGGCTGTGGGAGGCGAAGAAAATCGCTGCGATGGCCGAGGCATACTACATCGGCGTCGCGCCGCACAACCCACTCGGGCCGGTGGCGAACGCTGCCGCGCTGCACTTTGCGCTCAGCACGCCGAACTTCCTGATCCAAGAAGACATGCTCACCGACGTGCCATGGCGGTTCGACGTGGTGAAGCATGCGCTAAAGACGGAGAACGGCTATTGGCTGCCCCCCGACGCGCCCGGCTTGGGGGTCGAAGTGGACGAAGAAGCAGCTAAGAAGCACCCATTCAAGCAAGAGGTCATTCACGCCACCACCGTGCGCGCGCACGATGGCGCGATCCTGGACTGGTAGCGCATGGCGGGCGCGTGGGAGGAGCGATGCATGAGCAACCTGGACTTATCTAGCAAGACCATTCTGATCACCGGCGGCGCCGGCGCGATCGGTCAGGTGATCGCGCGCAAGCTGCTGGAGCATGGCGCTGCAGTGGCCGTTAACGATGTGCTGCCGCAAGAGGACGCGGAGGCCGTCCTGCCGAGGTCTGAGCGCTTGCGCTACTTTCAGGCCGATGCTGCCCGCGCCGAGGCAGTAGCAGCGATGTTCGACGCCGTTGAGTCGGCGCTGGGCTTGCCCAACGTGGTGTGCTGCCATGCCGGCATGGTCGGCGCACACCCGGTGACCGACTACCCGCTGGCCGAATACGACAAGCTGATGGAGGTCAACGTGCGCGCGGCGTTCGTCGTGGCGCAGGAGGCCGCGCGACGGTGGTCGGCGCGCGGCGCAGCCGGTCACTTGATCTTCACCAGCTCGTGGGTGCAAGATGTGCCGTGGCCGGAGATCACCCCCTACACCATGAGCAAGAGCGCGATGAAGGCGATGATGCGCGGCTTCGCGCGCGAGTTGGCTTCGAAGGGCATCCGCGCCAACGCCATTGCGCCGGGCATCGTCGGTGTGGGCATGGCCAAGCGCCAGTGGGACACCGACCCCAGCTACCGGGCGCGCGCCTCCAGAGCGATTCCGCTGGGCTACATGCAGCCGCCGGAAAGCGTGGCCGATGCGTTTGTCTTCCTGTGCTCTGATATGGCCGCCTACATGACCGGCGCTACATTGCTGGTGGACGGCGGATGCAGCCTATATCCGATGGATTAGGTATGAGCCGGCGCGCCGTGCGCTGTTGCAGGCAGCGTGTGCCGACCATCATGATGGTCATCCCCGCTGGCGCAAATGCGAGTAATGCGCTACAAATCGCGCTGGGATGCTCAACGCCTTTCAACCGGTCGAGCACGAAACGACGCTGCGGCGATTCCAGGGCCATGTTGCCATCGTCACCGGCGCGGCCAGCGGCATCGGCCGCGCGTGTGCGCTGCGCTTTGCCCAAGAAGGCGCAAACGTCGCTTGTTTGGACGTGAACGGCGCCGGCAACGATGCGACCGCTGAAGCCTGCCGTCGCTATGGCGTCGGCGCGGTCAGCCTGCGCTGCGATGTGTCGAGCGAGCATGACGTACCGCGCGCCATCGCTCAAGTGATGAGCCGCTGGGGGCGAATAGACGCGCTGGTTGCCGCGGCTGGCATCTATGCCGGCGGCTTGCTAAGCGAGGTAACGCTTCAGCAGTGGCGGCGCGTGCTGGAGGTCAACCTGACCGGCGTCTTCCTGTGCAACCAAGCGGTCGCGCCAATCATGATGCAGCAACGCAGCGGCAGCATTATTAACATCTCATCCATGTCCGGCAAAACTAGCTGGGCAGGCACCCACGAATACTCAGCATCCAAGAGTGGCGTGATCGGGTTAACGCGCGCGGTGGCAATGGAGTTGGCACGGTATGGCGTCACGGTCAACGCAGTGTGTCCTGGCAACACCAAGACCGAGTTAGTGCTCAGCGCCGCACGGCAAAACGCTCCGCGCGAAGGACTCACGGCCGAGCAGTGGCTGGCGCGTCGAGCCGCCGATTGCCCGATGCAGCGACTGGCCGAACCCTGGGAGATCGCCGGTCTATGCGCCTACCTGGCCAGCGAAGATGCGCGCTACATCACCGGACAAGCGATCGAGATTGACGGCGGGATGGTCATGAGCTAGTTCAAGCCAACGAAGAAGGGGCAAACCACTCAAATGACCCGCTACCTTTTAGCGGTGGAAGGAGTGATCAGATGAGCTGGATGACTAACGAACCACTTTATCAGATCTGGGATCGCAGCACTACTTCCGAGAAGATCGGCTTTTTGTTCGGCATAGCTAATGGGGCCTTGATCGGGTTGCTGAGCGGGATCATCGTTGGGGTTGCGAGTAGCCCGTGGATAGTTGTTGTTGGCGCTCTAGCGGGCGGCGTATTGGGGGCGATCGGATTCAGCCTGCTATTTAGCAGGCTGAATCAAAAAGTAATTGTTATATGTATAGGACATGTACTTTGGCCGATAGTTTTGGTCATCGCAATAGTCCTGATAGGGGGGATTCTAGGATTCTTGATTGGGGCTTTCCTCGCTGGGGTATTGGCAATAGGAGTTGTGATTGTATTGGGCGTGGTGGGCTGCGCTTTGCACGCGCGGGTCGGGGCCGGGTTAGGAGTCAGTCTTGCCGGACGGCTGGGTGCAGTGTTGACCGGCTTGATCCTGACTGCGATCACCGGTTCGGTCATCGGGCTAGTTTGGGTGAGAGCTGTGCTCAATGTTTATCCTCAGTTGGCGCGGGAGGCTTTGGCCTTTTGGGCGCTGGCCGCAGTCATAGCAGCAACGCTGGGAGCAGGAGCCGGCGCAATTGCCTTGTGGTATCTATCGCGGCAGCGGGGCGAACGCTTGCTTCCCCACGAGCGACGCAACACGGCTATCAGCGTGCCGATAGGGGTAGGAACAGCTTGCCTGCTCCTCCTCACGTCGCCCATCTCGCGCGAGTGGTCGAACGTCAGCGCAGTAGCCGCGCGCTGGTATCAAGAGAACGCGGGGGCTTCTGCGAGACAAATCAACACGGCGACTGCTACAGCAACGGCTGAGCCTGATGCGAAGACAGCCCCGGCGCTCATCTCTGCCGAAGGAGTTACTCCGGGTGTCTCGCAACCCACATCGGCCCAATCCGCCTCTGAAGTTGCGCCCGTCAATGCTTCTGCCGAGGAGGGGACAGCGCTGAGCGTAGCCGCCCCAACTTACGCAGTGGCAGAGCTGCCCACTCCTACCGCAGTGGCGGAGCTGCCCACTCCTACGCCGGAACCCACCTTCACACCAGAACCTACCCCCACGCCGCTGCCGGACACGCCGGCAGGTTCAATCTTGAAACCAAAGGAGAGTTGGCGCCAAAATGGCATGGAACTAAGCCTGGACTACTACACATTTCTGCCAAAGTGTGCAGGCTATTTCTTAGAATTCAGATTCGTTGTCAAGAACAACACCGATGCTGAAATAGTCACTACTATTAGCGGAGACGACTTCGTCCTCTCGGATGACACAGGTAGAACTTATCAGGGCGACGACGTGAGGGCGCAGTTTAGTGAATGCATAAGTAACGTTTAAATTTACCCAGCATCCCGCACGAAAATCAGCGCGCTGGCGCCGCGCCAATCTGTCATGATCAGGTTCTTTGTTGTCGGTGAACTGGGGAAGGACGTGAACAAATTCGTAATAACGGTCGCCAAAGCCGGCAGAATTCGTGATGCGGTATGGGAGATTGAAGTACCGCGATAACTTAGCAAATTCTCGCTACTGAGCTGACACGCCAGGAACAAACACGAGACAATGACGCATAAACTCGCTCGCCACGCGACGAGCGCCGGGCCGCGCTGGATTCTGGACGGTCAACCGCTCGTCGCGGGCTTCACCCTGGCCGAGCTGCTCCGGCAGCCGGCCAACGCGATTGCCGACTGGCTGACACAGCAACGGGACGCCGCCGCCGGGAATATCCAGATACAGACCGCGCTGCCGCCCATCGAGCCGTTGCAGGAAGTCTGGGCCAGCGGCGTCACCTACCTGCGCAGCCGCGACGCGCGCAAAGCGGAATCATCGGTCGCCGATGTGTATCAAAAAGTCTACGAAGCCGAGCGGCCAGAACTCTTCATGAAAGCCGTCGGTTGGCGCGTCGTGACCGGTGGACAACTGGTGCGCATCCGCAAGGACAGCCGGTGGAACGTGCCGGAGCCAGAGCTGACGCTGGCCATCAACTCGCACGGGGAGATCGTCGGCTACACGGCCGGCAACGACATGTCGTCGCGCGACATCGAGGGCGAGAACCCGCTCTACCTGCCGCAAGCCAAGATCTACAACGGCGCGTGCGCGCTGGGGCCGGAGATCGTGCTGGCAGACGCCGAAGCGATGCGGTCGCTGCCGGTGACGTTAGAGATTCGGCGGAACGGCGCGGTCGTCTTCAACGGCGAGACCAACATCGCGCGCATGAAGCGCCGGCTGGAAGAATTGGTCGGCTACCTTTACCGGGAGCTCACCTTCCCGGACGGCGCGTTTCTGATGACCGGCACAGGCATCGTGCCGCCGGAGAGCTTCTCGCTCCAACCAGGCGATCGGGTCATAATCAGCGTCGGCGAGGTGACGCTGGAGAACGACGTCGCTTAATCCCCGGGCGGCGGTCAAGCGGAGCTTAGCGCGCTCGGCCGACGCATCGTTTCACCACGCGCTTAGTTCAAGCAGGCGGTCTTCGTAGAACCACAAGATGGCGCGGTCGAAGTCTTCCTCGTCGGCCTGGGAGATGAGCAGATCGCAGATGTCAGGCTCAAGCGCGATCAGGTCATGGATGAGCACTTTCTTCCGCGCGCCGCTCGGCACCGTGTCACACACGCGGAGCATCGTGCGCCAGTCATGGTCGAAGGCGCCGGCCCACACCATGAGCAAGCGTTGATGGTTGAACGTATAACGCTCTTCCCGGCCGGTGTTGGGATTGAGGCGGATGAAGACCAGCTCGCCGCCCAACGGCGGCGGCCTGCGAATCAGGTTAAGCTTACGCTTGCCGCTCACCAAGCGCGCGCAGGCGCTGCGCACCTCATCGCGTGTCTCCGCCAAGACGCGCCCGCGCTCATACAGGCGGTCATACAAGAAACACACGAGATCGATCAGGTTGCGCCGCTCATCCAGCGTCCAGCGCTGTATGAAGCTCGTGTCTATGAAGCTGGAAGCCAACTCGCTGATGTGATAACCGCACAGGTCATCGAGCGATTGGATCTCGTGCAACTGGGTTTCGATGAACATCAGGAAGATCTCGACGCCGAGCCAGGCCATGACGGGATCGAAACCGCACCGGCTGACGTAGCGCAGGAAGTCCTCCACGTCGCTCTGCATGAGCGGCAGTTGCAAACCGAGGGCGTCATAATAGCTGCGCGCAGCGGCAATCGCGTCGTTGAGCGCATCCGCCGGCGTCGTCAAGCGCTGCGCCAGAACTGCCCACTCCTCTGCGCCAGTCGGCATCTCGGAAAGGACACTGAGCAACAAAGCGCGGATATCCCTGGGCACGACGGCCACCTTGAACATCCGTTTGCCCAGTTTGCCGTCTTTAGTTCGGGAGGTGCGGCCTACAAAGAGCAACGCTCTGCGGCGTAACTCGCCCAGACAAGATGTGGGAGGCTCTTCGTCCCAGAACCAGCCGTCGCCGTCCATCGAACCGAAGTCGCGCGTCAGTTCAGCCAGGCGCATCCACCCGCCGTTGTCCATCACCCGGCGCAGGGCACTCCGGGCACGAGGGGGCAACTCGGCCACACAGCGCCGGAGTTCGTCCTCCGAAGTCAGGCAAGCGACCAGGGCCGTGACCTTGGCGCGCCGGCTTTGGCATCGCTCACCTTGCAAAACTAACCGATTTGCCTGGCAAGCGGCATCCAACCATTTGCCGGGGAGCTTATTGAGCGCGGCTGTAAGCGAGAGGTTGACGCAGATGGCTTTATTCTCTTCCTCGATGCGCCAGCGGTCGCCCCAGTAGCGCACCAGTTCATCCGTCAGCTCGCTTGCCAGCGACGAGACGTCGAGGCCGAAATCATTGGCGTCGTCGTGATCGTCGAAGTCGCCATCCTCGAATTCGTCATCAGACTTGGTGTGCATCAGACCCGCTCCTCCCGGTGAACACCACAAAACTTGTGGATTCAAACCTCGTGCTTGTTGCCTTGCATCTCAGCGCCAACCGCTGCTTGCATCTCCATGCGCTTGCGATAGAGGTTGACGCGGTTGACGACGGCCTCGCTGCCAAACATCGCCCAAGTGGACAGCCCCAGCAACACGAATAACGGCGTAATGGCCAGCGCCACGACCATTAACAACCCAGCAACGGCCAGCAACGTCAACGTGAACAACGGACTCGCTCCCGCCACCAGCGCCGAATTCCGCAGGGCGACCCGCCAGCGCCGATCCTGTTGTTCCATGTAGAAGGCGCAGACGTAGAAGTTAATCGTCAGCCAGAAGAACGTAGCCGCGAGCCATGCGCCCTGCACCCACTGCGCCCACACTTCGCGGCCGAACGTCGCGCCATACCACCAAAAGTTGAAGACGAGCAGCGCCGTGACCACGAACGCAACGATCGCGTAGCGCCATGCCTTGCCAAAGTGTTCACGAAACGCGGCGAAATAGTGATCCCAGGACACCGCGTAGTCATTCGCGATTCGGTTGCACACCGCGTACAAGGCCAGCACCGCCGGCGGCCCGGGGATGATGACGATGAGGCACAGCAGCGTGAACACGTTCATCAGCACCAGGTTGAACATCTCGCCCCAGATGTCTTTGAACGTCTTCACAGCTACGCGGAAAGCGTCAATCATGCTGCCGAGTATTGTAGCGGCGCGCGCAAATTGCGCGACCCGCGCTCACAGCACGCTCACCGGGTCCACATCCACGATGCAACCGCGCGGCACATCCAAATCGGCCAGCAGCTCGCGCGGCGCGAGCGTGCGCGCAAGCATCTGCCATCGGTAGCAGTTGTTGCGCCGAGGGAAATACGCCGGCGCCGGGCCGATCACGCCCAACTGATGGGGCGAACGGCGCACTTGGCGCGCCAGCAGCTCGCATGCCTGGCGCGCCGCGTCGTTGTCTGCATGTGCGTATTCAAAACGCACCAGCCGCACGAACGGCGGCAAGTTCAGCAGCCGGCGCTGCGCCAGCTCATACGCCACGAAGCCCTGCACATCGTGCCGGGCGGCGAACGTGATCGCCGGATGCTCCGGGTTGTAGGTCTGCACGATCACCCTGCCAGGCAACAAGCCCCGCCCCGCGCGGCCGGCCACCTGCAACAGCAAGTCGAAGACGCGCTCGCCGGCGCGAAAGTCCGGCAAAAACAGCCCCACGTCGGCCAGCACCACGCCCACCAGGGTCACCATCGGTAAATCGAGGCCCTTCGCGATCATCTGCGTGCCGACCAGCACATCGGCCTGGCGATTGACGAAGCGTTGCAGGATATGGTCGCCGCCGCCGCGCCCGGCCGAGTCGCGATCCCAGCGCAACACCCGCGCTTCGGGGAAGCGCTGCAAGACGGCTTGTTCCACCTTCTGCGTGCCGACGCCGATGAAGCGGATGCGCCGACTGCCGCAGGCCGGACAACGCGACGGCACCGGCGCGACGTGCCCGCACTGGTGGCACTTGAGATGAGGAGCCAGAGGGCGCGTAGGCGATATTTGATTGACCGCCTCCGCGTGATACGTGAGCGGCATATCATCGTTGGGGCAACGCGGCACATGCCCGCAGTCGCGGCACAGCACGCTGGACGCGGCGCCGCGCCGGTTGAGGAAGAGAATGGCCTGCTCGCCGCGTCGCAGCGTCTCGGCCAACGCCTGCATCAGCGCGCCGCTGAACATATCGAGGTTGCCGCCGCGCAACTCGGCGCGCATGTCAACCACCTGGACGGCCGGCAGGGGCTGGTAAGCGACGGCCTCGGTCTCCGGCTGCTGTGCAGCCGGCACGCCCAAGCGCGCCTGCTGATCGGCGATGCGACGCGTGTGGCCGCGCACCCGATTCGGCAATTCGAGCAGCCTCAGGCGACCCTCGCGGACCATCTGCCACGCTTCCAGCGCGGGCGTGGCGCTGCCGAAGATCAACGTTGCGCCGGTCAATTCGGCGTAGCGCGCAGCGACGCGCCGGGCATCGTAATAGGGCGGACTGTTCTGCTTGTAGGATGGGTCGTGCGCCTCGTCGAGCACGATCAGCCCGACTTGGGGCAGCGGCGCAAACAGCGCCGAGCGCGCGCCGACGACCACGCGCAGCTCACCGGCCCGGATGCGCCGCCAGGTATCGTAGCGCTCGCCGGGCTTAAGGCCGCTATGGATGAGCGCAACCTGGCCGGGGAAGCGCTCTAGGAAGCGCCGGGCGGTCTGCGGCGTGAGCGCAATCTCCGGCACCAGGATCAGCGCGCCGCGCCCCTGCCTGAGGACAGCTTCGGCCGCGCGCAGGTAGATCTCGGTCTTGCCGGAACCGGTCACGCCGCGCAGCAGAAACTGCGCGCCGGGTGAAACATCACTATTTCTCCGCTCTAGGTTCGCGATGCTTGCCCGAATCGCGCGCCAGGCCTGCTCTTGATCCTCAGTGAGCGGCGGGGGCGACTTGGCCACGTAATCCACATCGGCCAATGGATCGCGCCACTGCTCTGCGTCACCGAGCGCGATATAGCCGCGCGCGGCCAACCAGCGCAAGTCCTCGCTCGTCGCGCCGGTCTCCGCAAAGATCCACTCCGCAGCGGCCAGGCCGCTGTGAGATTGTAGGTAGTTCAGCACAGCCGCGCGGCGCGCGCGCACCTCCGGCCTCAACTGCCGATTGGCCTGCAGGTTCGCCAGGGCCAAATCCAGGGTGTCGCTGCCGACGACGAGCTGCGCCAGCGTGGTACGCCTCGGCCGCGCCGGGGGCGGCTGTAACGTAGATGCGCGCGATACCAGGCCGGCTCTGACCAGCGCCTTCAACGCGCGACGCCAGTCCGGGGCACCGCGCATCGCGCGTGCCAGCTTCGACTCAACCAGCGGGCCGCGCAAATACAACGCTTTGAGCAGCCGCGCGCGCGGGTCGGCTGCGCTCGCGCCCTCGCCGTCCAACCTGACAGCCCGCTCGCCCTGCTCCGTCAAGCGATACACGTAGGCGGATCGCGGCGTAAAGCCCGGCGGCGTCATGAGCGCGCAGCAGCGACCGAGCGGCGCGTAATATTCGGCGGCGATCCAACGCGCCAGCTCAAGCTGCGCCGAGTTCAAAGCCGGACGCTCGTCGAGCGCGGCGCGGATTGGCCTGAGTTCGGCTTCGGCGAGCGTAGGCGGGGCGCCCCATCCGACGACAATGCCACTCGTCAAGCGGCGCTGCAGTGGCACGACGACCGCTGAGCCGGTCGAAATCCGGCCGCGCAGACCTTCAGGGACGAGATATGCCAGCGGCTCAGCGATGGCCTGCGATAGGAGCGCGACTAAGGCGACATGTCGCGAGGTAGATGTGTCTGCCATAGCCCGCGGCTCACTTGGCGCAACGAAAGCCCACGTCGCGATGCGAGCTGGTGGGATCGTCCTTGATGCGCCGGGTCACCCTCAGATCGCCGGGCGGGTTGGTGAAGCTGCCGCCGCGCATCACACGCTGATCGGCCTGCGGCGGGCCTTGCGGATTGTCGCTCTCGTTTTGCGCGTAGTAGTCGGGGCGATACCAATCGTTTACCCACTCCCACACGTTGCCGGCCATATCGTACGCACCGATTGGACTGCGATTGCCTAGGTAAAAGCCGACGGGCGCAGTGTCCTCGGGCGACGCAACGCGCGCCGGGTCAAAGTCGTTGCCCCAGGGGTAGCGGCGCCCGTCGTTGCCCCGGGCCGCGTATTCCCACTCGGCCTCGGTCGGCAGGCGCTTGCCCGCCCAGCGGCAATACTTGTCGGCGTCCCACCAGGACACGTAACGCACCGGATGATCGAAACGCGAACCGATGTTATCCACGCGCCACGTTTCGTCGAACGGCTTGCCGGCCATCTCAGCGCTGGTCTGATAGTTGGTCGCCTTGACGAACTCGCGGAACTCGCCGACGGTCACTTCGTAGCGGTCAATCTGATAGGCCGGCATGTTCACGATGCGCTCAGGTCGTTCATCTTCAGCGCCGGCGTTGCTCCCCATCAGAAACGCGCCGGCCGGCATTTGCAACATTGAGCCAAGCGGGCCATCTGCGCCGCGCACGGGGAGGATCGCCGGCTGCGAGCGCAACCGCCGCCCGGCGCGGTCGGTCGCCTGGACTTCAATTCGGAAGTCGCCGTTGGCCGCCGGCTGCCAGCCCAAGATGACGTTGACCTTCGTCGCGCCGTTGACGGGCTTCTCGGCGACGCGCTGGCCATCGGCAAACAACGCGACGCCGGTGATGCCGCTGGCGCTCGTAGCGTGCACGGCGAAGAAGAGCATACGACCGGCGCGGGCCGGTCGCAGCGCGCCGCCTTGAACCGCCGGCGACAGCATTTCGACGCCGGACGAGTCGACAGCCCGCGACGGCACCGGCGCGCAGGCCGAGGCTGCAATCAGCAGCAGCGCGACGGCGAGTGTCCTGCGCATAGCGCGCATTCTAGCGGCCGGCGCCCCCTCTGGGGCAACACAGAACATCGCGCCGTGCGACCGTCTCTCTACAGCAAACTCGGCTGAGCCGGCGGCGCGTAGTCGAAGCCGAGGTGCTCGTAGGCGCGCTGCGTGGCGACGCGGCCGCGCGGCGTGCGGTCGAGAAACCCAAGCTGAAGCAGATACGGCTCAACCACATCCATGATCGTATCGCTCTCCTCGCTGATACTGGCCCCTAACGTCTCCAGGCCGACCGGCCCGCCGTTGAACTTCTCGATGATCGTCCGCAGGACGCGCCGGTCCAGGTCGTCCAAGCCAAGCGGATCTACTTCGAGCAAGTTCAGCGCCGTGCGGGCCAGTGGGGCGGTGATCCGGCCTTGGCCGTGCACCTGGGCATAGTCGCGCACGCGCTTGAGCAAGCGCAACGCCACGCGCGGCGTGCCGCGCGACCGGCGGGCCACTTCGGACAACGCGTCGGCATCTATCGGCGTGTTGAGCAAACCGGCTGCGCGCGCCACGATTTTCTCGATGGCCTCGACGGGATAGAAGTCCACGCGCAACACGGCGCCGAAGCGCGCGCGCAGCGGCGCTGTCACCAGCGCCAGCCGGGTGGTCGCGCCGATGACCGTGATCGGCGGCAGCTTCAGGCGGACGCTGCGCGCGCTCGGGCCTTTGCCGATCACGATGTCGATCGCGTAATCTTCCATGGCCGGATACAGCACCTCTTCGACAGCGCGGTTGAGACGATGGATCTCGTCAATGAACAAGATGTCGTTGGCGCGCAGGTTGGTAAGGATGGCGGCCAGGTCGCCGGCACGCTCGATGGCCGGGCCGCTGGTGACGCGCACCGTCGCGCCCATCTCATTGCCCACGACGTGGCTGAGCGTCGTCTTGCCAAGGCCCGGCGGTCCGTAGATGAGGATGTGATCCAGCGCGTCGCCCCGCGCCTTGGCCGCCTGGATCATCACGCGCAGGTTTTCGCGCACCTTATCTTGGCCGATCAACTCGTCGAGCGTTTGCGGCCGCAGGGCACGATCAAGCGCGCCGTCGTCGCCGGGCAGATTGCTGCCGGAGACCATGCGCGGCTTTTCGGGCGGGCGGGCGTCAGCCATCATCGTGGATTATAGGACAAGCGTTCTATGGCTGCTCAATCGGCCTGCTCTTTATAATCATGAGCGATGCCGTTGCTAATTGATGGCCACAACCTGATCGGTCACACCCCCGACCTGTCGCTCAGCGACCCGAACGACGAAGCGAAACTGATCGCCCGGTTAAAGACCTACAGCGCGCGCACCGGCAGGGAGATCACCGTCGTCTTCGACCCAGGCCCAGACAGCGTCTCGGCCGGCTTCGACTACAGCCGGTTTCGCGAGGGTCGGTTAGAAGTGATCTATGCGCAGGCATGGCAAAAGGCCGATGACGTCATCCGCGAGATCGTCGGAGAGGTCAAAGACCGGCGCGGGCTGATCGTCGTCACCTCGGACGGCGCACTGGCGAACTTCACGCGGCAGTGCGGTGTGCGCGTGCGTTCGTCGGCAGCATTCGAACGCGAGATGCGGCAAACGCTGCTCGCAGCACCCGAAGAGGACGAGAAGCCGGCCGCCGGCGCGTCGGAGGTCAGCTTCTGGGCGGAGGTCTTCAAAGAGCCGGAGCCGGCGCCCAAGCTGCAGCCCGCTACACCTGCGCTCACCCCTCAAGAGCGCAAACGCCAGCGCCGCATGGCGCAGTTAAAGAAGCAAGTGCGCGGCGGCGGCCAACTGAGATAGACCGCGCAGCGCAGCTTACGCTCCCTGAAATTCCACTTGCATTTATCACGTTTTCATAATAACCTAGACGCGTGCTTAAAAACTCGGCTTTGATCAATGCAGCCAACCGCGCAGCCGAGATGCTCAACTTGCCTGCCTTGCTCATCAAGGCGTTCATGGCGGTTGAGGGGGCAAACCCCAACTCACGCGACGGCGTGCTGCAAGTCACACCGGCAACGCGCCGAGGAGTAATTGCGCGCATCCCTCGCGCGCTCAAGCTCGCCGCGCTCAACCTAAGTGCTGCTTCCACATTGAGCGACGCGGCGCTCAACGATCGCTTCGGACAAGCCTTCGCCAACAAAGACCTGCTCGTTCAGACGCTCACCGGCGCGTGGTATATCAAGGAACAACTCGAGCGCTTTGAGGGGTATGTGGCGTTGGCCGGCCTAGCCTACAACGCCGGCCCGGCGCGCGCGCAACGCGAGGTTGAGCAAAAGTGGGGCGGCAGCCTGCTCAACGCCGCGCTGCAGTATCATAAGCGCATCGGGAAGGGCATCAACGAGGTCACCGTTCATCCCGGCATCCCTGCTGTGGACGCCGCCACAGGTGCAAAGTGGATCCGTTACCCGGTGACGGCGAACGACACCCAGAAGGAAATCTTTCAATACCTGTACCTGCGCCAGGTGCCCAGGCGCAACTTTGGCTTGTTGGACTTCATATTTCGGCCGGCTCTCCTGGAGCGCACGCGCCTTTTCGATAACGACGCTCCGCCAGGCGAAGACCTCCCCGATCGCGCGCTCGCGATCCGCGACGGTCAATTTACGTTTATATCGCCGCCATCTCCAACCATCATGTTCAGAACACACCCACTCTCACAACGCGACCCGCAGTGGAAGGACATTCCGCTCGGCTTCTCCCAAGGCCGGCACACTATCGGCTCATCCGGTTGCACGCTCACCGCGCTCACCATGTTGGCCAATGGGTTCGGCTTTCAAGAGACGCCGGCTACTTTGAACGATAAGTTGAAGGCGCTCGGCCCTAATCAAGGCTTCTTCGGCGCGTTGATCGCCTGGTTCGGTCTGCCGCGCGTCCTGCCAGGATTGAAGCTGAACAAGTTGATCGAATGTCGTCGCGTGCCTGCGCCCATGGACGAGATCAACGCCGCGCTGGACGCCGGCAAGCCGGTTGTGGCCGAGCTGGACATGTCGCCCAGCCCTGGCTTCCAAAACCACTGGGTTTTGATCTATGGGCGGCAGGGCAGCGACTATCTCATCCACGACCCATGGCCCTGGCCAACGGAGCAGAGCGCCCTGCTCACCCAGCGCTACGGCTTCGCCGGCTCGCCCGCTCAGATCATCACCTACTGCGTCTTCTACGACAACCCGAACTTCGTCCCGCCGGACGGCCAGACGCAACCCCAGGCGCCGAGCTTCGTGCTCGTGGTGAACGACATGCCGGACATCCATGCTGTCGGCGGCTTAGCCTTGCGCGACCAGGCCAGCGTAATAGGCTCGCGAATCCTACAACGTTTGCCGGCGGGCACAGCGCTCACGCCGTTAGAACCCGTCTCGTCGGTGCAGCAGAAGGTAGGCGTCTATAACCAATGGTTGAACGTTGTTGCCCCCGACGGCGCGCGCGGCTGGGTCGCGGCATGGTATGTGCATGCCCGTGAGGTTGGCGCGCCTAGAGCCGAGCCGCCGCCCGCCCGGCGCGGCGCTCCGCGCGAGTTGCCCGAGGACAGCGCGGTTGAGCCGCCGCTGCGTGACAAGTGCTTCGTGCGCGCCAAGAAGACGCGCAAGCGCGTCGCGATCTACGAGACAAACAGGCGCGCGGTGATGTGCAATGCCAAAGGCGGGACGAAGCTCGAAGCGCTCGGCGAAGCCGCATCATTGGAGCGCAAACTGCGCGCCCAAAAGACGGCAAAGGCGTTCTGGATCAAGGTGCGCATCGGCAAGCGCATCGGCTACGTTCAGTCGCGCGACTTAGAGCCGGAGCTGATCGGCGCACCCAAGCCGCGTAAGCCACTCATCAGAAAGTCGCTCGACGAAGGCCCGATCGCGTGCACCGAGCCTGACGCGCGACCGACGCTGCGCGTGATCGCGCAGGCCGGGCTGCGCTTGCGTGACGCGCCCAGCCTATCGGCCAACACCAAGATGGTGCTCACGTATGGCACGCTGGTGCTGCTGCGCGAACCGCCGGACGCGGCGCTGCCCAAGCTCGGCCATTCCGGCGAGTGGGTCGCGGTGTCCACGTTGAGCGGGGTGACCGGTTTTGTGGCGGCAGAGTGGATCGCGCTCGCCACGACGCCGCCGGACGCCTCAGAGGTGCGCGCGCAGGGAGTCGTCTTGGCCAGTATGACGGTGCCGCTGCGCGAACAACCGCTGGACGACGGCAGGAGCGAATGGCATGTGACGGCCGGCGCGCCGCTGCGCTTGCTCGACTCTGCCGACTGGGGCCGAATCGGCGACGAGCATGCCTTCATCCCGGTTGAGTCGTACGCCTTCAAACGCGGCTACGTGCGCGGGTCACACGTGCGCGCGCCGGATTTCGCCGATCGCCGCGTGAAAGTCGAGGATGCGCCCTTGCCCTTCGGCATCTGCGCCTGGAACTATGGCCTGCACGACCCGTTCGACCGCGACTTGTTCGCCGGCAGCGGCAAGACCGGCTGGGTGCTGTTCACCCATCGCGTTGTGAACGGCGAGGGCTACAACTACGAAGATTGGTCGCGCAGTGGCTATGGGGTGATCGCCCGGCTCAACAACGACTATGGCGGCAGCGGCACCATCCCCACGCCGGAGCATTACGATGCCTTCGCCGACCAGTGCCGGCGCTGGGTGTTGAACTCGCGCGGCAACCTCATCTGGGTGATCGGCAATGAGATGAATAACCCGCGCGAGTGGCCCAATCAAGACCCTTGGAACCCTGGAAACAACCTGGCCGACGCCATCACGCCGGAGCGCTACGCCGCTTGCTTCAACAAAGTGCGCGCCGCAATCAAAAGCGTGCAACCGCGGGCTATCGTTGTGCCCGGCGCCATTGACCCATTTCAGGGGCCGCGCGAAAGCTGCTTGGAGTACTTCGAGCAGATGCTAGCCAGAATCACCGAGCTGGACGGGATCGCCCTGCATTGCTACACCCATGGCTACACGCCCGACCTGGTCACGTCGCTCGACCGGTTCGAGCACGATCCGCTGCGCTGGCAGTATTATCACTTCCGCGCCTATACGACGCTGCTGGACGTCATCCCGCCGCGCCATCGCCTCAAGCCGATCTACATTACCGAGACCAATCCCCATGGCGCGCAGCCGTGGAGCGGCGGCGAAAATGGCTGGGTGCAGGCCGCCTATGCCGAGATCGCGCGATACAACAACCAGCCGCACGCACAGCAGATACAATGTCTTTTGCTCTATCGCTGGTCGCGCGATGACATCTATAGCATCGTGGACAAGCCCGGTGTGCAGAACGATATCCGCGCGACGATCAGGACAACTGACTACCGCTGGAGGGGTTAACGATGAGCACAAAAAAGATCAACCATGATTCGCATCTCGAATCGGCCAACAAGGATGAGGATACTATCACCAGGCCGCCGTCTGCGCCGTCTCAGCCTGAGGGCGACCCGGCCATGGATGAGCTGCGCGCGCTGGTGTTGCCCTCGGCAACACTGGCAGGCAGAGGCTTCGCGGAAGCGGCAGCCAGGGGAGACCTGCGGCCTGGTCAGACGCTCGGTGATGCGCTCAAGTCGTTCATCCGGCAGCTCACCGATTCGCTCGGCCAGATGGCTGACGATTTAAGCAGCCTGGAAGTGCGCACCTTCAGCACTGACGACATGAGCCAGGTGCGCTACGATTTCGGCTCAGGCGCGTTCAGCGGGTCAGTCAAGCTGCGCGCGCTCACGCGCGTCAACCTGGATGGCGACATGCAAACCGTCGTGCCGGAGAAGGGCGACGAGCTGGACGAAACGCTGTGGGCAGCGCACGTGTCCATGGTCAAAGAAGCGCAAGCCACGCGCGCCCAGTTCATCGGCTCGATGACCGAGATGGCCACGCGGCTGATCGCGATGTTTAAGCCGTAAAGGCTTCGGGGAAAGGCCCAGCAAGCCGTCGCTTGAAGGCGCAGCAAGCGCCGCAGCCCATGGATACCGCACAAGCGTTGCTCGGCGCCTGGGCAGCCGCAGACGCGCAAAACCTCGACTCACCCCTCGTCTGGCGCTGGGAAGCGCCGTCTAACTCGCGCGCTGCGCGGCAAGGGGCGCTCGCCGGTCTCGATCGGGACTACGCGCACATCGAGCAAGCGGCCGAACGCCTGAGTCGGTTTGCGGATGCATGGCAGCCGGATCGGCGTCCACAAGCGAAATCGCTCGAAGCGCAGGCCAGATCGCCCGAAGACGCGCTGGCCGATGCGCTCGAGCGCCTCAGCACGCCACAGGCGAAAGGCTTGTTCGACCCACTGCAAAGCGCCCAGGAAGAACTCGACGCATTCATCCGACGCGTGCGCGCGCTGGTGTCGCACTATGCAGTGATCGAGACCCAGTGCAACGGCGCAGTGATAGCGCGCACCCTCGTCAGTTGGACGGGTGATTTCAAGTCGCTGTGGCGCAACGACCTCACGCCGGAACAGATTCGCCTGCACGAGCACAACGCGCGCGCAGCGCTGGCGCGCCGGGCCGCGCTCATCCGGCTCATGGGCGTGATCGGCGTGAGCGCAACGAAGATCGCCCTGCGCCTAGCGACGCCCGGCGGGCAGCTCCTCGTGCTGCCCGCCTTGTGGCAATTCGTGCGCGATGTCATCGAGGAGCTGCGCCGGTTAGAAACGCATCCCGTCAGTTGAAGGGCGGCAGCAGGCCGGTCGCCTCGTGCGCGGCGAGCAGGTCATCTATCAGCGCGCGAATCTGGTTCAGGTCCAACTCCGCAGCCGTGTGTGGGTCAAGGTAAGCCGCCTGATAGATGTAGTCGCGCCTTCCGGTGAGCGCCGCCTCGACGGTCAGCTCTTGCACGTTGATGTTGGTGCGCATCAGCGCGGCGAGCTGCGGCGGTAGCTTGCCGATCTTGGTCGGCTGTAGGCCGTTCTTGTCCACCAGCACCGGCACCTCCACACAGCAGCCTTGCGGCAAGTTGTCAATCAGCCCCTCGTTCGGCACGTTGCCATAGATCACGCGCGGCTGGCCGGTCTCCAGGCTGTGGATGATGAGCGAGCCGTATTCGTGGCTGCGGCGCACCTCGATGTCTTCGCCGGCCTCCAACCGGGCGCGCATGTCTTGCCAGCCGGCGATCTGCGCCTCGCAGCGACGAATGTATTCGTCCAGCGGAATGTTGAACTGCTCTATCAGATCGGGACGGTCGCGCTTGATGAACCACGGCACATATTCGCTGAAGTGCTCGCTGGACTCGGTGACGAAGTAGCCAAAGTGCTTGAACACTTCATAGCGCACCCGGTTCCACGTTGGTTGCTTGCCCTCCTCCAGCACCGTGCGGATGCGCGGGTAGAGGTCCTCGCCGTTGCGCTCGAATCGCAAATAGAAGGCCATGTGGTTGATGCCGGCGCACAGATAGTTAATCTCCTCGATCGGCACGCCGATGTCCTGGGCCAACTGCTCCGCCGTGCCCTGCACGCTGTGACACAGGCCGACCGCCTTGATTTTCGTCGCCCGGCTGATGGCCCAGCAGTTCATCGCCATCGGATTGACGTATTGCAAGAAGGTCACATGCGGGCACAGTGATTCCATGTCGCGGCAGATGTCCAGGAGGACCGGGATGGTGCGCAGTGCGCGCATGATCCCGCCTACGCCCAGCGTGTCGGCGATGGTCTGGCGCAAGCCGTACTTCTTGGGAACCTCGAAATCAATCACCGTGCTCGGCTTGTAGCCGCCGATCTGAAACATGCTGATGGCATAGTCTGCGCCGTCGAGGGCACAGCGTCGGTCCTGGGTCGCCTCGATCTTCGGCCGCGCGCCCAGCTTGGCGGCCACCTTATGAGCCACGATCTCCGAAGTTCGCAGGCGTTCAGGATCAATATCGAATAAACTGATGTGCGCATCGGCCAGTTCGGGAAAGCTCAGAATGTCGCCGAGCAGGTTCTTCGCAAACACTGTGCTGCCGGCACCGATGAAGGTGATCTTTGGCATACTTAGGTAGAGATATGTCGGTTGCGTCTTCGACGCCAAGGGTTTCGTGTGCGGCCAATGTTAATCCCTAAGTCGCAAAACGCGAAACCCCTCTCAAACATCCACTCTTCCCTACTCGAACTGGCATGAACCCTTCCCTCATCGGATTCCGCTGCTCAGTATGCGACACGGTGCACTCTCCCGAAAAAGTTGCCTACACCTGTCCCGAAGACGGCGGCAACCTAGATGCGGTCTACGATTACGCGCATCTCTCACGACATCTCGATCCGGCTACCATCACGCGCAACTCCGACCGCTCGATCTGGCACTATGCCCCGCTGTTGCCCGTCATCCCTCACGCGCCGCCGCACACGCCGCTCGCTTTGCTCGGCTGGTCGCCGCTATATCGCGCGCCGGCGCTTGAGCAAGCCTTGCAAGTGCGCGCGGTATGGCTCAAGGACGACACACGCCTGCCCAGCTCTTCGTTCAAAGATCGCGCCAGCGCGATGGTCATCGCCCGCGCCATGGAGATGGGCGTGAAGACGATCTGTGTGGCTTCCACCGGCAACGCCGCCGCCGCTTTGGCCGCGCTCTGCGCCGGCACCGACTTGCAGGCAGTCATCTTTGTGCCGGAGAGCACGCCTGAAGCCAAGCTGGCCGGCATCCTCATCCATGGCGCGCGGGTGTACACCGTGCGCGGCTCGTATAACGACGCCGTCGCGCTGGCCGATGCTGCATGCCGCGCGTTCGGCTGGTACAACCGCAGCACCGGCATCAATCCCTACACGCGCGAGGGCAAAAAGACCGCCGGCTTCGAGATTGCCGAACAGCTCGCCCTGCAAGACTCACAGAGGGCAGACAGCGGCTTCCGTGCGCCGGACGTGATCATCGTGCCGGTCGGCGATGGCAACATCATCAGCGGCGTGCACAAGGGGTTCTGGGAGCTTCATGCGCTCGGTTGGATCGAACGCGTGCCGCGCTTCATCGGCGTCACGGCAACGCTGGCACCTTCGTTTCACCGTGCCTGGCAATCCGGCAGCGAGCATTTCGAGACCATCCCATCGCAAACTATCGCCAGCGGGATCAGCAGCGACCGCCCCTGTGACGGTGTACTAGCACTGCGGGCGATTCGCGGCACCGGCGGCGCCGTCATCGAAGCGACCGACGAGGAGATGCTGGCAGCCATGCGCGAGCTGGCGACTCGCGCCGGCGTCTTCGTCGAGCCGGCCTGCGCGGCAGCGTATGTCGGCCTGGTGAAAGGCCGCCGCGCCGGCTTCATCGGCAGCGACGACGAGGTTGTGCTCCAGCTCACCGGCAGCGGCTTCAAGGACGTGCGCTCGGCGCTGCGCGCCGCCGGCCAAGCGATCAGCATAGAATCGCTCGCCGACGTTCGGCCCTAATATGCGCGATGCGCTGTTGTGGTATCTGTGGCTGCAAGCCTTCGCCTTCGGCGGTTGGCTGATCGCGTCGCATTGGCTGGCGCGTCTGCCCGACCGAGGCTATGGCGTCAGCAAGGCGCTGGGGCTGGCGCTCGGCGGCTTCGGCTACTGGGCCGCCGTCACCTTGGGATTCTCGACGAATCACGTCGGCGCAGCGCTGCTGGCGCTGGCCGGCGTGTGGGGCGTCGGCCTCTGGCTGCGCTACGGCGCGCGCGATACAAGTCGCGCGACGCAAGCCCCGGCCCGCCTTGCGAACTTTGTCATTGCCAGTGAGGCGCTCTTCGCGCTTGCCTTCGCGGGTTGGTCACTCGCGCGCGCCTATAGCCCGGACATCATGAGCGCGGGCGGCGAGAAATTCATGGAATCCATGATGATCAACGCCATTCTGCGCAGCCCCAGCTTCCCCCCGAACGACGCCTGGTTGTCCGGCTTTAGCATCAGCTATTACTACTTCGGCTACATCATCAGCGCCATGCTGATTTTGCTGAGCGGCGTCGCGCCGGCAGTTGGGTTCAACCTGGTCGGCGCAACGGTCTTCGCGCTCACCATCATCGGCGGGTTCAGCATCGGATACAACCTCTGGGCATTGAAGTCAAGTGCCGAGAACGGAGCATCGAGCAGCGCCAAAGCCTCACTCCTGGCTGGCTTGTTGACCACGTTGATGCTGGCGCTGATGGGCAACCTGGGCGGGCTGATGGGCGCGCTCAAGTGCGGCGACGCCTTGCCGCAGTCGTTTTGGGAATGGCTGGATGTGCGCGACACGGCGACGCAGGTCTATGCGTGCAACGGCCTCGCGCCGAGCGAATTCTACGGCTGGTGGTGGGATTGGTCGCGCGTGGTGAAGGACACGACGCCGACCGGCCAATACCAGGAAACTATCACGGAGACGCCCATTTTCAGCTTCGTGCTCGGCGACAACCACCCGCACGTGATGGCGCTGCCACTTGCGCTGCTGGCGCTCACCCTGGCGCTGCGCAACTTCACGGGCGATGCTGGCGACGCGCAGGACGCTAGACGCGACGCGCGCGATTCGCCTTCTGCATCACGCATCCCGTTCGTCCCCCTCCAGGTCGCGACTTCCTACGTCTTGCCAGCCATCATCTTCGGTGGACTAGCGTTCACGAACACCTGGGACTTCCCGATCTACGGGGCGCTCTTCATCGCAGCGTCGCTGCTCAGGCGATGGCTGCGCCACGAGCCGCTATCGCCGGCGCTCCTGCACGGCGCCGGCGTAATGGTGCTGGGGTATTTGCTCTATTTGCCCTGGCACGTGACATTCGCCTCGCAGGCGCGCGGGATTGGGGTCAACTTGTTCAACGGCACGCGCTTCGTGCACTTCTTCCTCATCTACGCGCCGTTCTTGATCGCTGGGGCCGGCTTCATCGGTCTGATGATGCACGATGCGAAAGCAGCAACGTGTGCAGTCGTCGGCCGCGCTGCCAGGCTGACGGCGGCAACCCTCATCGCCTGTTTCGTTGTGGTGTTAGCGGTCGGACTCGCCTCGCCGCAGGGACGCGCCGTAGCACAGGAACTCAGCAGCACCGGCCCCGTGATGGGCATGCCGCGCGAACAGGTGTTACAACGGCTGCTGGAGCGCATCACCAACCCCTGGACGGCGCTGGCGCTGAGCGGGGGCGCAGCCGCGTGCGCTGCGCTGATCCTGGCCTGTCGCACGCCAAGATCGGCATCACACCTGTCAGAAGCAGCGGATGCCCCCACCCCACCGGCGCCGTTCATCCTGCTGCTCTTCGGTGCCGGCGCGCTGCTCACCCTGAGCGTTGAATTCGTCTTCCTGCGCGACTTGTTCGGCACGCGCATGAACACGGTGTTCAAGTTCTACTACCAGGCCTGGACGCTGTGGTCAGTCGCCGGCGGATTCGCCATCGTCAGCCTAATCGCCGCGCGCCGCGCCGCGGCAAAGTGCGTCGGCGGAATCGCGTTGGCCTTCGTCGCGCTGGGGCTGATCTATCCGATCATGGCCATCCCCGCGCGCGCGAACCACTTTCGCGGCGAGCCAACGCTGGACGGCGCCGCTTACCTGCGGCGCATCCACTCAGAAGATGCGGCGATGATCGCCTGGCTGAACGCCAACGTCGCCGGCGCCCCATACATCATCGAAGCGCCGCCGGACAGCGCATTCGGCGCATACACCTACGAGGGACGCATCTCGACGTTCACCGGCCTGCCGACTGCACTCGGCTGGGGCGGCCACGAGCATCAATGGCGCGGCACAACCGACGAACAGGCGCGGCGCTTCCCGTTGATCGAGCAACTCTACAACACGACCGACCTCACAGAGGCGCGCGCGCTGCTGCGCGAGTTTGGCGCGCGGTATGTGATCGTCGGGGAGACGGAGCGCCGGCGTTTCTCATCTGAAGGGCTGGCCAAGTTCGAGTCGCTGTGCATGTCGGCATTTCAATCAGGTGCCAGCGTCATCTATCGCTGCGGCGGCAATTGATTCATGGTTCAATTCCCCGCATGGCATTCTTCGATCTCCCACTCGACCAACTCAAAACCTATCGCCCCGACCGCAACGAACCAACCGACTTCGACGCCTTCTGGCGGCGCACCCTAGACGAGGCGCGCGCGCATCCGCTCGACCCGCGCTTCGAGCCGGTAGACTTTGGGCTGCGCAGCGTCGAGACGTTCGACGTCACTTTCAACGGCTATGGCGGCCAGCCGATCAAGGGCTGGCTCATTCTGCCCCGGCATCGCACCGGGAAGCTGCCGTGCGTCGTCGAGTTCATCGGCTACGGCGGCGGGCGCAGCTATCCCACGAGCTGGCTGCTTTGGAGCGCAGCCGGCTACGCCCACCTCGTTATGGACACCCGCGGCCAGGGCAGCGCCTGGAGCCACGGCGACACGCCCGACCCCGAAACCGAGGGCAGCAACCCCCACCACCCCGGCTTCATGACCCGCGGCGTGCTAAAGCCGGAGACGTATTACTACCGGCGCGTGTTCACCGACGGCTGCCGCGCCGTTGAAGCCGCACAGTCGCACGACGCCATAGACGCGGAACGCATCGCCGCGACGGGCGGCAGCCAGGGCGGCGGCATTACCATCGCCGTCGCCGGGCTGACGCCGGCCGTCCAGGTCGCCATGCCGGATGTGCCGTTCTTGTGCCACTTCCGGCGCGCCGCAACGCTGACAGACAGCAGTCCGTATGTCGAGTTGCAACGCTTCCTCATCGCCCAGCGCGACAAAGTGGAGCAGGTCTTCACCACGCTGAGTTACTTCGATGGCATGAACTTCGCTGCCCGCGCGCGTGCCAAAGCCCTGTTCTCCGTCGGCCTGATGGACGACGTCTGCCCGCCTTCAACCGTGTTCGCCGCCTACAACCACTGGGCCGGCGAGAAGGACATCCGCATCTACGAGTTCAACCGGCACGAAGGCGGCGGGGAATATCAGGCCGTGGAGAAGGTCAAGTTCCTGCGCGCAATATGGTGAAACGCGCAGACTAGCCGCTTGACCAGCCCATAACCCGTCGGACGAAGGACGACGCGGCGCGCGAGACAAGCTACAAAGGTCGGCATGACTACGTCCGCGTCACGAGAACTTGTCACGATTGATGGCAACGAAGCTGCAGCTTATGTAGCCTACAAGACCAACGAGGTGATTGCCATCTACCCGATCACACCGTCCTCGCCCATGAGCGAGCTGGCCGACCAGTGGAGTGCGCTGGGCGAGCGCAACTTGTGGGGGAGTGTACCCGTGGTCCAAGAGATGCAGTCGGAGGGGGGCGCAGCCGGCGCGATTCACGGGGCGCTCCAGGCCGGGGCTCTGGCGACTACGTTCACATCCAGCCAGGGCCTGCTGCTGATGATCCCGAACATGTACAAGATCGCCGGCGAGCTGACCAGCACGGTGTTCCACATCGCCGCGCGCAGCCTGGCGACCCATGCGCTGTCTATCTTCGGCGACCACAGCGACGTGATGGCGGTGCGCTCCACCGGCTGGGCGATGTTGTTCGCCAACTCGGTGCAAGAGGTCATGGACTTCGCGCTGATCGCCCAAGCCAGCACGCTAGCCGCGCGCGTCCCGTTCTTGCACGTGTTCGACGGCTTCCGCACCTCGCACGAGATCATGAAAATCGAGCGGCTGTCCGAGGGCGACATCAGCGCCATGATTGACGACGAGCTGGTGCAGGCGCATCGGCAGCGGGCGCTCTCGCCCGATCATCCCTTCATTCGCGGCACGGCGCACAATCCCGACACCTACTTTCAAGCTCGTGAGGCGGTCAACCCCTTCTACCTCGCCGTGCCGGAGATCGTGCAACGCGCGATGGACAAGTTCGCGGCGCTGGTCGGCCGGCAATACCGGCTGTTCGACTACGTCGGCGCGCCGGACGCGGAGCGCGTGATCGTGATGATGGGGTCGGGCTGCGAAACGGCCGAGGCCACGGTGCGCTATCTCATGGAGCGCGGCGAGAAAGTCGGCCTGGTCAAAGTGCGGCTGTATCGTCCCTTCTCCGCCGAGCACTTTGTCGCTGCGCTGCCGCCGACGGTCAGGGCTATCGCCGTGCTCGACCGAACCAAGGAGCCCGGCGCAATCGGCGAACCGCTTTACCAAGACGTGGTAAGCGCGCTCGCGGAGCGGCGCTTGAGCGCCGACGGCGCGGCGAAGCCCTGGCCGACGGTGATCGGCGGGCGCTATGGCCTTTCGTCCAAGGAATTTACGCCGGCCATGGCAAAGGCCATCTTCGATGAGCTATCGAAGCCGAAGCCGAAGAATCACTTCACCATCGGCATCCACGACGATGTGACGTTCAGCAGCCTGGACTATGACCCGGACTTCGACATCGAGCCGGAGGGCACGGTGCGGGCGATCTTCTGGGGATTGGGCGCCGATGGGACGGTGGGCGCGAACAAGAACTCGATCAAGATCATCGGCGAGGAGACCGAGAACTACGCCCAGGGCTACTTCGTATATGACTCGAAGAAGTCCGGCGCCCGCACGATCTCGCACCTGCGCTTCGGGCCACATCCGATTCACGCACCCTACCTGATCTCGCGGGCGAACTTCGTGGCCGTGCACCAGTTCGGATTCCTCGACCGCTACGACGTGCTGGCGCAGGCCATCCCAGGCGCCACTCTATTGCTCAATAGCCCGTTCCCCGCCGAGGAAACGTGGGATCACCTGCCGCGCGCTGTGCAGGAGCAGATCCTAGCCAAGCGGCTCAACGTGTGGGTGATAGACGCCTACAAAGTGGCGCGCGAGGCCGGCATGGGCAACCGCATCAACACGGTGATGCAGGTGTGCTTCTTCGCCGTCAGCGGCGTGCTGCCGCGCGATGAAGCCATCGCCAAGATCAAGGAGGCCATCCGCAAGACCTACGGCAAGCGCGGCGAGGCAGTGGTGCAACGCAACTTCGCTGCGGTAGATGCCACGCTCGACCAGTTGCACGAAATGCCCATCCCCGAGCCGGTGCGGCTGAGCGAGGCTGCGCCGCCGCCGGTCGTGCCGCCTCAGGCGCCGGAGTTCGTGCAGCGCGTGACGGCGATGATGATCGCCGGCAAAGGCGATCAGTTGCCAGTCAGCGCCTTCCCCGTGGACGGCACTTATCCGAGCGGCACGGCGCAGTGGGAAAAGCGCAACATCGCGCTGGAAGTGCCGGTGTGGGATCCGGACATCTGCATCCAGTGCGGCAAGTGCGTTTACGTGTGTCCCCATGCCGTGATCCGCGCGAAGGTCGTCGCGCCAGCGGCGCTGGCGGACGCGCCGGCCACCCTCAAATCCGCCGATGCGCGCTGGAAGGAGCTGCCCGGCCAGAAGTATGTGCTCCAGGTCTCCGTGGAAGACTGCACCGGTTGCGCGCTGTGCGTAGAGGCCTGCCCGGTGAAGGACAAGCGCCAGACCGGCCGCAAGGCCATCAACATGGCGCCGCAGTTGCCGATTCGCGAGACCGAGGCGATCAACTGGGAGTTCTTCAAGCGTCTGCCGGACTACCCGCGCGCCGACGGCATCCACTTCAACAACGTCAAGAACGTGCAGTTGCTCCAGCCGCTGTTCGAGTTCAGCGGCGCATGCGCCGGCTGCGGCGAGACGCCCTACCTATCACTGCTGACGCGCCTGTTCGGCGACCGGCTCTACGTCGCCAACGCGACCGGATGCTCCAGCATCTACGGAGGCAACTTGCCCACCACGCCTTGGACGTACGATGCGCAGGGGCGCGGGCCGGCATGGAGCAACTCGCTGTTCGAGGACAACGCCGAATTCGGCCTGGGCATGCGCCTGGCGCTGGATAAGCAAACTCACGCCGCCAGGGAGCTGGTCGCCGCGCTGCGCGACGCCATCGGGCCGGACTTGGCCGACGCGCTGCTGAACGCCGACCAATCCACCGAGCGCGGCATCGCCGAGCAACGCGCCCGCGTGGATGAGCTGCGCCGTCGGCTGGAGCGACTGAACGCCTCGTCGCCGGCGCTCCGTTCTCAAATTTCCAATCTCCTGAGCCTCGCCAACATGCTGGTGAAGAAGTCGGTGTGGATCGTCGGCGGCGACGGCTGGGCTTACGACATCGGCTACGGCGGGCTTGACCACGTGCTGGCCAGCGGGCAAAACGTGAAAGTGTTGGTGCTGGACACCGAGGTGTATTCCAACACCGGCGGCCAGGCATCCAAGGCGACGCCGCTGGGCGCCGTGGCCAAGTTCGCCGCCGCCGGCAAGCACACGCGCAAGAAAGACCTGGGCATGATGGCGATGAGCTATGGCAACGTCTACGTGGCCCAGGTCGCCATGGGCGCCAACGATGCGCAGACCATCAAGGCCTTCCTGGAGGCCGAAGCCTACGATGGGCCGGCGCTCATCATCGCCTACAGCCACTGCATCGCCCACGGCATAGACATGGCCAAGGGCCTGCACCAGCAGAAGCTGGCTGCCGATTCCGGCTACTGGCCGCTCTACCGCTATAACCCGGCACTGCGCGCCGAGGGCAAAAACCCGCTGCAGCTCGACAGCGGCGCGCCGAAGATCCCCTTCAAAGACTACGCTTACAACGAGACGCGCTACCGCATGCTGCAACAGAGCCACCCCGAAGAGGCCGAGGCGTTGATGCGCGCGGCGCAGGAAGCGATCAACGAGCACTGGCATCGCTACGAGGCGCTGGCGCTGTCGGAAAGCAGCGATGGCGCGCAACAGGCGCAGGAGAAGGCACGCGCCGAGGTGTGAAGTGGGCGGGAACAACAAGGTGCTCGTCGCCTACGCGAGCAAATACGGTTCTACCACCGAGATCGCCGAGCGGATCGGTCAGGTGCTCGCGCGCGCCGGTCTGGATGTGGATGTGCTGCCCGCCGAGCAGACCGGGGATATCGAGCGCTACCGGGCTGTGGTGTTAGGCAGTGGGGTCTACGCCGGCCACTGGCTTAAGGAAGCCGTCGCATTCCTCGAAGCAAACGAAGCAGCGCTGGCCCGACGGCCGGTCTGGTTGTTCTCCAGTGGGCCGACCGGAGAGGGTGATCCCGTTGAGATCCTAGACGGCTGGCGCTTCCCCCACGCCCAGCAGGCCATCGCCGACCGCATCCGGCCGCAGGACATCGCTGTATTCCACGGCAAGATTGATTTGAGCGCCCTGCACTTGGGCGACAAACTCATCATCAAGGCAGTTAAGGCCAGGGTGGGCGATTATCGCGACTGGCCTGCCATCGAGGCCTGGGCCGACAAGATCGCCCAACAACTCGCTCGATTGGAGCAGGGCGCAAACGTCGCATGAGCCGGCGGCTCAAACTGCGGGGGCAGAGTGATGCCGATCACCATCGGCATCTTGCTCCTGATCGCGCAGGTGTTTCGCTGGGAATGGCTATCGCGGCTCGTGATGCTGCTGCTGGGCGCAGCCTTCATCGTTTGGCGCATTGCGGTGCGCATACTCGGACTCCTGGGCGTAGGAATCCTGCTGATGCCCTGAGCGACAGAACTGGTCACCTGACCAGAGCAGAACCGATCGCATCACGGATGCGCTGCGACAGCGCCGAGCGTAGGTTCATGGCGCGGGCTGGCCATTGACGCCGGCGGCTGCGCGCCGCGCGAGGCGCCGGATACCGCACAATGAGGCTACGGGCAAGAGCGCCATGGCCGCCAATCTGCCGTCACGGTTCGCCAGCCCTCACCGAAATTGAGTTGAAAGGAGTAAGCCATGTCTCGCACTCATGGAAGCGCCATCGGACTCGAATCGTTGGAATACCACCGGCGCGCGCCGCGGGGCAAGTTGGAAATCACCCCCACAAAACCTTGCGCCACACAACACGACCTGACGCTGGCCTACAGCCCAGGCGTTGCAGAACCTTGCCTGGCAATCTACGAACGTCCTGACGACATCTACGAATACACTGCCAAGGGCAACCTAGTTGCTGTGATCAGCAACGGCACGGCGGTGCTCGGCCTCGGCAACATCGGCGCAGCGGCCGGCAAGCCGGTAATGGAAGGCAAGGCCCTGCTATTTAAGCGCTTCGCCGACGTGGACAGCATAGACATCGAGCTAGCCACTGAGGACCCGGATGCGTCGCAGCAGTGAAGCTGATGGAGCCGAGCTTTGGCGGCATCAACCTCGAAGACATCAAAGCGCCGGAGTGCTTTTACATCGAGGAGCGGCTGCGCGCCGAGATGAACATCCCGGTGATGCACGACGACCAACACGGCACGGCGATCATCTCCGGCGCGGCGCTGCTGAACGCCTGCGAGATCGTCGGCAAGCGACTGTCCGACGTGCGCATCGTGATCAACGGCGCCGGCGCGTCGGCCATCGCCTGCGCCAATTTCTACATCGCGCTGGGCGCGCGCCGCGAGCACATCCTCATGTGCGATAGCAAAGGCGTGATCTACCAGGGCCGCACCGCTGGCATGAACCCGTATAAAGCGGCCTTCGCCGCCGACACGCCGCTGCGCACGCTCGAGCAAGCCATCGCCGGCGCCGACGTGTTCGTTGGGCTATCGGTCGCCGGGGCGGTGACCCCAGCGATGGTGAAAACGATGGCGTCGCGCCCAATCATCTTTGCCATGGCTAACCCCGATCCGGAGATCGGTTACGAAGAAGCCAAAGCTGCGCGGCCGGATGCTATTGTCGCCACCGGACGCAGCGACTACCCCAACCAAGTCAACAACGTGTTGGGCTTCCCGTTCATCTTCCGCGGCGCGCTTGACGTGCGCGCCACTCAGATCAACGAAGCGATGAAAGTCGCCGCTGCTCACGCGCTGGCCGCGCTGGCGCGTCAGGACGTGCCCGACGAAGTTGTGAAGGCCTACGGCTTGGAGCGCCTGAGCTTCGGCCCGGATTACCTCATCCCTAAACCGCTCGACCCGCGCGTGCTGTTGTGGGAAGCGCCGGCGGTTGCGCAAGCGGCGATGAACTCCGGCGTCGCGCGCATCCAGATAGACATCGCGGCCTACCGCCAGCAACTGGAGGCGCGTCTGGGCAAGAGCCGCGAGATGATGCGCATCATTTACAACAAGGCCGCCGCCAATCCAAAGCGGATTGTGCTGGCGGAGGGTGAGCACGAGAAGGTCATCCGCGCAGCGCGCCAGCTTGTGGACGAAGGCATCGCTCACCCCATCCTGCTGGGCGACGCACACGTCATCCTGCGCAAAGCGCGCGAGCTCAACCTCGACGTGTCGGATATCCAGGTGCTGGATCTGCGCACGTCGCCCGACCGCGATCGTTACGCCGAGCGCATCTACGCGCTGCGTCAGCGCAAGGGGGTGACGGCCAGCGAAGCGCGCGAATTGATCGCCAACCCGAACTACTTCGCAGCCGTGATGGTGGCGCTGGGAGACGCAGACGGCATGATCTCCGGCCTCAGCCTGCACTACCCCGACGTGATGCGGCCGGCGCTGCGCATCATCGGCGTGAGCGACGGCAATCAGATCGCCGCCGGCGTATACATGGTGACCTTGAAGGAGCGGGTGCTGTTCTTCGCCGACACGACGGTGAACATTGATGTGGACGCCGAGAAGCTGGCCGAGATCGCCTTACTCACCGCCAACTTAGCGCGCCAGTTCGACGTCGAGCCGCGCATCGCCATGCTCAGCTTCTCCAGCTTCGGGAGCACACGCCATCCGCGTGCTGAGATGGTGCGCCAGGCCGTCGAAATCGCGCGACGGCGCGCGCCCGGCTTGCACATCGAAGGCGAGCTGATGGCGGACACAGCGCTCTCCGAGGAGCTGCTGCGCGACTATCCGTTCAACACGCTCGGCCAGCCGGCCAACGTGCTCATCTTCCCCAACCTCGAAGCCGGCAACATCGCCTACAAGCTGATGCGCGAGCTGGCGCATGCGGAAGTGGTCGGCCCGATCCTGGTGGGCATGCGGCGGCCGGTGCACGTGTTACAGCGCGGCGATTCGGTGCGGAGCATCGTCAATCTGGCTGCGCTGGCCGTAGTCGAGGCGCAACGCATGGACAACGCGCGCGCCTAGGCCAGGGAAGGGCAACTGGCAACCCACTGCTGGTAGCATCATCCCTGTGCGCAATCCGAGATCGCCATCTTTACCCACCGAGCGGCGCTGGCTGCGCAACGCAGCGCTGGCGCTTGGCGCGCTGGCGCTCGGTGCGCTGGCCGCGCCTCAGCTCGTGTATCCCTTCGGCCACGACCAGGGCATCTTCTCAGCATGCGGCGATGTGATCCGGCGCGGCGGCGTGCCGATCCGCGACTGCTTTGAGAGCAAAGGGCCAGGTGTGATGGTGCTCTATGCCGTCGCGCTCTCGATCGCATTCAGCACGGTTGCCGTGCACGCCTTCACGTTAGCCTGGCAGGCAGTCACAGCGGCGCTCGTGGGCTGGACGGCGCGTGCGATGTTCCATCCGTCTGCAGCGCTGCCCGCTGCCGCGTTCTACTGGCTGATCTACGCCGGCATCAACTACTGGTCTATGAACCAGGCCGAGACGTTCTCGAATCTGTTCATCGTGCTGGCGCTGTATCTGGCCTGGCGCGGCGTGGGCGACTCACCACAATCGGCGCTTGACCTGCGCCGGCTGTTCATCAGCGGCATCAGCGCAGGCGTCTTGATGTGGTTCAAGTACACCTTTGGCCTGCAGATCGCGGCGATCGGCGCAGGTCTGCTGTTGCACATCGGGTTACGCACGCGCTCGCTGCGGGAGATGCTGCGCGGGGGCGTCGCGTTTGCAGCCGGCGCAATTACGATCAACGCGCTCGTGCTGATCTATTTTGCGCTGGCCGGCGGCATCCCGGCGTTGATCGAGCAACTGAACGTCTTCCGCGAGCTGTTCCCGCTCGGCCCACCGCGCACCTTCCCGGAGATCGTGCAATTTCTGTGGCGTTTTACCGATAACGGCGCCGACCTCACCGGCGATTACAAGGCGACGGTAGCACAGTGGACGTTCTTCGGCGGCGGCTTCCCCTTGCTGTTCGTCCTTGCCATCTTCGGCAGCGCGCGTTTCATTCGTCCGGCCACGGGCGATGGACTGGCGCGTTACGCCTACCTGGTTGGGCTGTTCGTCGCCGGCCTTGCGGTGGTCGCCATCCAAGCCAAGTATGTGCAGTACCACTTCACCATCCTTCACGGGCCGTTGGCCATCATGGCCGGCGGCGGCGTCGCGGCAGCAGGGCTGTGGCTGCACGAGCCAAGCATCGCTCGGCGAATATCAGGCGCGCTGGGCGGGCTGGTCGGCGTCGCCGCATTTGCCTTGCTTAGCGCGCGCATGTTGCCGTGGGTGTATGACACCTACATCAACGTAATCGTGCAGGGCAAATCGCTGCGCGAGATCCACCTGGAGAGTCGCGTCGCGCCGCAGCTCTACGTGGCCGATTACATCGTCGCGCATACCGGGCCGGATGAAACGATCAGCTTGTTCGCCGACGCGCCGTGGGTCTATATGCTCACGCAGCGGCGCAACGCCACGCGATTTCCTTTCGCCGACGTATGGGCGCCGGCGCACGGCTCCTGGACGAACGCCGAGTTCGGCCGGCAATTCTACGAACAGATCGTCGCCAACCGGCCAACCTATTTCATCCTTACACGGGACGATTACCCCTGGCTGGGCGTGCGGCACATTGACAACTGGAAACGGCTGACCGACCTACACGCCTACGTGGAGGCTAACTACCGCTACGAGGCGGAGAACGGGCCGTTTCTGCTCTTCCGCCGCAAGGAGTGAGCGCACATGAGATGGGTAAAGGTCGGTCTGACGGCGATTGCCGCGCTCGGTCTGCTGGCCGTCGGATTGCCGCAGGTCTGGTATCCGATGTGGTTTGACCAAGGGGCGTTCGCCGCGTGCGGCGACGTGATCCGGCGGGGCGGCGTCTTTTTGCGCGATTGCTGGGATGTGCGCGGACCGCTCACGCCGGCGCTCTATGCGTTGGCGGCGGCGATCAGCCCGACGCAGCCGGCTGTGTTCGCCTTCAACTTAGCTTGGCAGGCTGCTTCGGCCATCTTGCTTGGCGTGCTGGCCTGGCGCATGTTCGGCTGCCGAATCGCCGGCGCAGCAACCGGCGCGCTGCTTTGGCTGACCATGGCCACGCTGAACTATTGGTCGGTCGCGCAGGCCGAGGGATTCGCCAACCTGTTCTTCATCGCGGCGACGCTGTGCGCCTGGGAATCAGGGCAGCACCTAGGCCGACGGCAGGCGCGCTGGCTCTTCGCCGGCGGCGCATTCGCCGGCGCGTTGTTCTGGTTCAAGTATCCCTTCGCGCTTTACGCCATTGTGCTCATGGTTTGGGCGCTGGCGCAGCGCAGGCACATCGGCGCGGCCGCGTCGGTTGGCGCCGGCGCAGCGCTCATGGCCGGCCTGGGTTTCGTCTACTTCCTTGCCCATGGCGCGTTCGATGATCTGCTGCTGCATCTGCGCTACGCCGTTGCCAACTTTCACGACAAACCGCTGGACGAGCGCTGGGAATGGCTCACCGGCCTGTTCTGGATTGAGATCACGACGTTCGCGCAGATCGGCAGCACACCCACCGCCGGCTTCAAGGACACCGTGCCCCAAGTGCAATGGCTGGGGCGCGGCTATCCATTCATCCTGCTGCTGGTCGCCTGGGGCACATTGCGGTCGCTGTGGGACGACGCGCGACGCGAAGCCGGCGGGCTGGCCATCATCTGGCTGTTGACGACCTTGGCGCTGAACATCTGGCAGGGTCATTCCTATCGCTACCATTTCATCATCTGGCTGCCGCCGATGGCGCTGCTGGCCGGTGCGGCGCTGACCGACCTGAGCAAAGCCGCTCTGCTCACGCGCGCGGCTGCGCCGGCGCTGTTCATCGCGGCTGCGGCCGGCCAAGTACTCACGATGTGGCCGTGGATGCGCGACGCCTATGACAACATCGTCACACAAGGCAAGTCGCCGCGCGCGCTGCACATCGAATCGAAGGAGTCGGCACAGTTACTGCTGGCCGAGTTCCTGCGCGATAACGCCGCGCCGGGGGAGCGCATCGCCGTGTTCAGCGATACGCCGGTTGTCTACTTCTTGGCGCAACGCCCAAACGCGACGCGCTTCCCATACCTGCGCTGGGCCGACGAGTCGCGCGACGCCACTGCGCGCGCGGCGCTGGCCGAGGCTTACCTCGGCGACCTGACACGCCATCCGCCGCGCTTCTTCGTACTCAGCCGGGACGGCTTCCCATGGGAAACGGCGCGCTTCATCGAGACGTGGAAGCGCATGCCGGAGGTCCACCGCTTCGTCGAGGCGAACTACGAGTTCATCGGAGAGAACGGGCCGTACCTCTTGTTTCGGCGGCGATCGTGATCGGCCAGCCGCGCCATAGAAGCTCGACATATCGTTTTGCGCAACATTTTTGCCGGCGGCGGCACCTACGCGCGCCATCATATTCCCGCCTGCTTGCATTTCCTGAGCTCTCGAATACCATCTGATGCGATGCCTATCAGCTCCGAAAGAGCGCCGATCCTAGAGATGCGGCGCATCTCCAAACGCTTTGACGCAACTCAGGCGCTTAACAACGTCTCGCTGACCCTATATCCGGGCGAAGTCCACGCCTTGCTTGGCGAGAACGGCGCCGGCAAATCCACCCTGATCAAGATCATGACCGGCATCCACCAGCCCGACGCC
>CALHLE010000061.1 GCA_938034415.1 uncultured Anaerolineae bacterium
AAGAACCCCCATATGCTGCTCAAAGTGCTCGGACGGGAGGCGTGCCAGATGTATCTGCTCAGCGAGGTGCAGAAGGTCTATCGCTCGCAGGGCGTGAACATCAACGACAAGCACTTCGAGATCATCATCCGCAAGATGACCGACCGGGTGCAAGTTATCAATCCTGGCGACAGCGACTACCTGCCCGGCGACCTGATCAACCGCCTGAAATTGGCGCGGGTCAACGAGAAGCTCGTCGCGGAAGGCAAGCGCCCGGCTGTCGGTGTGCCGATCCTGCTCGGCATCTCAAAGGCCGCGCTGGCTACCGAGTCGTTCCTCTCGGCGGCGTCGTTCCAACACACCATCAAGGTGCTGTCCAGCGCAGCGATCGAGGGCAAGCGCGATGACCTGATCGGCCTGAAGGAAAACATCATCCTGGGCAAGCTCATCCCGGCCGGCACCGGCTTTAACCCTAACGCCATCCAAGTGCTGTCCAGCGCAGCGCTCGAGGGCAAGCATGATGACCTGACCGGCCTGAAGGAAAACGTCATCGTGGGCAAACTCATCCCGGCCGGCACCGGCTTTAACCCCAACATCATCCAAAGCTACGAGGGGGTGACGCTGCTGGCGGCCGAAGCGCCGCCGAAACCCTCGCTGACGCAGCGCGCCGAGATGGCATTGCTTGGCCTGGGCGAGGACGAAACACTGCTGGCCGAGGACCTCCCTTCGCTGGAGGACTTCCTCCCCGGTGAAGCTAACGACAAGAACGAGGCAGAGGGTTAACGGACTGTCAAATTCCTTGCCGCCGCTCAGAAGATCGTCTTGCCAAACAAGCTGGCCGTCAGCTCGACGGCCAGCTTGGCCGTGCGGTTGCGCTCGTCCAGGATCGGGTTGATCTCCACGATATCGAGCGAGGTGACCTTGCCGCTGTCATGTAGGATCTCCATCAGCAAGTGCGCCTCTCGGTAGGAGAGGCCACCGGTCACCGGCGTGCCCACGCCGGGCGCTTCAGCCGGGTCAAGCGCGTCCATGTCAAGGCTGACATGAATGCGCCGATAGGCTTGCAGATGCGCCAGCGCCGTATGCGTGACGGCAGCGATGCCATGCTCGTCCACATCGCGCATGGTGAGCACGCGCACCCCTTGCTCGCGCAGGGCGACTTTCTCCAACGGATCAAGGTCACGCGCGCCGAGAATGACCGCCTGCGCCGGTTTGATCTTTGCGCCTGGACGGCCGACGTTGGTCAATTCCGGCGCGCCCAGTCCCATCAGCGCAGCCAGCGACATGCCATGCACATTGCCGCTAGGCGTGATCTCCGGCGTGTTGAAATCGCCATGCGCATCTACCCAGAGCACGCCGACGTCGTCCTCTTGCGCGGCGATGGCCGACACGGTGCCAATGCTGAGCGAATGATCGCCCCCCAGGAAGAGCGCGATCTCGCCGCGCGCGTTGATGTCACAGGCGGCGTTGTAGATGTCGCGGCAGGCGTCGGCGATGCTGCGCAGGTGGCGCGCTTTCTCCGAATCAAGTGGCACGGTCTCTGGCAACGGCACGGAGATGTTGCCGCTGTCGGTGATGGTATAGCCGAGCGCGCGTAACTGTTGGTGTAGGCCGGCATAGCGGATCACGCTCGGCCCCATATCCACGCCGCGCCGACGCTGGCCAAGGTCCATCGGCACGCCGATTATGTGAATATGATGCGTCATCGTGTCGCCCAACTGAGTCACTATACACCGAGTAGGCTTCGATAAGCGCAACCTGCAACCCGCCCTCGCTTACACTTTGCACCAAAGATCCGCCATGCACATCTCAGAACTCGACTACGAACTGCCGCCGGAGCTGATCGCGCAACGCCCGGTTGAGCCGCGCGACGCGTCGCGCCTGTTGGTATGTGACCGCGCGACCCAGACGCACCAGCACCGGCATTTCTACGACCTGCCGGAGTTCCTACGTCCTGGCGACCTGCTCGTCGCTAACGATACGCGCGTGATTAACGCGCGACTGCGCGGCCACAAACCGACCGGCGGCAAGGTGGAGGTGTTGCTGCTGCGCAAGCTCGATGAGGTCACCTGGGAGGCCCTGGTCGGCGGGCGCAACGCACACCACATCATCTTTGAAAACGAAGGGAAGCAAATGAGCGCCGAGGTCATCGCGCGATCCAACGAGTCCGCTTTTGTCGTGCGCTTCAGCGAGCCGATCGAGCCGCATCTCGATGTCCTAGGCGAGACGCCACTACCGCCTTATATCCATGAGCAGATCCGCGACCCGGCACGCTACCAAACTGTATACGCGCGCGTGGCCGGCTCGGCGGCTGCGCCGACGGCCGGACTGCACTTCACGCCGCAGTTGCTCGAGCGCATCCAGGCGATGGGTGTGCGAATTGCCTTCGTCACCCTGCATGTCGGCCTGGATACGTTCAAGCCGATCGAGGAGGAAACCGTGGAAGCGCACAAGATTCACGCCGAGTGGTGCGCGCTGCCGCCGGCCACAGCCGAGGCCATCAACGAAACGCGCGCGCAAGGCGGGCGAATCATCGCCGTAGGAACGACGAGCGCGCGCGTGCTGGAGAGCAGCAGCGGGACACCCGCGCCGGCAGGCGGTCCCCCCCTCGTTCAGCCGTTTAGCGGGTTTACCTCGCGCTACATTACCCCTGGCTACGAATGGAAGGTAGTGGACGCGCTGATTACGAACTTCCACCTGCCTCGCAGCACACTGCTGGCCATGATCGGCGCGTTCATGGGGATGGACTTCGTGCGCCGCACCTACGCGCTGGCGATTCGCGAGCGCTATCGGTTCTATTCATTCGGCGACGCCATGCTGATCCTGTAAAGCCGGCGCGCAGCAGCGCAAGGTGTGATGTTCGTAAGGGGAACATACATAGCTGTACGCCGCGCCGGAAGTGACCGTCCGCGCGGCTGAGCGGCCGGAACTCGCCACAGGCGGACCAACCGAAGCGTGGCTCGTCAGCGGAACCACTTGAACTCGCCGACATACTCATGGCGATAGGTGCAGCCCGGCGCCGCATTCGGCGTGAATTCGCGCACCATGACCAGCGATTTCTCCGCTAAAAAAGTCACGGTCATCGTCACCAGACCATCGTTGATGACGCTCGGGCCGGCGAAACGGTAAATACCGGGGGCGACCCGCTTCATACGATACGGTTGCGGTTCTTGATTGCGCCATTCCAGCCCATCCTCAAGCGGGGTGATTTGCACCAGCCCGTACACCGGCAATGGCACGCCGCCATCGCATCTGCCGAGCGCTTCGCCCGGGCTAACCTGCGTGTCCCACACCGAGCGCTGACCGGGCAACCAGTCTTGTGTTTCCGCGGCGATGGCCGAAGGCGTTGGCGCAGGGGACGCAGTAGGCTCAGGTGTTGGGATGAGCGTAGGGGTTGCCGTAGGCTCAGGCGTATCCGTTGCGGCGGGCGTCGCAGCCGGCGCAGGGGAACACGATGCTAGGCCCAGCGCAAGAACGCTTACAATCAACAGGCGCAGCATAAGGCGATTCTACTTGTTGCGCAGGAGCGAAACACCCGAGATGAGAGCAGGCATTACAAGCCGTGTTGCTGCGGCAGTCACGATGACTGTGCTAAGCGTTGTCGGCAGCTTCGCCGGTTCGGCGCATGCGATCGACTTTGTGTGCGGCGACGCGCAAACGTCACAGGTGATGATTGACGTGGACGGCGCATTTGCGCGTCTTGAAAACAACTGGCAGTCGCCTGCCGTGGGACGCATGTTGAAGTTCCAGTGTTTTGCGGCGATTGCCCGTGACGAGACGAATGCCTGGGTGCTGGTGAACTATGGCTACAGCCGCGCGTGGGTTAGTCGAAGCGCGGTGCGCTTTGCCGACGGCATGGACATTACCCAACTACCGCTCAGCAAAGAGATCCCCCCGGCTCCGCCGCCGCCGCGCCTGCGCTTGCCCGGCGCGCCGACGATCGGCAGCACGCAGCAACGCCGTTACCGTGACGCGGTTCAAGCTGGTCGCACGCCCGGCATGGTTGCCGTGCTCGGCGACTGCAACGCCGAGCATCCTGTGTTCTTTGGTCGCCTGGCATCCGGAGCATTTGACCTTAGCCCTTATCCGGAACTCAAGAACACGGCGCGCGCCTTCGCCGCAGCCTTCAGCCGGGTCAGCGTTGCTACCAGCGGCAGCTTTAACGCGACGATGGCCTTTGATCCTGTGTGGGCCGATCCTAAGCAGTGCAAGAGCGACGAAGGGCCGCTGGCCTGTGAGTTGCGACTCTCTAACGCCAGCCTCTTGCTGATCGCGCTCGGCACGGGAGACACGTTTACCTGGCGCGACTTTGAGAAGCACTATCGCGCCATCATTGAGTATGCGTTGAGCTTGAAGGTGCTGCCGCTGCTCATGACTAAGGCTGACGCGCTTGAGTCGCAGCAGGGCGGCGCGCCGGCCGACTACATCAACGGGGTGGTGCGTAAGCTCGGCGCAGAATATGGCTTGCCGGTCATTGACTTTGCGCTAGCCGCCCGACAGCTCCCCAACGGTGGCTTGGTTGCCGAGCGAAACGCCGGCCTCCAATTCATTGAGCCTTTTCATGTCAACGAGGTGGGCATGGACGCGCGCATCCTCCTGACCTTGCAGACGCTGGCCCAGCTTCCTCGTTTAAGCCCGGCGCTGCAAGCAACCCCGCAGCCCAAAAGGCAGCCAAGCTCAGAGCCCACCAGGCAGCCTCAAGCAACAGCGCAGGCGTCTGCCGCACCATTGCTGCCCCTGCGCGCGCCGAAACAAAATCTGAGGGAGGAATGACATGAGCGCCTGCTCCACACTTTATCATCGTCGCGCCTTAGCGGCATTGCTCGCGTGCAAACTGGCAGTCCTGTCCGGCTTCCATCCCGCCCAATCACAAGCTCCGCTGCCGCCCAAGATCACCGTCACGGCAGAGCAGGCTTGGCTGCGGCGCGCCCCGAGCTTAGTCGCCGGCAACACCCTGCCGGTGTTCAAGGGGCAGTTCTATGACGTGATCGGACGCACAGCGGACAACACCTGGTGGCAATTGGCTGTGCCGGACGCCGGCAAATCCACAGGGACCTGGCTGTTGGCCGACCTCGGCGCACTTTATTCGGGCGATTTGAAAGCTACCCCAATAGTCAGCGCATCCCTCAAGCCAGCTTCAACCCCAACGAAGACTCGGCGCAGCGCGCGCGTTGCGCCCTTCCCGGCCTGGATCCCGCGCATCACGCCACGGCAGCGCGCAATTTGGCAAAACAGCGCGCGCGCCGGCAAGGACTTGAATCTGTTCACTGTGGCGGGCGATTGCAACTCGCAGCCGTCCGTGTATCTGCGGCGTCTGGCCAGCGGTCAGTTCGACGCCAGCACACTTGAGCCGCGACTGCAGGCAATCGTGCAACGCTTCGCGCCGTCATTCGGGCGGGTGAGCCTTGCGGCGCAGGGTGGATTCGGCTCACCCGCGATGATGGATCCGACCTGGGCCGACGGCGCGCTATGCGGCACAACGATGGGCCCATTCGAGTGCGAGCTGTGGGTATCGCGCGCCAGCATCGTGTTCGTCTCGCTCGGCACGCAAGAGCAGTACTCCTGGCGAGACTTCGAGAAGCACTACCGGCCGATCATCGAGCATGCCCTGAGCAAGGGGGTATTGCCGGTGCTGATGACTAAGGCCGACGACATCGAAACCCTCGCCGGCGCGCCATCCGGCCACATCAACAGCGTCATCCGCAAGCTGGCAAATGAGTATAACGTGCCACTGCTCGACTTTTGGGCTGCCACGCGCGACCTGCCGAACAACGGCTTGATTGACGAGGGCAACAAGGACTTCCACCTGAGCGATGCCGGCTTAGACCGCAAGATCCTGGCCACGCTACAGACGCTGGCGGCTATCGCCGATGGATGACACAGGACGGGCTCGGCGATGGACGGCCAGTAAGGCGTCGAAACGACCACTCATCACAGCAATGCGAAATGGCATCACGTTGCTCAGGCCGGCCCGAGACCAGCGCATCCCGCCCCGACTGAAACGCGCCTTGACCTGTTTGGCGCCCGCCTCAGCGGGGTGTGCCGGCTTACCCAGGCCGCCGCTGCCTTTTTCCGCGCTATCCACAAGGCGTGGGCAGCCTGCTACAAGTGCGTGTTGGCGTGATACCAGTCCACGATGTGGGCGCTTTCAGGAAAGCGCTGGCCGGCTAGATGCCAAATCCACTCCGCCCCATCGGCGGTGACCAAGGTATCCGCAGCGCGATGCCAGTGCCGCGGCGGGTCACGATCGCCTGTGGTGCAGCCGCTCGCCGGTTTCGGGATTGACCGGTATCTCGGCGTTCCGGCGTTCTTCCTGCTGTTCGAGCAGCGCGCGCATCAGGGCTTGGCCGATCCGCTGGCGCGCCTCTAGCACGCGGTCCTTTCGTCAGGCAATCGGTGGGTAAGCGGTAGGGAATCGTCGGCTTTCCGCCACCTGCTCTTGCGCGCGCAGGCGTGACGCAGGCTTCAGCCTGCAAGCCGCTGCGGGCTGAAGCCCGCGTTACGGCCTGCGCTGGGGTGAGGGGTAAGAGGTGGGAGGAGACGACCCCGGCCATCCCCGCACGCGGGGAGGGGGAGGGAGATAGACCCTCTATCAGGTGTGGGTTTTTGTGGCAGGAACGTCACTCCTCGCGCAAGCGAGAATCCAGGCGCGGGATAAATCCGCGCGCTACATGCGGCAAAATCGAGAGACCGGCGTAGCCGCAAACTGCTATCGCGACACTTCGACCAGCGCATCGCCGGCGACGGCGTAGATGCGATCGTCCGGCGCCGGCCGGATCGCCGCTGTCCCCGTGAAGCTGCCGAAGGCTGGTAGGATCATGCGGCTTGGCCCCACGACAAAGCAGGGGAGTCTTTCGCACAGCCCAGCCCTGCCGCGCAGCCTGACGGATGGATGCACGTGGCCGGCCAGCGCGTAGTAATCCGAGGACGCCGCAGGCGTGTGCCGAAATGCCAGCGGCGGCTCGATGAAAGGCTCATCCACACAGGTCATCTGCCACTCCGTCGGCGGATCGCCGGCCCGCGCGTCATGATTTCCCCTGACCAACAGAAACTGCCTATGCGAATGCTGCGCGCGCCAGGCCGCAACGTCCGCGACCACAGAGGCCGCCCGCCCCTGGCGCGCGTGCAGCACATCGCCCAGGAAAACCACGCGCACGGCATCCGTAGCCGCGATCAACTGCGACAGACGCCGCAGATCGTCCGCCAACCCACCCTCCGGCACAGGGACGCCGGCGCTGCGAAAAGCCGCCGCCTTGCCAAAGTGAACATCCGCCACAAATAGCGTGCTTCGCCGCGCCCAGAAAACGGCTCGCTCCGGCCAAAGCTGCAGCGCCTCGCCGGCCGCCACAATCGTCACCATTTCCCCTGCCACGCTCCACCGCTCATCCTTCCTCGAACTGCGCCTGCATCTTGCGCACGCGATCAAGTAGCGTCTCGCTGCTGAGCTGCTCGCGCAACCGATCAACCATCAGCGGAAAAGCCAGCGGCGTCGGCCGGGCCACGTCGAGTAGCGTGATCCGCCCGCATGAGATGCGCCGCAGGGCGCGCGCCAGCCGACTCTCCTCTAGCTGACGCTCCAGCACTTCGCGCCGCGCCTGCGCCAGAAGCAGGTTGTCGGGATCGTACTTGCTGAAGACCTCGTAGAACAGCGCGCTGGATGCCTGGAGCTGTCGGCCCGACTTGCGCCGGCTGGGCAGGCCCTCGAAGACTAAGCCGGCGATGCGCGCGATTTCGCGGAACTGCCGCCGCGCCAACTCCGCCGCATTCAAGCTGGCAGCCAGGTCGGCCGCCAGATGGTCAGGGCTGAACAGCGCGCGGAGGCGCGAACCATCCGCCGAATCCAAGTCCACACGGTCGGGCGAGAGCAGCTCGAAGCCATAGTCGTTGATGGCGAACGAAAACGAGATCGGGCGCAGGCGCGACAGGCGATAGGCCACCAACGCGGCCAAACCCTCGTTCACCGCCCGCCCGTCGAACGGGAAGAAGAACAGATGATGACCCTCGCGCGTCTGGACGCGCTCGATCAATAACTCATCCGGCTCGGGCAACTTGGAGCGCTGGGCCTGCAGCTCCAGCAGCGGGCGCGCGGCGGCCATCTCCTCATCGTCGTATCGCCCCAGGCGCGCCTGGTCGAGCTTTTCGCGCAGCATGCGCGCCAGCTCGGTAGAAAGGGGCATGCGGCCGCCCATCCAGCGCGGCACAACGGGCCGCTTGCCGGTCGCGCGGCGCACCCATGCCGTGTTGTCTTGCAGACGCACAAACTCCAGCAGTTTGCCGGCAAATAAGAAGCATTCGCCGGGCTTCAACCAGCTCACGAACGCCTCCTCCACCGTGCCTAACCGCCCGCCTTTCAGGTATTGCACGTTGATGGCCGCCTCGCCGACGATAGTGCCAATGGACAAGCGATGGCGCTGCGCAATGCCATCGTCGGCCACGCGATACACCCCATCCTCACAGATCACGCGCCGGAACTCCGGATAGGCATTCAACGCCCGCCCGCCGCGGGTCACGAAGTCGAGCACCCATGCCCATTCCTCATCGCTAAGGTTGCGGTAGGCATACGCCCCGCGCACCTCGGCGAGCAGCTCGTCGCTGCGGAAGCCGCCGCCGGCGGCGACCGTGACCACGTGCTGCGCCAGCACATCCAGCGGCTTGTTCAACGGCGGACGCGCCTCGATGTGCCCTCGGCGGATGGCGTCGCGCGCAGCCGCAAATTCGACCAGCTCCAGCGCGTGGGTCGGCACGCAGATCACTCGGCTGGGTCGGCCGGGGGCGTGGCCGCTGCGGCCGGCGCGTTGCAACAATCGCGCAACGCCTTTGGGGCTGCCCACCTGCAGCACACAATCCACCGGCGAAAAGTCCACGCCGAGGTCGAGCGAGGACGTGCACACAACCGCGCGCAGCCGGCCGGCCTTCAACCCGCATTCCACGAACTCACGCTCGGCCTTGTCCAGCGAGCCGTGATGCAACGCGATCTGGCCGGCCCACTCCGGCCGCGCCTCGAGGATGGCCTGATACCACATTTCGGTCTGCGAACGGGTGTTGGTGAAGATGAGCGTCGTCGCGTTGGCCGCGATCACCTCGAGCACGCGCGGCAGCATTACCAAACCCAGGTGGCCGGCCCAGGGGAAGCGTTCCACCTGCTCCGGCAGGAGCGACTCGATGACGATCTCTTTGGGCAAGTCGGCGCGGATGAGCGCCGCGCCGGCAGCGTTCATTCCTACCAGCGCCTGTAACGCCACATCGAGGTCGCCCAACGTCGCGCTCAGCCCCCACACGCGCAGGTTTGGCTGCCAGCAGCGCAGCCTCGCCAGCGCCAGTTCAGTCTGCGTGCCGCGCTTGGTGCCGAGCAATTCGTGCCACTCATCCACGATCACGCAGCGCAAACCGAGAAAGCGTTCGCGCGCGTCGGGCCAGCTCAGCATGAGCGAAAGGCTCTCCGGCGTGGTGATCAGCGCAGTGGGCAGGCGCGTTTTCTGTTTGGCGCGCAACGATGTCGCCGTGTCGCCGGTTCGGCGCTCGACCGTCCAGTTCAGCCCCAGACGCTCGACCGGCTCGCGCAGCGATTGCTCGGTGTCGGCCGCCAGCGCCCGCAGCGGCGTGACCCACAACACGCGCAGCGGCGGCGCAGCATCACGCCGGACGCGGCGCGATGATGAGGCGTCGGCTTCACCGCGCCCGCTCGCCGGTTCGGCAAGCGCCTCGGCCAACACGCCGAGCCATGCGGCATAGGTCTTGCCGGCGCCGGTGGAAGCATGAATCAGACCGCTGCGACCTTGCAGATAAGCACGCCAGGCTTGGCGCTGAAAGTCGAACGGCTGCCAGCCCTGCGCAGCGAACCAGCCTTCGACGCGCGACAGGGCGGCTTCCCCTGCTGCGCTCAATGCGCCTTCCTGATCACCGACCATAGGTCACGCTTCGGGTTCGACGGGCAAGAGGGCGCGGATGGTCTCCAGGGTATCGGCATCTTCGATGCGCTTGTCATCGCGCAAGCGCAGGATGCGCGGGAAGCGCACGGCGACGCCGCTTTTGTGGCGCGCGGAGCGCTGGATGCCTTCAAATCCCAGCTCGAAGACGAGCTGAGGCTTCACGGTGCGCACCGGCCCGAACTTCTCCAGCGTGTTGGCGCGGATGAAAGCGTCCACGCGGCGAATCTCGGCATCGGTCAGGCCGGAATAGGCCTTGGCGAACGGCACCAGCCGGCCGCCACCGCGCGGGTCGCCGTCCCAGACGGCGAAGGTGTAATCGGTGAACAGGCTGGCGCGACGGCCATGGCCGGCCTGCGCGTAGATCAGGACAGCATCGGCCGTGTATGGGGCGACCTTCCACTTCCACCAGTCGCCGACAATGCGCCCCACCCCATATCGGCTGTCCAGCCGCTTGAGCATCAGCCCCTCGGCGTCGTGCGCGCGGCTGCGCTGCTGTTGCTGCCCCAGCGCTTCCCACGACTCGGCGGCCACAATCGGCGAGAGTTTCAGCGCGGGCAAGCGGCACGCTTCCACCAAATGCGCCAACTGCGCGCGACGCCAGCGCAACGGCCGGCCGCGCACATCCCGGCCATCCAGCTCTAGCAAATCGTAGGCAAACAGGACGACCGGCGCCTCGGCCAGAATCTTCTTGGTGAGCGTCTTGCGCCCGATGCGGGTTTGCAGCCGACTGAACGGCAAGACGCGCCCATCCTTGAACGGCAAAATCTCCCCGTCGAGCACAACGCCATCCGGCAGCGCTGCGCCGATTGCGGCGATCTCCGGGAAGCGCTCGGTGATTAGCTCTTCGCCGCGCGACCACAGGTAGGTTTGTCCGCGCCGACGGATGAGCTGAGCGCGGATGCCGTCCCACTTCCATTCCGCTTGCCAATCGCGCAGGTCGCCCAGCGCAGCCTGCAACGTCTCGGCGAAGGCGGCCGGGTCGGCGTCGAACAAGCGTCCGCGCGCGTCGGTGGGCAGTTTGCTCTCCAGCGCATAGGCGAGGAAGAACGGATATGGCCGGCTGATGTCGGCGTCGGTCGTCTCGGGCGCGATGAGCTGCGCGAAGAAGTCGGCGCTGGGTTGCCATTCGCCCATCAGGCGATGCGACAAGGTCGCCTCATCCACCCCGCTCACCTCAGCCAGCGCGCGCACGACGAGCTTCTGCGAGACGCCCACGCGAAACGCGCCGGTGATCAGTTTGTTCCAAACGAAGCGCTCACGCGAATCGAGCGAGGCCCAAGCGCTAAGCACAGCGCGCTTTTTATCCGGCTCATCCATCTCGCGCAGGGGCAACAGCACACCCTCGACCCATTCAGTCAGCGAGCGCGGAGCATCGGCCGACGCACGCACGTCGAGCAGCGCTATGGTCTCGGCGAGGTCCCCTACGGCGGCATAGCATTCCTCGAACAGCCAATCGGCGATGCCAGCGGCTTCGGCTGCCCAGGCGCGCAGATTCGTCGTGGAGACGGCCTGGCGCGGCCGGCGCCCGATCAGGAAGTAAATCGCCCAAGCCGCATCGGCCGGGGGCGCGCTGCGCAGATAGCGCACCATCGCCGCGACCTTCTCATTGGTCTTGTTGGTCGCATCCAATTCAGCGTAGAGCAAAGCGAAGTTTCGCACGGGTGTCTCAGCACAAATCATACGCGAGCGCATGAGCAGGAAGCGAGAGGGTCAGCAGCATGGCACAATTAGCGCCGGAATGAACTCGCTATCACCTTCTTTGACGCAACCGCAAAGCGCGCCGGGGCCTGTGGGACTGATCAACGGCCTGCGCAACCTACGCGCCTTTCAAACGGACATCCTCGGCTTTTTGACGCGCATCGCGCGCGAGTATGGCGACTTCGCCCAGTTCAGCTTCGGCCCGTTTCGCATGTACTTGGTCAACCATCCTAGCCTCATTCATCAAGTGCTGGTGGAAGACGCAGCCAAGTATTACAAGACGAAGCTCACCAAAGCGCTGCTGCGCCCCTCGCTGGGTGACGGCCTGCTGATCAGCGACGGCGAGCTATGGAAGCGCCAGCGCAAGCTGATCCAGCCGGCCTTCCACGCCGCGCGCATCGCCGCCTATGCCGATACCATGACCGCCTACACGCAACAGGCCATTGCCGAATGGCAGCCCGGCCAGACGCGCGACATCGGCCATGACATGATGGCGCTCACGCTCGACATCGTGATCAAGACGTTGTTCGGCGAGCAGCTCACGCCGAAGGAACGCGAGGACATCGGGCGCGCCGTGGACATTGGGCAGCAGCAGGTCGGCCAGGCGTTCAAGACGATCTTTCGCGCGCCGGACTGGCTGCCCACGCCGGCCTGGCGCAGGGGCCAATGGGCGACGCAGACGATCAACGCTGTCATCGCGCGCTTCATCGCCCGCTATCGGCAAACCGGCCAAGATCGCGGCGACCTGCTTTCGATGATGCTGGCGACAGTGGATGAATCGGGCGGCATGAGCGACGCGCTGGCGCGTGACGAGGCGTTCACGCTGATCGTGGCCGGTCACGAGACCACGGCGAACACGCTCACGTGGGCGTGGTATCTGCTGTCGCAACATCCGCAGGCCGAAGCGGCGCTGCACGCCGAGCTGGATGCGACGCTGGGCGGGCGCGCGCCATCCTTTGATGACTTGCCGCGCTTGCCGTTCACCGAGGCCGTAGTGAAAGAGACCTTGCGCCTGTATCCGGCAGCCTATGTCACTGCGCGCGAGCCGCAGGAAGACGTGCGCATCGGCGACTATCCTGCGTCGAAAGGCAGCACCGTGCTGATCTCGCCCTACGTCACGCAGCGCGACCCGCGCTGGTTCGACGCGCCGGAACAGTTCAAGCCGGAGCGCTGGCTGGGCGACTTGGAGAAACGCCTGCCGAAGTTCGCCTACTTCCCCTTCGGCGGTGGGCCGCGCATTTGCATCGGCAACGCATTCGCGCTCATGGAGGCGCGGCTCATTCTGGCCACGATCGCGCAGTGCTTCCGGCTGACGCTCGCGCCGGGGCATCGCGTCACCGTGGATCCGCTGGTGACGCTGCGCCCCAAGCACGGCATGCGCATGGTCGTGCAGGCGCGCTGAGCGCTGCCACTACCCCGGCTCGGCGCCGGGATCACGCTTTGTCCGCTATCGCGTCAATGTCATCTGCGTCGCCGACAAATCGCGTGGACAACACGTCGGCCTGCAAACCGCGTTCTTGAAGGTATCGGGCAACCACCGCCGTGTAGCCGTGCGTCAAAAGCACACGCGCGGCGCCGGTAGCCTGAATTGTCCGCATCAGCTCGTCCCAGTCCACGTGATCGGACAGGACGAAGCCGCGATCCACGGCACGCCGGCGGCGCATGCCCCGCACTTGCATCCAGCCGCTGGCGATCGCCGTGGCGCAATCGCCGAATTTGCGCACCCACGGCGTGCCGTTGGCCGACGGCGGCGCGACGATCAGCGCCTGGCGATAGCGCGCCTTATCCGTCACCCCGCCCACGTAGTCGGTGGCCGGCAGGGCGACGCCCGATTCACGATAGGCTGCATTCACGCGTTCCACCGCGCCATGCGTGAGCAGAGGGCCGATGGACGAATCCACGCCGGCCAGGATGCGCTGCGCCTTGCCCAGCGCGTAACCGTAGATCACGCTGGCGCGTCCGGCGGCCGCGTTCGCTTGCCACCACGCATGAATCTGCGCGAAGACGGTTCGCGGATCGGGCCAGTGGTAGATCGGCAAGCCAAACGTGCATTCGCTGACGAAGACGTGACATCGCACCAACTCGAACGGGGTGCAGGTCGGGTCAGGGGTCGTCTTGTAGTCGCCGGTGACCACCCACACCTCGCCCTTGTACTCCACACGGATCTGCGCGGACCCCAGGATATGTCCGGCCGGGTGCAGGCTCACGCGAACGCCGTTCATAGTGACGGGCTGGCCATAGGGCACCGCTTCGATGAGCGCACCGGGGCCGAGGCGCAAGCGCAACACGTGGCGGCCTTCGCTGCTGGTCAGATACGCCTGGCTGCCCGGTCGGGCGTGGTCGGCGTGGGCGTGGGTAATCACCGCCCGGCGCACGGGTCGCCATGGGTCAATCCAAAAGTCGCCCGCTTCGCAATACAGGCCGTCGTCGGTGAGTCGAAGGAGGTCGGACATGGCGGAGGCAGAAATCCCAGGGACGGATGATAAAAGATGGCGGCTAAGCCTATGCCCAGAAATGAGCGAAGGCATGGCCTTCGCCTACCCATGCTCTCAACAGGGCTACGCAGCCGAATCGTGCTAGCATCACCGGCATGGCGCAAGTGGCCCTGTTCGTGACGTGCATCGTAGATATGCTGTTCCCAGAGGTCGGGGAAGCCACGCTGGACATCCTGGAGGGGCAAGGGCTAACGGTCGAATTTCCCGAAGCGCAAACCTGCTGCGGCCAACCGGCGTTCAACGCCGGCTTTCACGCCGACGCGCAGCCGGTGGCCGAGCACTTTCTGGACGTATTCGGCGCTTACGACGCCATCGTCACGCCCAGCGGAAGCTGCGCCAGCATGGTTCGACACTACTACCCAGAGCTATTCAAAGGGCACCCCCGCTTTGCCGAAGCCGAAGCGATTGCGGCCAAGACATGGGAATTGACGCAGTACCTGGTGGACGTGCTCGGCGTGACCAACCTGGGCACATCGCTCGCTAAGCCGACCCGCGCAGCCATCCACGATGCTTGCCACGGCTATCGCGGCTTGGGGATCGGCCGGCAGCCGCGCGCGCTGCTGGCCAACGTGGGCAACCTCTCGCTGGTCGAGCTAGCCGGCCACGACCAATGCTGCGGCTTCGGCGGGTTGTTCGCGATTAAGATGGGCGAGATCAGCGCGGCGATGTTGAACGACAAGCTGGCGAACATCCATGCCGCCGACTGCGACATCGTCATCACCGGCGACGCCAGTTGCGCGATGCACATGAGCGGCGGCCTCTCGCGCCGCCGTTCTGCCAAGCGCGTCGTGCACGTGGCCGAGGTGCTGGCAGGCAGGATTTGACCTAAAAGCAGATCGTTGACCGGCTATGTCTCGAACAGATCAATTCTCTCGCTCCGTCACGGTCGCCCTGAGCGACATTCAATTGCAAACGGCGCTCGACCGCGGCACCACGCGCGGGGTGAACGGCCGCATTGCCGCGATGGGCGAAACGACTGATGCCGACGCGCTCCGCCACCAGGCGCGGCTGGCCCGCGAACATGCCCTGAACCATCTGCCCGACCTGCTCGAACAACTCGAACGCAACGTGATCGCCAACGGCGGCCATGTGCTCTGGGCGCGCGACGCCGCCGAACTGAACCAGGTCATCCTCGACCTCTGTCAACAGCACGGCGTCCAGCGCGTGACCAAAGGCAAGAGCATGGTCACGGAAGAGAGTGAATTGAACCACGCGCTCGAAGCGCGCGGCATCGAAGTGACGGAGAGCGACCTGGGCGAGTACATCATCCAGCTTGCCGGCGAGACGCCCAGCCATATCGTCTTCCCCATGCTGCACAAGACCAAAGAGGCGACCGCGCAGCTCTTGCACGACAAGCTAGGCATGCCGATGACCGACCGGCCCGAGGACATGACGCGCTTTGTGCGCGGCGTGATGCGGCGGAAGTATCTCGAAGCCGACATGGGCATCAGCGGCGTCAACTTCGCCATCGCCGAGACCGGCACAATCGCCACGGTCGAGAACGAAGGCAACAACCGCCTCTCCACCAGCGCACCACGGGTGCACGTCGCCGTGATGGGCGTCGAAAAGGTGATCGCCACCTGGGAGGACTACGCCATCCTGGTGCAACTCCTCGCTCGCAGCGCCACCGGTCAGCGTTTGTCGGTCTACAACAACCTGATGAGCGGCCCGCGCCGACCGGACGAGCCAGACGGGCCGGAGGTGTTCTACCTGATCATCATGGACAACGGCCGCTCGCGCATCCTGGGCAGCGAATACGCCGAGAGCCTGGCATGCATTCGCTGCGGCGCGTGTTTGAACGCCTGCCCGGTGTATCAGAACATCGGCGGGCACGCCTACGGCTGGGTGTACCCCGGGCCGATCGGCTCGATCATCTCGCCATTGTTGCTCGGCCCAACCAATGCGCCGAAGCTGCCCTATGCCAGCAGCTTGTGCGGCGCCTGTCAGGCGGCTTGCCCCGTGGAGATCAGCATCCCCGACATGCTGCTCAAGCTGCGGCGCGACCTGGTGCAAGCCGGCGATGCAACGTTCGCCTGGCGCGCGGGCATGCGCTTGTGGCGGCAGGCGATGCTTTCGCCGGCGTTGTATCGCAGCGGCGGCTGGTTGGCCGGCCTCGCCACGCAGATGCTGGCCAACGCCGACGGCAAGATCGAGTCGCTGCCGCCCCCGCTTAAGGCTTGGACGGACAGCCGGGACTTTCCGGCATTCGCCAAACAACCCTTCCGCGAACGGCTGAAGCAGCGCAGGCGCAGCAAAGAGGAGCCAGGCGTCGGCGCATAGAATGCCCACATGTCATCCGCCCGCGAAGACATCCTCAGCCGGTTGCGCCGGGCGCTCGCCCAGCAGCCGCCCTTCCCCGATCGGCCGCGCGCAGCCTATTTGCCGGTCACCCGGCTTTCGCCCGACGAGGACCTGAAGGCGCGCTTCATCGCCGAGTGCGAGCGCGTCAAAGGCATCGTGCGCGTCGCGCCGGATGAGGCGGCCGCGCGGGATGCGCTGCGCGATCTGCTGGCCGACCGCAACGCCCGGCGCGTCACCATGTGGGACGAGGCACACATCCCGCTGTCCGGCGTCGCGGCGCTGCTGCAAGACCTGGGCATCGCGCGCGTCCAGGGCGACCCCGCCGATGTCGCCGCTGCCGACGTCGGCATCACCGGCGTCGACTGGGCGATCGCCGCGACCGGCACATTGGTGTTGTCCTCCGGCCCCGGCAAGCCGCGCATGGCCTCGCTGTTGCCGCCGATCCACATCGCCGTGCTCACCGAAGATCGCATCGTGCCGCGCCTGGAGGACTACATCGCGGCAGAACGCACCCGACAACTTGGCGTATTCCGCCGCAGCAGCAACGTCACACTGATCACCGGCAGCAGCCGCACCAGCGACATCGAGATGCATCCGGTCTTCGGCGTGCACGGGCCGCTGGAACTGCATGTGATTCTGATCGAGAACCTTCGCGCCGCACGCGGCTGAACGCCTATCCCATCCATCCGACGCGCGTCGAGTCGGCGCAGGCAATGCCTGCGCCGCCCGATACAGATGCCCACAAAGCACGTACAATTCGCGCAGTCCAGCGAAGCGCCTGGTTATCCGTCGCATACCTTCTTCTCATCGAGGCTGGAGCAAAATGGATTACACAAATCGTTACTGCATCGTCGGCGCCGGCACATCGGGCCTGGCCGCCGCAAAGAACCTCAAGCAACACGGCATCCCCTGCGACGTGTTCGAGAAGCTCGACGACGTGGGCGGCAACTGGTACTACGGCAAGCCCGGCAGCAGCGTCTACAAATCCACCCACCTGATCTCTTCCAAGCCCGGCACGGAATACACCGACTTCCCGATGCCGAAGGAGTATCCCGACTATCCCAGCCATTGGCAGGCGCACGAGTACATCAAGAGCTACGCCCGCCATTTCGGCCTGTACGACCTGATCACCTTCAACACCAGCGTCGAGCGCATCGTCCCAACCGACGAGCACGCCGCCAGCCCGCTGTGGGATGTGACGCTCAGCACCGGCGAGACGCGGCGCTACGGCGGCGTGATCATCTGCAACGGGCACAACTGGGATCCAAAGTGGCCGGACTATCCCGGCCGCTTCGACGGCCTGACGCTGCACTCGTGCCAATACAAGACGCCGGATGTGCTCGTGGATAAGCGCGTGCTCGTCGTCGGCGCCGGCAACAGCGGCTGCGACATCGCCGTAGAGAGCGCGCAGAACGCCAAGATCACCTTCCACAGCACCCGCCGCGGCTACTATTACAACCCGAAGTACACCTTCGGCAAGCCCTCGGATCAGGTGAACGAGCTATTGCTCCGCCTGCGCGTGCCGCTCACCGTGCAGCGCTGGCTCTACTCGATCATCCTAAAGCTGCTGATCGGCCTGCCGCAGGATTACGGCTTGCCCAAGCCCGACCACAAGTTCTTTGAGACGCACCCCATCGTCAATCAGTTGATCCTCTACTACGTCGGCCAGGGCGACATCAAGGTCAAGCCAGACGTCGCCGAGCTGCGCGGCGATCGCGTCTTGTTCAAAGACGGCAGCGAAGAACTGATTGACGTGATCATCTACGCCACCGGCTTCAAGATCACCTTCCCTTTCATCGAGAAGCGCTACTTGAACTGGCAAGGCCACAAGCCGCTGCTGTACTGGCACATCTTCCATCCGCGCTACGACAACCTGTTCGTCATTGGCCTGATCCAGCCGGACAGCGGACAATGGGGCCTGGTGGACTATCAGGCGCAGGCCGTCGCCAAGTTCATCTGCGCGCAGCGCAACAATCCGGCCAAAGCCGAGATGATGCGCCGAATGAAGGCCACCGCCGAGCAGCCGCGCAATCGCGGCATCCAATACAAGGACTCCACGCGGCACTACGTCGAAGTGGAGCACTTCAGCTACCGTGAACACCTGAAGAAGCTGATCAGAAAGATGGCGTAAGCCGCGCGATCCCATGACTGCGCCTATCGCGGAGATCTTCCAAACGATGGCCTACGGCCCGGCGCCGGAGAGCGCCAAACCGGCGCTGGACTGGCTGAACGCGCATGAGCGCACATTCGGCCAGTTCATCGCCGGCCGCTGGACGCAGCCCGACCCCAGCCGCCTGTTCGACAGCGTGAACCCCGCCACTGGTCAGCCCCTGGCCCGCATCACCCAGGCGACCCAAGACGAAGTGGACGCCGCCGTCGCTGCGGCGCGCGAGGCGTTCAAGTCGTGGTCGCAAACGCCCGGCCATATCCGCGCGCGCTATCTCTACGCCATGGCGCGTCACATCCAGAAGCATGCGCGGCTGTTTGCCGTGCTCGAATCGCTGGACAACGGCAAGCCCATCCGCGAGACGCGCGACCTCGACATCCCGCTGGCTGCGCGGCACTTCTATCATCACGCCGGCTGGGCACAGTTGATGGACACCGAGCTGGCCGACTGCGCCCCCCTGGGCGTGATCGGGCAGATCATCCCCTGGAACTTCCCGCTGCTGATGCTGGCCTGGAAGATCGCGCCGGCGCTGGCGATGGGCAACACCGTGGTGCTCAAGCCCGCTGAGTGGACGCCGCTCACGGCGCTGCGCTTCGCGGAGGTCTGCGAGGCCATTCGCCTGCCGCCCGGCGTGGTCAACATTGTCACCGGCGACGGCCAGGTGGGCCAGATGATCGTCAACCACGCCGGCGTAGATAAGATCGCCTTCACCGGCTCCACCGAAGTGGGCAGACAAATTCGCATCGCGACCGCCGGCAGCGGCAAGCGGCTCTCGCTCGAGCTGGGCGGCAAGTCCCCCTTCGTCGTGTTCGACGACGCCGACCTAGATAGCGCAATCGAAGGCGTAGTGGACGCGATCTGGTTCAACCAGGGTCAGGTGTGCTGCGCCGGCTCCCGCCTCCTGGTGCAAGAGGGCATCGCGCCGCGCTTCTATGCCAAGCTGCGCGCGCGAATGGAGAAGTTGCGCATCGGCGACCCGCTCGACAAGGCGATAGACCTCGGCGCGATCATCGCGCCGCCGCAGTTGCAAAAGATCGCCCGGCTGGTCGAACAGGGCATAGCCGAAGGCGCGACGATGTGGCAGCCGAGCTGGGCCTGCCCGACCGAGGGCTACTTCTACCCGCCCACCCTATTCACCGACGTCTCGCCCGCCGCGACGATTGCGCAAGTGGAGATCTTCGGCCCGGTGCTGGTAGCGATGCCCTTTCGCACACCGGCGGAGGCCGTGGCGCTGGCCAACAACACGCGTTACGGCCTGGCTGCCAGCGTGTGGAGCGAAGACATCAACCTAGCGCTCGATGTGGCCGGCAAGCTCAAGGCCGGCACAGTGTGGATCAACTGCACCAACCTGTTCGACGCCGCGTCCGGCTTCGGCGGCTACCGCGAAAGCGGCTTCGGGCGCGAGGGCGGCAAGGAAGGGCTGTTCGAATACGTCAAACTCAAGCCATCGCGAGTGGATCCCCTACCGAAGCGCATCGCGCCGCACGCAGAAGACGGCGCTGCTGCGAACCCCCCGGCGCACAACGCCCCCGGCAATGGCATTGACCGCACGCCCAAGCTCTACATCGGCGGCAAACAGGCGCGGCCCGATTCCGGCTACAGCCTCGCGATCTACGGCGCCGACGGCGCAGCGATCGGCGAAGTCGGCGCAGGCAACCGCAAAGACATCCGCAACGCCGTCGAGGCCGCGCGCGCTGCTGCGGCCTGGGGCGATCAGACGGCGCACAACCGCGCCCAGATTTTGTACTACATCGCCGAGAACCTGAGCGCGCGCCGGGCGGAGTTCGCTGCGCGCCTGGTGCAGCAAACCGGCTGCGATTCAGCCTCCGCCGACGCGGAGGTGGCCGCCGCGCTCGACCGGTGGTTCACCTTCGCTGCCTGGGCCGATAAATACGACGGCGCCGTGCACCGCACGCCGTTCCGCGGCCTGACGCTGAGCGTCAACGAGCCGGTGGGCGTCATTGGCATCGCCTGCCCGGACGAAGCGCCGCTGTTGGCGCCGGTCACGCTGATGGCGGCAGCGATCAGCGTGGGCAACACAATTGTGCTGATTCCCTCGGAGCGGCACCCGCTGTCGGCGACCGATTTGTATCAGGTGCTCGACACCAGCGACGTGCCGGCCGGCGTCGTCAACATCGTCACCGGCGCGCGCGATGAGCTGGCTCAGGTACTAGCCGAACACGCCGACGTGGATGCCCTGTGGTATTTCGGTAGCGCGGCGGGCAGCGCAATGGTCGAGCGCGCCTCGGCGAACAACCTGAAGCGCACCTGGGTGAACTACGGCCAATCGCGCGACTGGTTCACGCTCACCGCCGCGCAGCAGGCCGAGATGCTGCGTCAGGCGACGCAGGTGAAGAACATCTGGGTGCCCTACGGCGCGTGAGCGCGAAGGAAACGCACGCCTACAACCTTTTCGGGTGATGGGGCGCGCCGCAAGCGGGCCGTTGATGCGGCGCTAACCCGGCGCTAACGCGCGGCTGCTACCTTCGCCTCCGGCGAGGTGAAGTATGACGAACCGGCTCATTCGACATCTCATCGGCCTGACTGCCGCCGCAGCGTTGGCGGCAGGCTGCGCATCACCCCCGCGCGTCATCGTGGTCACGGCGACGCCCCGGCCAGCGCCCGAGGCGACGCCAGCACCGCTGCCGCCGCTCGCCGATCCAGGCGCAATTGAGCTACTGGCCGAACGATTGTTCGTGGAACTCTACGAGCGCGCCAGCCCGTCGGTCGTGCACATCACCAGCCGCGCGCGGGTGTTCGACTTCTTCCGCGGCGTGGTGCCGAACGAAGGCGCCGGCTCCGGCTTCTTCTTCGACGACCTCGGCCACATCGTCACCAACTATCACGTGGTGGAAGGCGCCGAAGAGATCGAGGTGGTGCTGGCCGACGGCACGCGCGCCGGCGCCCGCGTGATCGGCGCCGACGCATACTCCGATCTCGCCGTGCTGCGCGCGGATGGCCTCTCGCCGGAGCAGATCAAGCCCCTGCCGATGGGCACGACGAAGAACCTAAAGGTAGGTATGCGCGTGTTGGCCATCGGCAACCCCTTCGGCCTGGACCGCACCCTCACCACCGGCGTCATCAGCGCGCTAGGCCGCACCATCGAACGCGAGGATCAGGCGGCGCTGGGTGAGGTGATCCAGACCGACGCGGCGATCAACCCGGGCAACTCCGGCGGCCCGCTGCTCAACCTGCGCGGCGAGGTGATCGGCGTGAACACGGCGATCCGCAGCCCCAGCGGCGGGTCGGTCGGCATCGGCTTCGCCGTCCCCGCCGACACGGTGACGCGCGTCGTCCCGGAGCTGATCGCCAAGGGCCGCTACGACCACCCCTGGCTTGGGCTGACGGCCTACGAGATCACGCCGGACATGGCGCGCGCGCTGCAACTGCCGGTGGATCGCGGCCTGTTGATCGCGCAACTCCAGCCCGGCGGGGCGGCCGACCGCGCCGGCGTGCGCGGCGCAACGCAGCAACTGCGCGTGCGCGGCGGCTACCTGCTAATCGGCGGCGACATTCTCACCGCCGTGGATGGCCGCCCAATTGCCACGCGCGATCAATTGACCATCTACTTAGAGAACAACAAGCGCGTGGGCGAAACGGTGACCCTCTCGCTCATTCGCGGCAATCGGCCGATCACGCTGACGGCGACGTTGGCCGCTCGGCCATAAGTCAGGCTTAGGCTACGCGCAAATCATGCGGGTGGGCGAAGGCGCTGCCTTCGCCCACCCTTTTTGCCTTGAGCTGAGCGCAGCCATGCGCAAAGCAGCCTCTCTGCGCAGGATGTGGACGTTTTGTGGACGCTTGGCTTGTAGCGTAGGAGTCAAACATCCGAGGTGTTTTCATGAATTTCGCTTCAAGAGGTGAATTATGAAAAGAACAACCTACGCTCTATCGTTTGCGCTATGGGCTGCGCTCCTGCTATCGGCCTGCGGCGGCGCAGACAACGCGCCTGCCCAGGACACCAGGTCCGTTTCCATCGCCACGCCGACCGTCGCGGGCGACTCCGGCAGCGCTGTTGCCGTCACAGCCCCGACATCGGCTCCCCGCCCGGCCGCAGGGGACGAGCGGATTGACCCGCGCGCCCTCACGCCGACAACCGTTGCCCAAGTCGCCCCCACGCCGGCGCCGGGCTCCGGCGGGCTGATTGACATGGAGGTGGCCATCGAAGCGCCGCCAGAGATGGCCGGCGTGACGAAACTGTCGAGCCTCAACATCATCCCGCCCTTCGCCGGATTCGCAATATGCTCGTTTAGGACTACGGCGACGCCTTTCATGCTCATGTTTGCCGTGCCGCCCGGCCAGAATCCGCCTACGCCGGTCGCCACCTTTCAGTTCGTAGCCAGCGCCGCCGTCACGCCGAATCAGCCGACGCCGGCTAACTTCGAGGTCGGCCTGTTCAAGTCGGCGTCGGAAGACCCGCAGATGTTCGCCGGGGACGGCGTCATCATCGTCGCCGGCGATGGCAAATCGGGCACATTCGAGACGCGGCGAATGAAAGGGCGCTGGAGCTGCACCTTCGCCGAGTAGAACAAGTCTCCCACTTATCCTATCCTATAGCTAGCGAGGCACGATGCTGCCACACAACCGTCATGCCCGCGCAAGCGGGCATCCAGCGCACGATTTACAAGGTGGTGATGATCGTCGGGAGTGACTCGGTGGTCGTTGCTATGCAAGGCGCGACATTCGCCCAGACCAGTAGTGCGACGTTCAGCGCGGGCGGGACGTACAGCCTGGGCGGCACCGCCGGCCAGCCCGACGCGCAGCCCCCGACGACCGGCGGCGCATATGCCCTGCGGGGCGGCTTCTGGTCGCCGCCGGGGTATGTGATATACACGCCGATCACGCGCAAGCCCTAGCGCGCTCACCGGGGGGTGGGCGAAGGCAATGCCCTCGCCCACCCTACACCGCCTTCGCCCACCGCACAATCCCTGCGCCCGCTTGCCCTCACGAGGGCAGGCCGCTATCGGGGCCTGCATTTGACATCTGCCATCCTTCCCTCTACAATCCAATTACTTTCTCAACTTGAGAAAGTATTGAAGCGCCGCTATGTCCAGGACGACACTCGCCGGGAGCAACGCCAGCCTGGTGCGCGCGCACAACCTGCGCGCCGTGCTCAACCAGTTCCTCCACGCCGGCAGCATCTCGCGCGTCCAACTCGCCGAGCGCACGGCCCTCTCCAACACCACGATCACCCATCTGATAGATGACCTGCTGGCGCAGGGCATCGTCGTGGAAGATGAAGGCGAAACCGCGCGCCACAACGGCCACCGCCGGGTGGGCCGGCCGCGCACCGCGCTGCGCATCAACCCCAATGCGCGTTACGCGGTCGGCGTGCACATCGGCATCGGCATCTTGCGCGTCGCCGTGGTCAACCTGCACGCTGAGATCATCCACAACACCATCGCCGAATTCGACGTGGCTGCGCCGGCCGCGCGCGTCTTGGGCCAGATCGTCAAGCTGGTGAAACAAGCCATCGCCGACAGCGGCATCCAGGCCGACCGCCTGATTGGCTTGGGCATTGGCGCATCGGGGCTGGTGGACTATGAAGCCGGCGTCAACGTGTTCGCGCCCAACTTGGGCTGGCGCGACGTGCCGTTGCGGGCGTGGATGCGCGACCGCCTCGGCCTGCCCACCACAGTGGATAACAACGTCCGCGCCATGGCGCTGGGCGAGGCGTTGTTCGGCAGCGGGCGCGATGCCGGCGTGTTGGCGTTCGTCTATGGCCGCGTCGGCGTGGGCGCCGGCTTTGTGGTCAACGGACGCCCCTTCCGCGGCAGCGGGGCAGGCGCGGGCGAGATCGGCCACACCGTGATGATCCCCGACGGCGGCGACCTGTGCATGTGTGGCCGGCGCGGCTGCCTAGAGACGCTGATCTCCGAGCCGGTGATCGTCCGCGAGGCGGAGCGGCTGGCGCGCCGACGCCCGCGCAGCGCGCTGGCGCGCGCCCTGCGGCAGGATGGCCGGACGAAGCCCATCGAGCACATCTTCGCCGCCGCGCGCGAAGGCGACGCCACGACGCTCGGGCTGCTCGAAGATCGCGCGCGCTACCTGGGCATCGCGCTGGCCAACCTGGTGAACGTGCTCAACCCGGAGCTGATCTTGCTGGGCGGCATGTTCGCCCAGGGCAGCGAGTTCTTCCTGCCGGTAGCCGAGCGCGTCATGCGAGAGCGCGCCTTCGCCAGCCTGGGCGACCGGGTACGTGTGCGCCCCACCCAGTTCGGCTGGCGCGCCGGCGTGATTGGCGCTGCGTCGCTGGCGTTGAGCAAGTTCTTCTACCAACTGGAGGACGGATGACGACAGCGCACTGCGCAACAGAAACACTGCGCGTCGGCTTCGTCGCCTGCGCCCGCACGACGTTCGATGTCGCATGGGCCGATGAAGTTATGCGCGCTGCACGCGCCACGCTCGAAGGAGCCGGCTTTGCGCTGGTCGGCGATGCGCACCTGGCAACCGACCTCGACGCGCTGGACGCCACTTTGCAGGCGCTAAGCAACGAGCCGCTGGACGCGCTGATTGCCTTCCAGGCCACCTTCACCGACAGTTCGTTCGCCGCACGGCTGGCCGAGCGATGCGCAGCGCCGCTGCTGTTGTGGGCCGCGCCCGAGGCGCGCACCGGCGGGCGGCTGCGGCTGAATTCGCTGTGCGGCATCAACCTGGCCGCGCACGCGCTGAGGCTGCGCGGGGTGAGCTACCACTGGGTGTATGCGCCACCCGACGACGCGCAAGCCATCGCGCAAATAACCGCCGTCGCCAGGGCCGGCCGCGTGCGGCGACGGCTGCGCGCGACGCGGCTCGGCATCGTCGGCGAGCACCCGCCCGGCTTCGAGAGCTGCCACCTGGACGCCGAACGCCTGCGCCGGCGACTGGGTGTGGAAGTGGTGCACTTTGAACTCGCCGAGGTCTTCGCGCGCGCCCGTGCAGTCAACGGGCAGGTCGGCGCGCTGCGCGAGCAACTCGGCGCGCGCATCGCCGGCCTCGACGCGCTCCCGCGCGAACCGGTGGATGGCACGCTGGCGGTCTACGCCGCGCTCAGGCAACTGGCCGAAGAAGCAAGCTGCGACGCGCTGGCCGTACGCTGCTGGCCGGAGTTCTTCACCGAGCTGGGCTGCGCCGCCTGCGGCGCCCTGGCGCTGTTGAACACCGATTGCCTGCCGTGCGGCTGCGAGGCCGATGCCAACGGCACGCTCACCCAGCTCATTTTGCAATGGATCGGCGGCGCACCGGCCTTCGGCGCCGACCTAGTCGAGTGCAACATCCAGGAGAACAGCGCCGTCGTCTGGCACTGCGGACAAGCGCCGTTGACGATGGCCGACCCGCGCGGCAGCATACGCGGCGGCCTGCACTCCAACCGCCGACTGCCGTTGGTGATGGAGTTCGCCCTCAAGCCGGGCCGCGTGACGATTGCGCGGCTGAGCCAATCGGGCGACGATCTGCGCCTGGTGGTCGGCGGCGGCGAGATGTTGGCTGCGCCGCCCAGCTTCAGCGGCACATCCGGCGTGCTGCGCTTCGACCGGCCGGTGGGCGACGTGCTCACGACGATCATGGCGGAAGGCCTGGAACACCACATTGCCCTCGCTTACGGCGATCACACCGCCGCGCTGCATGCGCTGGCCAAGATGCTAGACATGCCGACGCTATCGCTGTGATGCGCAGAACAAGGAAGACGCTGCTCAAGGGCCATCCGAAAACAGACAGGACGAAGCGAATTTGGGTAGGCGCAGGCATGGGGCCTTCGCCCGCCCGATGGGCGCTAAGGAGGTGATATTCAAGAAGAAGTTGATTCTGCGCCGCGCGCTAGCGCGATTGACCGAAAAGTTAGCTATTGCTCAAGCATAAATTTCCAGGAGGAAAGGAGATGAACCAGAAGAAGACCTCATCCGTCCGAATTTCGCGCCGACGCTTTCTCGTCCTAGGCGCACAAGGCGCAGGGCTGGCCGCGTTGGCCGCATGCGCAGCGCCGCCCGCGCAGCCGCCGGCGCAATCCGGCGCAGCGCCGGCCACAGCGCCGGCTGCAGCACCAGCCACAGTGGACTTCCTGGCCTGGGGCGACAACGCCGATATCCCGGCCTGGGAGGCGCTGGCAAAGCGCTACAAGGAAATCGCGCCCAACGTGACGGTGAACGTCACACCGGTCGCCGAACCCAACGCGAACTTCTATCCAAAATTGCAAACCAGCATCGCCGGCGGCACGCCGCCAGGCGTGTCTTCGTTCCAGGGATGGGAGTGGCAGCCTTACGCCGACCAAGATGTGCTGGCGCCGATTGACGATTTCGTGAACGCCGACCCCTACTTCAAAGACGTGTATCCCGAGGGCGTCGCAAGCATCGAGGGCACGACGATGCGCAACGGCAAGCGCTATCTCATCCCGCTGCAGCGCGCCGCGATGCTGATGTTCTACGCGCGCAAGCCGTTCGAGGAAGCCGGCTTGGAGTTCCCCACCGACGACTGGACGTTCGACCAGTTCATGGAGCTGGCGACCAAGCTGACGAACCCGGCGAAGAAGATGTACGGCTTGCAGGCCAACGGCAACTGGTTCCGCGACATCGGCTGGATCCGCCTGACCGGCAAGCAGGAATTCGACCAGCTCTACGATCCGAAGAAAGCGATGTTCAACCAGCCGGAGATCGTGGACATTGTGCAGAAGATGGCCTCGGACGTGTATTACAAGATGAAGATCGCGCCGACGCCGGCCGACCTGCAAGGCGGCGCCAACACTATCCAGACCGGCAATGTGGCGATGAAATACGAAGGCCCGTGGTTCTTCCCCGCACTCAACAGCCCACAACTGCGCGAGGAGAAGAAGAACGTGCCGTTCGATATCGTGCTCATGCCGAAGATCGGCGAAGGCAAGCGCCGGCACCGCGGCTGGACCGAGGGCGTCGCGCTGCTGAAGGGCGACCAACTGCAAGCGGCCTGGGGCTTCGCCTCGTTCATGGCCGGCGAGGAAGGCAACAAGCTCTACTCGCAGATCACCGGCCGCATCCCCAACACCAGCGCGCTGATCGAGAACTTCTGGCTGCCGGTGGTCACCGAGCGCTTCGAGGTGAAGAACGGCAAGGCGCTGCTAGAGGCCTTCAACCTCTCAGAGGTGGATGTCGTGGGCGGCATCCCGCGCTCGAAGATGTGGAGCGAGGTGGTCAAGCCGGTCGGCTGGGATCCGCTCATCGGCGGGAGCGCCACAGCGGCAGAGGTGCTGCCCAAGGTGGACGAGGGCCTACAGGCCATGCTCGACGAGTATTGGAAGTCGAAGCAGTAGGCAGTCGCGGCGCGCGTATCGCGCAGGCGTGCTGCGCGATACGCGCGCCCATC
>CALHLE010000062.1 GCA_938034415.1 uncultured Anaerolineae bacterium
GCCGTCGAGAAAGGCGCCAACGAGAAGGGCAAAGAACTCGGCGTCCAGGTCATCGTCCTCGCCCCGCCCGCCGAAAGCGACGTGCAAGCCCAAATCGCGCAGGTCGAAGACCAGCTCGCCAAGGGCGTCAACGCCATCGCCATCGCCCCCACCGACCCCGCCGCCCTTCGCCCCGTCCTCGAAAAGGCCCGGGCTCAGGGCGTCAAGGTGCTCTTCATTGACACCAAAGGCGACCTCCCCGGCGCTACCTTCATCGGCACTAACAACGAACTCGGCGCCAAGCTCGGCGTGGACTACCTCTGCAAGAACCTCGACAAGGGCAGCAAGGTCGCCATCCTCCAGGGCATCATCACCCAATCCACCGGCAAAGCCCGCGCCGACGGCGCCAAGGCCGGCCTCACCGAGTGCGGCATGAACATCGTCGCCGAGCTGCCCGCCGACTGGGACCGCGCCAAGGCCACTTCCGTCATGGAGGACATCCTCACCAGAAACCCTGACCTTCAGGGCCTCTTCGCCTCTAACGACAACATGGCCCTCGGTGCCATCGAGGCGCTCAAGAACGCCGGCATCAACGACAAGGTCATCGTCGTCGGCTTCGACGCCAACCCCGACGCCGCTGCCGCCATCCTCGCCGGCGAGATGGAAGCCACTGTCGCCCAGAACCCCTACAACATGGGCGCCCTCGGCGTCGAGAACGCCCTTAAGCTGATCAAGGGCGAATCCATCCCTGAGAACATCGACACCGGCACCGAGCTCGTGACCAAGGAGAACGCGGACAAGTACAAATAGGGGCAATCCCACATCAGGGAGGTCGGCATCGCATATCGCGTGCAGTGTCACGCGATATGCGATGCCTAACACGGACGCCGCAATCCACATCATGCCTGCTCCTTTGCACATCGGCCTAATCGGCGCCGGACGCATCGGCCAGGTGCACGCTGAAACCATCGCGCGCCGGGTTAAAGATGCGATGCTAGTTGCCGTAGCGGACGTGAACGAAGCCGCGGCGCGCGCCTGCGCAACCCAGAACGGCATCCCCCTTGCAACGCGCGATCCAAGCGTGCTGATTAACGACCCATCCATCCATGCTGTGCTGATCTGCTCATCCACCGACACACACGCGCCGTTGATCGAGGCGGCTGCGCAGGCCGGCAAGCACATCTTCTGCGAGAAGCCGATCGCGCTCGATCTAGCAGCGATTGACCGCGCGCTGTGCGCCGTCGAGAAAGCCGGCGTTAAGCTACAGATCGGCTTCAACCGGCGCTTCGACGCCAACTTCCAACGCATCCGACGCGCGGTGGAAAGCGGCGAGATCGGCGAGCCGCATATCCTGCATATCATCAGCCGCGACCCTGCCCCGCCGCCGATTGAGTACGTGAAAGCCTCAGGCGGATTATTTCTGGACATGGCAATTCACGACTTCGACATGGCGCGCTATCTTATCGGCAGCGAGATCGAAGAAGTGCACGCCACCGGCGCAGTGCGCATCGATCCGGCGATCGGCGCGGCCGGCGACGTGGACACCGCGGTGACGCTGCTTCGCTTCGTCAACGGCGCGCTCGGCGCGATAGACAACAGCCGGCGCGCCGTCTATGGCTACGACCAGCGCGCGGAGGTGTTTGGCAGCCGCGGCGCAATCGCCGCGCACAATAACTATCCCAACAACGTCGTCATCAGCGACGCCGACGGAGTGCGCCGCGATCTGCCGTTAAGCTTCTTCATGCAACGCTACATCGAAAGCTACCAGCGCGAAATCGAGGCATTCGTGCAATCTATCGTCGCGGACAAGCCAACGCCGGTGGACGGCAAGGACGGGCGCATCGCCGTCGTCGTCGGACTGGCAGCCAAGCGCTCGCTGATCGAGGGGCGACCAGTAAAAGTGAAAGAGATCACATGATCGGCATTGCGTTCGTCGGCGCCGGACGAATGGGCCTCACGCATCTGCGCAATTTGGCCGCCCTGCCCGACGTGCGCGTTGTGGTCGTGGCCGACGCCAGGTATGAAGCTGCCGAACAGGGCCGAGCCATCACCCGCGCCGAACGGGCTACTGAAGACATCGAGAGCGCAATCACCGACTCAGCAGTAGACGCCGTACTGATCGCCACACCGACGGCAACGCATGCGCACCTGATCGAAGTTGCTGCCAACGCCGGCAAAGCGATCTGGTGCGAGAAGCCGATCGCGCTCGACCTTGACGAGACGCAGCGCATCGTCGCGCTGGTGCACGAGAAGCGCGTGCCAGTGCAGATCGGATTCATGCGCCGGTTCGATCCGGGCTATCAAGCCGCCAAACGCAAGATTGAGGCCGGCGAGCTGGGGCGCATCGAGACCTTCCGCGCGCTCAGCCGAGACACCTACCCGCCTCCACTTCAGTTTTTGCAGGGCAGCGGCGGCATCTTCCTGGATATGGCTGTGCACGACTTCGACCTGGCGAGATATCTCGTCGGTGAAGTCGAAGAGGTGCAGGCCTGGGGCGCGACGTTGATTGACGAGCGCTTCCGCCAAGCTGAGGACGCAGACACTGCGGTCACCTTGCTGCGCTTTGCCAACGGCGCGCTGGGCGTAGTAGAGACAGGACGCCGCTCAGCCTGGGGATACGACATCCGAACCGAGGTTGCCGGATCGGACGGGAAAGTCGTGGTCGAAGCGGCGCAAAAGACGCCGATGACCTTCTCGCGCCGTTTCGGCTACGAAGGCGATCACTTTGAGAGCTTCCCAGATCGCTTCGCGGCAGCCTACCGGCTGCAGATGGAAGCGTTCTTCGAGGCGCTGCGCGCCGGACTTCTGCCCAGCCCAGGCCCGGCAGACGCGCTGGAGACGCAGCGCCTGGCGTTAGCAGCGACGCGCAGTTGGCGCGAAGGTCGGCCGGTGCGTGTGGCCGACGTGCGATCCACGCGCTGACGAATCGCCAAACGACATGTCTGAAGAACGTCGCCGCGCGATCATCGAGCTGCTGGAGAGCGAGCGGCGCGTGCGCGTAGAAGACCTGGCACGGCGCTTCGACGTTAGCGCAGTGACCATCCGTAAAGACCTGGCCGAGCTAGAGGCGCGCGGCGTGTTGCAGCGCACCCACGGCGGCGCTGTGCCAGCGCACAAAAGCCGCTTCAATCCTTCCTTTATCGAAAAGCTTGAGCTGCATGCAGCCGAGAAGCGCGCTATCGCCCTTGCCGCGCTCGAACACATCCGCGAGGGCGATGCCTTGATCCTCGACGCCGGCAGCACCACGCTGGCGCTGGCCAGGGCAATGCTCGGGCGCTTCCGGCACCTGACGGTGATCACCAGTTCAGTGCCTATCGCGCTGGAGTTGGCGCGAGCCGGCTGGGACTTGATCCTGACCGGCGGGCACCTGCGCGAGCATAGCCTAGCGCTGATCGGACCGGCGGCAGTGAACACCCTGACCGACTTTCACGTGGACAAAGCCTTCCTGGGCGCCACCGGCGTCACGTTGCGCGAGGGCTACAGCACCCCCAACCCACTCGATGCCCAACTAAAACAGGCCATGATGCGCGCCGCCGACGAGAGCTACGTGCTCGCCGATTCATCAAAACTCGGGCGTGGCGTGCTGGCCAACTATGCCCGGCTGGAGGACATCAGATTGCTGATCACCGATGCGCGCGCGCCGACCGACTTCATCGCCGGCCTCCAGCAGCGCGGCGTAGCCTACAAGCTGGCGCAGCCGGCTACCGATTTGAGCCATGAACTGGAACGCCG
>CALHLE010000063.1 GCA_938034415.1 uncultured Anaerolineae bacterium
GGGCGAGACGGCCGGGTGCTGGCGCGCTTTAAGCCGCGCACCGGCCCCGACGCCGAGGAGCTGGTGCAGGCTATTGAAGCGGCGCTGGCTGCGCCGCGACCGTAGCGCGGCGTCTGTAGCGCGCTAATCTTCCTGAGAAGCGCTGCCTTGCGGGCCTGCCGATTTCGGCGCAACTTCTTCGCTCTTCTCTGATGACATGCGAGATGCGCCTTTCGATAATTTGAGAGTACTGCGGATTCAACTCAATCAGAATGGCCGGCCGGCCCAACTTTTGCGCGACTTCGCCGGTCGTTCCTGAGCCGGCAAATGGATCAAGCACGGTATCACCGACGCGGCTGCCCAGCAGAATGCACCGGCGCGCCAGTTCGCGCGGGAATGCCGCCGGATGACCCTTGCCGTTGCCTTCCGGCCCAAGCATCCAGAAGTTTCTCAAATTCGCTCCCGTGCTCTCTCGCACAGCGCTCGAATCGTAGTAATACTTGGGGGACTTTGCGAACAGGAAGATCTCCTCTGTTGCATTAGTGGGTCTGTTCTTCACGCTTTCAGGCATCGCAGCCCTCTTCACCCAGGTGATCTTCGAGCGCAGTATCCAGCCATCGGCTTGAAGGGCGAAGGCAACCCGCCACGGCAGGCCCATTAAGTCCCTGTCTTTTAGTCCCCAGCAGTTGGGCACCTTGCAGTTCCTGCGCTGGATCAGCTTACGAGTATTGCCAACGACGGCATTCGGTCCATGGTTGCCGGTGCCCCCGTTGCGCGCGTAACCGTCACCGATGTTGAGCCATAGCGTCCCATCCTTGCGCAGGGCGCGCCATACGCCGCGAAAGACTTCAACGAGGTTCGCCACGTACTGCTCAGGCGACGGCTCCGCGCCGATCTGCGCAGGATGTTCGTAGTCGCGCAGGCCCCAATAGGGCGGCGAGGTCACGCAGCACTGGATGCTTTCGGCAGGCAAGTTCGCAAGCAGTTCCCGGCTGTCGCCGATCAGCACCCTGACTTCCGGCAGCGGAAAGAGCGGTTCAGTTTGCATGTTGGCTTCGACAATGATAAGCGAACAGCCAGGCCCTGCCAGGCGACTGCGGGTTCCGGCTTTGCGAGCGCGTCCGGGAATTCACTCCCCGTCCTTCAGGATGTCGCTGAGCGCATCCTCCCAGACGTCGTCCAGCTTTGTGAAGGGCATCTCGACAAAGTCGGCCTCCAGCTTGGCCAGCCATTCTTTGATCGGCGCGTGGGGGAGTTGGCGAGCCAACTTCTCAACTGCCTCGCGCATCTGCGCAGCAGCTTCTGCGCTCTTTTCCGCCAGCTCAGTCAGGTCTATGCCTAGCTTGAACATATGGTTCAGCCGGATCATCGCGTCGTGCCAGGCTTGATAATCGTTCTCAATAGTGATCGGCGACGTCTGATCGCGGTATATGAACTGGGAGAAGTCGTAAGCCGGCACAAGGGCATACATCGCGAAGTATTCCTGACCCACACGCTCAGCGTGATCCTCCAAGTATGAGCCGATACTGACCCCGCCTTCGTAGTTCGAGAAGCTGACGGCGTACTCGGCTAGCTCTTCTTTCATGTGCGGCATGGCGTAGGTGACGGAGAAGGTGCGGTGCTTGTCGAACGGCACCAAAGCATATACGCCACCGGTAGCGGCGATACGCCGGACGTTGAGTGCTCTGGCCAAATCGAAGAATGCCTCGGCGTAGCGCTCAACGTTCATGTGCGGCTCGTCACCGATGAAGATCACCAGGCCGCGCTGCCCGTTCTCCCAGTAGAAGGCTTCGTTGCGATGAAAGGTCACCTCCTTACGGTAGCCTTCCACGAACTTGAAGTGAGGCCGGAAGAGGAACTGCGAGACAGGCGTCTGAAAGAGGTAAAAGCCGTCGGGCTTGATCCTGCCCACCTTCCGCGCGCCAAGCTTGGTGATGAGGTACTGTGGCAGGCCAGACGACACGTTGCCGGCGTCGGCCCACTGTCGCCAGCCGGCGATCATAAATATTTCCTCGGCCTGCGGCCTTTCAAACAATTCCACCAGTTGATCCGTCATGCGCTTTAATCTATACCTAAAGGGTTAGAACAACCTTGGCGCGTCAACTCTTCCTGGGGAATGGCATAATTTCGCAAATGCTTGGGTGGAGACATTCGAATGACCGTTGACTTGTACAACCGCTCCTTCCTCAAGGAGCTGGATTTCACCCCTGAAGAGCTGCGGTATTTGCTCGACCTCGCGCTTGAGCTGAAGGCAGCCAAGCGCGCCGGACGTGAACAGAAGCGCCTAGTCGGCAAGAACATCGCCTTGATTTTCGAGAAGGACTCCACGCGCACGCGCTGCGCCTTCGAGGTAGCGGCCTACGACCAGGGCGCGCATACAACCTACCTTGGGCCGACCGGCTCTCAGATTGGTCATAAAGAATCCATCAAGGACACGGCCCGCGTGCTGGGCCGCATGTATGACGCTATCGAGTATCGCGGCTTTGGCCAGGAGGTGGTCGAGACGCTGGCGGCCTACGCCGGCGTGCCGGTCTACAACGGCTTGACCAACGAGTTCCACCCCACCCAACTGCTGGCCGACATGCTCACGATGATGGAGCACAGCGCCAAGCCGCTCGGCGAAGTGGCCTATTGCTACCTAGGCGACGCGCGCTACAACATGGGCAACTCGCTCATGGCCGGCGGCTGCCTGATGGGCATGGACGTGCGCATCTGCGCGCCAAAGCCGCTCTGGCCGGACGAACGATTAGTCGAGCGTTGCCGCGCCATTGCGGCGCAGACCGGCGCGCGCCTGACGCTGACCGAAGAGGTGGCCGAGGGCGTGCGCGGCGTCGACTTCGTGCACACCGACGTGTGGGTCTCGATGGGTGAGCCGGACGCCGTCTGGGCCGAGCGCATCAAGCTGCTCAAGCCCTATCAGGTCAACGCCTCCGTCATGCAGTTGACCGGCAACCCGCACGCCAAGTTCATGCACTGCCTGCCGGCCTTCCACAACGCCGAGACGAAAATCGGTCGCCAGGTGGCCGAGAAATTCGGCTTCGGTCACGACGGCATGGAGGTGACCGAAGCGGTGTTCGAGTCCGAGCGTTCTATCGTCTTCGACCAGGCCGAGAACCGCGTGCACACGATCAAGGCGGTGATGGTCGCAACGCTGGCAAAGTGAGCGCGCTGTCTATCAGACTTTGTGAGCCGGTCGCAATCGGCGTTGTGCGCTTTTGGGGGGCGAGTGCGGGGGTATAGTCCGCGCGCATGATCGTCATTGACGCATCGCCTGCCGTGCATCGCAAGGCCGGCCTGGGCCGCTACGCCGAGGAGTTGATCGCGGCGCTGGCGCTGCCGCCGGGCGCGAAGCGGCCGAGCGACGACTACGTGGCCTTCTATCACGATGCGCGCCACGCCGCGCCGGGCAAGTTGATCCAATCCCTCACGTGCATCGCCACGCCACAGCGGCCGTACCCATGGCGACTGCGCGCGTTGCTCGCGCAATTGTTCAACCGCTCACAAGATGGCCTGTTTACGCAGACAATCGCCAATACGCGCGCGCCGTTGCCGCCGCCGGCGCTCTTCCATGCCACCGAGCACCTGTTGCCGCGCTTCAAGCGCATCAAGACCGTCTTCACGTTGCACGACCTGATCTTCAAGTTCTTCCCGCGCTATCACCTGCTGCGCAACCGGGTCTTCCTGACCCTGGCCATGCCGCTGTTCCTTAAGCGGGCCGACGCGATCATCTGCGTGAGCGAGCACACCAAGCGGGATGCGATGAAGGTCTATGGCGTGCCGGAGGAGAAGGTGCGCGTGATCTACGAAGGTGTGCATCCGCGCTTCCGCCGCGTGGCCGACGCGCAGGCGTTGCAGGCGGTCAAGGCGCGTTACCGCCTGGCGGACAAGTTCATCTTGGCCGTCGGGACGATTGAGCCGCGCAAGAACCTAGTCACGCTGTTCGAGGCGTTCCAAGCGCTGCGCGAGCAGGATGACAACGCCGCGCAAGAGGTGATCGTGGTCGGCAGGCAGGGCTGGCTGCACGAGTCCACCTATCGCGCCGTGCATGAACTCGGGTTGACCGGCCGGGTGCGCTTTCTGACCTCTGTCGAGGACGATGACCTGGTCGCGCTCTACTCGCTGGCGCAGGTGATGGCGTTCCCGTCGGTCTATGAAGGCTTCGGCTTTCCGCCGTTGGAGGCGATGGCGTGCGGCGCGCCCGTCATCTCGTCAAACGCCGCCTCGCTGCCGGAGATTTGCGGCGACGCGGCGTTGCTCATCCCGCCGATGGATGTCGCTGAGTGGGTGCGCGCGTTGCAGCGCGTCCTGACCGACGACGCGCTGCGCCGCGACTTGGCAGCGCGCGGGCCGAAGCAGGCGGCCAAGTTCACTTGGGCCGCGACGGCGCAGGCTACACGGGCCGTGTATCAGTCGCTGTTGCGCTGGCCAGCATGACGCGCATGGGCGCAGTTGACGGCTTTCTTCGGCGGGAGTGAGTTCGTGCCGGTGGCCGCCGGCAAGGACACCGCCCTAGGTGAACTGACGGTCGAGGAGAAGTAATCTACCTTCACACAGCGATTGAAACGATAAACGTGCGCCGAGCCGTTGGGCAGACAGTAAAAGCGGTTGAGGCGCTATCCTGGATGGGGCAATAGACGCGCGAAGTGACAAGCGGTCTCCCATGACCCGAACGAAAGTGAGGGGGCTGAGGACTCCTACTATGTCCTCAGCCCCCGGCACATTACAACACAAGTGTCCTGCAGCCTTCCTACGGAGCCGACTGCACAACCGGGATTGGTGTGTACCCCATTTGATGGAGACCTTAAAAAGGGGTACTATGCGCAATGAAATGAACCGAACTAGAAGGCGATACACCCGTGAGTTCAAGGAAGAGGCCGTGCGACTGAGTGAGCGCGGCGACAAGACCGTGCGCCAGGTGGCCGAAGATCTGGGAGTGTCTGAGAAGGCATTGCATCGCTGGCGGAGCGAAATGCGCATCAGCCGGCAGCGCGGGGTGCGTTTTGCGCCAGGTCACGGGCAAGCGCGAGACGAGGAACTCGAGCGGCTGAGGGAAGAGAATCAGCAACTGCGGCTGGAGCGTGACATTTTAAAAAAGGCCCTGGCCTTCCTGGCGCCGCGCCCGGTGTGAAATACGAGTTTATGGAGATGAACCGCAAGACCTTTCCGGTGGCGGCGATGCGTCAGGTGCTGCGCGTGTCGTCGAGCGGATACTATGCTTGGCGGGACCGGCGGACGAGCCAGGCCGGGAGCGCGCGGGCGCGGGCCAATGATGCGCTGGCGGTGGAGATTCGGGCGATCCACAAGCAGAACAAGCAGCGTTACGGCAGCCGGAAGATGCGTCTTGAGTTGATACGTC
>CALHLE010000064.1 GCA_938034415.1 uncultured Anaerolineae bacterium
CGCTGGTGCGCAATGGAACCTGCTTGAAGTGCGAAACGTGCGGCAGCACCACCGGCTGTTCGTAGCCGGCGACGCGCCTTGAGCAGCATCCGCCGCTAGGGGGCATTTCTCCGCAGGGGCGAGACACGGGTAGGCGCAGGCGTTGCCTGCGCCTACCCCCTCGTCAGAAATGCGCCGAGTCCTCAGGCGAGGACTGCGGCGGCGTCTTTTTGCCGGGCTGGGTTCGCTTTGGCTTGTCAGGGCAGGCTGTCAAGTGATTGACAACTTGACAACCGGCCAGAAGGAGGGCCGGTTTCGCGTCCGAGTGATATAGTCCCCTCGGATGTCGGAAGCACTCTCGACTCAAGATTACCTCGACTTTCGCCGGGCGCGCTCAAAAGGCTTCCTGCGCAAGGCGTGGTCATTGCTGTCTGGGCGGAACACCGAGCTGATGGCATGGGACGAGGTGCGCGATAAGCTCAAGCTGCGCGGCTTCATCCGGCGCGGCATCCAGGCGGTGCCGGTGGATAAGATCAAGGGCAGCGTAGGGCGCTATCACGACTTCGACAATGCCTTCCTGCCGGTCAACGACAGCAGCAGCAGCCGCTGGCGCAAGATCAATCGCGCTTTTTACGACGACGTTAGCTTGCCGCCGGTATCGCTCTACAAAGTCGGGGATGTGTATTTTGTGCTGGACGGCAACCACCGCGTGTCGGTCGCCCGCGAACACGGCGTGAAATACATAGACGCCGAGGTGCAAGAGGCAATCACATCGGTGCCGGTCACGGCCGAGGACGTCAACGCCGACGCGCTTGAGCTGCTCGGCGAGTATGCCGAGTTCCTCGAACGCACGCGGCTGGACGTATTGCGGCCGGAGCAGAACATTCGCTTCTCGATTGGCGGCGGCTACGCGCGCTTGCTCGAGCACATCGCCGTGCATCGCTATTTCATGGGCCTAGATCTCCAGCGCGAAGTGAGCGAAGACGAGGCTGTAATAGATTGGTATGACAACGTCTATTTGCCTATTGTCGAGGCGATCCGCAAAGAGGGCATCCTACGCGACTTCCCCGGCCGAACCGAAGCCGACCTGTATCTGTGGATCATGGACCACAAGCACTATTTGAGGGAACGTTGCGGCTGCGATGTGCCGCCAGAGGAGGCAGTGGCCGACTACGCCGAGCACTTTGCGGAGAAACCGCCACTGCGCCGCGTACAGGAAGCCTTCGATCACATCGTGGACGCGATCGGCGCTGCACTCCCGCATCGCCCGCACAACGGCATCGATCCGGTCGAAGCGGAGATGATCGAGCGCTGAAGCGCCGTCCGACGGCTGTCGGGCGGCGATGTGGCGCGCCGCTACCTTTGCAAATGGCAGCGGTCGTTCAAGCTGCGCAATCGCCATCGCCCGCCTTCGTAGCCGGCCTCGGTGAGCGAAGCGTTGCCGAAGGCGAACGGGTGGCGCCGCATGACCGGCAGCCCCAGCATCGCCCCGACCATAGCGCCGAGCGTGCCGCCGTGCGAAACAAGGACGACCGCCTCGCCGTCGTGACGCGCGATCAGATCGCGCAGGAAAGCGGTGACTCGCTCGCGCATGTGCTGTGCGCTCTCGCCGTTGGGGACGGGCGCTTCCGGATCGTCCAAGTGCGCCGTCGGCGTCGTCATTCGGATCTCATCAGCGGTCAGTCCGGTCCAGTCGCCCATGTGGTACTCGCGCAGCCGCTCGTCGAAGATGACTTCGAGCCGGCAAGCCTGCGAGATGGCGCGCGCGGTGTCGGCGGCGCGCATCAGCGGGCTGGAGTAGATCGCCTGGACGGGCTTCTCGCTGAAGCGGCGGGCCACACATTGCGCCTGAATTTGGCCGACGGCGTCCAGCGGCACGTCCAGCCAGCCTTGTATGCGGCCCTCGGCGTTGAACGCGGTTTGTCCGTGCCGAACGAGGTAGGCGGTGAGCATAGCGCGGTTGTCGTAAGGAGGTTTTGTCGGCGCTGGGTCACCCGGCCGGCGCGCGACCGTCGTCGCGCGCCAACTCATTCAGCAATTCCTGAGCCGCCTCCTGAGGATGCAATTTGCGGGCGATGCACGCCTCGATTAAGGCGTGATAGCGCGTCGGCTCGATCTGTTGCATCGCGCGCTTTAAGAGGAGGTCGCGCAGCCGGATCGTCACTTCCTGCTCCAAGCGTTGCGCCCGACGCTGTGCGCCCGCGCCTTGCTCTAGGTACTGCCGGTGGCGCGCGATGGCGTCGAGCACGGCTGCGACGCCGTCGCCTTCGGTCGCAATCGTCTTCAAAACGGGGATGCGCCAGCCGGTGGAGGACGCCGTCGGCGCTTCAACGCGATGCAGCGCGCCGTAGCCGTGGTGTCCGGCTGTACCGACCGATGGCGCGGCCAGGTCCAGGGCGGCTTGCAGCACGCTCACGGCGCGCTCCGCGCCTTCGCGGTCGGCTTTGTTCACGACCAGGATATCGGCGACTTCCAGGATGCCGGCTTTGATGGCCTGAACGTCATCGCCCAACCCAGGCGCCTCGACGACGATGACCGTCTCGGCCACGCGCGCGACTTCGACCTCGGCCTGACCGGCGCCCACGGTCTCGATGAATATCAGGTCGTAGCCCGCCGCGTCGAGCGCAGCGACGACGTCGGCCGTCGAGCGGGCGATCCCTCCCAGCGCGCTGCGGTTGGCCATGCTGCGAATGAACACGCCGTCGTCCTCGAACAGTTCGCGCATGCGGATGCGATCACCTAGGATCGCCCCGCCGGTGAACGGGCTGCTCGGATCTACCGAGACGATGGCCACCGTCTGACCGCGGCTGCGCGCCATTCGCGTCAGCGCAGCGACCAGCGTGCTTTTGCCGCTGCCGGGCGCGCCGGTGACGCCGACGATATGGGCGCTGCCCGTGCGGCCATACCACTCGCGCAACGCGCGCAATGCGTGTGGATCGTCGTTTTCGATGCCGGTGATCAAGCGCGCCAGGTCGCGCTTGGTGAAGTGGAGGGGGCGTGTATCGCCGGTCATCCGTAGTCGCTCATCAATCGCGAATTACGATCGGCTATCGGATGCCGCAACGGCGTGTGTTCGCGGATGAATTCGACGATCTCCGACAGCGGAGTGCCTGGCCCGAAGACTGCGGCGATGCCGGCGGCTTTGAGGCCGGGCACATCTTCGTCGGGGATGATGCCGCCGACGAACACAGGCACGTCTCCCATGCCGTTTTGACGCAACAGTTCGACTACGCGCGGCAGTAGGGTATTGTGCGCGCCGCTGAGGATGCTCAGGCCGACTGCGTCCACGTCTTCTTGCAACGCGGCGGCTGCGATCATCTCCGGCGTCTGACGCAGGCCGGTGTAAATCACTTCCATGCCGGCGTCGCGCAGCGCGCGCGCGATCACCTTGGCGCCGCGGTCGTGGCCGTCCAGGCCTGGCTTGGCGATCAATATGCGCAGCGGGCGCATCGCTTCGGGCATTTGCGCCATATACCCGCGATTTTAGTCACAATCAGGACTGCCGGCTCGGGGCTATTGCAGGGGTGACTTGCGCGGCGCGCCGCCGCGACGCGGGTAGGGCTGCGGCGTGGGGTGCAGCTTGTTGATCACGATCAACGCGCGCCGCTCATCGCGGCCGGGCAGGGTGACCGGCGTGACGGCGGCGATAGCGCCGCCCAGCCTGGCGATCGCGCCGGCGGCGCGCGCCGCTTCGGCCTGGGCCTCGCTGCCTTTCATGGCGATGCATGCGCCTCCTACGCGCGTCAGCGGCAGTAGATACTCGGCCAGGGTCGGCATCGGCGCAACGGCTCGCGCGATCACCACGTCGTAGCGCTCGCGGTGCTCAGGGCGATGGCCGGCTTCCTCGGCGCGGTCTTGGATGGCGCGGATATGCTCCAGCCCCAGCGCGCGAATCGCCTCGGCGCAGAATTGCACCTTCTTCGCCGTGCTGTCCATCAGCGTCACGCGCAGCTCGGGCAGAGCGATCTTGAGCGGGATGCCCGGGAAGCCGCCGCCGGTGCCGACGTCTATCAGCTCCAGCGCAGCGCCGACGTTGCGCTGGAGGTCGCGAATAACCTGAACCGCGGTGAGCGAATCGAGGAAGTGCAGCGCGAGGATGGACGCATCGTCGGTGAGAGCGGTCAGGTTGAAGCGCTGATTCGCTGCCACCAGCAGGTCGCGAAAGCGCAGCAGCGCGCCGGCCTGCCGAGCATCCAGCGCGACGCCCAGCAGGCGCGCGGCATCTTGTATCTCGTCCTGCGTCATCTCTCGTCGCGCGTCAGACGATACCGCATCTCAACCGCTACAATTCGCGTCGGAAAGACTCGCGGGTCGCTCGCGCGACCTGCCGGATAACACCCAGGAGACGGAAAACGTGTTCAACAAACGGACAATTCGAGACTTCCCTTCGCTGAACGGCAAGCGCGTGTTGATGCGCGTGGACTTCAATGTGCCGCTCAAGGACGGCGCCATCACCGACGATACCCGCATTCGGGCCGCGTTGCCCACCATCCAGTATGCGCTCGACCAGGGGGCGTCGGTGGTGCTGATGTCGCACCTCGGCCGGCCCAAAGGCGTCGATCTCTCGCAGAGCCTTCGGCCTGCCGCCGAGCGCCTCAGTGAGCTGCTTAAGCGGCCGGTGCAATTCGCCAATGACTGCGTCGGGCCTGAGGTAGAAGCGCAGGCCCGCGCGTTGAAGCCGGGCGACGTGTTGTTGCTGGAGAACATGCGCTTCCACAAAGCGGAGGAGAAGAACGATCCGGATTTCGCCAAGCAACTGGCGGCGCTGGGCGATGTGTATGTGAACGATGCCTTCGGCAGCGCTCACCGCGCGCATGCCTCGGTCGAGGCCGTGGCGCACTTTCTGCCCGCCGCAGCCGGCTTCTTGATGGAGAAGGAAATCAAGTTCCTGGGCAAGGTGTTTACCGACCCCGAGCATCCGGTGGTGGTGTTGCTCGGCGGCGCCAAGATTAGCGACAAGCTGCCGGTGATCAACAACTTGATGTCGCTGGCCGACAAGATCATGATCGGCGGCGGCATGGCCAACACCTTCCTGAAGGCGGAGGGTTACGAGTTGGGCGACTCGTTGGTGGAGGACGATGCGATCGAACAAGCGCGCGAGCTGCTGTCGTGCTGCAGCGGCAAGCTGATGTTGCCGGTGGATGTCGTCGTCGCCGACGCCTTCAGCAACGACGCGCGCAGCGAAACAGTCACCGTCGGGCAGATTAAGCCAGGCTGGCGTGCGCTCGATATCGGCCCGCACACGGTGGAGAAGTACCGCCACGAGCTGCGCAATGCGCGCATGATCATCTGGAATGGCCCGATGGGCGTGTTTGAGTTTGACCGGTTTGCGGCAGGCACACGCGCGATCGCCCAAGCGGTGGCCGAGTCGAACGCGATCAGCATCATCGGCGGCGGCGATTCGGTGGCAGCCGTGGAGCAGGCCGGCCTGGCCGACAAGATCACCCACATCAGCACCGGCGGCGGCGCTTCGTTGGAGTTCCTCGAAGGCAAGACGCTGCCAGGAATTGCCGCGCTGCCGGATCAGCGCTAGACTGGTGACGTGCACAGGCTCAGCGCGGCGGTTGTTACGCTCACGTGCCTCAGCGCGCTGTTGGTGAGTCCCGGCAGAGCCGTTGTGGGCGATGATGGCTTCGCCGGTACGGCCTACACCTTCTACCCGTTGCCCCCAGGCGCTTCCACACGTCCGTTGCTGCCGCTCATGCACGCAGCCGGGTCGCGCTGGGAGCGCCTCGACTTTCCCTGGCCGCAGCTTGAGCCTGCGCCGGGGCAATGGTCTTGGACGACGCAAGATGCGCTGGTGCAGGACGTGCGCCAGTCCGGCCTGGACATCCTCGGCATTTTGCTCTGGACGCCGTCCTGGGCGGCGGAAGGCGCCTGCGGCCTATACCAGTATCAACAGCTCGCCGAGCTGCGTCGGCCGCCGCTCAGCCACCGGTTTCAAACTCCTCCCAGTCCCCAGTCGGCGGCGTTTGCGCCCTGCGCCACACGACCGCCGCGCGGCCTGTCGGAAGCGTGGGACGACTGGAGCGAGGCGGACGGTGACCCGGCTAATTACTGGGGGCGTTTTGCTTACGAGTTGGCCAGCCGCTATCGCGGGCAGATACGGCACTGGGAGGTGTGGAACGAGCCGGACCTGACTTGGTTCTGGAGCGGTTCACCGGCCGAATATGCGCGATTGCTCCAGGTGGCTTATCGAGCGATTAAGTCGGCCTGCCCGGAATGTCGCGTGTTGTTCGGCGGGTTGGCGTTCTACGCAAATCCAGATTTCTATCGCCAGGCGTTCACGGCCATCGCCAGCGACCCTGCGGCGCTGCAACACGATTACTTCTTTGATGCCCTGAGCTTGCACCTCTACAGCCGGCCATCCAGCATCGTGGACGTGACGAACGTCGTGCGCGCCGACATGCGCCAGCGCTTGTCTGTAGAGCGCCCGATTTGGCTGACCGAAACCGGTGTGCCGGTGTGGGACGACTTCAGCGTTAACCCGAGCGCGTCACCGTATATCTGGTCCGCTCGTCAAACGGAAGCGGCCTCGTTCGTGTTGCAGTCGTTCGCCAACGCGCGGCTGATGGGCATTGAGCGCTACATCTTCTTCCGCGCCCATGATGATTGGTGTGACAAGAATGGCAACGGCACGTGCGCCGACGACGGTCCGTATGCCGGCATGCACGAGATGTATGGCCTGGTGCGCGACAACCTCTCGGCCCGCCCGGCCTACACCGCTTATCAACTGGCGACGCAATACCTCATCTCGCCCACCTGGGTGAGTTACTGGAACTACACCGGCGGCGGACGCCGAGTCTCCTTCTGGGGCACACCGCGCGGCAAAGTCAGCGTGCTGTGGAACACTCAGCCGACGACGACGACGGTCGTTTATCCGCTGGCGGCGCCCACGGCCACGCTGATCGCGCAAGATGGACAGGCGCAGATGATCGCTCCGAACGCGGAGGGGATGTATGCACTGCTCTTGCCCGGCGCCACGGCGAACAATGGCTTGTCGAATACCGACTACATCATCGGCGGCCGAACCTACTTGTTGATCGAGCACGACACCGATTCGCCCACAGCTCAGTTGCTGGAAGTCACGCCGACCGACGTGATGACGTTCACCGTGCGATGGACGGGCGCCGACGCGACGTCCGGCGTGTGGCGCTATGATGTGCAGCACCGTGCGCCCGCCGAATCGGCCTGGACGGCTTGGCTGACCCGCACTCAGGCGACTACGGCCGTGTTGCGCGCCCCACAACCCGGCGCGCGCTGTTTCCGCGTGCGCGCCTGGGATCGCGTCGGCCAACTGAGCGATTGGACGCCGGCGCAGTGCGCTACGCCGCAGGCCAGCTTGCAGTTGACCGTCTCCGTCGTCTTCGGCGACCAAAACCGCAACGGCATCCAGGACCTGGACGAGACGATCGTGGCGTCGTGGCTGCGGTTGCGCGACGCCCAGGGAATGGAGGTGGTTTCGCCGACCCTGGGCAGCCAGTGGGCGGCGTCGTTGACTTTGCCGTTGGGCGATTACCGCCTTGAAGTGTTGCCGCAGGAGGGGGCATGGCTACCGGCGCTGCGCGAGATCGGCCTGTGGTCAGCCGCTGAGTCGTGGAGTGAAGCAATCGCCCTTTTGCCCAGGCAGGGTGAGGTTTTCATCCCTCTAGTGCAGCGGTGAGCCAAGCGTTATTCGCGCGCGATCACGCCGCCGCCGATCACCTCATCGCCCAAGTAGCACACCAGCCCCTGACCGGGCGTCACATCGCGCTGCGGCGTGTCGAATTCGAACTCGGCGCCGCCATCCGGCAGCGGCCTGAGCCAGCCGGGCGCCTCCTTGGCCTTGTAGCGGATCTTAGCCGTGCAGCGCAATGGCTCGGTTGGCGGCTCGCCGCTCACATAGTGCATCTTGCGCGTCCGCGCGACGCGCGCGCCTAACTCATTGGCGCTGCCGACCACGAGGGCGTTATTTGCTGCGTCCAGCCGCAGCACGTAGAGCGGCTCGCTGTGGGCAGAGCGCACCGCGATGTGCAGGCCCTTGCGTTGACCAATGGTGTAGAAGGGCAGCCCCTCGTGCCGGCCGATCACTTCCCCGCGCGTGTTCACGATCGGCCCCGGCCGGGCGACCTCCGGCGCGTTGCGGATCAAGAAGCCGCGATAGTCGCCCTGCGTCAGAAAACACAAATCCTGGCTCTCTGGGCGTTCGGCGGTGGGCAGGCCAAAGTCGCGCGCCATTTGGCGCACCTCTTCCTTAGTGTGCTGACCAACTGGGAACATCGCGCGCGCCAAGTCCTTCTGGCCCAGGACGTGCAGGACGTAGCTCTGGTCTTTCTGCGCGTCTCTCCCTTTGAGAAGGCGGTAGCGCATTCGCGGCAGGGGCGCAGCCTCAGCCGTTGTCGTCGCCTGATCCACGCGCGCGTAATGGCCGGTCGCCAGGTAGTCCGCGCCGAGGGTGAGCGCCTTCTGCATCAGGAAGCCGAAGCGGATCGCGCGATTGCAGGTGAAGCACGGATTAGGCGTGGTGGCGTCGGCGTAGCCGGCGATCCACGAGTCCACGACGCGCTGCTTGAAGACATGCTCGGCGTGAATGTCGTAGAAGGGAATGCCGAGCCACTTTGCGATGGCGCGCGCATCGGCGATGGCTTCCGGCGCGCAGCAGCGATTGGCGTTGCGTTCCGCATCTGGGCGCGCTTCCTCGGCCCACAGGCGTAGCATAATGCCGATCACGTCGTAGCCTTGCCGCACCAGCAAGGCCGCCGCGACCGACGAATCCACGCCCCCGCTCATGGCTACGACTACGCGCGTTTTCTCCATCAGCTTTTGCCTGTCGAGATATGAACGGGTTCAAAACTCCAGGTTTGCCGCGCGCGCGCGCGCCACGCAGCGGGGCAGCACGTCCAGCAAAGCGTCAATCTCTTCTTCCGTGGTGTGGTATCCCAGCGTCACGCGCAGGCTGCCCAGCGCCCATTCGCGTGGGACGCCCATGGCGACCAGCACCGGTGAGGGTTCGGGATTGCCGCTGGTGCAGGCCGAGCCGGTGCTGACGGCGATGCCCTCGACGTCCAGCGCCATTAACAATGACTCGCCGTCCACGTGCTTGAACACGAAGCTGGCATGATTGGGCAGCCGCTCGGTGGGATGGCCGCTGAGCCGAACGTCGGGCACGTTGGCCAATACGCCCTGGATCAGCCGGTCGCGCAGCCGGGTCAGGCGCGCAGCCTGCGCGTCGCGCTCGCGCGCGCTGTATTTGAGCGCTGCCGCGGCGCCGACTGCGCCGGCGACGTTGACGGTGCCTGGGCGTCGTCCCCGCTCATGCCCGCCGCCGGTTATCGGCGGCATGTACGGCGTGCCTTCGCGAATGTAGAGCACGCCGACGCCCTTCGGGCCGTAGAATTTGTGCGCCGAAAGCGCTAGCAGGTCGGCGTTCAGTTCGTCCACCTGCACGGGCAAATAAGCCGGCGCTTGGACGGCGTCGGTGTGGAAGGGCACCCCGCGCTCGCGGCAGATCGCGCCGATCTCGCGGACCGGCTGAAGCGTGCCGATTTCGTTGTTGGCCAGCATCACGCTGACGAGGACGGTATCGCGGCGGATGGCGCGCCGCACGTCGTCGGGGTCCACGCGCCCGCAGCCGTCCACCGGCAGCAGCGTCAAGTCGAAGCCGAACTGCGTATGCAGTTGGTGTGCGGTTGCTTCGACGGCATAGTGTTCGACGGGCGTGGTGATGATGTGGCCGGGCGAGCTGCCGTTGGCGCAGCGTGCGGCAAAAGCAACGCCGCGCAAAGCGAGGTTGTCGGCCTCGGTGCCGCAACCGGTGAATACAATCTCACCGGCGCGCGCGCCGAGCGCGCAGCCGACCGCAGCGCGCGCTTCGTCCAGCGCGGCGGCCGCGTCGCGCCCAAAGCTGTGCAGCGACGACGCGTTGCCGAACGTGTCGCTCCAGTAGGGCTGCATGGCCGCCTTCACTTCTGGCGCGACGGGCGTCGTGGCTGAGTAATCCAGATATATTGGCCTGCGCGTCGTGCTCATACGCGCGATTGTAAAGCGGCAAGGTTAGGATTGGATGACAGAGACGATGAGGCCACAGTCGGTCGAGGTCTTGGGCGTGCGGGTGGACGATGTCACCTATAGCGAGGCGTGTGAGATCGCTGCGGCGTTGATTCGGCGGGGCGGCGCGCACCAGTTCGCCACGGTGAACCCCGAATTCGTCATGGCGGCCAGGCGCGATGAGGAGTTTCGGGAGGTGCTGACCGCTACGGCGCTCAACGTGCCGGACGGCGCCGGCGTGGTGTGGGCTGCTCGGCGGCGTGGGTTGCAAGTGCGCGAGCGTGTGGCCGGCGTGGACTTGATGCTGAAGCTGTGCGACTTGGCGGCGCGCCAGCGCTGGCGGGTGTTCTTCCTGGGCGCGCAGCCCGGTGTGGCCGAGCGGGCGGCGGCGGCGCTCGTGCTGGCCTACCCAGGATTGACGGTGGCGGGCGCATACGCCGGTTCGCCTCGGCGCGAGGAGGAGATGGCCCTCGTCGCGCGCGTGCGCGCGGCGCGGCCGCAGCTCCTGTTCGTTGCCTACGGCGCGCCGGCGCAGGACAAGTGGCTGGCGCGCAACTTGCCGCTCTTGGCGCCTGCTGCGGCGGATGGCGCAAGCGGGATAGTCGGCATGGGTGTAGGCGGCGCATTCGATTTCATCGCCGGCGTGCAAAAGCGCGCCCCGCGCTGGGTGCAGCGCGCCAATCTCGAATGGCTATACCGTCTGGCGCGCCAGCCGTGGCGCTGGCGACGCCAGATCGCGCTCATCGGCTTCGCCTTGGCCGTGATGCTAGAATCTCGCTGAATGGCTCAGGAAGCCGGCAACGCGACCAACGGCCAGGCGCTCCTCACGCCGGATGCCATCATGCGCCGACTGCGCGAGTTCACGCTCTTCTCGCGCCTCACCGATGAGGAGTTCAAGGCTGTGCTCAGATTGATGCGCGCGCGTGCCATGAACGAAGGCCAGATTCTGACCGTGGCCGGCGCAGAGGATACTAACCTCTACATCCTCCGCCGCGGAAAGATGCTCATCCGCGCGCCGGAGAAGGACGGCAAAGACCCCATCATCCGGTTTGTGCAGCCGGGCGAGATCCTGAACGAGTTGCCGTTCATCACCGGTCATCCTAGTGAAGTGACGATTGAGGCGGTGACGTCGGCGCAGTTGTGGTACATCCCACGCGGCGAATTCCAGCAATTGATGGCGCGCGAGGGTGACATTCGCGAGCATCTGACTTACCCTTCCGAGGCGGAGAAATATATTAAGCAGCGTCAGCGCTTCGACACACAACGGCCGGGCGAATTGGTGCTGTGGTTCGGGCGCAAGCACTGGTGGGTGCTCTTGCAGAGCCAGTGGTTCACGGCGTTGATGTTAACGTTCGCGGGGGCGACCTTCCTGCCGCCGGTTCGCCCGATCTTCAGCGGCCCGTTTGGCCTGGCGTTGGTGGGGGCGTTGCTGTTCGCAGCTTTCGCCAGCTTCCTGTGGTTCCTGATTGACTGGTGGAATGACTACTATGTTGTGACCGATCAGCGCGTGATCCATCGCGAGCGCATCCTCCTCATCTACGATTCTCAAGACGAAGCGCCCATCAGTTCGGTTCAGAAAGTGACGGTTGAACGGCCGAATTTCATCAGCACCGTGCTGGATGCCGGCACGCTCTTGATCGAGACGCTGGGCGCGCGCGCCGACATTCGGTTTGAATGGGTGGCCGAGCCGAATCGGATCTCGAAGCTCATCCTCGATCAGCAGGCCCGCGCGCAGGTTGAGTTCGCTGCGACCGAACGCGCTAAGGTGCGCAGCGAGCTGCGCCGGGAAATGGAAGTGGTGACAGAACCGTTGCCCGCGTCCGCGCCTGCTTCGCAGGCGAATCAGAGGGAGCAGTTGCTGCCCTTCGTTCGCCGCGTCGGCATCGGGCTGGCCAACTTGCGCAATGAGGTGTTGCCGCGCATGCGCCTGGTGCGCGCGCCCGACACCATCGTCTACCGGAAGCACTGGTTGGCGTTGGTCGGCGCGACCATCGCGCCTTTCCTGCTGCTGCTGCTCTATCTCGCGGTGATGGCCTTCGTCTGGTTCAGCGCCTCCTCGCTGCGCCGCTTGCTGTTCGAGACGCCGGCGGTGGTTGTCGTCGCCTTGCTCGGGTTCATCTTGTCCTTCTGGCTGGTCTGGCAATATGAAGACTGGCGCAATGACCTGTATATGCTCACAACCGATCGCTTGATCGAATACAAGCGCACGCCGTTTGGGTTGCTCGGCACTTCGCAACGCACGGCCAGCTTAGCGAATGTACAAAATGTGACTGCGGTGACCAAAGGCTTCGTGGACAACCTGTTCAACGTAGGCGACGTGGCCATTCGCACCGGCGGTGTGGATAACGAGTTGAACTTCGCGCGCGTGTGGAACCCGCGCGGCGTGCAGCGCGAGCTGGTGACGCGCCTGGAGGCCTATCGCGCCGCCCAACGCGATAAGGAGGCGGCGCGCCGCCGACGCGAGTTCATCGAGTGGATCGGCATCTACGATGAGTTGACCCGCATTCACGAGAGACGGCCGCTCCGCTGAGCGCGACAGTTTCCAGGCGCGACTTGCGCCGAGTGTATATGCTTCTAAGCCTCGGCGCCCTTGTGCCATATAAGGCGCCAATAGGCACACAACAAGCTATGGTCAGGGAAATCCGAAAGATCGGCGATCCGATCCTTCGCAAAAAGGCGAAGAAGGTCGAAAAGATCACTCGTGACACGTGGAGGCTTCTCGACGACATGGTGGAGACGATGCGCCAGGCGCATGGCCAGGGGCTGGCCGCGCCTCAAGTGGGCGTTTTGCAGCGCGTGGCCGTCGTCGAGGTGCCGCAGGCCGATGACATCGCCGGCAGCGGCGTGCTCTACGAGCTGATCAACCCCGAAGTAGTCAAACAGTCGGAGGAGACATGGGAGCACCAGGAGGGATGCCTCTCCATCCCGGGCTGGCGCGGCGATGTAGCGCGCCCTTACCGCATCGTCGTGCGCGCGCTTGACCGCTATGGCAACCGGGTCAAGCTCGAAGTTGAAGGCCACGTGGCGCGCGCCTTCCTGCACGAGATAGACCATCTGGATGGCGTGCTTTACATTGACAAGCTGGTCTCGCCCGACCGGGTCTGGCGGGTCAAGGAAGAAGCCACGGAAGACCTCGAATGATGCGCACCGACGTTTACACGACTCCCGAAGCGTTCGAGCGATTGGCCGGTGAGTGGAACGCGCTGCTGAAGCGATCGGCGTCGAACACGCTCTTCCTCACCCGCGAATGGCAGCAGACGTGGTGGCGTGAGCTGGGCGACGGCGAATTGCGCGTGTTGGCCATGCGCGAAGATGGCGCGCTGGTCGGCATCGCGCCGCTCTTCTTCGAGCCTAACGCGCTTGGGGCGGTGGAAGTGGCGCTGGTGGGCTGCAAGGAAGTGTCGGACTACTTGGATTTCATTTTTGCCCGCGGCCGCGAGCCGGCGTGCTTTCGCGCCGTCGTGGATTTCCTGAAGAGCGGCGATGCGCCGACGTGGCACACCATCGGCCTGTGCAACATCATCGAGACTTCGCCCACCTTGAGCGTGTTCGTCGAGCTGCTGAATGCTGAGGGTTGGCGCGCGCATGTCGCCTTCGAGGATGTCTGCCCGGTCGTGGCGTTGCCGGACACGTTCGACGCTTATCTGGCGATGCTGGACGGCAAGGACCGCCGCGAGTTGCAGCGCAAGTTGCGCCGGGCGAGTGAAGGCGTCGCGATTACCTTCACCACCGACGCCGGGACGTTGGCGCGCGACATGGATGACTTCATCGCGTTGATGAAAGCCTCGGCGCCGAACAAGGCGGCGTTCATGACCCCGCGCATGACGCGCTTCTTCCACGCCATCGCCCGCGCGATGTTCGAGGCCGGCCGCTTGCAGCTCGCCTTCTTGGAGGTCGAAGGGGTGCGCGCAGCGGCGTATATGAACTTCGTGTATGAAGATACTGTGATGGTCTATAACTCCGGCCTCGATCCGGAGCAGTATGCCTACCTCAGCCCCGGCCAAGTGCTGATCGCTCGGCTGATCGAGAAGGCCATCCGGGACGGCTGCCGCGCGTTTGACTTCCTCCAGGGCAATGAGGAATATAAATACAAATTCGGCGGCAGGGACGTGAAGCTCTACACGCTCAGCGCGCGCCGATAGCGCAGCCGCCGACCCGCATACGGCTCAGCCCAGCAGGCTTCAGGCGCTTGAGCTTTCTTCATCTGACCGGCTCGCATAGAATAAAGCGTTGTTCAGCGCGCCAGCTTCACGCTGGTTTACATGTGCGTTGTTGTAGGACACCGGAGACAAGCATGGAACAAGTCACGGTTGGGTTGCTCAGCATAGCCTTGGGCGTCATCGCGTTGCTATCGCGTGGGAACTTGCACCTTTTTACGGCTGCGGCCGGCTTTCTCATCGGTTGGGTGCTTGCGCAACAGATCATCCCCGGCGCGCCGCTGGCGATGCTGACCGTTGCTGTCGTCTTGGCGCTCACCGGCGTCGTCTTAGTTGCCCTTGTGCGCGGTGGAATCCAAGTAGTGTTGCAGATTGTGAGCGCAGTTGCTGGCGCAGGGGTCTTATTGTGGCTCAGCCAATCGCTCAGCACTCCGTCAGGACTGACCCCATGGGTCATCGCGCTGGTTGGCGCGTTGATCGGCTTTGGCCTGACGGCGCGACTTTTTAAGCTCGGCATCACCATCCTCACCGTCCTCCTGGGTGCAAGCCTGATCCTGCATGGGCTGAGTTTGTTGTTCAACGCATTGCCGTCTGTCGTCGGCACGGTGATAGTCGCAAGTTGCTGACGTGAGTGCTGCGCCTAGCATGGCCATCCTTGAACCACTCTCGATCGAGTGCACCAGCCACAGCGAGGCGCAAACGCAGCGACTGGGCGCGCGATTGGGCGCTTTGCTGCCGCGTCACGCCGTGATTGCCCTGCATGGGCCGCTCGGCGCAGGCAAGACCAGCTTCGCGCGCGGGGTGGGCGCCGGCTGGGGCGCGGAACAGCCGCTGCGCAGTCCGACTTTCACGCTGGTGCAGGAACATCATCGCCGGCGCGACGACGCCGTGCTGTATCACATTGACCTGTATCGCGTCGAGGACGAGCGCGACCTGGCCAGCCTGGGCCTGGAGGAGATCCTGGACGATGAGAACGGCGCGTGCCTGATCGAGTGGCCGGAGCGCGCGCCGGGGCTGATCCCGCCGGCGGCGATCCACGTCAAGCTGGCGCCGGTGAGCGACACGCGCCGCCAACTGACCTTCTCCACGCAGGATACGCAAACCTGGCAGGTGTTGCTCGCCTTCCGCAAGAGCGCGTTTGGGGTATGAACATGTCCGCCGTCTTGCTTGCCCTCGACACCTGCACCGCGCGCGCCAGCATCGCCCTGCGCGACCAGGTGACGCTGCGCGCCGAGATGACCTGGGAAGCGCAGCGACACGAGACGGCTGCTGTCGCTGCGCGCATCCGCGATCTGATGCGCGTGTGCCGCATCGCGCCAGAGGACATCGGATGCGTCGCCGTAGCTATAGGCCCGGGGTCGTTCACCGGCGTGCGCTGTGGCCTGGCCATCGGCAAGGGGATAGCTGTGGCGCGCAACTTGCCGATGGTCGGCGTGACGGCTTTCGACGTGATCGCCCATGCGCAGCCGCCGCGGCCGGTGCCGATGCTGGCCTTGCTCGAAGTCGGGCGCAACCGAGTCGCTGCCTGCCCCTACGAATGGCACGAGGGCGCGCCGTCGGTCGCCGGCGAGTGGCAAATTCATAGTTGGGCGGAGCTGGTCGAGCGCGTCGAGCCGCCGCTCTACGTCTGTGGCGACGTCGCGCCGGCCTGGATCGCTGCCCTGCGCGCGAAAGTCGCGGTCGCGCCGGCGGCGCTCAACCTGCGGCGGGCGGGATTTCTGGCAGAATTGGGAATGGCTCGCTGGGAACGCGGCGAATTGGATGATGCGATGACGTTGGCCGCCGTTTATCCCCCCGAGACATGATTGCGCCGCATTAAGGCGAGATGGGCAGTCCAGTCGTCTGTGATCCGCTCCCCTCAGCGGGGACGTCGAGGCAAATTGCTTCGGTCGTCGTCACGCCGATGTCCCTAGACGACATTCCGGCTGTCATGGCGATCGAGCGCGCCTCCTTCCCACGACCCTGGCCGGAGCGCGCCTATCACTACGAGCTGAGCAAGAACCCTGAAGCCTACTTCGTCGTCGCGCGGGCGTATGCGGTTGAGGCGATGCCAGCGGAGCAGCGCTCGCATTGGCAACGCCTGGCGCAGCGTCTGGGTTTGCAGAGCCGCGCCCCGGCGCGCCGCGCCCCGCATACGGTTGTGGGATTTGCCGGAATGTGGATGCATGTGGACGAAGCGCACATCGCTACCATCGCCACGCATCCGGCTTGGCGTCGGCGCGGCGTCGGCGAGCGCATCCTCATCAACTTGCTGCGCGAAGCGCAGCGCCGCCGCGCCGAGATCGTCACGCTGGAGGTGCGGGTGAGCAATGTCGCAGCGCAGCATCTATATCGCAAATACGGCTTCGAGGAAGTGGGCCGGCGCAAAGCCTACTATCAAGACAATCGCGAGGATGCGCTGCTGATGACCATCGTCCGCTTCAACACGCCCGAATACCGCGCCCAGTTGGACGCGCTGGAACGCCGACTGCAGCATGGCAGTGATTCAAAATTCCAGCCCGACGACGTAGCGCCACCAATTGTTTAGCTTGCCCGTCGGCGTCGTCCCCTCGACGTGGGGGAAGCGCTTCATCCACCACAGGTGATGCCGGCGCATGTCGCCGCCGCCCCAGTCGGCGCAGTTCATCTCGCGCGCTTGACCGGTGAAGTTTGGGTAGTTCAACCAGTCATCGGCGTTGCTCCACACCGTCCGGCGGTTGCCCCAGTCGTAGTCGGCCTCGCTGTTGGGCGCGAAGTGCACGTTGCCGCATGCCGCCATGCCGGGGTGAAGCGCGTCGTAGCGCGCGAACTGCTTCCACAAGTTCCCCGATAGGTTGATGCCAGGCGACGGCCGATTGACGATCGCCGATCGTCGCAGGCCGATTGCCCCGAGCAGCCGCCCCCACCACGACCGACTGTGTTCCGACGTTCTCGCCGTGCTCCCAGGTGCGCCGGCTTCATCGGGAATATCGCTGAAGACGTGCTCCATGATGCTCTCGGCGCGATGGCCTAGGTCTTCGAGCATTTCACCCACGCCGCGCTCGTAGTTGAAGCCCATCACCACGAAGCGACGCGCGACTTGCGCCGTGCCGGGAATGACCGGGCCGTTGCACCAGATCGCACCGCGCCCGCCCATGCACGACTCGTATAGGCCGGCGTAGGGAAAAGCCATGATCCACAGTTCGTCCACCAAGCCGGCCTCCAGCTTACGCACGAAGTCGCAGCGCCGCAGGATCGCCGGATAGTCGGCCGTATCAGGTTGGTGAAATCCGCTGCGGGCGCGCCAGGCGCTCAGGTAGCCGGCGTCGTCGTAGCGAAAGCCGTCTTGCTTGATCGGATACTCATCCAGTTCGATGCGCTCGACGATCTGATAGCGCACATAGCCGTGGCTGGCTTCCTCCACATCGGCGATGTATTGCGCGCAGAGCTGGTCGGGATCGTTCCAGCCGAGGACGTGATTTAGCCGTCTGCCTCCCTCGGCCTCGAGGATAGGGTTGTAGATGACGAGCGAGACGCGCGGCGCAAGCGTCATGCCGCGAATTGTATGCGCGTCCTCATGTCGGCGCTTTGCCTTGAGCTTGCCGAAAGGCGCCGGCCGGCCACATGTGGCATCATTCGCGCCATGTTGAGGGTAGAGCGGGATATCGTCATTGCGCGGCCATCGGCTGAAGTGTTCGCGTTTGTGTCGAACTTTGACAACTTCACCCGCTGGTCCACCGATGTGGTGAAGGCCGAGCTGCTGAACGGCCAGCGCGTCGGCGTGGGGACGCGGGCGCGCATCACCCGTCGGGCGCTGGGCCAGCATTTCGACATGCTGTTCGAGATGGTGCACTTTGAGCCGCCGGCGCGCCTCAGCTTCCGCGGCGAGATGTTAGGCATCCCCTTTCGCAGTGGGCTGCGCTTCGATCCGGCGAGCGCCGGCACCCGCGTGACGCAGAGCGGCGAGGTGGTCATCCCGCCGCTGCTCTTCATGGTCGAGCCGACGGCGCGCCAGGTGCTTGCCACGATGTTCGAGAACGATTTGCGCAAGCTCAAGCAGGTGCTGGAATCCGATGATTGGTCCTAAGCGCATCTGGGTCGGTATCGGGTTGGTCTTGACCCTCGCGCCGGCGGCCTGCGCTGCGCCGCCCGACATGCGGCCTGCAACTGTTGTGGTTACTCCCTCGGCAACCCCCAAGGCTACTGTTGCGCCGGCTGAACCGTCGCCTGCGCCGGAACCGCCGCCTGCCGTCGTCACCTACACCTACGCCATCATCCGCGCCTACCCGCACGACCCCGCTGCGTTTACGCAGGGCCTCGTCTACGCCGACGGCGTGCTGTATGAGAGCACCGGGCTGTATGGGCGCTCCAGCCTGCGCCGCGTCGCGCTGGAGACCGGCGAGGTGCTGCAGCAGCGCGACCTCCCCGCGGAATACTTCGGCGAGGGATTGGCGCTGTTCGATGGCCGGCTGATTCAGCTCACCTGGCAGAACAACATCGGCTTCGTGTACGACGCCGCATCGTTCGCGTTGCAGCAGACGTGGACATATCCCACTGAAGGCTGGGGATTGACCCACGATGGCACGCACCTGATCATGAGCGACGGCAGCGCCACGCTGCGCTTCCTCGATCCGCGCACCTTTCAGGCGCAACGCGAGGTGCTGGTAACCGACGGCGGCCGGCCGGTCGGCTGGCTTAATGAATTGGAATACGTCAACGGCGAGGTGTTCGCCAACGTGTGGCAGACCGACTGGATAGCGCGGATTGATCCGCAAACTGGTCGTGTGCTGGGATGGATTGACCTGAGCGGCCTGCTCGCGCCCGAAGAGCGCCAGGGCGCAGATGTGCTCAACGGCATCGCCTATGACGCACAAAACGGCCGTTTGTTCGTCACCGGCAAGCTCTGGCCCAAGCTGTTCGAGATCACCCTCACGCCCCGGCCATGATGCCGCCGTGGCGTTACAATGCAACGCACATGCCCCAGACGCTTTCAGCATTCGACCGGCCAGGGAAGCTCTATCTGGGCCGCGAATTCGACTTCGATGCCGGTCAGCCGACCGGCGATCCCATCTTTCTTAGCCTGCGCGACCTGACCACGCATGCCGTTTGCCTGGGCATGACCGGCACCGGCAAGACCGGCCTGGGCATCGTCGTGTTGGAAGAGGCGCTCCTGCAGGGTGTGCCGTGCATCATCGTGGACCCGAAGGGCGACATCACCAACCTCGCGCTCAGCTTCCCGCAGATGCAGCCGGCCGATTTTTACCCCTGGCTGGATGCGGACGAAGCGGCGCGCCAGGGGATGACGCGCGATCAGCTCGCCGTAGCGACGGCGCAGCGGTGGCAGGCCGGGCTGGCGCAATGGGGCATCGGGCCGGCGCGCATCGCTGCGCTGCGTGACCGCGTGACGTTCGACATCTACACGCCCGGCAGCGACGCCGGCATCTCGGTGAACGTGCTGCACAGCCTCGCCCCGCCGAACGACCCCAACCTGACCTGGGCCAGGAACGCCGAGGCGCTGCGCGAGCGCATCGCCCAGGTCGTCCAGGCCATCCTTGGCCTGGCTGGGGTCGAGGCCGACCCGCTGAAGAGCCGCGAGCATATCTTGCTGGCCAATGTCTTCGAGGCGTCATGGCGCGCCGGCCAACCCCTCGACATCGCCTCGCTCATTCGCCAAGTCCAAGACCCGCCCGTCCGTCGCGTCGGCGCGTTCGATATGGACGTGTTCTATCCGCGCGCCGAGCGCTTCCGGTTGGCGATGGCGCTGAACAACCTCGTCGCGTCGCCGTCGTTTGCCGCGTGGACGCAAGGTGCCCCGCTCGACATCGCCAGCATGATCGCGCCCGACCGCAGCGCCGGCGGGACATCCCCCATTGGCAAAACGCGCGCCGCGATCTTCTACCTGGCGCATCTGGGCGAAGCCGAGCGGCAGTTCTTCGTCGCGTTGCTGCTCTCGCAGTTGGTGTTGTGGATGCGGGCGCAGGCCGGCACTTCGTCGCTGCGCGCCCTGGTGTATTTCGACGAGGTGTTCGGCTATGCGCCGCCATTCCCGCGCAATCCGCCGACCAAGACGCCGCTGATGACGATCATCAAACAGGGGCGCGCCGCCGGCCTGGGGGCCTTCCTCGCTACGCAGAACCCGGCCGATCTGGACTACAAGGGCCTGGCGAACATCGGCACGTGGTTCATCGGGCGCCTGCGCACTGGGCGCGACCGCGACCGCGCGCTCGAAGGGCTGGAGGGCGCAGGCGCCGGCTTTGACCGTGCGCATTTTGAAGCCCCGCTGAGCACGCTGCCGCCGCGCGTCTTCCTGTTGCAAAGCGCGGCCGGCGATCCGCGCTTCTTCCACTCGCGCTGGGCGATGAGCTTCCTGCGCGGCCCGCTCACGCGCGACCAGGTGGCGACCCTGGCAGGCAAAGACAGGCCGAGGCCATCGCCGGTCCCGCCATTCGCCCCCAGCAGTGCGCTCCCGCGCAGCAATTCTGTTGACGCGCCGTCCTTCGCATCCGGCGATGCGCGCCCTGCGTTGCCGCCCGGCGTGAACGAAGTCTTTCTGCATGACGACCGGCGGACCCGAGGCGCGGGACAGCGCCCGCGATATGTGCCGCATCTGCTCGCCGGCGCTTTGGTGCGCATCGCCGACCGCGCCAGTGGCGTGAATCACGACGAGCGCTACACCTATTTGTTGCCGCTCGATGCCGCAGCTTACGCGCTGGATTTCACGTCTGCGCGCATCATGCCCGAGCTGTCGCCGGCGGCGTTTGCGCGCGAACCGCTTGCCGGCGCGCAGTTTGCGCCGGTGCCGCCGGGCATTGACGCCCGCTGGATGAAGCGCGCAGAACGCGCCCTAATCGAGCACATCTATCGTCGCGGCGCAACCCCCATCCTGTTCAATCGGACGCTCAAGGTGTATAGCCGGCCGGGTGAGACCCAGCTCGACTTTCGCCGACGCTGCGAGGCGATAGCCCGCGAGCGGCGCGACGCCGAGGCGCTTAAGCTACATGCCCAATTTGACCGGCGCATGCAGACGCTGCAGGACAAGTTGGCGCGCGAGCATCGCGAGTTGGAATCCGACCGGGTGGAGCTGAGCGCGCGCAGGCGCGAGGAGCTGCTGGGCGGCGTCGAGTCGCTGTTCAACCTGTTCGTCGGTCGTCGGCAGAGCTACGCCGTGGCGTTTGGCGCGCGCCGCCGGCGCGCGGTGGAATCCGCCGAGCGCGAGGTGCGCGAATCAGAGGAAACCATCGCTAAGCTGAATGCCGACCTCGAGGCATTGGCGCAGGATTACAAAGCCGCCCTGGGGCAGGTGAGCGACAAGTGGATGCGCGCGCTCGGCGACGTAGTTGAGGTGCCGCTTGCGCCGAAGAAGAGCGACATCTTCGTCAATCTGATGGCGATTGCCTGGGTGCCGGAGGACGGCGCCGAATAGCGAAGGGCGCAGCGGCGCCTCCGTTCATCCGCCCGCTCGCCCGTGCTCGGCCACGATCTCAACGACCACGCCGTGTTCGCGTTCGGTGTGCGCGTGCACCCGCGCCCAGATCGGCCGCAGGCGCTCGAACATGTCATCGAGTATCCGGTTGACGGCGCTCTCCAAAGACATCGGCGCGTCCTCGAACGAGCGCAGGTATGCCATGAAGCTAGGGAAGTCGAAGAGCACCTCGTTGGGCGCGTAGGTGATCGTCATGACGGCGAAGTTCGTCTTCTCCGGCTCCATCTCGTAGCGGCAGCGAAACCCCGGATAGGTCAGCGTCACAGTGTAGGTGCGCAGACTCTTGGTGTTGGGGATGGTCTTGATGTCGGCCTGAATCATGGCGTCACTCCCGATTTTGCGTCACACAATCATGTGTCGTCAACTCGTCCTTAGCCTGTGATGCTGGGCCGACGGCAGAGAGGCGGCTCAGGCCCACGCGCGTCGGCGCAGCTCTCGCGGTGCGCAGCCGTAGCGCTGCTTGATGAGCCGCGAGAAGTGGAACGGCGTCTGGAAGCCGCACTGCGCGGCGATCTCGCTCGCCGGCAGGCCGCTCTGGATGAGCAACTGTGCGCCGCAACGGACGCGCGCGTCCCAGGCGTAGCGCATCGGCGTGGTGTGCAAGTGTTGGCGGAAGAGCTTGATGAGGTGAGCCGGCGATACATTGGCGGCGCGAGCGATTTCGTCCAGCGTGATCGGCTGCGATAGGTTGGACTCGATGAATCGCTGCGCCTTCAAGACGGCCTCCGGCGTGAGCGAATGCAGCGCAGCGCGTTCGGCCTCGAAAACGTAAGCGTGTAGCGCGCTCAGCCCTAGTTGCGCCAGCAGCGCCTGGGCCGAAGGCAGGTCGCTCGGCGCCAAAGATAGCCCTATCTCGATCAAGCCATGCAAACGCGGCGTGATGGGCAGGCAGAACGGCGTCGCGGCCAGCGCCTCGCGCAGCGGCGCATCTACCAACGATGGATGCACGGCGCACCAGGTGTGATGGGTCTGTGTCGCGACGGCGAATTGAAACCACTCGGCGTGGCCGGGCTGCATCAGCGCGATGTGCTGACCGGGCAGGTGATGCAGCTCATCATCCACCTGGATGTGCGCTTCGCCTTCGTAGATGGCGACCAGTTGGAAGTCCTGCTGCACGCGTGGGCCGCACTGGCCGCCCGGCCGGTAGGTCACGTCGCCGAACGTGACCGTGCCCGTGGCGCAGACTCGGTGAATGCTAGATAAATTCTGAATCAGCGCAGACATGGCGCGCAAGCCGGAAACGTGCTATTAAGTCTCGCATGTCCATGCCAGAAGCACAAACCGACCTGCTTGACCCGCGCGTTCCCTTTCCTCCTTTTGGCTCATGGCGAGCCGGACGGCCGGCCGGCTGGTTTGACCTGCCGATGACGCCCGACAAGGCGCAGTTTTACAAAGACAACGGCTTTCTAGTAATTGAGAACGGCGCCGATCCCGATGTGTTGCGCGCGCTGATCCGCGAGACGGTCGCGTTGTGCCGGGGTGAGCGCGGGCCGATCAAAGGTGTCACGCCGGCTGACCCGAGCGAAAGCGACGATGACGTGATGCGCCGCTACTTGTGCATTCACTTCCCGCACAAGCTGTCTAAAGTGATGCATGACGCGCTGTCGTTGCCGGCCATCGTCGAGGTGCTCACCCGCGTGATCGGCCCGAATGTCAAGTGCATGCAGAGCATGTTGTTCATCAAGGCCAGCGGCAAACCGGGCCAGGCCTGGCACCAGGACGAGTTTTACATCCCCACGCGCGATCGCTCGCTGACCGGCGCGTGGATCGCGCTGGATGATGCCACGGTCGAGAACGGTTGCCTGTGGGTGATCCCCGGCTCGCACAAGCACGGCATCCTCTGGCCGCAGCACCAACAGCGCGACCCGCGCTTCGACTGCGCCGGCGAGGCGACCATGTTCCCCTACACCGACGCTGACGCCGTGCCGGTCGAGGTGAAGGCCGGCAGCATCGTGTTCTTCAACGGCTATCTCCTGCACCGCTCACTGCCGAACTATGCCCGGAGCGGCTACCGGCGTGCGCTGGTGAACCACTACATGAGCGCCGAGTCGCTGTTGCCCTGGCACTGGGGCGATAAGCCGCATGGCTCGATCGCCGGCCTTGATTATCGTGACATCGTGATGATCGCAGGAGTAGACCCGTATGCGTGGAAGGGGATCGAAGAGCGCGCGGCGGCACACGTGCGGCCCAGCGGCGAGGGCGGTTGCGGCAACATCGAGCGCAACATCGAGGCGCTCAAGTTCCGTAACATGGTGCTGCTGGCCGAGGACCATGATGATTAGGGGCGATCGCGAACGATCGCCCCTTTTCTATTGCCTACCGATTGCTGCTGCTACGTGTCACCGATGTCGGTACACGCTCCAGCCCAGGTACTTGCCCAGCGCCTCGGCGACGGCGTCGGCGCAGCGGCTCATGTTCATGGCCACGTGGTGCTCGAAGCCGTTTTCGCAGATGTAGCGCAGCAGCGCCTGCAAGTTCTCCACCCGCACGACGCCGTAGCCGCCGAAGGTGTCGAGCGGATCGTCGGTCGCCACGCCTTCGCCGACGTAGGCTTCGATGCGTCCCTTGGCATCGTTGGTGCTCACGCGGCAGAAGGTGAAAGGCTCGGCTTTCACACGGCCGTACATCGTGCCGTAGGTGTTCTCTGCGCCGACCGTGCCGGCGATGATCTCCTGATAGTCCATCACCGGGATGTCGGTGAACACCTGCGCCGGCAGGTTGGAGCAGTGGAACACCACGGCCTTGTTGGGGTCCTCGCCGTAGTTGTTGTTCCAGTCCACCAACGCGCTGGGCTTGCCGCTGGCCAGCGCCATGGCATACATGCTGACCACGCCGGCCACGTCGGTCTCGCATGCGCTGCTCTGTAGCCGGTCGCTCATCATGCTCATGATCGTGCATGGCACCACGCCGAAATACTCTTCCATCGAAGTCCAGCACTGGATGGCCGTCATGTCGAGCTGTGTGTCGTCCATCCAGCGCTCGATGACCACGCCGAGCTTGGCCATCTTGGTCAGCGCCTCCGCCGGCACATTCGGGCCGACCTTGGCGTAGGCGCGGATGCGGTCGAGGTATGCCTTCACCGCCGGGTCGTCGTCGCGCAGCTTGCCGATGCGCCCGAAGGCCTCGCTGAGGTCAAGCGTCTCGACGCTGATGCCGCTCAACTCGAACAGCTTCTCGCTATAGCGCACGGTGTTGAAGGCTTGCGGCCGCGCGCCGAGCGCGCCAACGCGGGCGTGCTTCAAGCCCCTCACCACGCGGCAGGTGCCGACGAAATTGCGCAGGTCGGCCTTGAACTGCTCGCCGGCCGGATCGCAGGTGTGCAGCGTCGTGAGCGAGAACTTGATGCCGTATTGCGCGAGGTTATTGCACACGCTCATCTTGCCGCAGAAGCTGTCCCGCCGATCGGCGATGGTCATCTTGGCGGCGTCGTCGTTGAATGCATGCACCAGCACCGGCACGCCCAGGTCGGCCCAGCGAATGGTGTTGGCGACGGCGCGCTCATCGCCGAAGTTGGGCAGGGTGACCAGGATGCCGTCAATGTCGTCGCGGCGCTGCCGGAACAGGTCGGCGTACAGCCGCGCTTCGTTCATGCTCTCCACCGAGCCATAGGCTGTCGCATCCTCCGGCGCGATCACCGCCTCGATGCCCAGTTCGCTCAGCGTGTTGAGCACGGCCTTGCGGCCTTCGACACACAGATGTTTGGGAAAGAACCCTCGGTTGCCGACGATGACGCCGAGAGTGGGTCGTTTGTTGGTGACTGTTGCCATAGCACAATACGTTTAATTGACCTAGGGCAACTTGGCAAGTGCGGAGGCGTGCGATGCAGCCCGGCTCAAGTCAGCGATCTGGATATGCAAGCGGGCGTCGGCTGGCCGCGCCCAGCCGACGACGCAGCGCGTCGGCCGTTGCCGCGAGGAACGCCGGGATGTTGACGCTGCTCATGATTTGCACGTCTTCCAGAAGCGTCGTGTCTTCGTCCAGAAAGCGGAATACGCGCTGCGGCGGGTTGCGCGCGAACAGGTCGGTAAATACGCGCCGGCCGCGTTCGCGTCCTTTGTCCAACACGTTCAGCAGCGCGCTGTCGAATAATTCGTAGCGCCTGCAGGCCGGCGGCGTTGCGACGTAGGGACGGCCGGTCGCCTTGAGCGCCTGCGCGATGCGCCGGACGCGGCGTTGGATGCGCTGAAAGGTGTAGCCCGTGCTGGGCTTGGTGCAGCCGCCGGCGGTGCCGATGTTGATCACGCGCGCGCCGCGCCGGTCGGGAAAGGGCGCATCGGTCATCGGGATCACGCCGAACTCCTCGTGTTGTTTCTCGTAGTCGGCGATGTGCAACCAATCGCGGATGTAGGCTTCCAACTGCCAGGTGTATTCGGCGCGGGGAAGTAGCTCGCCCGAAAACACGGTGTATTCCACCAACGCCGTATGGGCATCGAGCGGCAGCACATAGACGAAGCGCGTATCGCTCGCTTGGTCCACGCGGAAGTCCATCAGCGTGGCGATCTCCGGATCGAACGCGCGCGCCGGCGTGTGGATCACCCAACCCAGGAAGTGCTGCAGCAGGTAATGATAGGCCGGTTGCCGCGCCGGCCGGTCGAGCAAGATGCTGTTGAAGGCCCATGCGCCGCGATAAGCCCGCCCGTCTTGCGTATGGACGACCGCCTCGTCGCCCACGCTTTCGACGCTTGTCACCTCGGCGTAGGCGCAGGCGATGTTGGGTTGCGCATTCAACCAGCGCGCCATGAAGCGATAGAAGTCCGCGCCGCGGATCATCTTGTAGCGGTAAGGGGCGATTTCCAGCGTCATGGAGAGGCCCTCGCCGTGGAAGGCCAAGCGTTCCCAGCGGCGGAAGACGAGCGCCTCGAATGCGCCCTCGCCGATTTCCCAGAAGCACCACGTGCGGTCATTGGCCGTCTTAGGTTCGCGGTCGAGCAGCAAGATGCGCCGGTCGGTCAGGCCGACTTGGTTCAGGTGGTAGGCCAGGCTCAGCCCGGCCGCGCCCGCGCCGGCGATGATGTAGTCGAAGCGTTCCGCTGCCCCTAACGGTGTTCCAACCGTCATGCCGGCAGCGCCTCACGGAGGATGCGCAGCCAGTTGCCGCGCATGATCTGCGCCACGTGCTGCGGCTCGAAGCCACGCGCCAGCAGCTCGTCGCCGATCTTGTAGTGGTCGCGAATGGTATTCAGCTCGCGCGGGATGTCGTTGTAGCCCAACCCGCCGTCGTAGTCGCTGCCGATGCCGACGTGGTCGGCGCTGCCGGTCACCTGGCAGATGTGATCGATCATGCGCACCACGTCGTCGAGCGTCACCTCTTCCTTCTTGCCGCTCCAGTCTTTCTTGAGGAAGCGGTTGTAGAGCACCACGCCGATCACCCCGCCGCGCTCGGCGATCATCTCGATGGCCTTGTCCGGCAGGTGGCGCGGCGTCGGCAGGTAGCGATGCGGGTTGCTGTGGCTGGCGATGACGTGGCGGCCCTCGAAGGCGTCCAGCGCTTCGTAGAGCGACTCGTGCGACATGTGGCTGACGTCGAGGATGACGCCGAACTGCGCCATTACATCCAGCAGCTCGCGGCCGAGCTTGCTCAGCCGCCCGCCGCTCCATGTGCCGCCGGCGTAACGCGTCGTGTCCCAGGCCGGCCCGACGATGCGCAGCCCGCGCTCGTACCAGCGCTCTAATTCCTTCGGCTCTAGGATCGGGTCAGCGCCTTCCATCAGCAGCACGATGCCGACGCAGTGAGGCGTCGAGAATTGGGAGCCGGCCGGAGATGTCGCGCCGCTCTCCTCGATGCCCCATCGCCGACAGACTGCCGCCAGCTCGGTCTGCGTCGTCACCAGCATCACGTGTTGGCTCTCCTCGGCCCAGCGCCGGTAAAAGTCGAGTTGTGCCATGCCTAGCGCGTGGGCTTCGCGCGCATCGCGATAAGCCGGCCAGCCCTCGCCCAGCTTGCGCGCATGCGGCTCGACGAAGATCGTGCCGAAGCACAACCCGACGCGCCCGCGGATCATGTCCGGCAAGCCGACCGTGCATTGGCCGGATTGCTTTTCGACTGCGCTGTTGCGCTCGATCGCGCGCGTCGCGCAGGCCGAGCGGCGGTAGTCGCGCCGTTTGTAGAGCGCGTTGTAGGCGATATCGAGATGCGCATCTACGATAAGTGGGTGGCGAACCGTTGCACGCTGCATACGGGGACGATTGTATTCGGCGCCTGGCGCGGAATCGCAGCTTGTGCATGCTTTTCCAAAAAGTCGAAGATTTCGCAGGGGACACTTGACGTAGAACACATGTTCTGGATAATTTGATGCCAGAACATTAGTTCTATAAGGTGGCTTCAGGATGTATCGCAAGCTGCATCAAACTGCCGATCAGATCGAGGCCGTGCTGCGCGAACGCAAAGCGCCGGCTGCCGTCGTGGGGGGCAGGGTGCTGCCGGGCTTCATCGAGATGCTGTTGCGGCCTGCGCCGGGCACGCGGGTGAATCAAGTCAGGGCGCTCCAGGCCGATCTAGCTCTTGCCCTGGGCAACGCCAATGTCCGCGTCACGCAAAGCGGCACGCATCTGGCCGTCCAGATTCCACGCGAGACGCGCGCGCCGGTGCGTTTGACGACGTTGATGGCGTCGGTTAAGGACGTTCCGCCGTACACGGCGGTGCTCGGCTTGGCTGAGGATGGCGCAACGTTGATGGCTTGTCTGTCCTCGCCGGAGGTGGCTCACATTCTCATCGCCGGCGCGACCGGTTCGGGCAAGACCTCGCTCGCGCATAGCATCGTGATCAGCCTGTGCCGATTCCATCGCCCCAGCCAGTTTGGCTTGATCGTCCTCGACCCCAAGCGCAACCACGACGTGGCGTTCTCGCGCGCGGTGGAACGCCACATGCTCCTCGGCGCGGCGCACACGCCGGACGAGGCGCATGCGGCGCTGGCGCGCGTCGTGGATGTGATGGAGCGGCGGGCGCACCTCAGCGATCCGCAGCCGCGCATCGTGGTCTATGTGGACGAGATGGCGGACTTAGCGCAAGCCGGCGGCGCACGCATTACGGATCTGCTCACGCGCATCGCGCAGCGCGGGCGTGAAGCCGGAATTCACCTGGTCGCTTGCACGCAGAAGCCTTCCGCGCGGGTGATCGGGACATTGTTGAAGGCGAATTTGCCGTTGCGGTTGGTCGGGCGCGTGGTGTCGGCGGACGATGCGCGCGTGGCGACCGGCATGCCCGCCACCGGCGCGGAGAAGCTAATGGGCAGCGGCGATTTCATCGCGGTCGCGTCCGGGCGAGTGATCCGCTTTCAAGCAGCGATGCCAATCTGAGAGGGTGATATGGACAGGCTCAACAAAGCCGCCGCTGTAAGCCTGGTGACGTTTTCGGCCGTCCTTGCAGCGTTCGTCGGCTCGCGCGTGGACCAGTTCACCGTCTCGCTCTTATTCAGCATGTGCGTCATCCTGCTCATCGTTATTCCGCTCATGCTGCTGGCCTTTATCATCTTCTTCAGCTTCTTCCGGCAGCGCGATGACGCCGGCCGCGAGCGCTACGACCGGCTGCGCCATACCCACATGCCGCCTAGCCCGCCGCAGTATTGGGTGATGCCAACGCCGACCGATGCGCACTATGACGTTCGCGCGCCGCAGCCGCCTGCCCCTCATTTTCGCGCGCCCGATGCTATGCCGGAGTATGTGGCGCCCCCTGCGCGGCGGCGCTTCTACCTCATCGGCGAATCGGGCGAGGCGCGGGAGATTGTGGCGCCGCTTGAGCCTGGCGACGCCGGTGACGACCTGCCGGACGATCCGGCGCGCTTTTAGCGCGTTCGGAACGGCGCGCTCCCTATCGCAAGTCCTCTTCGACGCACTTCGCCGCCGCGATGCCCGACAGCGTGACCAGCGGCACGCCGCCGCCGGGATGCGCGCTGCCGCTTGCGAAGTAGAGCCGGCCGATTGCGCGGTCTCGGTTGCCCGGCCGCATGAACGCCGCCGCGCGCGTGTTCGACGAGAAGCCGTAGATCGCGCCTCGATGACCGCCATAGGTCGCCTGCAAGTCCAGCGGCGTAAGCCGGCGCTCCACCTGCACCAGCCCCGGCGCGTCCGACAGCGGGGAGACGCGCCCCAAGTTGGCGACCAGCAATCCTTTGATGTGCTGCGCGTAGCGCTCGGCTTCGGCCTGCCAGTCGTAAGCCTCGCTCAGGTAAGGCGCGTTGACGAGCACGAACCAGTTCTCGCAGCCCGGCGGCGCATGGTCTGGGTCGGTCTTGCTGGTGATGCACACGTAGAGCGTCGGATCGCGCGGCGCGATGCGCCGGACGAAGATGTCGTCGAACTCGCGCCGGTAATCCTCGGTGAAGAAGATGTTGTGATGCGCCAGTGCGTCGTGTGTCCCGCGGATGCCGAGCAGGAGCACAAAGCCGCTGCAGGAAGGCTCGAGCGCGTCTTTGCGCCGCGCGCCGTTGGGCATCAACGTCTCGCGCGCCCAGGTGTAATCCACATTGCACACGACCGCATCGGCGCGGATGGTCTCTCCGCTCATCAGCCGCGCGCCGCATGCCCTGCCGGACGCGATGCAGATCTCCTCCGCTGGGCTGTTGTAGCGCAGCTCCACGCCCAGCTCGCTCGCCAGCCGTTCCCACGCTCGCGCAAGCCGGAAGATGCCGCCGCGCGGATACCACGCGCCCTGCGCCATCTCCACGTAGGCGATTACGTTGAGCGTGGCCGGGGCGCGGTAGGGCGATGAGCCGTTGTAGGTGGCGAAGCGGTCGAAGAGCTGCACCAGGTGCGGGTCGCGGAAGTGCGCGCTGATGGCCTGATGCATCGTGCGCAGCGCGTCAATCTTGAGCACGTCGCCCACCGGCAGCGACGCCAAATCGCGCAGCGTAGGCTTTTGCCGGTAGAGGAAGGGGCCGCTGACCACGTCGTAGAGTCGCCGGGCGTAACGCATGAAGCGGCGGTAGCCATCTACATCGCGCGGGCCGAAGGCGCGCCGGATGTTCTCGCACATCGCTTCCTCATCGGCCACCGCGTCAATCGTCGCGCCGTCGCGCCAAAAGTAGCGCGTGATCGGCTGCAGCGGGACGAGGTCGAGGTAGTCGTGCAGATCGCGCCCGGCGTCGGCAAACAGCCCCTCGTAGACGTGGCGCATGGTGATGACCGATGGGCCGGTGTCCCAGCGGAACCCGTCGGCGCGCACCTCGCCCATCTTGCCGCCGGGGCGATCGAGCTTTTCGACGACCGTGACGCGGTAGCCGCGCGCGGCCAGCCGGATGGCCGCGCTTAACCCGCCGATGCCGGCGCCGATGACGAGAATGTGCGTCTTCATGCGCGGCGTCCGTTGGCGAGTTCCACTTGGTCCAGCCGCAAGCTCAGCGCGGTGCTTGTGCCGTCGGCGCCCATGCTGATGCCGTAGATCGTCGTCGCGGCTTCCACCGTGCGCCGGTTATGCGTGATGATGATGAACTGGGTGCTGTCGCTCAGGCTCTCCAGCATCGCGCGGAAGCGTCCGACGTTCGACTCGTCCAGCGCGGCATCCACCTCGTCCAGCACGCAGAACGGCGTCGGCTTCACCTGCAGGATGGCGAACAGGAGCGCCGTCGCCGTGAGCGAGCGCTCGCCGCCGGAGAGCAGCGCCAATGATTGCGGGCGCTTGCCGGGCGGTTGGGCGTGGATTTCCACGCCGCACTCGTCAAGGTTGTCCGGGTTGATCAGCGTAAGCCGCGCTTGGCCGCCGCCGAACAACACCTTGAACGTGTGCTGGAAAGCGTTGGCGATGGCGTCGAACGTCTGGCGAAAGGTGTCCTTCATCACGTCGTTCAGCTCGGCGATCACCTGCCGCAGCGACGCCGAGGCTTTTTCCAGGTCGTCGCATTGCTCGGTGATGAAGCGGTGTCGCTCGCTCAACGCCTCGAACTCGGCTTGTGCCTCTTCGTTGATGGCGCCCAGGCGTTTGATCTGACCGCGCAACTGGGCGATGCGGTCCTCAATGCCATCGGGCAATGCCTCAACCGATGGGAGGGACTCCAGGATTTGCGATGGGTCTGCGACCGTCGCATCGGCGCCGGCGGGGTCTTCCGCTGGCCGCTCCGGTTTCCGGGCGTCGTGCTCCACCTCGGCCAGGGCGCGTCGGCGCAAGTTCTCCAGCTCATCGTTGTGTCGCGCCAGCTCCAGCGTGATAGCGTTCAGGTGAGATTCGCGCTCGCGCAGCGCGTGTTCGGCTTCTCGCCGGCGCTCATCCAACTCGGCGAGCTGCGCCTCGACTGCAGCGACCTCGCTTTGCAACGGCGCGATCTCCGCGTCGGCCTCGCGCCAGGCGGCTTCCGCCTGGGCGACGGCGTCGGCCATTTGCTGAAGCGTGGCCTCGGCTGCTTGCCGTTGCGTCGTCAGTTCGGCCAGGCGCCGCGCGCGTGTTTCGTGCTGCGCCAGCGCCTCGGCGCGCGCCGCAGCCCGTTCGCGGCTGAGCGATTCGGCGTGCTGCATCGCGCTCTGCGCGGCCGCGAGCATGGCTTGCGCAGCCGTGAGCGACTCCAGCCAGCCGCTCCGGAGCTGCTCATTCAGGCGAGCGTCGAGTTCGCGCAGCGCCTGCTGCGCTTCGGCGAGCGCCGCTTCACGCTGGGCGAGCAGGTCGGCGGCCTCCGCCAGTTGCCGGTCGAGCGACTCGACCTCTTCGCTCAGGCGTTGCATGTCGCCGGCCAACGCGGCCAGGGATTCCTCCAGCAGGCTGATCTTGCGCTGCGCCGCCTCGATGCGGTTGCGCCGGTTGGCGCTTTCGCGGTTGAAGAGGTCGCGCGCTTGGGTCGTTTGCGCCAAGAGGCGGCGCGCCGCTTCAAATTCGCGCTGCGCCTCGTCGCGATGTTGCCGGGCGCGCTCGAGGTTGGCCAGCACGGTTTCGTAGTCTGGCGCCGCCGGCGCCTCGGCTTCCATGCCCAAGATGATGGGCGAGCGCGCGCCGGCCGCCAGCGACAATGTGCCGACGCTATGGGCCACTTCGCCGTCGCGCGTCACGCACAGGTAGCCATCCGGCAACTGCGCGGCCAGCGTGCGCGCGGCGTCCAGGTCGCGCGCGATGAACATCCGGCCGGCGATGATGCGCAAGGCCGGCTTTATCCACTCCGGGGCGCTGATCGCGTCGAGCAGCGGGCGAGCGTGACATGCGCGGGCGCGCTCGCGCAAGGTTTGGGCATCTGCCTTGCGTTCGTCGTCAAAGGCGCGGAGCGTGTGGGTCAAGATCACGGCGAGCCGGCCGGATGCTTGCTCGACGAGCCAAGCGCGCAGGCGCGTCAGGCCGGCTTCACCCTCCTCCGGCCGGTCGGGGGCGATGATGACGGCGCTGAGCAGCTCGCCCAGCGCCGCCTCGACGGCCTTTTGGTCGTCCGGCGCGATCTGAATGAAGGACGACAGCGCGCCGCGCGCGCCGGGCACACCGGCCTGCGCTGCTGCGGCGGCCAGCTCATCGGCGCTGCGGGCGGCCCGCGCGCGCATGTCGGCGAAGAGCGTCATGCGCGAGGTCAACCGCTCTTCCGCCTCCGCCGCGGCCAGAACCGACTGCGCTTGTTCCAACGACGCCCGCGCCGACTCGAGCGCTTGAACCGCCGACTCGTATTGCGCCTCGAACAGGTTCATCTGCGACGCCTCGCGTTCCATAGCGGCGCTCATCTCGTCCAGCGCCGCCAGTTCTGCTTCGCGCTGCGCGCCTAGGTCGGCCGCGCGCCTGGACATGGCGTCGAGTTGTTGTCGCAGCGCATCTTGTCGGGCGCGCAGGCCGGCGATGTGGTCGCGCGCTGCCCGCGCGGCGTCGCCGGCTTCGGTCAGGCGCTGCTCCGCAGCGGCGCGTTGTCTTTCCAGCGCGGCGCGTTCGTTTTGACGCTCGGACACGGCCATCTCGGCGAGTTCAAGCTCGCGTTGGCGCTCCAGGCAGGCGGCCTGCGCTGCCGCCAGGGCGGCCTGCGCCTCGTCGGCGCGCGCGGTGAGTGCATCCACGGCGGCGGCCGACTCGTCCAGTTCGCGCTGGGCTTCGGCCGCCTGCCATCCTAGCGCGGCGACGCGTTCGCGCATCACGGCCAGTTCGCGCGATGCAACCTCGGCGGCCTGGCGCGTCGCATCGCGCCGGGCGTGCATGTCGGTCAGGCGCGTCTGTAGCGTCCGACGCGCCTCGCGCAGTGCGGCGCTGCGTTCATCCAGCGCGCGGATCGCATCCAGCGCCTCGGTGACGGCGCGCTGCGCGTCGTGCTGAGCGACGGCGGCCGCCTCGATAGCGGATCGCACCCGCCGGTAGTGGTAGCCCAGCCATATGCGGGCAAGCTGATCCAGTTCGTCGGCCAGCGCGCGGTATTGGCGCGCGCGCTCGGCCTGCCGTTCGAGTTGTTTCAGGCGCGGCGTGATTTCGTTGAGGATGTCGCGGGCGCGCTCCAGGTTGTGGTTGGTCTCTTCCAGCTTGCGCAGGGCGTCCTCGCGCCGGTCGCGATAGCCGGCGATGCCGGCGGCTTCCTCGAACAGCGCGCGGCGTTCCTCCGGCTTTTGCGCCAGCGCCTCGTCCACCAAGCCCTGGCCGATCACCGTGTAGGTGCGTTCGGCCAGCCCGCTGTGGGCCAGCAGGTCGGTCACGTCGCGCAGGCGCACGCGGTTGCCGTTGAGCACGTATTCGTTGGTGCCGTCGCGGTAGGCCCGCCGGCCGATCTCGATCTCGCTGAACTCAATCGGGAAGAAGCCGTCGCTGTTGTCGAAAGTAAGAATCACCTCGGCCATGCTGGCGCGGGGGCGCCGCGCGCTGCCGGAGAAGATCATGTCATCGGTCTTCTTGCCGCGCAGCAGAGAGAACTGCTGCTCGCCGAGCGCCCAGCGGATGCCATCGGCGATGTTGCTTTTGCCGCTGCCGTTGGGTCCGATGATGCAGGTGATGCCCTCGCCGAACTCGAAGCGCGTCTTGCTGGCGAAGGTTTTGTAGCCGTTGAGCGTGAGGGTCTTCAGGCGCATCGCGGGGTTGATTCTAATCACACCTACCTGGCCGGCCATGCCGGCGCTGCGCCCGCTTGCGTTTCGCGCTCGTGCGCTTGAATGACCTGTAACCACATCTCAGCGTGCGCTTCTAGGCCGCGATCGGAGAAGTGGCAACCGTCATAGCGGTATTCCGGCCCCAGTTGGTCAGTGTCCGGGCCGAGGTAGATGCCCAGCTTGGGATCGGCCAACCCGATCTGTGCGGCGCGGATCGTCTCGTTGGGGGGATATTGGCCACAGCGGGTGGCGATTGCGACGAACGCCGGCGCGTCTACGCCCAGCGCGCGGATCGCCTTGAGCATGCCCAGGAAGCGCCTTTGGTAGTCCTGTGCGGATGTGCCGAGCACGGCGTCGCTTTCGCCCTGATGCCACAGCAGATGGGTGAAGCGCAGCCGGGCTTGGCGGGCTTCGCGCACGTTGCGCAGCAAGTCTTCGTGTAAGCGGCCCTCCGGCGCCCACTGCGCGATCTCCGTTGCGCCTATGGCAGCCGGCACGAACACGACGCGGTCGTAGAGCTTGGCGGCGATGATCTGGTCGCCCAGTCGGGTCCACACGCTGCCGCCGTTGCCGTCTGCGCCGGCCAGCGGGTCGCGGGCGCGGCTGTAGCGCCCGCGGAAGAAGTTGAGCACGCGCGGCCCGGCGGTGCGCCGGCTCTCGCCCCAGTTGCCGGCGTTCGACTGTCCGAACACCAGCGCGACCATGACCCGCGGGCGCGCCGGTCGAGTCGGCGCAGGCGATTGGGCGCGCGCCGGTGGAAGCGCGAGCACTGCGGCAATCAGCACCCCCAGCGTTGCTGCCCAGCGAGAGAAGATCAATTGGAATCTCATCGGGCGATGATGCTGGCTGCGAGGATGACGAGCGCCAGCCCGGCCAGCGCTGCCGCCGCGATGACTAACGCGCGAGACAACCACACCCTCTGTCCATGGCGGCGGTGCATCGCTGCGCCGCGCCCTAACTCGGCCGAGTTAGCCGAGGGCGCGCCGACCACGCTGCTGAGCCACCATGCGCGCGCGCAGTAAGCATACTGGCCAATTTCGCTGGCCCGAATAACGCGATGCGGTTCGGAAGCGTCGGACATCCTTTTGAGTATATGTGGATCACACGGGTGCCCCGGCTAGAATACGCGCTTGATGCCGATCTTACTTTCCGCCCTGATTGTGGCGCTCCCCACCTACCTGTACGCGCGCCTGGTGCGCGGCATCGATCGCTTCGAGCAGGAGCCTGCCAAATACCTGTTCGTCGCGTTTGTCTGGGGCGCGCTGCCGGCGGCCTTTCTCGCGGCGATCTTTCAGACGATGCTGACGCTGCCGATCACGTTTATCTGGGATGAGGCGACGTCCATGGCGGCGAATTCGATCGTCTTCGCGCCGCTGACCGAGGAACTCCTCAAGGGCCTGATGGTCGCTTTGATCTACTTGCAGCGCCGGCGCGAATTCGACGGCTGGGTAGATGGCATCGTGTATGGCTCGACGGTGGGCTTCGGCTTTGCCTACGTCGAGAACATCATTTATTTGGCAAGCGCCGACTCGCCGGGGCAATGGGTTTGGTTGTTCATCTTGCGCGTGATCGTGTTCGGCTTCATGCACGGCTTCTACACTTCGCTGATCGGCATCGGCTTCGGCGTGGCGCGGCATGCGGCCTCGCCGGCGCGCGCATTCTGGAGCATCGCGCTGGGCTGGTCCGCAGCGATCGTGACGCATGCGATTCACAACGCATCGGTCACGCTCGCCGATGCCAGCGACGGTCAGTCGCTGGGCGTTGCCTTGCTCAACTATGGCTTGCTGATCGCGCTGATGCTGGGTCTGCGCTGGGTCAGCAAGCGCCACGACCGCGAAATGTTCCGCGCTTATCTGGCAGATGAACCGCCGGATGTTGTTCCGCCGCGCGCATACGATGCGCTCATCGGCGCGCGCAGCGCACGGCAACTCGACAGATCGTTCTGCCACCTCGCGGGCGAGTTGGCGCAACGCAAGCGGCAACTCATCCGATACGGGGAACCGGTGGCGGAAGAGGTCGCTCGGCTGCGCGATCAACTGCGCGCGCTCAATACTTCTCGCGGCCGGTTGGCCGCTGCGTCGCCATCCGGCTGAATGTTAGCCCCATCCGAGCAGCGCACGCAGCGCGCGGCCGGCTGTGAGCTTGCGGCGCACCGGCGCGCCGCCGAGCACCACCTGCGTCAGTTTTCGGCGCAGGTCGTGCCGCCGGTTCGCCAGCGCCACCAGCGCATTCAGCGCTGCGGGGTGCGCGCACCATCGGCGCACCCAAGCGCAAAACTCAAACAGCGCCTGAAAGCGTTCGCGCAGGGCCTGGTCGTAGGCCGCCAGTCGTTGGGGTGTGAAGTCATCTTGTGCGAGCATTGCGAAGGCGTGCTCGGCGGCGATGCGGCCCGACTCCAGCGCGTAGTCAATGCCCTCGCCGGTGAGCGGGTTGACCAAACCGGCGGCCTCGCCCACCAGCAGCGCGCGCTCGCCGAAGGTCGGCGACGTTAAGAAGTCTTCGCGCAGCGGATACCCTCGCGCAGGGCCGGCCTGTGTTGCGCCTTCCAGCAACCGCCGCATCGCCGGCGACCGGCGAAACGACTCAAAGAAACCCAGCGCCGACGCCGTCCGATCGTGCCTGAAGTATCCGACGCCGACGTTGGCGGCGTCCGAGGCGATGGGGAAGACCCATCCGTAACCCGGCAGAGGCGCGCCGTCGAAGCGCAGCATCCAGACATCGGTCAGCTCACGGACGTTCTCGAAGTAGGCGCGCGCGGCGACGATGACCCGGGGTTGGGCGCGCAAGATGCCGGCGCGCAGCAGCAGGCCGGTGTTCGCGCCTGTGGCGATCACCGCCAGGCGCGCCCGGAAGGCGACGCGCCGACCATCGCGTTCGCCTGCGATCTCGACATGTGGCGCGCCGTTCGACGCCTCGACGCGCATGGCGCTCACGTGCGCGCGCGGCTCGAAGCGCGCGCCGCTGCGAATGGCGCGGCGGAGCAACAGATCGTCGAGCTTGAGGCGCGGCACCACCAACGCGAAGTCGGGCAGGTCGTTCGACATCGCGATGGTGTCCGCGGTGGAGCGATGGTTTGGCGCAAACACCTCGAAGCGCCGGATGACGTGGCCGATGCGCCGGAGGTCCTCAACCAGCCCCATGTCGTGCAGCACGCTCACCGCCCGCGGCGTCAACCCGTCGCCGCAAGTTTTGTCGCGCGGAAAGTCCGCCTTGTCCAGCAGAAGCACCTTGACGCCGCGCTGGGCCAGATAATGCGCCGTCGCCGAACCGGCCGGGCCGGCGCCGATAATTGCCACATCGTACATACCGCAATTGAACCACGAGCGAAGGACTGCTGCTTTAGAATGACGCCGTGACGCTCATCCTCGATGGGGCAATGGGCACGGAGCTGACGCGGCGTGGGGTGGATACGGCGCTGCCGCTGTGGTCGGCGATCGCGCTCGACGCCGCGCCGGATGTCGTGGCGCAGATTCATCGCGATTACCTTGACGCCGGCGCGCGCGTCATCACCACGAACACCTTCCGCACCAACGTTCGCGCGCTGGCCAAGGCCGGCATCGCCCATCGCGCGCGCGAACTGACCTTCCAAGCGGTCGCGCTGGCGCGGCAGGCGGTGATGGCTTGGCAGCAGGGTCAAGGCCGCGCGTCCTGCGGCTCCTCGGCCGCCGATCCCCCCATCCAAGTCGCCGGCAGCATCGCCCCGGTCGAGGATTGCTATGCGCCCGAACTTGTGCCAAGCGACGCCGAGTTAGCCGAAGAGCACGCCGTCCTCGCGCGCAACCTGGCCGATGCCGGCGTGGATTTGATCCTGGTCGAGACGCAGAACACGATCCGCGAAGCCGTCGCCGCCGCGCGCGCCGTGCGCGCGGTCGGCAAACCGCTATGGGTGAGCTTCACGTTGGACGACGAGAATCGCCTGTTGAGCGGGGAATGGCTGCCCGACGCCGTTCGCGCGGTGCTGCCGTTTGAGCCGCGCGCTATCCTGGTCAACTGCGTTCCGGTCAGACAAGTGGCTTCGGCGTTGAAGCTGCTGCGCAGCGCCGCGCCGTCTCACGTCGCCATCGGCGCATACGGCAACGTCGGCCATGTGGATGAAGTCATTGGCTGGACGTTGGCCAACGCGGTCGCGCCGGACGCATACGCCGAAGCCGCGCGCGAATGGCGCGACCTGGGCGCGACGATCATCGGCGGCTGTTGCGGCACGACGCCCGAGCACATTCGGGCCGTCAGCGCGCAGTTGGCCGAGCGTTGAAGGCGCTAGGGGCCCTTGTCTCAATCCACGGCATTGATGGGTGTCGTGGGGTAGTCAACGCGCGCGCGGGCTGCGTCCTGGATGACCTTCATGGCCGCCAGCACGATGTGCTCTTGCCACGGTCGCGCGGCTACCTGCACGCCCACCGGCAGGCCGGCGCTGCCGATGTCCACGCGGCGCGCGGCCATGTCCACCACGTCGAGCGCGAGCGGTCGCGCGACTGCTTCGTTGGGACGCACCCGCGTGACCGGGACGACGCCGGCCGGGTAGCCCAGCAGGTTATAGACGATGGCGTATGCGCCGCCGGTGATCAGCTCCCGGCTGGCGCCGTGCGGCCAGGCGGGCGAGAAGCAAGCCGGACTCAGCACCCCGTCCAGCGGCCCGCCGTCGGCGCCGTCCATCGCTGCCGCGAAGGCGCGGCGATACGCTTCGGCTTCTTTGATCAAGCGCGGAATGTCCTCGGCGGCGAAGCCGATGTTGTCGAACTGCCGGGCGAAATGTGCCTGGCGCGCGGCGGCCAGCACATGCCGGATGCGCCGCAGTGTTCTGGGCGAGCGTTGCGCCAGCCAATACAGCAAGGCAAGCTGCGGTTCGGGCTTGTCGCGCGCCAGCGCAGCGCGAAAGACCGACGCGCCGTTGGCGGTGAGCAGGCGCACGTAGAGGGCTTCGGCCCGTCCAAGGTCTGGGGGCTGCCACTCGATCACCTGTGCGCCGGCGGCGCGCAGCATATCTGCGGCTTCGCGCACGGCGCGCGCGACGGCGGGCGAGGGCTGCATCAGCCCATCGTAAGTGAAGAACCCCAACCGCAGCTTCGACACATCCACGGCGTCCGGGTCTCCTAGCGGCTGCGGCGACGGCAGGCGCGGGTGGGGCAGGGTGCCGATCAGCCGCAGGGCCAGCGCGAGATCGCTCACGTCGCGCGCCATCGGCCCGACGACGCAGGTGATCGGCCCGAACTCGAACGCCAGATCGGAGAACCGGCTGTAATCGTGCGTGCGCAGCGAGGTCGGTTTAAGGCTGGCGATGCCGCAGAAGTGAGCCGGCAGGCGCAAGCTGCCGCCGATGTCGGTGCCCAGGCCGAGGGGTGAGCCGCCGGCGGCGATGATCGCGGCTTCGCCGCCGCTGCTGCCGCCGGGCGTGCGCATCGCGTCCCATGGGTTATTGGTCCGGCCGTAGAGCGCGTTGCTGCTCTCGTTGTAGATCAGCGCCTGCGGCACATTCGTTTTGCCGATCGCGATCGCGCCGCATGAAACCAAGCGTTGAACGTAGGGGTCAGTGGTTTGTGGGATGTCCTCGCGCCGCGAGGGCATCCCGAAGGTGCTCGGCGTGCCCACGAGGTCAAGGCATTCTTTGATGGTGATCGGCACGCCGTGCAAGGGCGGCAGCGGCTCGCCGCGTGCGCGACGAGCGTCGGCCTCCCGGGCCTCGCGCAGCGCCTGGTCGAACCGCTTGACGACGATGGCGTTGATCTTGGGGTTAACCGCTTCGATTTGGGCGATGTGCGCCTGAACGACCTCAGTCGAGGAGATTTCGCCGCGCGCTATCTGCGCAGCCAAGCGGGTGGCCGAGAGACAGGTGAGCGCGCTTGCCGATGCATGAGCCATGCCGGCAATCATGGACGCAGCCGCGCGCATGCGCAAGCGCCCGCATCGTCTAAGGCCGGCTGCAAGCACACGCTGTTTCGACGCCGCAGATGTTGTCCTACGCCGCGCAACCGGCAAAAGGTGGGCGCGGGCGTCGCTTGCGCGCGTCACGCCTTACAGGGAAGCGCGCATTGCGAAGAGCGGCGAGTCCAAAGTCCAAGTTGATCATCCGGCATTGCGTATACTTCCCCGGCATATGCGAATTTGATAGAGGGAAGCATCATTCATGGCACTACTCACCGGTAAGACCGCGCTTATCTTTGGCGTCGCGAATGACCACAGCATCGCCTGGGGCATTGCGAAGGCCTTTCACCGCGAAGGCGCAACCCTCGGTTTCAGCTACGCGGGGGAGAAACTCGAGCGGCGCGTGCGCCCGCTGGCCGAATCGCTCGGCTCCGACTGGATCGAGCCTTGTGATGTGAGCAAAGACGAGGACATCGCGACGGTGATGGAGAAGGCCCAGGCGCGCTTCGGCGCGATTGATATCCTGGTGCACTCGATCGCCTTTGCCAACCGCGACGACTTAAGCGGCCCTTATCTGAACGTCACACGTCAAGGCTTCATGACCGCGATGGACATCAGCGTGTATTCGTTCACGGCGCTGGCCCGCGCTGCTGCGCCGCTCATGCGGCCCAACGGCGCATTGCTGACGCTGACCTACATCGGCTCGCAGCGCGCCGTGCCGCACTACAACGTCATGGGGGTCGCCAAGGCCGCGCTGGAGGCCAGTGTGCGCTATCTGGCTGCCGACCTCGGCGCGGATGAGCGGCGCATCCGCGTCAACGCCATCTCCGCCGGGCCAATTCGCACCCTGGCCGTCGCCGGCATCGCCGGCTCGCGCGCGCTGATCAACGAGTTTAGCAAGGTCAGCCTGCTGCGTCGCAACATCACCATCGAAGACGTCGGCAACGCAGCCGCCTACCTGTGTTCCGACCTCGCCGCCGGCGTCACCGGCGAAGTGCATTACGTGGACGCCGGCTTCAACGTTGGCTTCCCACTCGGCGACGACGCCGACGGTTGATGGTCGCCTCTGGGCGCTCTGCTCCCTGGTTTGCCCCTATGCGCGCCGACGGTACAATGCTCAAGGTTACGCTGGCAATTCATACGACATCCTTCAAAACAGGAGAGCAAGGGTGATGAAAACAAAACTGCACGTGCGCGCGTTGTCGGCCCTTGTGTTGGCCGCTTTGATCTTGACGGGCTGCGGCGGAGGCAACCCCTTCCGGTTGGTCTTCCCTCGCATTTTTGTCGAAGTAGATGAGGAGGGCTTCCCCACCATCGCCGGCATCAGCCCGGCGGTGCTGAGCTTCTTCGGCGTGGATCCCAACCTGTTAAAGATTGACCCAGCGACGGTGGGCAAGCTGACCGATTCCAACCTTCAACACGTCGAGTTGCTCTTCCGAAACGACGGCCTGTATTGGTGGGCGAACGGCAAGGCCCTCGTCCCGCTGACCTGGGACGACGCTTCGTTCGACAACACGAAGGATCTGATCAACCGCTTCGTCAAATTGGACGAAGCCACAAGCGGCATAGTGAATAACGTGCTTCTGCCGGTGGCGCGCAGCATGGAGCAAAACATCATCATCCGCTTCCCGCGCAAGGACGGCGAGGCCGAGATTCCGTTGCGCGAGATGGGCGGGCCGTTGCCCGCGCCGGGCGCAGCGGTTGATCCTTCGCTCATCGGCGGCCTGCGCTTGACGTTCGACGATGCGGGTATGCCTTCGGTCGCCGGCGTGTCGTTCAGCGAGATCGAAAAGCTGGCCGGCGCAGACCTCAGCGCTGCTAAGCTGCCGCTCGACACGGTTCAGCAGATGAAAGATGCCGGCATTCAGCACGCCACCATCCGCACGACGCCTGAAGGCATCAAGATTTGGGCAAACGACAAGTCGCTGCCCACCTTGCGTTGGAGCGAGGAGACGTTGACCAACACGGCCGATACACTGGCCAGCCTGGAACTGATCGAGCCGGCGCTGAGCGCGGCGATCAAGCAAATCCTCCCCTATCTGAATCGCGCTGATATCGATCTGGTCCTCAAGTTCCCAACCGGGGGCGCTGCGCCCATTCCCGAGCCGGCGCGCTAGCCATTAGCCGACGCTGCCGCGCCCCCTGCAATCCGCTGGGGGCGCGGCGTTTCAGGGGTCGAGCGTGCCTTCGCGCAGGTCGGCCGGAAGCGGCGCAGGGCGCTCACAGACGCTCTCAATCGGGATGTGCTGGCCTGCGTTCGACGCGTCGTGGATCGCGTGCATGATGTCGAGCACGTGATAGGTCAGCGCACTGTTGGCGCGGTGCGGTCGGCCCGACTGCATCGCATAGGCCATGTCGGCCACGCCCAGGCCGCGCGACTGTCGGCTGTAGGGGCGCGTGAGCGGCACATCCGTCCACTCCTTCTCGCCGGCCTTTGCAATGCGCACCGGCCCGCCGAATGAGTTGGGGTCGGGCACTTGCAGCGACCCTTCGCTGCCGTAGATCTCGATGCAGGGCATCGAATGCTTCCACACGTCGAAGCTGGTGACGATTGTGCCGATCGCGCCAGATGCGAAGTCGAGCACGCCGGCGACGTGCGTCGGCACGCGCACCGCGATCGTCTGCCCGCGCTTGGGTTGGCCGGTGATGGTGCGCTCGGGGAAGGTGATGCGGGCCGAGCCGGTGACGCGCTTGACCGGGCCGATCAGCGTCACCAGCGCGGTCAGGTAATACGGCCCCATGTCGAACATCGGGCCGCCGCCGGGCTGGTAGTAGAACTCCGGATCGGGGTGCCAACTCTCGTGGCCGTGGCCCATCATGAACGCCGTCGCAGCGACCGGCTCGCCGATCGCGCCTTTGTCGATCAGCTCGCGGCAGGTCTGGATGCCTGCGCCCATGAAGGTATCCGGCGCGCCGCCGACCCGCAGGCCCTTCGCTTGGGCCAGGGCGATCATGCGCTGGGCCTCTTCCCGGCTGGGTGCCAGCGGCTTCTCGTTATACACGCTCTTGCCGGCTTCCAGCGCGGCGATGCCGACTTCGCCATGCGCCTTGGGGATGGTCAGATTGATGATGATCTGCACGTCGGGATGCGCCAGCAGCGCCTCGACGCTGAAGGCGCGCGTGTCGAACTCGCGCGCGCGGGCTTCGGCGCGCGACATGTCTAGGTCGGCGCAGCCGACCAGGTTGAGGATTTCGAGCGACTTACACGCGCGAAAATACAGCGGGCTGATATTGCCGCAGCCGATGATGCCGACGTTGACTTGAGTGGTCATGGAATTCACGTTGTTTGGTAAGGCTATACGGATTACGGCCATTATCAATCACGGCGCGGGATTTGCCGTCGGCAACACGGTCATCGTCGCGGCCGCCGCCAAGGCGAGCGCGCTCACCGCTGCTTCGGCTGCGATGCTGACGCGAAAGCGGCGCGCGGCTTCGTATGACGATGGCGCCCGCGCGCGCCATGCGCGAAGCTGCGGGCTGATCACGAACTGGTGAAAGGCGCCGAAGCCGATCAGCGCGGCGAAGAGGCCGATCTTGATCAGCAGCGCTCGCCCGTAGTCCGTGTTGAGCAGCGCCTCGAAGCCGCCGACGAAGCTGGCGCTCTGCATGATGCCGGTTAGCCCGATCACCAGCACCGACATCATGGCCAGCGGCGAGAACTTCTCGATGGTTGCGCCGAGGTCGCTCAGCAGCCGACGCTGGCGCACCACGATCGGCGCAAGCACGATGGCGAAGTAAGCCACGCCGCCCAGCCAAACCGCAGCAAACGTGAAGTGGACCCAATCCGCCAGCACCGGCAACACCCATTCCGGCTGCGACGCGCTGCGGCTCGATAGGCTTTGGGTGAGGATGAGCGCAGCGCTGGCGGCGATCAGGATGGGCGCGTCGCCGCGTCCGCTGCGCAGCGCGCGCGCCATACCGCCTAGCAACGCCAGCCGCGCGGCGAACAAGACGATATCCCTTGTCGCCGCAGCGCCATCGAAGAGGCGCAGGGCGAATTCCAGGACGAACGCGAGCGCGGTCAGGAGAGCCGCCCATCGCGTCAGGCGCGTGCGCGGCGCTGCCGCCGCTGCGCGCAGCGCCGCCGTTGCCTGGCCGCGCATCGCCAGCGGCGTAAACGCGACGGCGCCGGCCAGCAAGACCAGCATGGCGAAGACGAGCCAACGCGCGAGCAAGCTCATTTGTGCGCCACCACCCCGAACGCCTCCGGCCTGGGGGTCACTTGCTGAAAGCCAACCCGCTTCAGGCGCTCGACGACGCCGCGCGTCACGCGGCTGCCGGAAGGGCTGTTCAGGTCGCCGATGTAGTGGAACAGCCGGCCGCTCGGCCTGAGCACGCGATACAGCTCGGCGTAAAAGTCGGCGGAATACAGGTCGCCGGCTAAAGCAAAGGTGGGCGGGTCATGGATGATGCGCGAGAAGTGCGCATCGCCGAAGCGCGTGATTGCGTCGGCGCAGTCGCCAATGATGCGGGTGATCTTTGGATCGTGGAACAGCGCCTGCGACCATGGGTTGAGCCGCGCGATCTCCTGCGCGGCCGGATCAAGTTCGATGGTGATCACTTCATCGGCGACCTTGGCCGCTTCGATAGCCGTGTAGCCCAGGCCGGTGCACGTGTCCAGCACACACCCGCGCGGCGCCGCGGCTCTGACCTTCGCCAGCGTGTCGTGATATGGATCGGTATCCTTGATGCGGTGCATCGGCAAGCCGGAGACCAGCAGGGTCGGCGCGAGAGGCGTTGGATACAGGCTGTAGGCGCGGCCGGTCGCCTCGGAGTAGATTTGTATCTTCTCTGCATCTTCGCCAATGCGGTAGCAACCGTTTTCCGATGCGGCGACCTTTTCGATGACCGGCCAGGCGATGCGCCGCCCGTCGGGCAAGGTGACGCCGTCGGCGTCAACTGCAACGTCGCAGCGCGAGCAGTTGAGGTCGAGCGAGGTGCGCGCCGTGGCCTGGCCTGCGCGCTTGGCCTTGAGCAGCGGCCTGGCCTGATAGTGCGAGAGCACGACCGGACTGAAAGCCATCGGCGCGGAGTGTATCGCAACGCGCTGAGCGTCTGTGTCGCGCGACTGGCTATCTCTGCGATACTTGGCTGCTGATACATGACTGATCACGCCTTTCTCGTCACGGGCGCGCTGGGCTGCATTGGCGCGTGGACGGTGCGCAACCTCGTCCGAGCCGGCCTGCGCGCCGTCGTATTCGACCTCGGCGCAGATCTCCGCCGCCTTAGGCTGATCATGACCGAGGATGAGCTATCGCGCGTGGCATTCGTGCGCGGCGACATCGCCGACTTCTCGCAGGTGGAGCGGGTGATGGACGAATACGACATCACCTACGTGATTCACCTGGCCGGCTTGCAAGTGCCGTTCTGCCGCGCCAATCCTGTGCTCGGCGCGCAGGTGAACGTGGTTGGCACGGTCAACGTGTTCGAGGCGGCGCGGCGGCGCGAGGGACGCACGCAGCGCGTGGTGTACGCCAGCAGCGCAGCGGTGTATGACGTGGATGACGCCAAGCCGGGGGAACCGCTGCCGCACGACGCGACCGGCCATCCGGCCACCCTCTACGGCGTCTACAAGCTGGCCAACGAGGGCACGGCGCGCGTGTATTGGAAGGAGAACCAAGTGTCCTCGATCGGGCTGCGGCCGTACGTCGTGTTCGGGCCTGGACGCGACCAGGGCCTGACCTCCGCGCCGACCAAAGCGATGTTTGCCGCCGCGGTTGGTCAGCCCTATCACATCCCATACGGCGGACGCGCCGATTACGAGTACGCCGACGACATCGCTAAGACCTTCATCGCCTGCGCGACGATTCCGTTTGAAGGCGCGGCGGTTTACAACACGCCGGGCGTGGCGCTGAGCATGCGCGATGTGGTGAGCGCCATCGAACAGGCCGCGCCGGAATCGCGCGGCCGGATCACCTTCGACGACAAGCCGCTGCCCTTCCCGGAGACGATGGACGGCTCGCCGCTGGAGCAGTTGCTCGCGCCGGTGGGCGGCGTGCCGCGCAAGCCGTTCGCCGAGGCGGTGGCGGAGACGATTGCCCTCTTCCGGCGAGCGGTCGCCGACGGGCGGATGGCGCGAGATGAAATGTTGCGGTGATCTTGGGCGTCAAACGTCCTCGGTGACGGCGCGCAATGCCTTCGCCAGGCCGCGCAGGTCATCTGCCGATAGCTTGCTCAGGTGCATGGCCAGCTTCAGGTAAGGCGCTGCGCTCGGCGAAGTGACGAACGCGCGCGTCTCATCCGGCAGCGCATCAAAGCGCATGTGCTGCTCCAGCCGCAACTGCGACTCGCCGATCGGCCCGATGCCCAGATCGAGCAACCGGTCAAGGCGCAGGCCGTAGTGGGCCATGGCGCGCTCCAGCAGCGTGATCGCGATCGGCCGGCGTCCCAGCTCGTAGGCGTTTAACTGTCCGCCGGTCAGCCCCATCGCTTGCGCGGCGGCTTTCAACGATTCCCCGCGCTCCATGCGCGCCTGCTTCAGCCGCGCGCCGACTACCCGCGCGCGAAGCTGCATCAGCGCTTGTAGATTGCTGACCTGGGCTTGTGGCAGACGTTTGGCCTCTTCCTCGTAGATCAACGCGTGCACCGGCACGTTCAGATAGTAGGCGAGCGCCTCGAGTTCGGTGAACGTCGGTTCGCGCGTCCCGTCCTCGTAGGCGGCGAACCGTTTGGAAGAGACGCCGATGAAGCGGGCGCAGTCTTTCTGTGAGCGGCTAGCCGCTTCGCGGGCGGCGCGGATCAGCCGGCCGATGGTCATGCGCCTCAACGGGGCGGTGTCGAGTGGCGATGGATCAGGCATAATCTGTAGGGGATTGTATCCCGCACTCATGAAAATTGCCGTCAACGCCTGGTTCCTCGACTCACCGGACGCGCAAACGACGGGGAGCGGACAGTATGCCGCCCACTTGATCGCGGCGATCAAAGAATATGCGCCGGAGGCGCAGATCGAATGCGTATTGCCGCGCCGACGCGGCGATTGGTCTAAGTTGCGCTTCGAGCAGCTCGAGTTCCCGGAGGCCGCTCGGCGCATGCGCGCGGACATCGCCTTTGTGCCGTACTGGGCGCCGCCGCTGCGCAGCGATGTGCCGGTGGTGGTGACGATCCACGACGTGATCCCGCTTGCGCTGCCGGCCTATCGCGGCGGGCCTTTGCAGCGCGCCTACGTCGGCTTGGTGCGCGCGGCGTCGGCGAACGCAGCCGCCATCCTCACCGATTCCAACTTCAGCAAGGGCGACATCCTCAAGTATCTCGCTGTGGATGCCGCGCGCGTCACCGTCGTGCCCCTGGCCGTCGAGCCGCGCTTTACGCCGAACGTGCCGGAAGAGGACCTCGCCCGCGTCCGCGCGCGCTACGATTTGCCAGAGCGTTACGTGCTTTACCTGGGGGGCTTCGACCCGCGCAAAAACATCGAGACGCTGATGCAGGTGTATGTGTGGTGCGGCGAGTCCATCGGCGAAGAATATCCGCTCGTCATCTGCGGCGAACCTTCCACGCCGGTGGTGACCGACGGCGGCGAGCGGCTCTCGCTGGCGCGCATGGCCGAGCAACTCGAGGTGAGCGACGTGGTGCGCTTCATCGGCCGGGTTGCGGAAGAGGATAAGCCGGCGCTGTATGCCGGGGCGCGCTGCTTCTTGTTCCCCTCGACTTATGAGGGCTTCGGACTGCCGCCGCTTGAGGCGATGGCCTGTGGCGTGCCGGTCGTCGGCAGCAGCGCGGCCAGCATCGGCGAGGTAGTCGGCAACGCCGGCATGTTGGTCGAGCCGAAGGACGCGCGGCGCATGGCCGGCGCGCTGATCGCAACCTGCATCGAGGACGACCTGCATGAGCGGCTGCGTCGGCGCGCGCTGTTGCGCGCGGCCCAATTTACCTGGGAGCGCACGGCGATTGAAACGTTGGCCGTGTTCCGGCGCGTATGCGATGAGCGAAGCCGAACGTGAGACGGCAAACAGCCGCCGTCGGCGCGCCGCGCTCAACGTTGCCGCACAAGCGGCGTTGTTCCTGGCCGCCGTCGCGCTCTATACGCTGACGCTGAACGGCGATGTTCAGCCGGCCGACAGCGGCGAGTTGCAGATCGCCGCCGTCACGCTTGGCATTCCCCATCCGCCGGGCTATCCCCTGTTCACCATGCTGGGATGGCTGCTGGCGCAAACGCCGGTCGGTTCGCCCTACGCGCGCGTGTCCTTTCTGTCGGTCATCGCCTCGGCGATCACGCTGGCGCTGGTGAGCCTGACGGTGCAACGCGCGCTGTCTCCGCCCGGCTGCGTCCCTATATCCCGTTTAGCCGCCGGGTTGCTGGCTGCCTTGGCGTTGGGCGGCAGCACGACGTTCTGGGCGCAAGCGACCACGACGAACATCCGCAGCCTGACGGCGCTCTTCACGGCGCTGATGCTCTACGCTTCGGCGCGCAGTCACGCGACCGGCCGGGCTTCGTCGTTGGCGCTCTTCGCCGCCGCGTTTGGCCTGGGCGTCGGTCATCACATCTCGCTCGTCTTCATCGGCGCCGTGCTCGGCGCGCACGTCCTCTACCTGACATGGCGCGCCGACCGACGCGGCTTCTGGCGCGCAGCCGCCGGCGCACTGGGCATCTTTGCCGCGACCCAACTGGTCTGGCTGTATCTGCCGATCCGCGACGCCGCGGGCGCGCGCTTTGCGCCGGGCAACCTGACCACGCCGGATGGCCTGCTGTTCCACATCTTCGCGCGCGGCTTCGCCGGCGACATGCTGGCCTTTGCCGCACCGGAGTTCCTGTTCGACCGGTTGGCGCTGTTGCCCACGTTGCTGACCTTTCAGTTCAGCGCCCCCGTGCTGATCGGCGCGGCGCTCGCAGCGCTCGCGATGCTTTGGCGATTGCGCGTCCTGGGGGCGGTCTGGTTATCGGCCTGCGCCGTGCACCTGTTCATCACCATCACCTACCGCGCGCCGCAGACGGTGGAGTACGCCGTGCCGTGTTGGGTGATCGTGTGCGTTGTGCTGGGCGCCGGCCTGGGCAAGCTGGCGGAATGGCGCGTCCCCTTCCTCTCTGCGGCGCAAAGCCGCGACGTTATCGAGCCGCCCTTCGCGCCTTTGCGCCTTCGCAGCCGAGCGGCGCTCTTGCGCGCCTTCGCCGCCTATGCGCCGCTGCTGGCCGTGATCGCGTTTGCCGCCGGGGATGCCGCCCAACGCTGGCCGAGCTTCGTGTATCTGGGCCGCGACCGCAGCGCGCGCGCTGCCGCCGAGGCGGTGTTGCGGGGCGCGCAGCCGGCCGGCGTCGTCCTGTCGCAGTGGCATCAGGCCACGCCGATGTGGGCGTTGCAGGACATCGAAGGCTTGCGGCGCGATGTGCGCGTGGAATACGTCTTCCCGCGCGGCGCGCAGCCCTACGCCGAGACGTTTGCCGAGCAAGCAGCGCAGCGCGCGCTTTCGCAGACCGTTTACGTGACCTCGCTCTTCGCCGATGAGCTGGCCGGCGCGGGGTTGCGGGCGACGCCGCTTCGCGATCGCCCGGCCTGGCGCGTCGCGCGGCGCTTCGACCCGCCGGCGGAATCCGACGGTGGGCTGTTCGATGCGCGCATCGCGGTGATCGGCCCCGCTTATCTCGACGGCCGGATCGTTGAGGTCGGGCAGTTGGTGATGCTGGACGTGGGCTGGCATCTGCGCGCTGCGCCCCAACCCGGCGACTCGATCACGGTGCGCATCCTGCGACGCGATGGCCGGCTGGCCGCCAACGCCGACCTGCGCCTGCCAAGCAACGCGCGGGCCGGCGATCACGCCGTGCAGCGCGTTGCGCTGGGCCTCCCGCTCGACCTGTCCCCCGGCTCGTACGACATCCTGATCGGGGCATACCGTTTGGCGGAAGGCGGCTTCGTTCAGTATCGCGATCGCCATGGCGCGGAGTTCGTCTCCGTCGCGACGTTGAATGTCGCGCCGGCGTCGCTGCCGCCGGCGACGCAGCACCCGCTCGCATCCGCCGACGGGCCAACCGCCCAGCAGCCCCGGTTGATCGGCGTGGATTACGATACCGGCATCGCAAGCCGGTTGCGCGTGTGGACGCATTGGCGGCTGGGTCAGTCGGCGGTCGAGGCAGCGCTTGTGGATGCGGCGGGGCGGCAGCTTGCGCCATCACAGACGTTGAGCGCGGCCACGGCGCCGGAGCGCGCGCAGTATCTGTCGTTGGCTTTCGACATTCCGCCAATGCGCGGGATTCGCGTCATGCCGTTTGGCCTGCGCTTGCCCGACTACCGCGACGGCCAGCGCTATGTGCCGTTTGCCGATCAGATGGCGCTGGTCGGGGCGAGCGCGCACGGTGGCGCAGCGCTCAAGGTGGATCTGCATTGGCTGGCGATGCGTCCGCTGGTCAACGACTACATCATCTCGGCGCGCGTCGAGGGCGACGGCCTGTATCGCGCGCACGACGGTGTGCCGGCGCTCGGCGCGCTCCCAACCCTGAAATGGATCCGCGGTTCGCGCGTGCTGGATCGCCATCCGTTCGAGTTGGGGGATCACCACGGCGCGTTGCGCATCAGCGTCGTCGTGTATGACAGCGCGACCCGCTTGCCCTTGCCGCCGTTGGACGAGCGATACGAGAATGGCGTCAGCGTCATCGGCCCGTAGCCCTGCCTGTGCCGACCGCTGCGCGATGGCGCCGATGGATATAGCGTAAAGCGACGAACGATCTATGCAGTATGGCTTTCAATCCACCTTGTGGTCTAACGAGCCGCTGAGCGTCTCGGAGTTGACAGCGCACATCAAAGACCTGATGGAAGGTGATCCGGTGCTCTCGGATGTGCGCGTCGCCGGCGAGGTCAGCAACCTGTCTCGCCCGACATCCGGCCATCTGTATTTCACGCTCAAAGATGCGACGTCGCAGATCCGATGCGTGATGTGGCGCAGCCAGGCGGCGCGGGTGGCGCGCACGCTGCAGAACGGCGACGCCGTCATCGCGCGCGGCCGGGTGAGCGTGTATGAGCGAGATGGGATATATCAACTCTACGTCGAGGCGCTGGTCGCGCAGGGCGCCGGCGACCTCAACGTGGAGTTCGAGCGACTCAAGCGCAAGCTGGAAGCCGAGGGCTTGTTCGATGCGGCGCGCAAGCGGCCGCTGCCGGCCTTCCCGCGCGCGCTGGGCGTCGTCACGTCGCCCACCGGCGCGGCGTTCCAGGACATCTTGAACGTGCTCCGTCGGCGCTATCCGCTCGTCGAGGTTGTGCTGGCGCCGACGGCGGTGCAAGGCGACGAAGCGCCGGAACAGATCGTCCGCGCGATCCAGCGGCTCAACGCGCTTGGCGCGTGCGACGTGATCCTCGTTGCGCGCGGCGGCGGCAGCCTGGAGGAGCTGTGGGCGTTCAACGATGAGCGCGTGGCGCGCGCGATCGCGGCTTCGCGTGTGCCGGTGGTGAGCGGCGTGGGGCACGAGACCGATTTCACGCTGGCCGACTTCGCCGCCGATGTGCGCGCGCCTACGCCTTCGGCTGCCGCCGAGATCATCACGCCCGACATCAACGAACTGCGCATGCGGGTGGATGAGCTGAGCGCCGCGATGGTCGCGCGCGTCTCGGCGCAGATCGACGACGGGCGCGCGCAACTGGCCGCGTTACAGCGCGCGCTGCGCTTGCTCAGCCCGGCCAATCGGTTGGCCCGGCAGCGCGAAAAGCTGCTCGATCTGAGCCGGCGGTTGACCGCCGCGCAGATGAATCGGCTCGCGTTGACGCGCCTGCGCCTGGAAGGGTTGCGCGCCCGCCTGGAGGACATCGGGCCGGCGGCGACGCTGGCGCGCGGCTATGCGATCGTCCGGCGCGCCGATGGGCAATTGGTGCGCTCGGTGGGCGACGCGCGCGCCGGCGATGCGTTGCGCGTGATGGTGTCCGACGGCGAATTTCGCGCGCGCGTCGCCGACGACCCTGCCGCCTAGGCCGAAGGTCGGCGGACGAACGCATAGATCACCGCCGCAGCGACGGCGACCAGCGCCGCCAGCGGCAGCCTGGGCAGATCCGGCGTGGCCTGGATGCTCAGGCCGGCCAGTTGCGCCAGAGCCAGCAGCGCGGCCGTGAACGCCGATGACTCCGGCAGCGTCCAGGTGAACGCATCCCCCCATTGCCAATAGAACCCGACGAACACCAAAAGTTGGAGGATCGCGATCATCCCCAGCGCGCCTAGCGCGGCGGCGATCGCCTCGAAGACATCTTCGCATGAACCGCTGGTGAACGCAATCGCTGCGCCGACCAGCCCCATCAGCGCGCCGGAGATGCGCTCCCACTCGCCGAGCGTCGCCGTCGGATCTCCGTCCGCAAAGAGCGACAGCGAGAGGCTGCCGCCGCGCGCGACGAAGAAGAGCGCCGCCCACGCGACCAAATAGGCGAGCGCGCCGGCGATCGGCCGGACGAGCTGCCGGTTCAAAATCAGCCCGGCAATCAGCAGCAAGAGCAGGCCGCCGCCGGCAGCGAGGGGCAGGCGCGCGATGCGTTCGCCGTTCAGCCGATCGATCGCTGCCTGCCTGACCGATTGGTTCAATTCGGCGAGCCACTGGGCGTAGCTCGCTGCATCGCCTGCCGACAGGCGATCCTCGTAGCGGCGCAGCAGCGCCGAAGCGAAGCGCGGCCGGCGGATGGTTGCGCTCCACAGCTCGTAGAACGCGGTCAGTTGCCGGGCGGACGCCAGCAGCAGGGTCGGCTCGGGCGCGAGCGCCTCAAGGATCAGCCCGCCCTGGGCATGGGCCGGGATCGGCGCGCCCATCAGCGCGGCCAGGGTCGGCGCGACCGCCGTAGCGGGCGCAATCGCCTGCGCGCCGGGGGTGACTCCTGCGCCGGCCAACACCAACGGCGCGCGGACGACCTCGGCTTCGCCGCCCCCGCTCCGCCCGTCGTAGGTCAACCCGCGGTCAGATAGCACGACGAACGCATCCGAGCCGGGATCTAGCGCCTGGCCGATGGCTTCGATGCGGAAGTCGGTCGCGGCGACTGCAGCGCGATATGACCCTGGGTCGCTCCGCGCCGTCTCCTCCGGCAAGCTCAGCTCCACCAGCAAGAGCTGCGCCGGCCGCGCTGCGTCGTTCAGCACGGCGAGCGCCAGCTCAACCGCCTGCTGGTCGCGCTGCGCCGGCGCCAGCTCGTCCACCACCTCGACGCGCTGCAACGCGGCGCCGAGCCAATCGCTCAGCGAGTCGGATCCGACAAACGCCGTTGCCTTGCCGCTCGCCTGCGCGGCGCGCAGGATCGTGTCCGGCTGAGCAAGCAGGAGCGGGCTGTTTGTGGTCGCGCCGTGCGTCTCCGGCCACGCGCCGGAGAGGCCGGTCAATACCATGGGGAGGCGGTAGGTGGGTGGCCGCGATTCGAGGATGACGTCGGCGCCGCGCGCGCGCCATGCATTCAGCGCCGGCATCTGGCGCGATTCGTCCAGCCGCAAGCCATGCACCAGCACCACGACGACGCGCCGCGCGCGCGGCGGCCCGGCAGGGCCGGACGGCAGCGGCTCCAGGAACGGGCTGGTGTAGCTCGCGTAGCGCTGCCAGAGTTGCGCGCGCGCCTGCTCGGCAAACGTCGCCGCGAGCGTGAGCGCAATCAGCAACGCGACTGTGATGGCGAGAGCGCTCTCGGTGACGCGGCGCATGCTAGACGAGTGGAAGGCGGGTGACGAATGTGAGGGGCGCTGCAGTACAATCCGCCGCGTACTCGAAGTGCAAGCCGTGCGTGGTTGTCATCCATCCGCCATTATCCGCGATTCGCCGTTGCGCCGAACCGCCGCATCCATCGCCCAAGTTGCCGATCCTCTCGCGCTATGACCGACTTCATCTGGGTTATCCAACGGTTGAACTGGCTGGCCGTCCTTGACATTGCGCTGGTGTCGTTGGTGTTCTTTGGCGTGTTGTTGCTCGTGCGCGCTACGCAGGCCGTGCCGTTGATTCGCGGCATGTTGGTGCTGGGCGCCATCACGCTGTTGCTGGGCGGGACGGCGCAATTGCCGACCTTCAACCTGATCATGCGCACGGCGCTGCCGGCCCTGCTCGTGGCGATTCCGGTGATCTTCCAACCGGAACTGCGGCGCGCCCTGGAGCGGCTGGGGCGCGTCAACGAGATGCTGGTCGCGCCGCGCAGGACCGAGTTGGAAGTGATGGTGCGCAAGATCAGCGACGCGGCCCAGCGCCTGGCCGCCCGGCGCCATGGGGCGCTCATCGTGATCGAGCGCGACACCGGCCTGCAAGACCTGATTGACACCGGCGTGCCGCTGGATGCCGAACTGACGCCGGACATCCTGCTCACCATCTTCGACCCGCACACGCCGCTGCACGACGGCGGCGTCATCATCCGGCATGGCCGCGTCGCGGCTGCCGGGTGTGTGTTGCCGCTGACTGCTTCGACGCCCGAGGACGCGCGCATCGGCCTACGCCATCGCGCCGGGATCGGGGTGACCGAGGGCACGGACGCCATCGCCGTCATCGTGTCCGAGGAGCGCGGCTCGATCAGCATCGCGCACAACGGCCGGCTCATCCGCCGCATCGAGCCGGATCACCTGGAAAGCGCGCTGATCGCCCTGGCGCAGCCCGGCATTCAGAAAGCGGCCTCGATGTTGCCCGGCTTCCTGCGCGCGCGTGAGAAGCACGAGACGCGCTGAGTCACCGGGTCGGCTGTTTGGCCTGCGCGGTCATCGGGGCGGATTGGGCGAGGAGTTCGCGCACGCGCCCGACCAGCGCGCCGAATTCCGGCCAGCTCTCCATCGTCCACGCGCGCGGCCGCGGCAGCCCGACCGGCACGTTGCCGACCACGCTTCCCGGGCGCGGCGAGCACACCACGACGTGATCCGCCAGGAAGACGGCCTCGGCGATGCTGTGGGTGACCATCACGGCCGTCGTCCCCGTTTCGCGCAAGATGCCCTCGACCGAAGCGGTGAGGCTCTCGCGCGTCATGGCGTCGAGCGCGCCGAAGGGTTCATCGAGCAGGAGCACCGGCGGACGGGTGATCAGCGCGCGCGCCAGCGCCACGCGCTGGGCCATGCCGCCGCTCAGCTCGCGCGGGTAGGCCTGCTCGAAGCCAATGAGGCCGACCAGGTGGATCAGGTCGGCAATCGGCGAACGGCCGATCATGGACGAGACGGGCCGCGCCGCCCTGCCGCCCAGCTCAAGCGGCAGCCGGATGTTCTGCTCGACCGTGCGCCAGGGGAGCAGGGCGGCGTCCTGGAACATCATGCCGATGCGCAGCGAGGGCTGCGTGATGCGCTCGCCGTCCAGCCACACTTCGCCGGCGCTCGGTTGGATCAGGCCGGCAATCGCGCGCAGCAGCGTGCTCTTGCCGCATCCGCTGGGGCCGACGATGGCGACAAATTGGCCGCGCGCGACGCGCAGCGAAAAGTCGCGCAGCGCTTCTACGCCGTTCGGGTAGGTGTGCGAGATGCGGTCGGCGATCAGCACGGCGGTTGCCTCCTCTTGCACAGGAGCGTCTGGCCTTGTGCGCGCCGCGTCACGGCAAGAATTCGTTGGTGAAGAATTCGTTCACGTCTAGCTTCTGCTTGATCTGTCCCATCGCCAGCAAGGCGTTCTGCGTGTTCTCCCAGGCTTGGGGCGACGAGACGCCCAGGCGTTCGCCGCGCATCAGCTCGATGGTGGCGAGCAGCACCTGCTTTTGAATTGGGTCGTCGGCTTTGAGTCCCTCGACGTATTTGGCCGAGATCTGCATCGCGGCGTCTGGGTCGGCGATGGTGTCGGCGATGCCGCGGAGCAACGCGCGCGCCATGCCGCGCAACAGCGCCGGGTTCTCGCGCAGGGTCTTCTCGTTGGTGACCAGGCCGTTGGCGACCATCTCAACCTGGTCGCTCACGCGGAAGACGTTGACCGGGAACCCGTTGGCCTCGAGCACGAGCGGCTCGTTGACGATGTAGCCCACCGCCGCGTCCACCTTGCCCTGTTGCACGGCCGCCGCCTGGGTGAAGCCGATCTCCTGCACCTGCATGTCCCGCTCGCTCAGCCCGTTAGCCTCTAGGAAGGCGCGCCAGCCCACGTAGGTCGCGCCGAAGAAGCCGGGGATGCCTACGGTCTTGCCCTTCAGGTCTTCCGGCTTCTCGATGCCCTTCGTCTTCAGGCTGAAGATGGCGATCGGGAACCGGCGGTACCACTGCACGAAGTACTTGACCGGCAAGCCCTGCGCGCGCGCCAGCACCACTTGTTCGCCGCTGACCACGGCAAACGGCAGCTCGCCGGCGGCGACCAGCTTCATGCCGTCGGTCTCGAACTTGTAGTCGAACTCCAGCTCGATCCCCGCCTCGGCGAAGTAGCCGCGTTCGACCGCCACGTAGTAGGGGGCGAACTGCACGTTGGGGATGTAGCTCATCGGCAGCCTGATCTTCTGCAACGATGCGCCGGAACCGCCGGCGCGCGGCGGGGGCGCCTGCACGGCGCAGGCGCTCGATACGATAAGCAGCACACTCGCAGTCAGAGAAACCTTCCACTTGTTCATACACAATCCCTCACAATCCATGAATTACGCAGCCCAGCGCGCCATGCGCAGCGCGCGCTCGGCCAGGCGAACTGCGCCATAGATGCCTAATGCGATCAGCACGATGGTGAGCACGCCGGCGATGACCAGCGGGGTGTCGTATAGGCCGTTGCCCAGGTTGATCATGAAGCCCAGGCCGCGATCGGCGCTGAGGAACTCGCCGGTGATCGCGCCGATCATCGAGAGCGTGCCGCCCACCCGCAGGCCGGCGAAGATGAACGGCAGCGCCGCCGGCAACTCCAGCTTGAGAAACGTCTCGCTCGGCGTCGCCCCCAGCGAGCGAAACAGGTCGCGCAGGATGGGCGATGCGCTGCGCAGGCCGGCGATGACGTTGATGGCGATCGGGAAGAACACCACCAACGCGCATATCAGGACCTTCGCCCCTAGGCCGTTGCCGAACCAGATGAACAGGAGCGGCGCGACGGCGACGAACGGCACGCCCTGCGAGGCGACGATGAACGGCGAGAGCAGCCGATCGGCCAACGGCGATTTGGCGATCGGCATGCCCAGCGCGAACGCCGCCAGCGCGCCGAGGGCTAGGCCGGGGATCGCCGCGGACAGCGTGGCGGCGATGTGCGCAAGCAGCGAACCGTCGGCCAGCTTCTCGACCCAGCGCGCCATCACGCTCGCCGGGCCGGGGAGGATGAAAGGCGGGTAACGCAGCGAAAGCAACTGCCAAGCCGCGACGAACAGGGTTAGGCCGACCAGCGGCGCGAACCGGAAGGCGGCCGGAGGGCGCGCCGTTGCCGCGCCCAACGTCCGCGGTTGCGCTGCGAGGACTTCGCTTTTGCTCGTTGCAGTCATGAGAACAGCCCCTCGAACCACGTCGGCCCTCGGGGCTGTGTCTGTGCTGCCAGGTCGCGCAGCGGAAAGGAGCGCTTGATGCGCTCGCGCCGCCGCGCGCAGACTGCGAAGCATAGGAGCAAAGCGCGAGAAATGCTCAAACCACGCCGCATGTGCGACCGCTTGCGCTTTGCGCGATAAGCCTTCTTTACATCCAGACTGTCACTGTCGGCTCCGGAGTTGCACCGGATCCTGCGCGCCTCTCAACGCGCTCGTGGGCTGTACCACCGATCGGGAATTTCACCCTGCCCCGAAGGCCGCTATTGAGTTGAACACGGGAATGCCGGCGCGCGGCATCCCAACTTCAACGCTCGATTTTGACCTTGACCTCGTCTCCTTCGATTTTCGTCTCGTAGATCGGAATTTTAACCACGGCCGGGAAGGTGGGCTGGCCGGTGAACAAGTCGAAGCGCGCGCCGTGTCGCGGGCATACGACGCACTGCCCCTCGATGTGGCCCTCGGCCAGCGGGCCGTCGTCGTGCGTGCAGATGTCGCCAAAGGCGCGCACCTCGCCGTTGAGCTTGGTCAGCGCGATGGGCGTCTCGTCAATCACGACGGCCGTGATCTCGCCTTCCTTGACCTCGTCTAGCTTCGCCGCGAATACGAAAGTTTCAGCCATGCGCCTACTGCCGATTATAGCGACGACGCAGGGCGCATTTCTCTGCGCGGGTAGGGGGAGTCATTGCCCGCGACTGCCCCTCGCCTCAGCCGCCGAGCCGGTGCGATAATCGCGGCCGTCATATGGGCATTCGCGTCACGCAGACGAAGCTGGACGGCGTGTTGGTGATCGAGCCGGAGGTGTTCCGCGACGCGCGCGGGTTCTTCTTGGAGAGCTACAACAAGCGCGAGTTCGCCGCTCACGGTATCACCTACGAGTTCGTCCAGGACAACCATTCGCGCTCGCTTCACAAGGTGCTGCGCGGGCTGCACTTTCAGGACATGTCCGCGCCACAGACCAAGCTGGTGCGCTGCACGATGGGGCGCATCCTCGATGTGGCGGTGGACCTGCGCGTCGGCTCGCCGACTTTCGCGCAATGGGTTGCCGTGGAGCTATCGGCGGAGAACGCCAAACAGTTGCTGGTGCCGGTGGGGTTCGCGCATGGCTTCGCCGTGCTCTCCGAAGCCGCCGAGGTGCAATACAAGTGCGACGCCTACTACGCGCCGGCGGCCGAGGGCGTGGTGATGTGGAACGACCCGGACATCGGCATCCAATGGCCCTTCGACGAGCCCATCCTCTCCAAGCGCGACGCGGCCGGACTGTCGCTCAAAGCGTATCTGGCTGATCCGAAGTTTTTCTATCCGACGGCGCGCGGCCTGTGACCTCGTCGGGTTGCCGCTGGCGGTAGAGCGAGCGGTCAATCACGCGCTGCATGGCCGCCACGTCCAGCCCGCCGCCGAGGAAGGCGCTGATGCGCTCCACTTCCTCCGACGGCTGCGCCAGCAGCGCGTTGTAGCTGACGTAGAGCGTCGGCATGTGTGGCTGCGCGGCCAGCCAATGCTCGGTCTGCTCCAGGTGTCGCTCGAAGAGCGCGGCGAGCCGCGCGTCCTCGGCGTCGTTGGTCGTTTCGCCGCGCGAGGCCAGCATTTGGCGCTGCGAGGCGAGCACCTCGGCCAGGTTGCGGCGCATGAAGACCACGCGATACGAGTAAGTGGGCGGCAGGTGCGGCAGCAGCGCCGAGATCACCTTCACGGCTTTGCCGAGCGCCAGCGATAGCCACTCGTTGTCGCCCTCCGGTAGCTTCTTGACGCGCTCGAACTCATAGTAGCCGCGCGGGTTGTCTTGGTCGGGCCGGCGTTCATGGTCGGTCAGCGGCGGGATGCCGCCGGCGGCGAGCATCGCCATCATCATCGAGGTGCCGGAGCGGGGCAGGCCGGAGACAATCGTGATCCAGGAGGTGCGCATAGGGCTGTTGCCGGTCGTCGTGATAACCCGCGCCGGCCGTCAGACGCGGCGCATTATAATCTCGGTTCATGCGCTTTGAGCGTGCGCCGTGGTGGAGCGCCGTTGTCTTCGCCGCGCTCGCGTTCCTCCATGCGGCGCTGTGGGGCAACATCGTCCCGCCGTGGCAGATCCCCGACGAGGCGGCGCACTTCGAGTACGTCCACCTGCTCACCCGCTTGGGCCGCCGGCCGACGCCGGCCGACGCCGACCCGGAGCTACAGGCTGCCATCCTGCGCTCGATGTGGGAGAACCGCTACTGGGAGTATCTGGGCTTTCGGCGGCCGGAGCAGCCGCCGCGCCGCATCTTGGCCGGCGCCTGGACCGCCGGCGGCGCGCTGCCCGACGACGGCGTGGTGGGCGACGCTTACATCTATGCCTTCAGCCAACTGCAAAACTCCACTCCGGCCTACTATGCGCTGCTCGCGCCGGTCCAGCGGTTGGTGATGGATCGGCCGGTCGCCGACCAGTTGCTCGCGCTGCGCTGGGCCTCGCGGGTGGTCTTCGCGCTGGGCGTGATGTTCATCGTGCTGACCGCCGGCGAGGTGTTCGCCTGGCGCGCGGGGCCGGTGCTGGGGGCCGGCCTGTTCAGCGTATTGCAGCCGATGTTCGTATACATCGGCAGCGGGCTGAACAACGACAACGGCGTGATGCTGTTCGCCTCGGCGGCGACGTGGCAGCTTGCGCGCGGCTGGCGGCGCGGCTACCCGTGGTGGCGGCTGCTGCTGATCGCGGCGCTGGTGGTGCTGGCGGTGCAGGCCAAGCGCACCGGCGTCTTTCTGGCGGCCTGGGCACCGCTGGTGGTTGGCGCGTGGTGGTGGCGGCAGCAGTCACCGCTGTTGCGCCGGCGCTTGGCGCTG
>CALHLE010000065.1 GCA_938034415.1 uncultured Anaerolineae bacterium
GTGGCGCAATCTAGCGCCGGATAGCTTTCCGCTGATGCGCCGCAGTGATTTGACCGCTCAGGGCATCCTTGGGGACGGCAGCGCGCAGTTGGGCCTGCCCTGGAGGGTGGGCGAAGTTTGGACGCTCACCGGCGGGCCGCACACAAACCAGGGTTATAACAACGATGGTCAGCCGGATGAGGGACACCCGCGCAGCGCGCTGGACTTTGCCGGCGGCAGCGGGGTGGTGTATCCCGCGCGCGACGGCATGGCCTACCGCCCCTGCCCCAATTTTGTCTTGATTGACCACGGCGATGGCTGGTACACCGGCTACTACCATCTTGACAATATCCGCGTTGGGAATGGCGTGCGAGTGTCTCGCTGGACAACTGAGCTGGGGAATATCTCTAGCCTGAGCGGTTGCGGCGGCAGCGCCAGTGGGGCGCACGTGCACTTCACGGTGCGTCGCAACTCTAGCAGTGGGTTTGTGGAGCTGCGTGGCATGGACATCGGCGGATGGACGGTGGAAGGAGGCTCAGCGCCCTACCAGGGTTGTCTCGTGCGAGGAAGCGATCGCCGATGTGTCGGGGCAAGCGTAGTCAATGATGGCCGAGTTGGAAGCAGCGACCCACCACCACCTAACTGTCCGGCCGGCGATGGCGTCATTTTGTATCAACATGCCAACTACGACTGCGGCGGCGCAGGGGAGGGCGTGGGATATGTCCGCCGCGGCAGCGCCGGCTTTCAAAACGTGCCCGACACCTTCCACGACCGCGCTTCCTCGATTCGCATTCCGAACAACTGGTCGGTTCGCCTGTTCGAGCATAGCGAGCGCGGCGGCGCCAGCGTGTGCGTCAACGCGCCGGGCGACGCCGATTTCAGCAACGACCGCTACCCGGATGGTCGCTCATTAAACGACACGGTGTCGTCCTTTGAAGTCTTCACGATGCCTAATTGTGGCGACAGTGGCTCAGGCGGCCCGAATTATCCACCCAACACGCCGACATTGCGCAGCCCACACGACTGGTATGTCGCGCGCGACGGCCGCGCGCCGGTGCTGTGCTGGAACAACAACGGCGACCCCAACGGCGACGCTGTTGAGTTCTTCGCCGAGGTGTTTGAGAGCGCGCGCAACGCACAAAGCGGCTGGACGCGCGAGACCTGCTGGCGTCCAGCCGAGCTCGACGGCGGCTACTTCGGCTATCAGTGGCGGGTCAAAGCGCGGGATGCGCGCGGAGCCCAAAGCGGCTGGAGCGCAGTATGGCATTTCACCATCGAGCAGCCCCCGCAGCCGCCCCAGACGAGCTGGCAGGCCGAATACTGGGACAACAGGGAGCTGAGGGGAGGCCCGCGCATCCGGACGAGCGAAGGCGGCGTGTATTTCTTCCGCAAATGGGGCTGGGAAGGCGGGCCGCATGGTCTGCCTGGCGACAACTGGAGCGCACGGCTGGTCAAGCGCACCTACTTCCCCGGCGGTCGCTATCGCTTCCACTGTCACCACGACGACGGCTGTCGCGTCTTCGTGGATGGGCGCAACTTGATTGACGCTTGGTGGGACTCCAGCTTTGAAGGCCATGACCAAACTACAAATCTGTCTGCTGGCGAGCATGAAGTCAAGGTGGAGTACTACGAGAAAACCGGCTTTGCCGCTCTAGAGGTGTGGTGGCAGGGGCCAGGCTACCTGCCCGAACCGGAAAGCTGCGACCAGGATGCCATGTGGTGCGGCGAGTACTGGGGCAACCGCGACTTGATGGGCACGCCTGCCATCCAACGCCGAGAGGGGAGCGCGCTCCGCCTGCACTGGGGCAACGGCGGGCCTCATCCCACCTTCCCTGCCGACCAGTTCAGTGCGCGCTATCGGCGCCGTCCGCACTTTGCGTGTGGCCGCTATCGTTTTCACGTCTTTGCCGACGATGGCGTGAAGATGTGGGTGGATGACGCGTTGCGCCTCAATGAGTGGCGCGACCAGGTGGCCGGCTTCTCGTTCGATCTCGATCTGAGTGAAGGTCGGCATCCGTTGCAGGTGGAATACTACGAAAACGGCGGCGGCGCCGCCATCGAGGTGAGCTGGGAGAAGCTGAGCGACTGCGCCCCAGGAGTAACAATCCAACATGCTTCTGAGCATCACGTTAGGCCTGGTGTGAGCGTTGATCCACTGGTGAGAGTGCAAGTGCAACGCGGAAGCCTTGACCCACAGCGCGCAGATGCGTTGGTGTGGGTGGGCGGCCACCGCCTCGGCGCTCCTTCAACCGCGCAGGTGGTTCGGTATCCAGTCCATGCTGGCCAGCAAGTGCTCTTCAACACCGCTGACTACCCCGGCTTCAGGATGACCGCGCCCGCGCAGGATGGCGTTTATGAGAGCGTGTGGCGCGTGCGCGCTGCTGGGGCGGAGGTGGGCGCGCCGGCGATCATCCGCGTTACGGTAGATGGCACGCCGCCGATCCTATCCAACCTCAACGTCTCGAGGATTCACACGCATGTTTTCAGAATCGCAGCGTCGGGATATGACAACATCGGCATTGAACGGATGCGTTTCTCAGTAGGTCATTACATGCCAGGGGAAGCCTGGCAGTGGCGCACGCTGGGATGGGACACCAATGCTACCGATGGTTGGACGTGGGACTGGAATGTGATGGATGTGCCTGACCAGAGAGGTGTAGCCCTTTATGTTGAAGCATGGGATCGCGCCGGCAACCAGACGCACTATTTAGCCACCGACCAAATACTGGATCGCCAACCGCCACGCACGCAGCTTTACTCGCTGCCATTTGAGCTGGAAAGCACCGCCATCTTGCTCAGGTGGGCAGCCGAAGACCTCGTTTCAGGCATTGCGCGCTTCGACTTCAAAGTGCAAGAAGACAATGCTGACTGGCAGGACTATAGCTTATCGTTCGGTGAAGCGCGAGCAGCCTTGTTCCTCGGGCAGTTGGGTCGGCGCTATCGCTTCCGCATGCGCGGCGTGGACGAAGCCGGCAACGCTGAACCCTTCCCGCATATTGTGCAGGCGGAGGTGTGGGTGAGACCCTGCGTCGGAGATGCCTTTGAGCCGGACAACGATTTCGCCAGCGCGCGGCGGCTAGAGCTGAACGTCCCCCAGCGTCGCACCTTCTGCGGGCTGAACGATGAGGACTGGGTAACTTTCTGGGCCGAGCGCGGCAAGCGCTATGTCTTGCGCACCTACGACCTCGCCCGCGCCGATGACAACAGCTTTGCAACCGACACTGTGCTCTCACTCTATAGCCCCGACGGTGTCCTCATCGCCGAGAACGACGACTGGAACGACACTCTTGCATCTTACATCGCTTGGACGCCGACGGTGAGCGGCTGGCATGTGGCCAAGGTGCGACAGTGGAACGGCAACTCGATCGCCGGCAATGCCGTGGCCTATACCCTAGTCTTGCTCAATGCGCATGAGCTCTTTTTGCCCCTTGTGAGCAGCAGATGACGGAGGAAGTTATGAATGCACAGCTGATGACTCGGCGGCGCGCCCCTGCGCTGCGCCGCGCGATAGCGCTCGCACTAATGTCGGCATGTTTGGTATGGGCTGCGCCTAGCGCAACAGAGGCGCAGATCAAGTTTGGCACCTTTGAATTCGCGCCTGCTCAACCTACCCCGGAGCCGACGATTGCGGGCTGCCCCCTCGATCCGCCCTCGGCGGCCCTCGATGAGATGTTGAGAAGCCCAAAGGCGCTTCGCAGCGTCGAGCCTAAGCTCAGAGGATCAGACTGGTTGGGCGGCGCAGGGGTAAACGTCTATTACCATCCGCGAGGCTGCGCGGATGTGAGTTGTAGCATGCTGCTCTCCGAGACTTTCAACACTTATTCGTATCAGTGCGTGGACTTGGTTGTGCGCTTATACGGGCGACTCGGCATACTCAACAACTGGTATTTGCAAAACGCCTACGAGTTCCGAGATGTGCCCAAGCGCAAGAGGCCAGAATTCAGCCATCTGAGCTTCTATCCGAACGGAGAGTCCACGCGGGCGCCGGCGCCAGGCGATATTCTGGTGTTCGGCGCTACTTCAGATAATCCGGCAGGTCACGTCGCAGTGGTAAGTCGCGTGTTAGGGGACTATCTCTACTTTGTCCAGCAGAACATGTACAACGCCTGCCGCGAAGCGCAACCCTCTGGAGAAGCCTTTATCGGTCAAGACGACCAAAGCCGATTTATGGTTGAGCCGCGCGACTTAAGCGATCTTGCCTACCCTCCATTGCTGGGTTGGTTGAGCACGCCGTGCATGAAGCGCCTGGTAGATAGCTGGCCGGCCAACAAGCAGCATTCGCTGAACGGCCTCTCCTGGAACCGCGATCAGAGCGGCGTGTATGTGTATCTTTCGCCCGAGCGCACGCGTCAGCTCAGCCGGAACCCAAGCAGTGCTGTTGACATAGCAAAAGAGCTGCAACGGGGTGGGGCGTTGAGCTTTACCGATGACGTATACGCCGAGTGTGTTATTAGGAAGGCAGCATCCTGGCTGAAAGAGGACGCGCGTTTCAGCCCCTCGCGGGGCGTGCGCTCGGTGGACTTCACACTGAAGTATACCGGTCGAACGATATGGGTGCGTCCTTGGGGTGGTTCACAGAGTGGCAAGTGGATCCCCAAGCAGATGCCCTATTTGTGCAGCGGCGTGCGCTTCACAGGTGTATATGAGCCGCCGTGCTGGGAAGAGAAAACAAGCTTAGCGCCGGCCGCAACCTCACCGCGACAACCAAGCCCAACTCCCCTTCCCACCATTGGCTGCACGCGGGGGCGCGTCGAGATCACCAGCCCCGGCTGGGATAGCGTGCTGAGCGGGGTTGTGCCGATCATGGGCACAGTGACATGTGAGGACCACTTCCGCTACTACAAGTTCGAGATCGAAGACCCGCGCTGCGAAAAGGGCGTGTGCTTCGTCGCCGGCCCTCCGCAGCAGTGCAACAACACCCAAATTGTGTGCCCTGCGGAGTTCGGCTTCACCCGGCCGGTGGTGAACGGCACGCTGATGCAATGGGATACGCGCACCTTGCCCAATGGAACATACCTGCTGCGGCTAGTCGCCATCGGGCTGGGAGGAAATGTGCTGCCGGAGATCGCGCGGGTGCGGGTCACCATCCAGAACTAGGCGCGGCCCTTGGTCGGCTGGCTCAGCGGCAAATGCGCTACGACCTGCACACCGGCTCCCGGTGCGCTGCGGACCTCTAAGTCGCCGCCGGCTGCTTGGGCGTGCGCCTCCATCGAGCGCAGGCCGATGTGTCCGTTGGCGGCCGCCCGCTGCTGATCGGCGGGGCTGAATCCGCGACCGTCGTCTCTCACAGCAAGCACAAGCCTTTGGCCTTGCGTCTCCAGCGTGATCCAGGCGCGCCGGGCGTCTGAGTGCATCTCGATGTTGTCCAGGGCTTGCTGGACGATGCGGAACACGGCGTAGCGCGTCGTCGCGCCGAGTTGCGCGTCTATGTCCTCCGGCAAGCTAAGCTCGGTCTTGATCCCTGTGCGCTGCGCGAAGCGCTGGGATAGCTCGCGGAGGGGCGTCTCCAGCGAGGTGTTCAGTTGAATGGCCGATAGCTCCAGGCGGATTTGGCGCACCATGCGCGCCGATTCGCTGAGATCGCCGATCGCAGCTTGAATCTGTGCGTCGGCCTGGGCCAAAGCGCCCTTAGCCAGGTGATGGCGGGCGATGCCGAGATAGATGGGCACGCGCCCTAGCACCTGCTGCACGGTGTCGTGTAGCTCGCGCGCCAGGCGTTCTCGCTCTTGTTCCTGGGCCAGCGCGATCTGCTGGGGGACGGCGCGCATCGCCTCGAATTGGCGCGCGGTGAGCAAGGCCAAGGCGCAGCGCTGGGCTACCAACGCGCCCATCTCCAGGTCGTGGCGGCTGAGCATCTCCTCATCCCAGCGGTTGCTCATGACGAGCACGCCGAGCAGCTGTTGCTGGACCGCCAGCGACGCGATCATCCAAGCGCCGGGCAGGTGCCAAGCCGGCGGCGCTTCGCTCACCGGATAACAGCGGGTGGTGTTCATCCCGTATAGCCAATCACTAGGCTGCTCGCGGGGCCAGCGAGTGGCTTCATTGCTTGTCGCCAGCGCGGCGAGGCGCAGCTTAGCGTTGTCGGCAGGGTCAAGCAACCACAGGCCGGCTGCCTCTAGTTCCAACGCGTCGCGGATGGCCTGAACCATCAGTTTGGGCAGCTCTGAGGTGGGCGGCGTGTTGGCCAACATCTCATGGAGGCGATACATGCCGGCATAGGCAATCCGCTGGCGCTCGAGCAAGCGGCGCCCCAGCCGCACCAGCCCCACGCCGGCAACCATGCTCGCGAATACCAGGCCAAAAAGCGCCAGCGATGGCGGGATAAACGGCGAGCTATCGGTGAACATCCCGAGTTGACGCATCCACCAAGCGCCGATGTCGGCCAGAATGCCGCTTGCTGTGACCAGGGCCACCAGCAGCAACCAGTTGCTCTCTGCTCCAAAGAGCTGATAGCGCATGATGGCGACGCCGAAAGCTAGAGGGACGATCAAGTAGAAATAGCGCAGGTCCAGTCCCTCCTGGAACAAGTCTATCTGGTTGGTCATCGAACCGCGGGCATGTAAAGCCAACACCGGCGCGAGCGCCAAGATGCCGGCCAACACAATGCCGGCCTGGACGCGCAAGCGTCGCCTTTGGTTGCGCCGGAGCGCTAGCCAGCCCAAGCGCATCACCATCCCCAGCACCAGCAGCGCCAGCAGGACCGTTGTCCCTCGGAACAAGATAAGCTCCCAAACCGCCAACCAGTGCGTCCATCCCAACCACCAACCGAGCACCTTGCGCACTGCATAGGCCAGCCCAACCGCAACGCTGAGGCGCCATACCCATCGCCGCGCGCTTGGGAAGTGAGGCCACCGGTCGGCGTCCCCGGTGAAATACATCCCCAGGTCGAAGATGACTGCCGGCGTAGCGCTGGACAGGATCACCCACCCCACGTCGAGCAGTCGGGCGTGGAGCGCCATGCTTGCGAAGTCCAACTCCGAGAAGAAAACGCCGAACACTCCGGCGATGACCGCAGCACAACGCGAAGCGGCGCGGTTGAGCGCATGATTGGGCCTGCTGCGGTAGATCGCCCATGCCAGCGCAAGCAGCGTCCACGCTAGCAGGTCGTTCGGAAAGCGAAACTCAATGGCCTGGGCTAAGGTGAGCGGTCGCAAAGGGACGCGGGTGTGAATCCACTCCGTCCCTTCGCGCAGCGCTGTGACGGAGAGCGAGGTGTAGCCTTGGGCTGCCAGCGTTCTGAATCGGTTGAAGAGATTGGCATCCACTGGCGCGCCCTCAACGGCGATCAGCTCATCTGCGGCGCGCAGGCCGGCTTCGGCGATGCCGCTCCACCAGTACGGCGTGCCCGCCCAAACGATGCTTAGCTCTCTGTCGCCGCTGCCTCGCAGGTGAATGAACTGAGGGAAGGGGTGACCGACCCAGCGCAGAAACGAAACCAGCGACATCGCGCTGAGCGCAGCGATGAGTCCGATCAGCCAGCGCGGGTGTTCAAGGCGCACCGCGCTGATAAGTTGCGCTCGGCGCATCGAGAAGGCCGCAGGGAGGCTCATGGGCGCAGCTTCAGGATGTCGTTGAGTTGTAAGGCCTTTACCAGCAGTATGGCTGGCCGGAACTCGACCGGAACATTGGCGAAGCCCAACTTGTCGTAAATCTGCGAGATCCTATTGGCGACGGTTTGCTCGCTCACGCCGAGCGCCGCAGCGATGGCCTTGTGGTGGCGGCCGTGACGGATGTGGCTGGCGATCGTCCACTCAGCAGGCGAAAGTTTTTGCAGCAGATGGAGTGCCGCCTCAACGGCGGCTCGCTCGTCAGGCTCCATCTGGGCCAAGAGCAGTTGGGCGAAGCGGTTGGGCTGGCTGACCTCTGGGTCAACCATCACCTGGCCCCCTAACGTGGACTGCAAGGCGCTGAGCAACATCTCAGGAGCGCAGCCTTTCAAGATGTAAGCGATCCCACCGTGACTTTGCCGCATCAACTGCACTACCTCGGCGACGCGGTCCTCGTAGGCCGAGAAGATCACCACTGCGGTCTGGGGGCGATGCTGCTTGATCTGCTGTGCCAGGATCAATCCCTGCGCTTCACTGGGGCGAGCGCGCATGTCGGCTTGCTCCGGAATGGACAAGTCTATGACGGCCGCATCTGCGGGCTGCGCTTGAAACAACGCCCAAGCAGCGCTGTAGTCGCCGGCTTCGAGCACTGCAAAGTTATTCAGCGCAAGGTACTGGTGAAGCCCTCTGCGGTTGAAAGTATCATCATCCACGATGAGGACAGTGGCCTGAGGCGATTCCATAACCTAAGCTGTGAGGCGCGGTTAACCCTTGCCAAATTTTAGTAGCCCGCCTGTTAGACGCTGTGAGGAGCCTTGTTACCTACTGAACAAGCAGAGGCTAACTAACCTAGGCACATTACAGCGCGATGCAAGCTATCGGGCTGCCGATAGCTACGACGACGGTGTTCGTGAGCGGCTACTCTATATATCTCGTGCAGCGTGCCGCAGCGGCTCGCCTGGCTGGTGATGCTCGACTTCGTGTGGCTTTTGTGCAATCTCGCAGCGGCCGGCTCACGACGCGACGAAAGCGCAGGTCGTGGTTTGCTGCTGGTGGGCGCGAGTGCTCGTCGGTAGAGTTCGCGGGCTACGTTTGCAGTATACTGCGCATGCATAATCCGCATCGCCCCGGCCAACTTCATGTTGTCTTTATCTAATCTTAAAAAGCGTGGGGCAGTATTTGAGATCGAATCCATCCCAGTCTGAATGAACAAACCAATTCGAAGGAGGCAACGAAATGCGAAGTCGTTTACCAGCCCTGTTCGTGATTGCGACGTTTGCCGTCGCCGCCTGCGCTGCGCCACCGCCGGCGCAAGCGCCCGCCCAACCTCAGCAGCCGGCCGCTCCAGCTGCAACTGAAGCGCCTGCCCCGGCCAAGCCCAGCAAGCTCACCGTGCTCTGCACGCCGCAAGAGGATTGGTGCCAGGCCATGACCAAGGCCTTCCAGGAGAAGACCGGCATCCAAACCAGCTACGTGCGCCTGTCTTCGGGCGAAGCGCTGGCCAAACTGCGCGCCACCAAGGACAACCCTGAGTTTAGCGTATGGTGGGGCGGACCCGCCGATGGCTACGTTGCGGCCGCCGCAGAAGGCCTGCTCGAGCCGTACATCTCGCCCAGCGCCGCCGAGATCCCGGCTGCGCAGAAAGATCCGAGTGGCGTGTGGACCGGCGTGTATGTCGGCGCGCTCGGTTTTTGCTCCAACAGAGACGTGCTCAACAAGCTGGGCGTTGAGAAGCCCACCTCATGGGAAGCGTTGCTCGACCCCAAGTTGAAGGGGCAGGTCGCCATGGCGCACCCGGCCAGCAGCGGCACCGCTTACACCGCGGTATGGACCCAGGTGTCGCGGCTGGGCAGCATTGACGCGGCCTTCGACTATCTCAAGAAGCTACACCAGAACATCCTGCAATACACCAAGAGCGGCTCGGCGCCCGGCCAGATGGCCGGCCGCGGCGAAGTGGCCGTCAGCGTGATCTTCTCGCACGACTGCGTCAAGTTCGCCGACGAGGGCATGAATATGCTCGAAGTGTCGTTCCCCCAGGAGGGCACTGGCTACGAGATCGGCGGCGTAGCGTTGATCAAAGGCGCGCCGGAGCCGGAGGCTGCCAAGATGTGGATTGACTGGGTGCTCACTGCCGAAGCGCAGGAGATTGGCCCCAAGGTCAAGTCATATCAGTTGCCCACCAATCCCAACGCTAAGGTCTCCGAGCGATCGGTGAAGCTCTCGGAAGTGAAGCTGGTGGACTACAACTTCGACGAAGCCGGCAAGAATCGCAAGAGCATCACCAAGCGCTTCGAGGACGAGATCACGGTTGCGCCGCAGTAAAATAGAGCGGGATCATCTCTGTGCAACAAACGCGCCATGGCCACCTTGGGCCATGGCGCGTTTTTGAACGCTATGCGATTCAACCACGCTGCCGTCCCGCCGCTCGCCGTGCCGCGACCTTCAGCTTTACGGCGCACGCTGCGCGAATATCGCGCGCTCGCGCGCGACCCAGCCTTTCTGTTGGCGATGGTCATTGCGACGCTCTTCGTGCTCATCGCCATCCTCTACCCGCTAGGGGCGACGTTGGCCGAAGCCGTGTCGCCCGAAGGCGTTGGGGTGTTGTCCGATGTGTTGCGCCGGCCGGTCTACCACCGCATCATCCTCAACACGTTAGTCATGGGGCTGACCACCGCTGCGATTGGCACGGCCATCGGCTTTCTGTTCGCCTACGTGCGGGTGAAAGTCGCCGCGCCCAACTGGATCAAACAACTTATCCACCTCACTGCGCTGGTGCCGGTGGTCAGCCCGCCGTTCGCCGTCGCCATCGCCATCATCGTGCTCTTCGGCCGCAGCGGCTTCATCACCTATGGCTTGCTGGGCTTGCGCACCGACATCTACGGCCTGCCCGGCCTGACTATGGCCATGGTGCTGTCGTTCTTCACCGTGGCCTACTTAAACCTGGCTGCGCTGATGGAAGGGCTGGACCCGGCGCTGGACGAAGCCGCCGCCAACATCGGCGCGAGCAAATGGCACATATTTCGCACGGTGACTCTGCCGCTGCTCATGCCGGGCATCGCCAGCTCGTTCTTGCTGCTGTTCGTCGAAGCGTTGGCCGATTTAGGCAACCCGCTGGTGCTGGGCGGCAACTACACGGTGCTGGCGACGCGGCTTTATCTGGCCATCGTGGGTGAATACGACATCACCACCGGCGCGGCGCTTTCGATCATCCTGCTCGTGCCATCAGTGCTGCTCTACTTCCTGCAATTGCGATTGGTGGCTAGCGCGTCGGTAGTCACCATCACCGGCAAACCCAGCGGCCGCGCGCAACTGGTGCGCGATCGGCGCGTGGTGATCCCGCTCGTCGGCGCGGCATTGACGATTGCCCTGCTCATCGCGCTGATCTACCTCGCGATCCTCGCCGGCGCGTTCACCATCTCACTGGGCGCGAACAACACATTCACGTTGCGCAACTTCGAGTATGTGCTGCTGGGCTACGGCGCCGAGGCAATGTTCGACACTACGAGCATGTCGGTGATCGCCACACTGATCGCCGGCCTGTTGAGCATGGTCATTGCGTTTCTGGTGGTGCGTGGCAAGTTCGCCGGCCGCAACGCGCTTGACCTCGGCACCATGTTGGGCATCGCCGTGCCGGGCACCATCTTCGGCATCGGCTATTTGCTCGCCTTCAACAGCCCGACCACGCTCTTCGGCATCCCGCTCATCCCCAAGCTCACGGGCGGGGCAGCAGTCCTCGGCGGGGCGCTGGCCATCGTGATGGTGTATGTGATTCGCTCCACGCCAGCCGGGCTGCGCTCAGGCGTCGCGGCATTGCAGCAAATTGACCCGGCCATTGAGGAAGCTTCGATCTCCGTCGGCGCCGACCAAGCCACTACCTTTCGCCGCATCACGCTGCCGCTCATCCGGCCGGCGCTGCTCACGGCGATGATCTACGCCTTCGCCCGCTCGATGACGACGGTGAGCGCCATCCTCTTCCTCACCACGCCGCAGACGCGCATCATGACTCAGCAGATCCTGAACGAGACCGAAGCCGGTCGGTTCGGCAACGCATTCGCCTACGTCGTCGTGCTGATCGCGATCGTCCTGATTGCCATTGGCATCTTGTTCGCGCTGATCGGCAGCCGCAGCGGAGCCGCCCGCGAGGTTATTCCAGCCACATCCACACGCGCCACGCTACCATGACGCAAGCACACGCATTAGCCCTAGAAGGAGTCACAAAAGTCTTCGAGACGCCGGAAGGGCGTCTGGTTACCGCCGCCGATAACGTCTCGCTGACCATCGGCCGGGGCGAGTTCGTCACCCTGCTTGGCCCATCGGGCTGCGGAAAGACCACAACCCTGCGGCTGATCGCCGGCTTTGAATTTCCCACCTCGGGGCGCATCTTGCTTGACGGCAAAGACATCGCGCAGACGCCGCCCAACAAGCGCGAGATGGCGATGGTCTTCCAATCGTATGCGCTCTTTCCGCACCTGACGGTGTTCGAGAACATCGCCTACGGCCTGCGCTTGCGCCGCAAGTCGCCGACCGAGATCGAACGCACGGTGCGCGAGATGTTGGCGCTGGTCAACCTGACCGGCCTGGAGCAGCGCCGGCCGGCGGCGCTCTCCGGCGGGCAACAGCAGCGGGTGGCACTGGCGCGCGCCATGGCCATACAGCCGAAGGTCTTGCTCTTCGATGAGCCTCTCTCGAACCTCGACGCCAAACTGCGCGTGTCGCTGCGCGCTGAAATTCGCCAGCTTCAGAAGCGCCTAGGCATTACCAGCGTATATGTCACCCACGACCAGGCCGAAGCAATGAGCTTGTCCGACCGCGTGGTGGTGATGAACGCCGGGCGCGTGGAACAGGTGAGCACACCCGAGCAACTCTACGTCCGGCCGGCGACGCGCTTCGTGGCCGACTTCATCGGCCGGGCCAATTTCCTGCCGGTTAGTGTGATGCACGTCGAGGACGGATGCGCCATCGTTCAATTTCGCGGACATGCGCTGCGCGCGCCGGCCCACCCCAGCGTTGCGCCAGGCCCGGCCACGCTGATGCTGCGACCGGAGATCATCCGCCTACACCCCAACGAGGCGCAGAAGGCGCGGTTCGCCGGACGGGTGCGCGCGGCCACCTACCTGGGGCACACCGTCGAATACGAAGTCGAGAGCGACGGCGATGTGCTCAGCGTGACCGACACCGAAGCCGTCTGGGGACACATCTTTGCCGAGGGCGAATCAGTCGGCTGGGACTTCGTCGCGGAGCGCGCCTACATATTGAGCAACTGACGCGTCGGCGCGCGGCGCGCTCGAGTCGGCATCCAGCACGACGAAATACGAGTCGCCCGCGCAGTGCGCGCACAAGCGCGCGCCGTTCACCCAACGCTCGCGCTCGTTGATGATCTCCTCGCCGCACTGGTCGCAGGTGACGCGCGCGCCGGGCCGGCTGATCAGCGCTTTCACCGAGATCTGCAATCTCACCCACGCCCAGGCCAGCAGCATGTCATCCGGCATGCGCTGATAGGCTTCCAGTTGGGCGTGCCAGCGGCTGCTCAAATCGGGACACCACATCCGGGCCTGTTGCCGAATCGTCGGGCGCGGCCACACGCGCAGGCCGACGCGCGAGTCACCGAGCACATCCACGAAGGTCGCCGCCACCTTGCCTTGATCCATCAGCCGCAGCGTGCGATGTCCGAGCGAGCAGCCGGTGGCGACCATCACGCCGTCGGCGAAGCAACCGTCGGTCTCGACAAAGACGAACAGGCGCTTGTCCCGTCGCGGCAGCGAAAGGCCAAGCAACCGGCCGGCCAGCTCGCCCATGCGCAGGCCCAGGATCTGGCGCGGGCAGATGTGGTCGTGCAACTGCAACAACTGTTCGCGGTAAAGCTCAAGCGAGAACACGTCAATCTGCCTCGTCGGCCTCGGCTTCCATCGCTTCCTGCGCCCAGGATAAAGCCGTCATCATGGTGGGGAACCCCAGCGTCGTGACGCCGAGGAGGATGGCATGGATGACCTCGTCGCGCGAGGCACCGGCAGCGAGCGCACGGTGGGTGTGCGATTTCACTGCGCTTTCGCCGCGCAACGCCGCCGCCATGCCCAGCTTGATCAGCTCGCGCGTTCGCTCATCCAGCGGCCCGCTCTCCGCCGCCGCGATGCCCAGCCGATCATACGCGCGCCACAGCTTGGGATATGCCTTCTTGAAGCGTTGATAGGTCTTTGGAGGGTTGCCCATGTGAAAAAGTTACCACGAAACGGCCGCAAAGCCGAAGCAGCGAGCATACCGTCTGGCTCCGGCTTTGCGGCATGCTAGTGCGCGCATCGTTTTACGCCTTCACCACCTTCACCTGGGTATCGTAGAACACCGCGCTGCCTCCTACCGGATCGAACAGCGTGGTGTTGGTCACCAGGGGGTCGGTGCGCATGACGGCGTTGGCATGGAAGCCTTGCATGCGTGAGGGGTCGCCTTTGATCGTCTGGCCGTTGATGGTGATGTCATACGCGCCGTAGGCCCAGTGGCCAAAGCCGAGCGCGAAGGCCACTACGCCCGGGCGAATGCCCTGCACCACTTTCAGTGTGCCGGCGACGTCCACCTTCCTGCCGTTGCCCAAGTCCCACACGCCCTCGGGGTTGGTGGCCGAGACGATGCGCACGCGGTCGCCGTCCTTTAGGCCGCGCGCGGCGGCATCGCGCGCGTTCATGATCACGGCGTTCTCCGGCATCAGGGCGCGCAGCCAGTAGTTGCCGGGCGTGCGGCTCTTGGTCATCATGATCTCGCGGTAGGTGATCAGCTTGAGGTCGAAGCCGTCCTTTGCGTCGTCAATCACCTGACCGTCGAAGCCGGTGTATGGCTCGATGTAGGTCGCCACAGGGGGAAGCGGCTTGCCCGTGCCGGCGTGCTTGATGCCGACGTTCTTCTCCAGATACATGTTGATCAGCTTGCCAAACTTCTGGCCGGTGGGGACGATATACGGCTCATCGAAGGCGCCTGGCCGCACGCCGTCGCCGGGATACCCTTCCGCATAGGCTTGGAAACGCCCACCCCGGTTGAGCACAGTGACCACCTTCGGCCATAGCGCGCCGGTGATGCGCTGCCACCGCTCCGGATCAAATACGGCTTTGGGCAGGTGCTTGCGCGCCTCGATGAACAGCCGGATCTCCTCCGGATCAGCATCTGGCACGGCGCCGCTGCCATCTTGCTTTTCGCCAAACGCGAGGTTAGCCACCATGCGTAGGTAAAGGTCGTCGGGATGCACAAAGTCGCCCAGCTCGCCCAGGCCGTTCGGCCCAAAGTTCGGCAAGCCCAATTTCTCGGCCAGCGCCAACAGCAACGCCTCCCACTGCAGCGCCATCTCCTGGCCGTATACGGTCACTGTGCCGGTGAGCGGCGCAAGGGTGGGCTGGCGCACCCCTTGCACCTTGAAGGTGATCGAGGGATGCGAGCCGCTGAACTCCCAACGCTCCAGATACGACACGTCGGGGAAGATGTAGTCGGCATACATGCTGGTCTCGCCGACGACGATGTCGCTGGCCACGAACAGCGGCACCTTGTTCACGTCCTGCAAGATTTCGATCCATGTGTTGCCCGCCGGCAGCGAATACACCGGCGAACCCATGTACATGAAGACCGCCTTGATCGGATACGGGTACGCGTCGCCGACCGAGGGGATGATCTCCTGATACACGTCCGAGGCCAGCGGATACCAGTTGCGCTTGGCCGGATAGCCCTCGAAGATCGTGGTGTCTTCGTATTTGACATCGTGGCGGATGATGCTGACGCCGAACGGCGCCAACGCGCCCGGATCCGCCTTGCCGAGCACAAACGGCCCCTGAGCCTTCGAGCCGCCCACGTCGTAGGTGCTGGCAAACACCTGCCCGCCGCGCCAGTCGTAGCTGCCGATCAGCAGGCCGAGCGCATTCCACGCCAGCACGTTGTAATAGCCGTTGGTGTGCTGGCTGACGCCGCGGTGGATGTCAATCGCGGCGTTCTTGCCGTGCGAGGTGTACTCGCGCGCTAAGTCCACGATGTCTTTCGCGCGGATGCCGGCGATCTCCGCCCACTCTTCGAGGGTCTTCTCGCTGGCCGACTCGAACAAAACTTGCAGGCTGCTCTTCACGCGGAAGTCGCCCACCGTGCCATCCACGAGCAGTTGGCCGGCTTGCACCGGGCGCGCTTCATCGTTGGGGTCGAACAGCAGCGGTTTGCCGTCGGCATCGAGCACTACAAACGGGTCGGTGCTGAATACCTCGCCGTCCTTCGTCACGTAGGTGACGATAGTCTTGTCGTCTTTCTTCTCCTCGCGCTTCTCGACCAGCTTCAGGTCGCTGCCGCGCAGGAACTTGCCCGGCTTGCCGTCGGTCACCTTGACCAGCCAGGCCGCGTTGGTCCAGGTGGGCTCGCCGGCCCGTTTCGCCGCGGCTTTGTTTGCGTCGGCCAAGTACTGCGCGTCATAGCGCTGGTTGGCGATGATCCACTGGATCATGCCCAGCGCAATGGCGCCCTCGGTGCCGGGTTTATTAGGCAACCATTTCCACGCTTTGCCGGCCAGCTTGGACAAACGCGGGTCAATCACCACATACTTCATCCGCTGCTCGGCGGCGCGCGGCGCGATGCGCGGCACGCGGTTGGTGGGGCCGTAGTTGCCCTCAAACGGCGACGCACCGACGAAGATGACGAAGTCGGCGCTGGCCGTGTCACCCTGCCAATAGCCCTTGATGCCGCCGGTGAATTTGCTGCCGTCCCACTGGTCGCTCATGCTCTTGCCGGCGAAGTACAGGCTGCCCTGGCACACGGTGGTGTGGCCGTGGGTGTTCGTCGTGCCCAAGCCGGAGCGGAAGAAGCGCAGCGCAAAGTCGCTACGGCCTCCTTTCTGGCGGCCCCAGAAGTAGAGGATCTGGTTGTTCTTTGGGCCAAGGTCGGGGTGGTCGGGGTCAATCATCTTGTCGAGGTGGTCGGCGAAGTCCGCTTTGAACTTCTCGACAAGGGCCTTCTTCTTCTCGGCGTCCTTCTCGGCCCAGATTTTCTTGATCGCGTCGCTCATCGCCTTCATCACCTTCGGGTCGGTGAGCGCGCGCAAGGAGCGCAGGCCTTCCACCTCGCGGTTCTCCTCGCCGGGCACGTCGGCG
>CALHLE010000066.1 GCA_938034415.1 uncultured Anaerolineae bacterium
CGAGCTGCTCGCGCACGATGACCCGGCGCGCGCCGCGGATTTAGCCGACGTGCTGGATCGGCAAAACAGCGAACGCCAGAGCGTGACGGCTGCCGTGGCGGACAGCGCGGAACGCCAGGTGATGGCCGCCCATGCGCTCAGCGGAGATGATGCGCCGGCGCCGCCGCTGCTGTTTGCCGCGTCTCCGGAGTATCACATCGGCGTGATCGGATTGGCCGCGGCGCGCCTGGTCGAGAAGTATCACCGTCCGGCGGTCGTGGTGAACATCAACGGCGAAGAAGCGCGCGGCTCCTGTCGCAGCGTCGGCGGATTTGACATCACCGCAGCGCTCGACGCGTGCGCCGACCTGCTGCTGAAGCACGGCGGCCACGAAGCAGCCGCCGGCTTCACGATCCGCGCCGACGACCTGGCAGCGCTGCGCGAACGGTTGAGCGACATCGCCCGGCGCCGACAGCCCGAGGGCGGCTGGACGCGCGTCATTCATGCCGACGCCGAGGTCGCCCTGGCCGAGGTCACCCCCCAAGTGGTCGCTGAGTTGCAGCAGCTCGAACCGCACGGCCAGGGCAATCCCAGGCCGACATTCGTTGTGCGCGGCGCGGTGGTGAGCGATGCGCGCTGTGTGGGGCGCGCGGAGAACGGCAACCCGCCGCCGCACCTTCGGATGCGCGTCACCGACGCGCGGCGCGTCATCTGGGACGCGATCGCCTGGCGCATGGGCGACCGCATTCGGCAGCTCGCGGTCGGCACACGCGTGGACCTGGCCTGCCGCTTGGACGTGAACGAGTGGAACGGCGAGTCGCGCCTGCAATTAGAGGTGTTGGATTTTCGCGAGGCGGACGCCCGCTGAACGCGCCGAGGAGCCGGCTGCTGCGCAGCTCCACCGCCGCCGATGTGGTTACAATCCCTCCTGGAGACGCGCGCGCGACGATTCGGCTATGGCCATTCAAATCCTGCCCGATGACCTGGTCGCCTGCATTGCCGCCGGCGAGGTAGTGGAGCGGCCGGCGTCGGTGGTCAAAGAGCTGGTCGAGAACGCCATTGACGCCGGCGCGACGGATATCCGCATCGAGTGCGCCGAGGGCGGCAAGCGACTGATTCGCGTCACCGATAACGGCAGCGGCATCCCCTCCGCCGAAGCGCCGCTGGCGTTTGCGCACCACGCAACCAGCAAGCTCGCCCGCGCCGAAGACCTGGCCGAGATTCGCACGCTGGGTTTTCGCGGCGAGGCGCTGGCCAGCATCGCCGCCGTCAGCCAGGTGACATGCGCCACCCGGCACGCCGATGAAACCAGCGGCACGCTGCTGCGGTTCGACGGTGGTCGGCTAATCGGCCAGGAACGCATCGGCCGAGCGCCCGGCACGACCATGACGGTGGAGCATCTGTTCGCGCGCATGCCGGCGCGCCTGAAGTTCCTCAAGTCCACACAAACCGAGCGGGGACACATTGACGGCATGGTGACGCGCTATGCGCTGGCCTATCCGCACATTCGCTTCACGCTGGTTCACGATGGCCGGGTGAGCTTTCAATCCCTTGGCACCGGCAACCTGCGCGACGTGCTGGTGGATGTCTATGGGGCGGACGCGGCGGCACAGATGGTCGAAGTCGGCGCAGCGGCGTCGGATGTGCCTGAGTCGTCAATCCGGGTGTACGGCTATGCGTCGTTGCCCACGCTAGATCACGCCAACCGGAGCAAGATCACGCTGTTCGTGAACGGCCGGCCGGTTCAGGACGCCAAGCTCAGCTATGCGGTGGCGCAGGCGTATCACACCCTGCTGATGGCGGGGCGCTACCCGGTGGCGGTCATCATGGTGCGCGTGCCGCCCGCGGAGGTGGACGTGAACGTGCATCCGGCCAAAGCCGAGGTGCGCTTTCGCGACGCCGACGCCGTGTTCGGCGCGGTGCAGCGCGCCGTGCGGCGCGCCCTGCTGGAAGGCATGACGCCGCCAGAAGCGCCGACGATACTGAGCAAATGGCCGGCCGACCATCGGGAGGCCGTCGCGCCTGCCGCCGGCGATGAACGCCTTCCTCGTGACGCTCAGCCCACAGCCGCGACGCAGCCGTCGCTCAGCGGCAGCGAAGCCTGGGCGCGCGTCGGCATCGCAAAGCAAACCGGCGCGCTCGGCGGCCAGACTGCCGCGGCCTTGCCCACCGCGCCGGCGACGAGAAACCTGCCGGCGCTGCGCATCCTGGGCCAACTCGCCGAGAGCTACATCCTGGCCGAGGGGCCAGAGGGCTTGTATTTGATAGACCAGCACGCCGCCCATGAGCGCGTGCTGTGGGAGCGCCTGCTGGCGCAGCACGAACTCGGCGCGCTGCCGTCGCAGCATCTGCTTGACCCTGCGCCGGTGACCCTCCCCGCCGAGAGCGTCCATCTGCTGGAAGAACAGCTCGATATGTTGCGCGACCTGGGCTTTGAGATCGAGCCGTTCGGCGGCAATACCTTCCTCGTGCGGGCCGTGCCGGCGTTGATGATTCAGGATGACATCGCCGCGGCGCTGCGCGAGATTGTGGCCGACCTGGAGATGGGGGACGCCGCGCTGCGCAGAGACCTGGAGGCGCGCGTGCTGCGGCGCGTGTGCAAGCGCATGGCGATCAAGGCCGGGCGTGTGCTCTCGTTCGCCGAGATGCAGGCGTTGGTGCGCGACCTGGAGGCGTGCGAATCGCCGCGCACCTGTCCGCACGGCCGCCCGACCATGGTCTATCTCGGCCTCAAGCAGATCGAGCGGGAGTTCGGCCGGCTGGGGTGACGCGGGCGGCGGAATCAGCCCTGGAGCAAGCCGAGCAGGGTCGGCAGCAACTGCTTTTTGCGCGAGACGACGCCGGGCATGTCCCACACGCCGTCGGCTTTGCGCGAGAACGGCAGGCGCTCGAAGAAGCGCGTCTCGCCCACGCCGGCCAGCAGGCTGTTGTTCTCGACGATGTCGGTGATCATCAGCGCGACGAAATCCAGGCCGCGTTGTTCTTGCAGCGACTTGAGCGCGAGGCGAATCTCCGCCATGCGCGGCAGGATCGCGTTGAAGCTGGTGACCTCCACCTGCGCCACGCCGAATTTGACCGAGCCGGACTCGAATAGTTTGAGGTCGGCTTGCACCATGTCCTGCGCCGAGCGACCGCTCACGTCCGCGCCGGCCTGCAATAGGGCGTCGGCGAATTCGCGCATCTTGCGTTCGGCGTCGTCCGCGCCGAAGGCGCGCTCGGCCAACCAGGCCGCTGCGCTGCGGTCGCGCGGGGTGGTGGTCGGCGACTTGAAGGCCAGCGTGTCGCTGAGCAGGCCGGATAGCAACAGGCCGGCCACTTCTTTCGGTGGCGTCAGTCGCGCGACCTGGGCGCGCTCGGCGACCAGCGTCGAGCACGAGCCGACGACGTCCACGTGAAAGGAGATCGGCGTGTTGGTGTTGATCGTGCCCAGGCGATGGTGGTCGAGCACCTCCACCAGCTCGGCCTCGGCCAGGCCGTTCACCGCTTGCCCTGGTTCGTTGTGATCCACCAACACCAACTTCATGCGCGGCGGGTGCAGCATGTCGGCGCGCGTGCAGATGCCGACGTATTTGCCGTCGCCGTCTACTACCCAGAAATCATCGCGCTGGGTGCGCATCACGCGCTCGCGGTGGTCGCTGATGCGGTCGGTCAGCGCGAACTTCGGCACGTCGGTATCGCACGCCTCGCCGCAAGGGATGGCGATCAGTTTGCCGAACACGGCGTAGGTCATGTCCAACCGTTGCGACAGGTAGCCGAACACCGATTGGCCGGTGACCAGGCCGACCGGCCGGCCGTCGGATTCGACGATGGGCGCGGCGCGGTGGGTCTTGGCCGAGAGTTGCCAAGCTGCCGAGAGCGGCGTGTCCGGGGTCAGCGGCTCGATGCGGTTGGCGATGGCCTCGAAGCGCGGCGCGGCGTCTTCCAGGAGCATGGGCGTCGGCGCGCCGAAGTAATCCAACGCGAATCGGGTCTGCGCATTCACCGAGCCGGCGCGCGCGGCTGCCGTCTCCAGCCCGTCGCGCTCGCGCAACAGCCAGGCATAGCCGATGGCCGATGCGACGGCGTCCGTGTCTGGGTTCTTGTGCCCCACTACATAGATTGTCTGGCGCGCCTCAGGCCCCGCGCCTTGACCATTCGTCAGCGCCTTCGTCATGGGTGTGTCGAGTTCGGCGATGGACTATTCGTCGGCTATCATTCTAACGTCAGTTGCGGCCGCGCGATGAAAGAGGCGCAGCAGGGTTTGTTGAGGAGATCACCTGCAGCGCGCCGGCTTCAAGGCTGCCGGAACTGCGAGGGGCGCAGGGCGTTGCGCGCCCAGGCGGCCTGAATCTCGTTCATGATGGCGTTCGGCACCTCGGTGTAGTTGTTCGGATCCGGCCCGAACAGGTAGTTCATGGCCTTGCTGCCCCATGCCCGCCACGGCTCCCAGGTCGAATCCCAGACCCAGATGGCGTAGTTCATCCCGCGCCGCTCGAAGTCGTTCATCTCTGGGCACAACACATTCCTTGATATGGTGTGGCATGGACAGGCGTCACCCGTGGCGCTGCATGAAGCGGCGGATGCGCTCAAGCGCCTGCTCGATCTTCTCGTAGGATTGGGCGTAGGCCATGCGCACGTGTCCGGCGCCGCCTGCGCCGAACGCGCTGCCAGGCACCACGGCGACTTGCTCCTCCAGCAGCAGCTTTTCGGCGAACTCCTCGTCGCTCATG
>CALHLE010000067.1 GCA_938034415.1 uncultured Anaerolineae bacterium
AAACGGCTGGCCATCCGACCATTTGATGCCTTTGCGCAGGGTGAAGGTGTATTCCCTGCCGTCGGGGCTGATGTCAATTTTCTCGGCCAAGCTCGGCTCAGGCGCGGAGAAGTCCGGCTTCCACTGCACCAGGTTCTCCCATTGGAAGGTGTAGAGGCCGCCGCCCCAGGTGACGCTGTTGCCGACGATGCCTTGGCGCAACGTGCCGCCGTACTTGCCCGGCGCGACCAGCGGCTTGACCACTTGCGGCCTCTCCGGCAGGCGCTGATCCACCGGCGGCAGCTTGCCGGCCTTGACCATCTCGGCCAGCATCGGCGCCTCGTTGAACTTGCTCGGCAGCGCCGCAGGCTCAGAGGCCTTGATCGACTCGGCCGGCGCAGGCACAACGGGCTTGGGGGCTTCTGTAGGCGGCGCCGCAGGCGCCTCCGTAGGTGCCGGCGTGGATGTCGCGCAGGCTGCCAGACCTGCTGCGCCGGCCGCGAACGCCGCTGCCTTCAGGAACTTGCGTCGCGAAACAGTTCTCATGGTTCTTCTCTCCTCATTAATCAGCAATCAGCATGGATCGGGATATGTGTGTCACCGCCTTTTGTTTTCACAAGCGGGGTGTTTGTGGATTAGTGGCAGTCTTTTCATGCAGTTCGCTCGATAACTCCTCCTTATCCAAAATCCAAAGATCTCGCACGCGCTGTGGATCCGCGCTCGACCAGATGCGTGGCGACGGTGATCGACAGCGTCGGCTGATCGGGCATCTGTGCGCGCTCCAACAAGCGTCGCACACCTAGTCTGCCCAGCCAAACTTTGTGCACGTGCACGGTGGTCAAAGCAGGGCGGATCTCACCGGCCAGGTCAATGTCGTCGAAGCCAACGACGGAGAGATCATCCGGCACGCGCAACCCCATATCATGGGCAGCGTGCATCACGCCGATTGCAGTGTCGTCGTTGGTGACGAAAATGGCCGTGACCTGCGGGGCGCGCCTCAACAAGCGTTGTAAAGCAGCGTAGCCTTCCTCACGGCGCATCAGCCCATCCTCGATATACGTCTGCGTGATGCCTCGCGCTGCCAGTGCACGGCAATATCCCTCCCGTCGCTCGAGGATGTCGGGCGGAGATGTCGGGTTCGACCCGATCAGCCCGATGTGGCGATGGCCGCAGTCAATCAGGTGGTTCACTGCCTGCGCCGCGCCGCCGAGGTTGTCAATCAGCACGCTGTCGAACGGAGCGCCGGGGGCGTAGCTGTCCACCAACACAATCAACCGACCCAGTTTGTCCTGCAGCTCATGGCACGCGCCTTCCGTGAGGTGGATGCCGATCAGGATCAGACCATCGATATGATTGTCTTCGATCATGCGCGGCCACTCAATGGGATGGTTGCTTTCGTCCACTTCGGCGCTGGCGAACATCAGGCTGATGCGATGGGCGCGGCACTCCTGCTCGATGCCAGCCTGCACATGCGAGAAGAACAGATTGAACTGCGCCGGCGGCCCAACATCGTGCTTGGTCAGCATGCCGATGACAGAGAGCTTACAAGCGTTGAGATTGCCGCTTCGGGGCAAATAACCGAGCGCGCGAGCCGCATCCAGAACACGGCTGCGCGTTTCGGGGAGCACGTGAGGACGATTGTTCAGGGCCTGCGATGCCGTGCCGAGGGATACTCCGGCAAGTTTAGCAACGTCTCGCAGCGTAGCAGATGCAGGCATAAAATCTTCCCATCCTCAGCCCATTGTTGTTCACTGAAACAGGCCGTTAATTCAGTGAACAGACATTAGTATAAGATTAAGATGAGCCGTGTCAAGCAGTTTGGGCACGAAGAACGGGTAAGTTCAACGAAGAGTTTGCTTCTGCCGGCTTGAGATAGGTCGGATCACCTGGAAGCCGTTCACTTAATCCTTCAATTGACTCGGATTCAACCGTAATAACAGGCACATCCTCACCCGCTGAATAGACCCGGCTGGTCAGCCGGATTACCCCCACCCCAGTCCGGCAGCGGCGGTAGTGCGCGCAATCGTTCACCCACGAGGCCATAAAAGAGGCGGGCGAGCGCGGGCGCATACGTGTCATCAGGGTGGTGGCAGAAGAAGTAGACGTCTTCATCGCCAGCGAGCCAATCCACCACACGAGAGGCCCACTCGGCCAGCCAGGCCCGGTTTGTCGCCAAGTCGGGATGTCCCACGTAACGCACAAAGGCGAACGCTGCCGTGCGCGTAGCGCGCGTGGGCAAACGCGGCTTGCGCGCCTGGGCCTCTGCCACTTCTGGGCTGGATGCTTGCGCGCTGAATAAAGGCACTGTGTCGAAGGTGCAGCGGGCCACGCCATACTGGCGCAATAGTGCATCGAAATCGGCCTCGGCGATGCCGAAGAAGTCGGTGTGGCGCGGCTCAACAGCAAGTTGTAGATCGGCCGGCCAGGCGGCCAGCCAAGCGCCGAGCGCATCCAGATGCGCCGCGTCGAACGACGGCGGCAATTGCAAGAAAGCCGGCCCTCGGCGCTCCCCTAACAACCGCAGGCGGTCGGCGAATGCGGCGGTATCGGCCTGGCAGTGGCGCAACCGCTTGTAATGGCTGATGGACTGAGGGACCTTCAGGCAGAACTTGAAGCCGGCCGGCGTGGCGTCGCGCCAGCGCGCAATGGTATCTGCATCCGGCAGCGCGTAGAACGTGGTGTTACCCTCGACTGCGTTCAGGCGCCGGCTATACGTTGCCAGGAAGTCCTTCGGCTTCGTGCCCTTCGGAAAGAAGTTGCCCACCCACGCCTTCAGCCCCCACATCGGGCAACCCAAGTAGAGCGCCATAGGCACGCCAACCTGTGGTCAGATAGCGCGCAGCGCCATGCATACACGCGCAGGGAGCGACCGAATGCAATCGCCCCCTACGCCCCAGGTGGGATGCGCGTTGTCGCTAATTGGCGCAGGCTACGCCACCACCGGCAGTTCAGCTTGAGCGCGTTCGATCTCACTTTGCGGCAACTCATAATCCTCGATCTGGCCGGCCAAGTAACGCTCATAGGCCGACAGGTCGAAGTGGCCGTGGCCGCACAGGTTGAGGGCGATCACCCGGCTAACGCCTTCCTCGCGGCAGCGGATCGCCTCATCTATTGCGCCGCGAACGGCGTGCGCAGCCTCTGGCGCGGGCAGGATGCCTTCCGTGCGCGCGAAGAGCACGCCGGCCTCGAACGTGGCGCGCTGCTGCACCGCGCGCGCCTCGATCACCCCATGCCGATACAGCTCGCATACGCTCGAGGCCATGCCGTGATAGCGCAGGCCGCCGGCATGAATAGGCGCGGGGATGAAGCCGTGGCCAAGCGTGTACATCTTCACCAGCGGGGTCATCATGCTGGTGTCGCCAAAATCGTAGGCATACACGCCTCGCGTGAGCGATGGTGCCGCCGCCGGCTCTATCGCCACCACGCGCAGGTTGGGCGCTTTGCCGGTCAGCTTGTCGCCGATGAATGGATAAGTGAAGCCGGCGAAGTTGCTGCCGCCGCCGACGCAGCCAATCAACACATCGGGATACACGCCGGCCATCTCCAGTTGCCGCTTAGCCTCCAGGCCGATCACGCTCTGATGCATCAGCACGTGGTTGAGCACCGAGCCGAGCGCGTATTTAGTCGGCGTCGGGTTGGTCACGGCATCCTCCACAGCCTCGCTGATGGCAATGCCGAGCGAACCGGTGTTGCCCGGGTCCTTGGCCAGAATGGCGCGCCCGGCGTTGGTATCCGCGCTGGGCGAGGCGACGACCTTTGCGCCCCAAGTCTCCATCAGCGCGCGTCGGTAGGGCTTCTGCTCGTAGCTCACCTTGACCATGTACACCTTCAGCTCGATGCCGAAGAGCTGACAGGCCAACGCCAGCGCGCTGCCCCACTGACCGGCGCCGGTTTCGGTGGTGATGCGCTGCGTGCCCTCTTCCTTGTTGTAGAAAGCCTGGGCCACAGCCGTGTTGGGCTTATGACTGCCGGCTGGGCTGACGCCCTCGTATTTGTAGAAGATCTTCGCCGGCGTCTGCAGCGCCTTCTCCAGGCGATGCGCGCGATACAGCGGCGTCGGACGCCAAAGTTTGTACACGTCGCGCACCGGCTCGGGGATCTCCACCCATCGCTCGCGCGACACTTCTTGCAGGATGAGCGCCATCGGAAAGAGCGGCGCGAGGTCGTCCGGGCCAACGGGCGCTTGGTGCCAGGATGCAGCACCGGAGGCAGCTCAAAGGGCAGATCGGCTTGGATGTTATACCAGGCGGCTGGAATATCGCTCTCGGCGAGGAGGAACTTCGTTTGATCGGCCATGCGCTGAGTTTTAGCAGAGAACACAATGCGCGCAACCCCGCTACAGTGAGAAACCGGGTCTCTACCAAAAGCCCGGTTTCTTCCATGCAAAGGCGCTACTTCTTGTCGGCCTTGGATTGGGACTTGGCCGGCTCCTTTGCCCCTGACTCGGCTTTACCCTCGGTCGAGCTTGACTCGGTCTCGCTGTGCTTCGTCTCTACCGAATGCTTGGCCTTGTCGCTCTTGCTGTCGGTGATATACCAGCCGCTGCCCTTAAATGTGACGGCCACCTTGCTCACCACCCGATAGACGCTGCGTTTGCCGCACTTCGGGCAGCGCTTGATCGGTTCATCGGTGAACTTCTGCTGCTTCTCAAACTCAAAGCCACAATCGGGACAAGCATACTGATACGTGGGCATGGCCGCAGATTATAGCGGGTCACACCATGCGCCCTGATTATGAACGGTTCGACCGGTTCGGACCCGTTGCGCTCACGCGCGCTTGAGCGTGACGAGCGCGGGCACTAGGTCGAACATCCAAAAGCCGAGCGGCAGGCCGATGATAGTCATGCACAATGCGTAGGCCGCCACCATCCAGATGGCGCTCAGCCACCACCCGATCAGTAAAAAGTAGATGGCGCGGATGAAGAAGTTGACCTGCGGCACGTCGCTCACGCGGCCATCAGGCGATACCTGCACCAGCCGCCGGCCGCGCAGCGCTATCACCTGTGGCACATTGTTCAACATTGCCACGCCCAGCGGCAGGCCGATAACAGTGAGGCACAACACCCAGGCCACAACTACCCAGAGTGCGCCCAGCCACCACCCGATGAACGCAAACCAAAGAATTTGCAGCACACAACCCGGTCGGCTGGTCTGCTCATAAACGATAGGACGAGTCATATCTTTAGCCTGCGCACCTAATTATCGGCGCATCACGCCTTTGGTTGCGCGACGCCAACTAACCGAGCGCCCAGCTAGCGCTTTCTTGCGCGACCGGCGCGGCCCGGACGCGCCGTTTTGTCGCTGATCGGCCGCAAGCGGTTGCGGCTGGGCAACCAGGGCTGCGCGCAGCACCTCATCCATCGTCGCAACCTGAATCAGCGTCATGTCGCGCTGAACCCGCCGGGGAACTTCTTCCAGATCTTTAGCGTTCTTCTTGGGCAGGATGAAAGTGCGGATGCCGGCTCGATGCGCAGCGAGCAGTTTCTCCTTCAGGCCGCCGATGGGCAACACGCGCCCGCGTAGCGTGATCTCGCCGGTCATCGCCACGTCGCGTCGCGTCGGGATCTTCGTCAGCGCCGAGATGAGCGCCGTGGCCATCGCAATGCCGGCGCTCGGACCTTCTTTCGAGATCGCGCCCTCCGGCACGTGAATATGGATGTCGTGTTTCTCGAACGTCTTCTTGGGGATGCCGAATTCGCTGGCGCGCGCGCGCGCGTAGCTGAGCGCAGCCTTGGCGCTCTCTTGCATCACCTCGCCGAGTTGGCCGGTCAGCGTCAACTCGCCCTCGCCTTCCATGAGCGTCACCTCAATTTGCATTAAGTCGCCGCCGGCCTCATCCCACGCTACGCCGTTCGCCACGCCGATTTGATCTTGCTCGTCCACCTTGCCGAAGTCGAACTGGGGCGGCCCAAGGAAACGATGCAACATGCCCGGCGTGATGCGGTGCGCATGCGGCTTACCCTCCGCAACGCGCCGCGCAATCTTGCGGCAGATGGTGGCGATGGCGCGATCGAGGTTGCGCACGCCAGCTTCGTAGGTGTATTCGCGGATGATGTGACGCAGCGCCTCGTCGCTGAACTTGACCGGCTTATGGCCGTTGTGCCTCGCTGCGGTGTCGAGGCCGTTTTCGGCGATCTGTTTGGGCACCAAGAAGCGGCGCGCGATCTCCAGCTTCTCTTCCTCGACGTAGCCGGTGAACTCGATCACCTCCAACCGGTCGCGCAGCGCCGGCGGGATGTCATACAGGTAGTTGGCCGTCGTCACCCACATCACCTGGCTCAGGTCATAGGGCATATCCAGGTAGTGATCCTCGAACTCGAAGTTCTGCTCCGGGTCGAGCACCTCGAGCAAGGCAGCGCTGGGGTCGCCGCGAAAGTCGCTGCCCAGCTTATCAATCTCATCCAGCACGAACAGCGGGTTGATCGTGCCGGCGCGGCGCATGGTTTGCAAGATGCGCCCGGGTAGCGCCCCAACGTAGGTGCGGCGATGTCCGCGGATCTCGGCTTCATCATGCACGCCGCCCACCGACATGCGCACGAACCGGCGGCCGAGCGAATCGGCGATGCTGCGAGCGAGCGAGGTCTTGCCTGTGCCGGGCGGTCCGACGAAGCACAGAATTGGGCTGCGCGACAGGTCACCCTTGAGTTTGCGCACGGCGATGTGTTCGAGGATGCGCTCCTTGGGCTTGGTCAGCCCGTAGTGGCGCTCGTCGAGGATGCGCGCGGCGCGCTTCACGTCCAGAATGTCCTCGGTGCGCTCCGTCCATGGCAGGGCCAGCAGCCACTCGACGTAGTCGCGCACCATGCCCACCTCGGGCGACATGCTATGAAGCTGTTCGAGCTTGTTGATCTCGCGTTCAGCACGTTCCCGCACCGCGTCGGGCAAGGCCTTCTTCTTCAGGCGCTCGCGCAGCAGGTTGATCTCGCTCGCGCCGGCATCTATCTCGCCCAACTCGGTCTGGATCGAGCGCAGTTGCTCGCGCAGATAGTACTCGCGCTGGCTCTTATCCACTTCGCGCTGCGCGCGCTCGTGAATGCGATCCTCCAACTCCAGCACGTCCAGCTCGCGGGCGAGGATGGTGCTCAGCTTCTGCAAGCGGCTCATCGGATCTGCCGCTTCCAGGATGCTTTGGCGCTCAGCCACGTTGAGCGGCACGGTCTGCGCGATGAAGTCGGCCAGCCAGCCTGGCTCGTGGATGTTCATCGCATAGACGAACGACTCCTCCGGGATGCGCTCATTCAGCCCAACCACGTTGTCGAACAAGGTGAGCACCGCGCGCATGAGCGCCTCGGCGGCCGGCGACTGCGCCTGGGGTTCGTGCAGCAACTCGACGCGCGCCATTAGAAACGGCGTGGCCTGCAGCCACTCCGCCACCTTCACCCGCGCGCGCCCTTGCACGATCAAGCTGGCCGACCCGTCCGGCAAATTCAGCACCCGACCGATGGCCACAGCTGTGCCGATCTCATACAAGTCGGACGGGCGCGGGTCTTCGATATCCACCGACTTCTGCGCGATGGCGACGGCCAGGCCCAGCGAGCGCGCCACTTCGAGCGCGCGCAGCGACCGCTCGCGACCGAGTGTCAGCGGCACGACCGAGCGTGGATACACGACCAGGTCGCGCAGCGGCAAGACCGGCGCCTCGAAGACATCTGGCAATTGCGCCTTAGCCTCGGCTGGTTGGGGCAGCCCATTGCCAAAGCTGGCGCCGAGCAGCCAATCGTGCATTTGGGAAGTGAATGAACTTTTCATCGAAGCATCAATCAAAAACCGGCAGCTTTTCGGCGCCAGTCAACTGCGCCCACTTGACGCGCGCCTCGCCGACAAAAGCGACGCTGCCGAAAATGCAAACCGGTTCATCGCCCTTTATGGCGACATCCAGCGCATCGGCCAAGCTGGGCAGCGCCACTGCGCGCGCGACTTTCGCTTGGGCAGCGATCGCCAACAGGCGTTCGGCCGGGACGGCGCGCGGCGAGTCGGACTGCTGCGAGAAAATCCATCGCGTCGCGCGCGGGTTGAGCGCCTTGATCATGCCTTCGGCGTCTTTATCCTTCAGCGTGCCGAAGATGAAGACCCAGCGCCGACCGGGGAAGACCTCAGCCAGCGTCGCCCCCAGCTTGTTTGCGCTGTCCAGGTTGTGCGCGCCATCGGCCACAAGGGGAGGATCGGCCCGCAAGATCTCAAAGCGGCCCGGCCAGGTCGCCAGCCGCAATCCATCGCGCACCGCGCGCGCGCCGAAGTCATGCGCGCCCGTGGCCAGCAGCGCATCGCGGATCACATCTATTGTGGCTATCACGGTCGTCGCGTTCTCGATCTGGTGCTTGCCCAGCAAGGCGATTTCATACCAGCCCTCCAAATCGTTGACGAACGGGTTTTCCTTGCTGCGGACCAGCGAGACCTTTTTGACCTCGAACGACTGCTTGATCAGCGAGAACGGCCCCGGCGTCCAACGCCAATGCCGCCCGACCACGGTGAGCGGCGCGCCGCGTTCTTGCGCCGCGCGCTCGATCACCGCCATCGCTGCCGCCGGCTGTGACTGGCTGATCACCGGCACACCCGGTTTGATGATGCCGGCCTTCTCCTCGGCAATCTCACTCAGCGTGTCGCCGAGGATGTGCTGATGGTCATAGCTGATCGAGGTGATTATCGTGGCCTGCGGTGTGATCACATTGGTCGCATCAAGCCGGCCGCCCAGGCCAACTTCGATCACGGCCCAATCCACATCTTGGCGCGAAAAGTGTAGAAAGCCCATGGCAGTGATCGCCTCGAACGTGGTCAGGCCAGGCGCTACTTCGGCGGCTTGTTTGACTTGCTGCGCCAACGCGCCGACCGCCTCCGGCGCGATCAGTTCCCCATTGACCTGGATGCGCTCGCGAAAGCTGCTCAGGTGCGGCGAGGTGTATAGGCCAACCTTCAAGCCGAGCTGCTTGAGACAGGACGCCATGAGCGCGCACGTCGAGCCTTTGCCTTTCGTGCCGGCCACGTGGATGGTGCGATAGCGCTCCTGTGGGTTGCCCAGCCGGGCCAGCACAGCGCGCATCCGGTCGAGGTTCAGCGTCTCGGGCCCATATGCGTCAATCGGAATGCGTTCGTAATTGGCAAGCGAATACAAATACTCTAGGGCTTCCGTGTAAAGCATGGCATCGGCGCAATCGCCGCGCCCGGCGCGCGCCCGTGAATCGCGCACAGCCGACAAGCGCCGAGCGATAGCTGATGCGAATCATATATCATTCGCCTATGTCCCCTTCCGCGTATGCTGCCGCTGGAGTAGACATTGACGCCGGCAATCAAGCCGTCGTGTTGATGAGAGCAGCTGTTCGATCTACTTACACGCCGGAGGTGCTGGCAGGCATCGGCAGCTTCGGCGGCTCGTTCGATGCATCACGGCTGCGGGACATGCGCGCGCCGGTGCTGGTGGCGAGCACAGACGGCGTCGGCACCAAGGTCAAACTAGCCGCAGCCTTTGGCCGATATGCGTCCATCGGCCACGACATCGTCAACCATTGCATCAACGACATCCTGGTGCAAGGCGCGCGCCCGTTGTTCTTCCTCGACTACATCGCAGCGTCAAAGCTCGACCCAAGCCAGGTCGCCGCGGTGGTGGGCGGCATGGCCGAGGCGTGCCGCGCAGCCGGCTGCGCGCTGCTGGGCGGCGAAACCGCCGAAATGCCCGGCGTGTATGCCGAGGGCGCGTTTGACGTAGCCGGGACGATCGTCGGCGTCGTCGAACGAGAGGCGCTCCTGCCCCGTTCGAGCGAGATCGCAGCAGGCGACGTGCTTATCGGCCTGGCGTCGTCCGGGCCTCATACGAACGGCTACTCACTGATCCGCAGGGCGCTGGCCGACCGGCTGGCCTCGGCTCAGCCAGATGATCCGCTTGTGGAAGCCCTGCTCGCGCCGCACCGCAGCTATCTCGCCCTCGTCGAGCGGGCGCGCGCGGCGGCGCCGATCAAGGCGCTGGCGCACATCACCGGCGGCGGGTTCATCGAGAACATCCCTCGCGTGTTGCCGTCCGGACTGCGCGCGGCGATTGACTATTCGGCATGGCCGACGCCGCCCCTCTTCACGCTCATTCAGTCGGCAGGCCACATCAGCGACCAAGAGATGCGGCGCGTGTTCAACTGCGGCATCGGCATGGTCATGATCGTCGCGCCGGAGCACGCCGATGCGATTCAAGCAGCGCTGGGTGAGCCGTCTTGGATCATCGGGAGCGTGGCCCCCTCCGACCGCTGACGGCTTGCGAGAGACTATGCGCGTCACCCTCGTCTTCACAGTGCTCAACGAGGCCGATAGCCTGCCCGCGCTGCTCGACTCGATTGCTGCACAGACGCGCCGGCCGGATGAGATCGTCGTGTGCGACGGCGGCAGCCACGACGCCACCGTCGCCATCCTGCGCAGCGACCGGCGCTTCGAGATTCGCGTGATCGAAGCGCCGGGCGCGAACATCTCACGCGGGCGCAATCTGGCCATTGCTGCGGCCTCTCACGACGTGATCGCCTGCACCGACGCCGGGGTGCGGCTCGATCCGCGCTGGCTTGAAACCATCGTGGCGCCGCTGGCGGATGAGCGCCAACACGCCGTCGCCGGCTTCTTCACGCCGGACCCGCGCACGACGTTCGAGGTCGCTATGGGCGCGACGGTGCTGCCCGAACTGCGCGACATCCGGCCTGAGGCCTTCTTGCCGTCGTCGCGCTCGGTCGCCTTCCGCAAGTCGGCTTGGCAAGCCGTGGGCGGCTACCCGGAGTGGCTGGACTACTGTGAAGACTTGATCTTCGATATGAAGCTGCGCGAGCGGTGCGGCGCGTTCGCCTTCGCGCCAGAAGCCGTGGCGTACTTTCGGCCACGCGGCTCACTGCGCGCGTTCTTCAAGCAGTACTACCGCTACGCGCGAGGCGACGGCAAAGCAAACCTCTTCCTCAAACGGCACTTGGTGCGCTATGCGACGTATCTGATTGTGCTGCCGGCGCTGCTGGCCGGCTTGGTGTGGGGCGCGCCGGCAATCAAGCTGCTCGCCGCAGCTCTGTTGCTGGCCGGCGCCGCCGCATATACGCGGACGCCCTACCGCCGGCTGCGGCGATTGTGGTCGCGCCTACCTTGCCCGGAGAGATTGAAAACCATCGCCCTCGTGCCGGTCATTCGCGTCGTGGGCGACGTTGCAAAGATGCTCGGCTATCCGGTCGGCGTGCGGTGGCGGTTGCGAAACCGGCCGGACCGCCGATCACACCATTGAGCCGGATGGCTCGACCACCGCGTTCGCGGCGATCACATCGCGCAGGTAATAGCCGCTGTCCTTGATGGTGCGCTTCTGCGTGGCATAGTCCACGTGCACGATCCCAAAGAACTGCTGATAGCCGAATGACCACTCGAAGTTGTCCATCAGCGACCATACGAAGAAGCCGCGCAGGTCGGCCCCGTCTTGGATCGCGCGGTGCGCCGCAGCGAAGTGCGCGCGCAGATAAGCGACGCGCCGCTCGTCGTGCACGCGCCCATCGGTGAGCTGATCGTCGAACGACGCGCCGTTCTCTGTGACGTAAAGCGGCGTGCGCCCGCGCGTTGCGCGGTGCAGCCGCATCAGGATGGCGTACAACCCTTCCGGCCGCACCGCCCACCCCATGCGCGTGAACTCCGGATCGTCATCGTACACGACGCCACGTTCGGCGCTGACGCGCGTAGCCGTGTAGCAGTTTATGCCGATGAAGTCGTTGCGCGCAGCGATCATCGCCATGTCGCCGGCGCGAATATCGGCGGCGCCGGCCATGCGATCGAGCATGCGTTGGCTATAACTGCCGGTCAGGATTGGCTCGGCGAATCCTTCGTACTGCCAATCAAAATCATTTTCAGCAGCCCGGCGATCGTCGTCGCTGTCCGTCGCCGGCAGATGAGGCTCGAAGTTCAGGGTGATGCCCACGCGGGTTTCGGCGTCGCCGGCCGCGCGGATCGCTTGTAGGCCCAGCGCGTGCGCCAGCAGCAGGTTGTGGCCGGCGCGCGCAGCAAGCGCTTTGTCCTGGTAGCCCGGCGCGTGCATCCCGAATTCGTAGCCCAGGTAAGCGCTACACCACGGTTCGTTGAGCGTGATCCAGTCTTTCACGCGGTCGCCCAGGGCGCGCACAACGACCGAGGCGTAATCGGCGAACCAGGCGGCGCTGTCGCGCGTCGTCCAGCCGCCCTGCGCGTTGAGCGCCGATGGCAGATCCCAGTGATACAGCGTGACGAACGGGCGAATCCCCGCCGTGAGCAATTCGTCCACCAGCCGGTCGTAGAAAGCGACGCCTTTCGGATTGACCGCCCCGCGACCTGCGGGCAGGATGCGCGGCCAAGCGATGGAGAAGCGATAGGCCTTCAGGCCGAGTTGCTTCATCAACGCGACATCGTCTCGATAGCGGTGATAGTGGTCGCAGGCGATGCTGCCGTCGCTCCCATCGGCGATGGCATCTTTGTAACGGCAGAAGTCATCCCAGATCGATCGCCCGCGGCCATCTTCGTTCGCCGCGCCCTCGATCTGATACGAGGATGTAGCTGCGCCCCACAGGAAACCGGGAGGGAAGGAAAGTGTGCTCATGGTGTGCAACGGAGAGTAAGCGCTAGTCAAGGAAAGATTACCGATCGGCAATTTGAGCGAGCTGGTCGGCGGTGAAGGCAAAGGCGCGTCCAAAACCGCCGATGAATCGCCCACCGGTCGGCCGGATGCGGAACAGGTCGAAATCGGGCAGGTCGAACATGATCGCGCTGGACGGCAGGCGAGCCAGAAAGCGCGCTTTGGACTGCGCATAGTCGTCGCTTGCTTTCTCGAGCTTGGCTGCAATCCCTTGCAGCGTCACGCGCGCGAGCGACATGACCTCAGCGCGGCCGTCGTCGGCTTCTGCGATCAGCAGGCTGCACCTCGGGTTGGCCAGCAACATGCGCTTGTGGGGCGCGAGGTCGCTGAGGTGAATCAGCAGGCCGGCCACTCCCGGCTCGACGACATACGACGTCATCGCAGTAAACGGCTCATCATTGGCGCAGACGGCGAGCGTCGCCTGCCGGCGCGCGAGGATGAAATCGCGAACTTCGGTGAGCGCGTCCATTTGCCGGGTAGACCTCACGCTTTAAGGCGTTGAGGCCGAAGTGCGCCTTAAACGAACGTCATCTAGATAGAACGTCGCGCCGGCCGCGCCGTTGCCCCCCGTGATCGCCAACGCCTTGAGGTTGGGTAAGCCGTTCAGCGGCACGCGCACTTCGCGCCACTCGCCCGCCGGCGCGTCGAACGTGGCTGTCACAGGCGCGCCCTCACCCGACGGATAGAGCGCCACGGTGAGACCCTTCACACCGTTTGGCCCGCCGTTCACCCAGAACGAGAGCGCCTCGAAGTTAGCCGCGTCTAACGGCGATTCCGCTTGCACTCGGAAGGCGCCATCGGGCCGCTCGAGCTGCACGGCGATGGCGTACAAGGCCCGCGCGGTGCCCTCCTCGGTGAACGACACGCGCGCGCCCTGCGAGGCGTCGCGCCAGCCTTTGGCCAGGCGGTTGCTGAACAGCGCGAGGACGGGCGGCGGCGCCGGCGGCTTCTCTACCGAAGGCGGCAAGAGCGCGATCTCGTCCACGTAATACTCCGTCTGCGACCCTATCTCGCCCAGGTCCTGGATGTTGATGCGCTTGATCGTCTGTGGGTTGCCGAGCAAGCTGAGCGGCACGGTGAACGTTTGCCAGCGGTTGGGCACTACGTCGAAGACGTAACCTGGCGTCTCGCCGCCGATGTCGGTGGTTTGCAGATACAGTTGCATCCGCCGAGGCAGGTCGTAGGTGGCGAAGATGCGCAAGAGCACGCCGCCGTAGTCCTTCGCGGTGAGCGTGACCGGCGAGCGCAGCGACAGGCCGCCGGTGGCGTTGCCGCGCACCGCGATCGAGCGGCTGCCGAACAGCACCGGCTGGGTGTTGCGGAAGTTGACGCGGCTCTCCCACGACCAGTTCTCCCAGCCGGCATCCAGGTAGCCGTTGCGATACACCACCAGGCTGCCATCGGGCTGCGGGCCGACGTTCGGCGCTGGCAGCGGCGTGTCGAGCACCTCGCGCACGAACTGCACGTTGTCCACGTAGAACGGCTCCTGCTTTTCGCCGCTGGCATCTTGCAGGTTAATGCGCTTGATCGTAGTCAGGTCGCCGAAGTAGCTGAGCGGCACCGTGATCGGCGTCCAAACGCCGGCCGGCGCCTCGAAGAGTACGGCGCGCGAGTCGCCACCGATGTCCTCCTGCTGAAGGAAGAGGCGCAACTGCCGTTCGCCCTGCTTGCCGCCGTGCACCCACAGGATCAGCGTGCCGTAATCCTGCGCGCTAAGCGTGATGGGCGAGCGCAGCGAGAGGCCGGCGTAACCTTTGGTGTAGCGCACCGCAATCGAGCGCTTGCCCAGGGCCGGCTTGGCGTTGTCGAAATCTATCTCGCTCTCCCAGGACCAGTTCTCCCAGCCGGGCGCAAGCTGATCGGCGTATGCAAACCCGCCGGCGAGCAGCGGCTTACCATCCGCTGGCGGCGCGGCCGGCCCACCGGCAGCAGGCGCATCGGTAGGCGGCGCCGGCACTTGCAGCTCCACCGGCCGCCCCACCAGCACGATGTTGTCCAGGTAGTAGGTCTGGGGCTGGCCGCTGCGGTCTTGCAGATTGATGCGCTTGATAGCTTTCACGTCGCCGAACGCGCTAAACGGAATCGAGACCTGATGCCAGCCGCCGGCGGGCACGTCGAACGCCAGGCGCGTGGTCTCCTCACCTTCGTCCGCTTGTTGGATGAACAGTTGCACGCGACCCGGCCCTCGGTCGCCGGCGTGGATGCTGAAGCTCAACCCTGGGTACTGCGCCGAGCTCAACGGCTCCTTGAAGCGCAGCGACAGGCCGGCGTAGCCCGTCTGATGTTGCACCGCCAGCGAGCGCAAGCCCAGCGCCGGCTGGGTGTTGGCGAAGTTCAGCGTGGTCTCCCAGGACCAGTTCTCGAACGCATTGGACACCGACTCGTCGAAGACGAGCAAGTCACCTGGCAACAGGCTGGCCATGTTGCTCAGGTCCACGCCGCCGGTGTCGCGCAGGAAGCAGATGTTGTCCAGGAAGACGGGCGGCTGGCCCTGGCCGGTGCGCTCCTGGAAGTTGATGCGCTTGATGGCCGGCACGTAGCCGAGCAAGCGGAAGGGAACGATGACTTGCGTCCACGTCCCTGAGGGCACGTCAATGTGGAAGCGGCGCGATTCCTCGCCTTCGTCTGTGCCGTGCACGAAGAACGCCAGTTGACGCACGCCAGGGTCTTCGCCGCCGCTGATCCAGAACGAGATCGCCTCGTAGTCGGCGCGGCTGAGCGCGACCGGCGTGCGCAGCGAGAGGCCGGCGTAGCCCTCGCGGTGTTGGAAAGCCAGCGCCTTGCCGCTGAGCGCGTAGGGGTGCTCGCGCGCCACGTTGGTGTTCCACGACCAATCCTCCCAGCCGTCGGCAAGCGCATCGTCGTAGAGCACGTAGGCGCAGCCCGGGATGTTGGACGGGCGCGGCGCCGGTGGTGACGGCGGCGGAGGCGGCGCCGGTGGTGACGGCGGCGGAGGCGGCGGCGGTGGTGGCGGTGGCGGCGGCACCGGCGCGTTGCTCAGGCATACGTTATCCACGTAAAACGTGGGTTGGCCGGTGCCGCTGCGATCCTGGATGTTGATGCGCTTGATGGTGGCCGGGCTGCCAAACGCCCACAGCGGGATGCCGATCTGCGTCCATTGGCCGGCCGGCGCGTCAACCGGCACGGTGTTGGTATCGCCGCCGGTGTCGCTCTGCTGGATGAACACCTGTAGCTTGCGCACACCGCTGGCGCCGCCATGCACCGAGAAGAAGACGTAGGTGTAACTGCTGCCCGGCAAACCGGGATCTACGCGGAACGATAGGCCACCATAAGGCATCATGTCCGCCTCGATGGCGAAGTTGCCTGTTTCCACAACCGTGTCGCCGGCGAAGTCGTAGTTGCCATTCCAAGACCAGTTGTCCCAGCTCGGCGCCAGAGCGTCCAGATAGATCGGCGTGGCGCAGTTGGGCGGCGGCGGCGCCGGCGGCGGCACAGAGTCGTTGCTCAGGCACACGGTGTCCACGTAAAACGGGGGCTGGCCATTGCCGGTGCGGTCTTGGATGTTGATGCGCTTGATGGTGGCCGGGTTGCCCAGCGCGTAGAGCGGGATCACCACCTGCGTCCACTGGCCGGGCGGCGCGTTGAACGGCACGCGGTTGGTCTCGATGGTGGAGTCGTCCTGGTGGACGAACACCTGCAGCTTGCGCTTGCCGCTTGCGCTGCCGCCGTTCACCCAGAAGCGGATGGACGTGTAGCTGCTGCCGGGCAGGCCGGGGTCCACGCGGAAGGACAGGCCGGCGTAACCGCTGGTCATGTTCGCCTCGATGGCGAAATTGCCGCCCTGCACAGTCGTGCTGTGGGCGAAATCATGCGGCCCGCCCCATGACCAATTCTGCCAGCCAGGGGCAAGCGCATCGAGGTAGACCGGCGTAGTGCAGTCCGGCGGCACAGAAGGCGCTGCGAGCAGTTTGATCTCGTCCACGTAAAACGTCGGCTGGCCGGCGCCGGTGCGGTCTTGGATGTTGATGCGCTTCACGGTGGTCGCCGGAGGGCTGTTGAACGCGCTGAGCGGGATGACCACCTTGGTCCATTGGCCGGCCGGCGCGTCAAACGGCACGGCGTTGGTTTCGTTGCCGGGGCCGCCGGTGTCGGTGAGGTGGATGAACACTTGCAGTTGGCGCGTGCCGCTGGCGCCGCCATTCACCCAAAACTGGATGACGCTGTAGTTGGCGCCTGGCAAGCCCGGATCCACGCGCAGCGACAGGCCAGCGTAGCCGCTGGTCATCGTAGCCTCGATCGCCTTGCTCCCCGCATAAACCGTGCCGGTGTGGTTGAGATCGTATGTGCCCCCCCACGACCAGTTCTGCCAATTCGCGCCGAGGGCGTCGTCGTAGATAACCTCATCGCTTGCAGCGAACGCGGTGCGCGCAGGTGTGAGCGCGGACGCACCGCTTAGAGCAAACAACAGAGCCAATGCTGCGCTAAAGCGCAGAGCAAATTCAGCGATCACCTCTACGATAACTCCTCTACCCCACTTGTCATTCCGGAGAATGCCTCCGCTGCCGCCAGGGCAAACGCGGCTAGTATATCTCTCGGTCACAATCGAGCAAATCCCAAAAGCGCCGAGAGTGGCGCTCATCTGAGCAAGCGAGGCGAGCGCCGGACAAAGGCATTCGCCGAAGCTGCATCAGTCACCGCGCATGATCATTGCAGCACGTTCGGCGTCATCGCAACTCAGTCCTAGGCGCAAGCGCCAGGCCATTGGGCGTTGCGCATCGGCACGCAATGCCGGCGCTACAGCCCTCCCAGGCTGCGCATCTGCTCGACCAACTGCAGCGCAGCAGCGCGGGCCGCTTCGGCAAAGTCGGCCTTGCGCGAGGCGTAAATCACCGAACGCGAGGCGTTGATCACCGGCCCCAGACCATCGCGCGTTCGCCCGAATTCCACCGCAGCCGCCAGGTCGCCGCCCTGCGCCCCCACGCCGGGGATGAGGAACGGCAACTGTGGAGACAAAGCGCGGATGCGCTGCATCTCTTCCGGCGCAGTCGCGCCCACCACCAGCCCACATGCGCCGGGGCCTTCGGCATGCCAACGGTTGGCCATCAGCGCAACCTTCTCATAAAGGCGCGGCATGGGCGCGCCGGCGCGCTGATCGTCCATGGCCGGCCGGGCCTCGACTTCCAGGTCTTGCAACTCCCAGGCGTGCTCGTTGCCCGTGCGCGCCAGCACGAACGCGCCTCGGTCGGCATATTTCAGGAAGGGGCGAATGGCGTCGCTGCCGATGTAGGGTGAGAGCGTGACGGCGTCGGCGCGGAACTGCTCGAATGCGCCGCGCGCGTAGGCCTCGGCCGTGTGCCCAAAGTCGCCGAATTTGCCGTCGAGGATGATCGGGATGTCCGGCGGAATCAGGCGCACGATGCGCTCGAGGGCGACCATGCCGGCTGCGCCCTCCGCCAGGTAGAAACCCAGGTTGGGCTTGTAGGCGCAGACCAAATCGCTGGTCGCCTCGATGATGGCGCGGGCGAAGGGCAACATCGGCTCATCATAGGGCTGGATTGGCAACGGCGTATGCGACACCACGATGTCCAGGCCGATGCACAGGTAGGAGCGATTCTTGCGCTGCGCTTGCGCGAGCTTTTCGATGAAGGTAGACATCGGTCAGGTTTGCGGCTAGCCGGGCAAATAGTAGCTGATGGTGAGTCCGCTGTTGGGATACACAACTTCATCCACCAACCGATGACTGCGCACCTCGCCGAACGCGCGCACGATGCGCTGGCGCCATGCGTTCTTGTTGCGCATGTCCTCGGTTTGATACAGCGGCGACGATTCATCCACGCGGATGAGCGTGACCTGCGCGCCGGGATTTTCGTCCAGCCAGCGCTGCACGCGGGCGATGTCGTTCGGCCCTTCCACCGGCGGCGCGTCGTATTGGATCGGATGCGGCGTGTTGGCGAATGCCGGCAACGGGCGCAGCCGCCACTCGAACAGCGGCGGGCTGAGTTCCCCAAAGGTGCCGATGATGAGCACCGGCCGGTCGGCTTGCTGCCATCGCACGATCTGGTGCGAAGCGGCGCGCAAGTCATCCGCGAGGTGACCGGCCCACACCGGCTGCAAGCGCGGCAGCCAGGTCAGCCAACTCAGGATGGCCAACCCGAGCGAGCCAAGAGCCAGCACCCAGGAACCAAGAGGCCGGCGCGTCGGCTTGGCGCCTGGCGCTTGGCGCCTGAAGCGGTTTGTCAGCTCACCGGCGAAGTCGGCTGCTCCCAGCCCCGTCAACAACCAGAGCGATGGGAAGAGCGGCGTGATGTAGCGGTTGGCTTTGAGCTGATGCAGCGTGGCCAGCGCGAAGCCGAGCGCGAAGAACACGGCCAGCAACGTGACGCCGGGATGGCGGAGGCGCGCAACAGCCCAGGCCGCGCCAAGCAGCGCCGCGCCGGCCAACGCCGGGGCCGGCATCAGCCAGTCGAACGTCGTCCGCACGTAGAACAGCAAGTTCTCGGCGCTCCAGAACGGATAGCCGCTGTCCTCATTGGTGACGAAAAAGCGGAAGTCGCGCCATTTCACCTCGGTCGACACGATGTCCGTCCCGCCGAAGAACCAAAACAGCACCCCCACGATCAACGGCGCATACAACGCGAAAATAGAGAATTGAGACGTTAAGACAGGGCGATCTTGCGCTCCCGCGTCGCGCTTCGTTCGGATCAGGCGGAGGCGTTCGCCGAAGTCCACGACGCCCACGGCTGCGATGGCGAACGCGGCGTAGTTGAACTTGGTGAGGAAGGCGAAGTACAGCGCGCAGCCGGTGAGGAAGAACCAGAGCGTCTGCCGCGCGCGCAGCGCGCGCAAGAAGCACCAGAACGCGACGAAGACGACGAACGCCACCGGCGTCTCTTGCATCGCCCAACTGCCTACGAACAACCAGCCCGGCGCGCTCAGCGCAATCAGCCCGCTGACCAGCCCGGCCAAGGGCGCCAGCTCTGGGCTGATCTGGTAGGCGATGGCGCATGCCATGAGCGCCGTGGCGACGAGCATGATGTAGGCAAACAGGCGCGCGCTTTCGTCGCTGCGCCCCAGGATGCCAAGGAACGGCGCCTGGAGCAACGAGAAGCCCGGCGGCCACAAGGTCTGGATGTGAAAGTCGCCCCACAGCGCGCGCAGATCGAGCGCCAGGATGTCACGCAATACGTAGTAGCCCGGCAGGCTGTGCGCCGCTTCATCGAAGTTGAGCGGCGGCGCAGGCGCGATCAAGCGCAGGAAGACTTCACGGCCGATGATGATGGAGATGAGCGCGAGCGCGCCGGCGACGAGCCACGTGCGGGCTTTGGGCGACACGCCGATCAGTATACTCACCTGCGTCGCGCTTTCATGATCACAGCCTCGCATCGCATGCGCCGCCGGCTCGCAGCGGCCGCGCCTCCGGTCATTCTCGCATTGCTCTGGGCGTTGTTCTTCTGGCGCATCCTCACGCCTGCGCCGGCAGACCGGTTGACCTTTCAGCAGGGCGACTTCACCTTGCAGTTCCTGGCCTACCGGCAACTCGCCTATCGCCAGCTTGTCGCCGGTCGCTTCCCGGTGATCGAGGAGTGCTTGTACAGCGGCCATCCCTTTCAGGCCGATCCGCAGTCGCAGGTGTTGTATCCACCTGTGCTGGCTGCCTTGCTGATCGGCCGCGCGCTGGGTTGGGCGGAGTATCCGCTGCGCGCGTTAGAGTGGGAAGTGATGCTGCATGTGCTCCTGGCCGCAGTCGGCATGTATGGCTTCTTGCGCATCGCCGGCAACGAACCGGAACGACCGCGCCTGCAGCGCCTCGCGGCGCTCATCGGCGCCGTCGCTTATGGCTTCGGCGGCTTCATGACCGGCTACGCCATGTTGCAGACGGCCATTTTGCAAACGGCGGCCTGGCTTCCGCTGATTTTGCTGGCGCTCCGGCAGCTCGCGACTCAGCAGCGTTGGTTGCCCGTCGCGGCGCTGCTGGCCGTCCTGGTCTTTTGCGCCTTCACCGCCGGTCATCCGCAAACGCTGCTCTTCGTCGTCTACACCGGCGCCGTCGCGTTCATCTTCTGGCTTTGGCAGGCGCGCCGCGACGAGGGACGCGCAGCGCTGCTGCGACACGGGCTGGTGCGCGGCGGCGTTGCTGCGCTGCTGGCCATCGGCCTGAGCGCGGCGCAGCTCGTGCCGACCTTGTCGTTCATGCTGGCCTCGACGCGCGCATCGCTGACCTTCGAGCAGGCCGGGCGCGGCTTTGCGCTGCACGACATCGCGCTGTTCGCGCTCACCGGCGTGATCAACGTGTGGCAGCCGATCTATGTCGGCATTGCGCCGCTGGCGCTGGCCGGCGCAGCCGTCCTCTCAGGCATTCGCGCACTCGGCGTTCGGCGCGATGTTTGGCTATGGGTTACGGTTGGCCTCGGCGCGCTGGCGCTCAGTTTCGGCGCAAATGCCATCGGCTTCGACTTGGCGTATCTGATGGCGCCCGGCTACCGCCAATTCCAGGCGCAGGAGCGCCACGCTGTGATCGTGACGTTCGCGCTGTGCGTGCTCGCGGCCTATGGCGCGGGCTTGCTGCTGCGCCCGCTGCGCTTGCGCGCCCGCTTGAGGCTGTGGCGCGCAGCGCGCGGCTTGGGGCTGTGGGGCGCGGGCGCGTTCAGCGCGCTGATCGGCCTGCTCATCGCGCAGCGCTTGGCCGGCGAGCCTGCGCAGGCGGCACTATCCACCCTAACCGACAAGTCGGGGCTGACCGTGCTCGGCCTGCTCGCCACGGCAGCGCTCTTTGCCTGGCGCGCGCGCCTGGGAGCGACGCCGCGCCGGCTATGGGGCGGTGTGCTGCTCAGCCTCATCGTCTTCGATTTGTTCAGCGCCAATCGCGATACTGCCATGCAGCCGCCCGCCGAGCCGTTCCCGCCCAACCCGCTGATCGCGCCGATCGGCCCGACGCAGCAGCCAAACCAACACGCGCGCGTGTACAACCACTTCGGCCTGCCGTTGAACGGCGCGTGCATCGCCGGACTGAACGAGGTCGGCGGCGGCTCGCCCATCGTCCTGCGCGCCTACAAGTCGTTCTTGGATAACGCGCCCGAAGAGGTGATGGTGAAGCTGCTCAACGCGCGCCACGCGGTGACCTGGCGCGGCGCAATGGAAACGCCGGAGGGCGTGATGATCCCATGGTTTTTGCTGGCGCGAGACACGTTCGAGGGCAAAGAGGCCAGCACCTACCGGCTGGATTGGGAGCCGCAGACGTTCAACGGCGCATGGGTCCCCGGTCGCATCACGCACGTCCCCTCCGAGGCGGCGATGTATGCGCGCATGCGCGCGCCCGATTTCGACCCATTTGCCGAGGCGATCCTCATGCGTCCATCAGACGGGGAAACGCTGCGCGGCGCCAATGGCAGCGCGGCCATCGAAGGCAAATCGCCCGGCTACATCAAAGTCGCGGTCAACGCCGACGCGCCGGCGCTGCTCGTCGTCAGCGAGGCGTATCACTGGAACTGGGTGGCGCTGGTGAATGGACAAGTTACACAACCGGTTGCGGTCAACGGCGCGTTGCTCGGCGCGCCGATCCCGGCCGGCGCATTCAGCGTGGAGTTCAGCTATCGCCCGCTCGACCTCTACGTCGGCGGCGTCATCAGCGCGCTCACGGCGGTGGTCATGGCATGGGCAGTCGTATGGACGACGGGCCGGCGGGGCGTCCATCGGAGCGCAAGGAGCGAGGTATGAACACCGAAGCCAGGCAACGCGCGCAGCGCATCGCTGCGATGGCGTTGATCGCCGTTCCGACGCTCGTGTATGTCGTCGCGCTGTTGTTCGACCCATCGCGCGCGCTGGTGCTTTGGGAACGCGCGACGCCGCCATTGCTGCCGCTGCTGTTGCTCACTGCCGGCCTGGCCGCCCATGCGGCGCTCTCCCTGCTCATCCTGGCGCGCATGCCGGCGCGGCTGTCGCCTGGCCGGGCGGCGCTGCTGCTGAGCTACATCGTAGTGGCCGGCCTGGCGCTGCAAACGGCGGCGATTCACATCGTCGAACCATTCCCGCTGCGCGGCCTCGCCTTCCGGCAATACAGCGACTTCACCGGCGGCTACTTCAGCGTGGGCGTGCGCGTGGACGACCTAGGCGCATGGTTGGGGCGCTTCGCGCAGGAGATGGAAAGCTACAACGTGCATGCCGAGCGTCACCCGCCGGGCTTGCCGATGATCTTCTGGGTCGGCGTGCAGTTGATGCGCCCGTTGCGCGGCCTGGCCGAAGCGCTCGGCCCCACATTGCGCCCCTTGGCGTGCTTCGATTTGCGCGCGGCGACGCTCGACGACGCGCAGATCGCCGCCGGCTTGTTCGGGATTCTGCTCGAGACCGTCCTCGCATGGCTCACGCCGATCCTGCTCTTCCTCTTCGTCCGGCGAATCACCGACGACCGCGCTGCGGCAACGGCGGCCTTGCTTTGCCCACTCGCCCCCGGCATGTTGATGTGGGCCTCGCAATGGGATCGCGGCTTTGGCGTCTTCACGCTGGCCGGCTTGCTGTTGGTCGAGCAACTCATCGCGCGGCCATCGGCCATCAAGTCAACGGCGAGCGCTGTTGGGCTTGGCCTGGTCTTGTCCATCGGCGCGCTGATGAGCTTTGGCAATTTGCCGATCATCATGATCGGCGGGCTGTATGCGCTCATCCGCATCTGGCAAACGGATCGCTTCAGGTCGCTGCCGGCGTGGGCGCTGCAAGGCGCAACCGCGCTGGTCGGATTTGCGGCGCCCTGGGCAGCCATGATCCTGCTGACCGGGTTCGATTTACCCGCCACCTACCAGACGGCCATGCGCATCCATCTGTCGCTCGAGCGCGACTACTGGCCATTTGTCGTCTGGCATCCGTGGGACATTTTCACTTTCGTCGGCTTACCGGCGGCGGCGATCGCGCTGCTGATGACCTGGCGTCGCGCGCCGGCGCTCACCTTCGCCTGGGTTGCGACGATCGCGGCGCAGTCGCTGCTTCACGTCGCCCGCGGGGAGACCGGCCGGGTATGGATGTACTTTGCGCCGGTCATCCTCGCCTTAGCCGGCCTCTGGCTGGCGCAGCAGTCGGCGGCGACGGCGCCGCGCAACGCGAAGTCGGCCGCCTGGTTGCCGGCTTTTGCGTTGAGCCTGATGGTGATTCAGTCCGCAACACACATTGCCTTGCTCAGGGTCATCGGCTATGGCGTGGATCCGCTCACCGTGCCGAACGCGACGTTGCCGGCCGATCTCATCCCGACGAACATCCGCTTCGAGCCGAACGGCGAGGCGCGGCTCCTCGGTTACACGCTCCCGCCCGTGCTCGCACCGGGCCAGTCGGCCACGCTCAACTTGTATTGGAAGTTAGAAGGTGACACAGCGCTGCCCACGGCGCGCAAGGTCTTTGTGCATGTGGCCGACACGCCTGAGGATGAATACCGCATCGTCAACCAGGACGGCCGTCCGGCGAATTGGACGCTGCCCACGACGTGCTGGCTGCCCGGACAGGTGATCCACGACCCACATCATTTCACTGTTGCCGACGACGCGCGCCCGGGCGAATACTATGTGCTGGTCGGGCTATACGACGAGTTCACCGGCGAACGGGCTTTTGTGCACACCGCGCAGCTTGCGATTGCCAACGCCGTTGCTTTGCCGACCAAGCTCAGCGTTGCGCCAACGAGTGCTCGGTAAAGCAGGAAGCTCAGCCCACAACTGCGCGCGAGCGCAACACAGCCACAGCCTTACCGCACTGTGATGAAGCCAAGCGAGATCAGGTTGTCGCGCGCGGGTTGGCCGTTTTGTTGCGCCGGCCAGCGCTGTCCGCCTTCGCGGTCGTAGATGCCGGCGCGCAGCTCGTATTCGCCGGCCGGCAAATCGGGCGGGATGAAGAGGCGATGCACCTGATCAATGCCCTCGCCGGGGCGATAGGTCGGCGTGGGGCGCAGCTTGCCGTTCACGATGGGCGGATTGTCGTCCTGAGAGACGAGTCGGCCATCGAGGCCGATCATGTGCAAGAAGAGCACGCCGTCGCGCGTCGGCGTTTGTTCGATCCGCCAATGGGTGGTGAAGTCGTAAGCGCGCCCGCGCGTCAGAGGCTCTTCCACGCTGTAGCCGAGGATGCTCAGCTCGCCCACCCGCGCATCCACCGGATGCCGCACCTGAGCAGCGGCGGGCACGTGTGGATAGTCTTCAATGCGCACCAAGCCCAAGAGGGCACCGTCCACGCGCCGGCCGTCGCGCCGGCGTTCAAGTTGCAGGCGATACCAACCGGGCCGCGCCGAGAGCGGCACGTCCAGGACATACTGGTCGCGCACCGGCTCGCCGGCCGGCCATGCTTCGACCGGGAAGTCGGATGTGCCGGCGGCGCGCTGGGCTGTTGCCAAGCTGCTGCCTAGTAGCCCGTGCAGCGTCAAGCGGGTTTGCCAGGGCGCGAGGTCACTGCGCGCCGGCTGCCAGGTCAACACGACCGGCAGCGGCTCGCCGGGATGAACCACGGAAGGCCACTCGACAACCGAGAGACGCGCGTCGTCGAACGACGGCGGCGATGGGAAGGGGATGCGCGCCGGCTGTAGTGTGAGCAGCGGTTGGGGCGCCGCGGCGGCAGCGATCGTCATCGGCTGTTCGCGCGTTGGCCACGCAGTGACGCGGATGCAGCAGGCAACCGATTCAGGCTCAAGGGAGGTGAAGATGTGCTGGACGCGCTCTTGCTTGTCGCCGGCCAGCACGGCCGCTTCCAACTGATACGGCAAGCGAGGCAGGCCAAGTGGCATCGGGATGATGTGATCGGTGCGGAAGTAATGCTCCGGTCGCCAGGCGTCGCGCGCCCCATCGAACTCGGCACGCACGTTTGCATCCAGCCACACCTCATCGCCGTAGCGCAATCGGAAGGCAACGTTGACGGCGCCGGGGAATTCCGCGTCGGATGCGACCGGGCGCTGCCAGTACAACGCCAGGGATGCGTTCGGTTGCGGATTGAGCGGCGCGCCGGGTGAAAGCGCATACGCGGCCAAGCGCGGCATACCTGCGATTGTGTCGCCGTTCACGATGGATGCTCCGGCGGGTAACGCCTGGACGAAAGGGGAATCAAGCTCCAGCAGGCGCAGCGCGATGATCGTGCTGCGCGCCGGGAAGTTCATCTGCCGGCGCAGGAAGGGTATCCTGCCATCGAGCTGGCGCGGCTGGCCGCTTCCGCGGTCCACATACCATACGCGCCGCGCGTCCGAGGGCAGTTGCGTTGGAGCGCTGACGCCGTTCTCCTGAAACCAGGGTATGCCGCGTAAGTACGGTGTGATGGGGGCAGCCACCATCGGCAAGCCGCCGACGACGAGCACATCGCCGGGTTGCCAGTGATCGCGGACGTAGTAAGCCAAAGCGCGCCAGTCATCCTGCCAGTCGGGCGTGCGCCTGAACGTCGCGGCGACGCCGTAGAGCTGCACGCCGACGATCAGCGCGCACGCTGCTACGCCGGCTGCGCGCGAAAGCCGGGATGCCGGCTGCGCGCGAAAGCCGGACATCAGCCAGGCGCAGAAACGGGCCAGCAAGACAGCCACCATCGGCACAATCAGAATCAAGTGGCGAAAGCCATGGTAATTCGGCTTGAAGAAGGAAAGCGCGAACCACAGCGCCACCGGCGTAATCACCGAGGCGGCAAGCAGCACATGCGCTGCGCGCATCTGTCCCGAGACGCGCATAAACAGCGGGGCGACGGCAGTCGCCAGGCACGCCGCGCTGACGACAAGGCCGATAGACCCCGCCGAGAAATCGAACGCACTCATCCCCAGCAAGAGGCCGCCGAATTGCGTTTGCACGATGATCTCAAGGGGGACGAAAGCGTAGTCCATATCTTGACCGCGCAACAAGCGCGCCAGCAATCGCTGAATGAAGGGCGTCGCCAACGCCAGCAGCAACACACCGGCGAGCGACGCGCCCGCAGTGATCAGGATGCGCCGGTCGCGCGCGCGAAAGACGTTCCAGCGCTGCGCCGTCCAGGTCAGCAGGAAGACACCTTGCCCGACGATCAGGCCGGCGAACGAGTAGTGAGTGAGCAAACCGGCCGTTGCCAGTGCGATCCAAGCGAGCCAGGCTTGCGCAATGCGCTGTGTCGCGCGGCTGCACCGATGCGCGGCGAGCGTCAGCGCAGCGGCAAGGCATGGCACGAGCGAATACATGCGAATTTCGCGGCTGTACCAAATCAGCCCGGGCGAGAGCGCGACGAACAGAGCAGCTAACGCTGCGGTCGGCGCATCGAACATGCGACGCGCCAGCGCATACGCCATCGGCACGCACAACACGCCGAACGCAACCGAGAAGAAACGAAAGATAAATTCATGCTCGCCCCCCAATCCCACAAAGCCGCGCAGGAGCAGGAAATACAACGGCGGATGCACGTCAATCGTGCGCTCGCCGGCGACGTGGATGATATTAGCCAGTTCTTCTGCCAGGGAGCCGCTCATGCGCAGCAGAGTTGTCCCCTCGTCCAACCAGATGCTGCGATTCATCAGCTCGGCGACGCGCAGCGTGAAGGCGATGAGCGTAAGCAATGCGACCAGCCAGAGCTCGCGACGACGCATCATCGTTGTAGACCTACTCCTATTGGGCAAACTGCCGACGTTGCATCGAACTTATCCGGTCGCAAGATAGCGCAAGCATACCATTCGCGCCGATGGGCGCATGTCCGGTGTCCGCGACGGCGTATTCAGCGCAGCGCGAACGTCTGCAACATCAAACTATCGCCGTCAGAGTCGTTGCGCGGGTCGTCAATTGCGCGCCGCTGCATGGTCTGAGGGTCGTAAGCGCCGACGCGCACTTGATATATGCCCGGCAGCAGCCCCTCCGGCAGCGTCACCCAGTGCGGGTCGAGCACCACCTCGCCGCGCTGCCAGCGCGGGAACGGATAAGCGCCGTAGACCGGCTGCGTGTCGGCCGCCAGCACCACCTCGCCGGTGGCTTGGTTCACGATGTGCAACAGCACGGTGTCGTCGGGGAGCGGCTCGGTGAGCGCCTGCCAGTAGAGCATAACGGCCACCTCGCGCTGCGCTGCGTCGTAGCGCACCTCGCCGCCCAGCAGCGCCACGCCGCTGGCGAGCTTTGCGTTGCGCGGATCGGTCAGGTTAGGCGGCTCAAACGTGCGCGGGGCCGGCTGCGCCTCATAGATGAGCGTGTGAGGCGTGCCATCGCGTTCGCGGATGACCGCCAGTGGCACAAGCTGCATGTGCGACTTCAGCGCTGCGCGCTCGAATGCCTGCCAGTGGCCGTCGAAGGCTGTCACCGCAGGCGCATGGAATACGTACACGTTTGCTGGATCGCGCAGCAACATCAGGCTGGCATCGGTGAAGCGAGGTGATGGTTGCTGGGTGTACTCATATGCCTCGCGCATGCGCACGCGGCCCTGGGTTAGCAGGGCGATGCTGCGCTCAAACCCCCAATCCATAGCGACCACAGGCCGGCCGGCGAAGTCCGATTCCAACAGGGCCGCCGTGCGGTTGAGTGCATCTGACCACAAGCCCCGCCCCCCCGTCTGCTCGAAGAATCGTAACAGCATGAAGTTGCCGATCAGCCCATTGATTGCCAGAGCTAGCGTCGTGGCCGCTATCATGGCGCGCACCCAGCGCGGCGTGCCAGCGTGCAGCCCATCGGCCAGCGCGCTGGCGATCAACAGGGTCACGAACGGCATCAGGATGAACAGGTGCCGGCCGCCGATTGCTGTGACGCTGAAAGTAGCAAGCGGTATGATCACCACGACGCTCAACAACAAAAACAAGCGCGGCAGGCGCGCGGGCGCGTCGTAGCCTCGATTGCGCCATAACCCAACCGCCGTGTGAATCAGACTGGCGACCAGCGCAACACCGGCCAGTGGTAACGGTGCAGGCGCGTTGAACTCGAGCGTGTCGCCGCCGACCAGTCGGAAGAGCTGCATTGCCTGAAATACTGTGTTGTTGAGGATATCCAGATTGTTGTGGCCGTAGAGCTGCGAGCGCACTGCGTTCTGTGCAATGAAACGGAATGAGTCCAGCCCCGGTATGTTATGGATAACGAACGGCATCAACCCCAGCGCAAAGGCTGCTGCGCACTCCACCAGTGTCGCGGGCGGAAGTGCGCGTAGTCGAGCCATCGTTCTTCTCGCACCCAGGCCAGTAAGCGCCGTGAGCCCCAGTGGGCCCAGCAACCAGACGAACAACAATTTGGTTGTGCAGCCCAGCCCGAACAGAAAGCAAGCCGCGACGAGCAGCGCGTTGTGTTGTGACCGCTGCCACATTGTGAGCAGCAGCATGATGCCCAGCGCGATCAGTAGCATGGGCGACGAGAAGAATGCGCCTGTGCGATGCCACCATACGAAGGCTGGCGCGGTCGCCGCAAGCACAACTGCCAACGCCGCGACGCGATCGTTGAACCATGTGCGACTCAGCGTCCAGATCAGGATGAGGGTGAGCAGGCCGATCAGCGTCTGTGTCAATCGCAGCGATTCGACGGAGACGCCGAACAGCACAAATCCGGCCAGGCTGGTGTAGATCGAGGTCGGGCCGATGTAGTGCAGCATCATGAGCGGCACAGGTTGACCTAAGAGTCGAATAGTCTTCAGCGCGCTGGCCGGCCATTCGCCGCGTATCAATTCCAGCGCAGGAATTGCGTCTGCTACCTCATCGTAGTTTGGACCAGGTAAGCTGAGATTCGCAAGCGCAACACCGAGGTAGAGCAGCGCCGCTACTACTAGGCTAATTACCGACCAGCTCGCAACCAGCCTCTTGCGTCGTTGTAGCCGCATGATGAAAACCGTCTATGGAATTTTATTTATTTGGTTTGTGACCAAATAGAAGGAGCGAAAGTCATATCCTAATCAAACCTAACAGATGCTGAGTGGCGACTGATTGAGCCTCATCTTCCCACACACAAGTCGTCGCGCAGTCGCCATCGTGCTCATCCCATACGCGCTACGGAGCGGCTGTTCGTGACGTATGCTTCCCCACAACCTGCCTCTCTGGAAGACCGTTTACCATTACTTCCGCCTGTGGCGACAAGATGGCACGTGGGCGCACATCAACGATATACTCCGCGCCGAGCTACGAATTGCTTTGGGCCAAGATTACCAACCCAGCGCTGCTATTTTGGACGGTCAGTTGGTCAAAACGACAGAAAGGGAGCTGCGGGGGTGTGATGCCGGCAAAAAGGTAAATGGTCGGAAGCGCCATCTGCCGGTTGATGCGTCAGGCTTGCTCTTGACGACGGTTGTCCATGCGGCGGATGTGCAGGACAAGGATGGTTCTGGAGAAGATCAAGGCCCGCTTGCCCAATCTGCGCCTGATTTGGGCCGATGGCGGCTATGCGGGTCAGCTCGAGACGTGGGGCAGAACCACTTGTGGTTGGTTGCTTGAAATCATCAAGCGCAAAAGGCAAGAGGCCGGGTTTCAGGCGCTGCGGCGGCGTTGGGCTGTTGAGCGCACGTTTGCGTGGTTGGGCAAGTATCGCCAGCTAAGCAAGGACTATGAAGCGCTAACCAAAACGAGCGAGGCGCTCATTTTATGATGGTGCGCTTGATGATCAGACGCATCGCGCGTCTCTCCGCTTGTGGCCCATAGCTAAATTGGTTGTAAGACACTCTCTTAAGTCGAGCCGATGCAACTGCAAGGCCGCAGCCAAGACGGTGACTAAGCTCAGCCAAACGTATAATATACGGGGCCACACGTTCGCATACGGCTTCGTAGGCAGAGACAACGCGCGGCAGCCATCGTCGCGTGCAACAAGTCTGCTGGCTGTGACCATAAACAACCCGATTATCCTGCCACCGAGCTGGCCATGTGTCCTTTGTCATATATGACCGAGCAGAGTTGGCCATTGCCGACGCTGCGCAATGTGCGCAGGCGCGCCTCGATAATCCCACGACTATATACCGGCACTATGCTGCTCCTCATCGTCTTCGCCGTTTATGCGCCGGCAGTTCGGCTCATGCTCGTCCACGACGACGCCGTCAACATTCAATTTATGAACCGCCTCACGCTGCTCACTGTCTTTACTGCCGACTGGTCCATCGGCGGCGCCGCCTCGCGGCCGCTGGCAAACGCCTTATGGATTTTGACGCGCGCACTATTCGGCTGGTATGTGCCGGCGGTCATTCACATGTGGAATGTGTGGC
>CALHLE010000068.1 GCA_938034415.1 uncultured Anaerolineae bacterium
TGCCGCCCCGCTTCGAGGTGGCCGAGATCCTCAACCTGCAGGCCGCCCGCGACGCCGCGCGTAAACGACGCGCCACGTAATCTGTTGTTGCCGTACCGGCAACAGACCTCCGGTACTGTGGAGTCAAAGACGACCACAGTACCGGAGGTCATCATGGGACGTAAGCCAGACAGCAACCGCCTGCAGGAAATTGCCCGCTATGTGGAGCGCCATCCGCACTGCAAGCCTATCGAGATCGCGCGTGAGCTCGATTTGCATCCGTCCACGGTCACTCGTTCCTTGCCGGCGCTAGAAGAGGCCGGCATCCTGCTAGGCGAGGATAGGCGCGGGCGGCTGTTCCTTTTCGGAAAACGTCGCTGACCATCCTCGCCGTGCTTCCAGCCATTTTGCGGAATTCGGCAACACTACATGCCAAAATAGGGCTGTAATTGGCTAACCTGCCCCGAGGAAGCCGTCATGAATCGTGCTGAAGAAAAGGCCCAACGCTTGTTGCAGATCGAGAAATTGCTATGGGCGCACCCAGAGGGGTTGACCCGCGCCGAGATCGCACGACGCCTGGGCGTGAACCGCTCCACCATCACCAAATACCTGGATGCCAATCAATTGCCGCCGGGCATCTACGAGGACTACTCGGATGGCAACAAGCTCAAAATGGACCGCAACGCCGACCTAACCCGAGCGTCCTTCAGCCTGCACGAGATCATGGCCATTCACCTGGCCACGCGACTGCTGGCAACCCGCACCGACAAGCAGAACCCGCACGCAGCCTCGGCGCTGCGCAAGCTGGGGATCGCCTTGCAGCGGCTGGACAAGAACGTGAGCAGCCACCTGCTGCGCTCAGCCGACGTAATGGATGAGGAGGCAATCTATCGTGACCCGGTCTATCTTGACGTGCTGGAGAAGCTGACCGAGGCATGGGCGGCAGGGCGGAAGGTCAAAGTGCAGCACCAGATGGAGGACGGCCGCGTCTTTGAGTACACCTTCTCGCCCTACTTCATTGAGCCCTACGCCGTGGGGCAAACGGCGCACGTGATCGGCTTCCGCGAGCCGCCGGGAGCCATCCGCACGTTCAAGATCGAGCGTTTGCGGTCGGCGCAGGTCCTCCATGATCGCTACGAGATCCCAGCCACCTTCGATCCCGAAGCCTTGCTGCGCGATGCTTGGGGCATCTGGTATAGCGAGGCGGAACCGGTGGAAGTAGTGCTGCGCTTCCATCCGCGGGTGGCGATGCGGGTGCGGGAAAGCCGCTGGCATCGGGGACAGCAATTGGAGCCCCAAGCCGATGGGTATCTGATCTGGCGAGCGCGGATCGCCGAGCCGCAGGAGATGCTGCCGTGGATCCGAGGTTGGGGGGCGGATTGCGAGGTGCTGGGGCCGCGGGAGCTGCGAGAGACCCTGATGGGTGAGGCTAAAGCGCTAGCCGAGCTGTATGGCTGGCATGTCAGCTCGTCCCCCACCAGCAAAAGCTCGACGTTGGACGATTTCTTTGGAGGTTAGCTGTGCCGCTTTACCCTTACCAAGAGCAGGTCAAATCACACCTGTTGAACGGCCGTTCGGTCGTCCTGCAAGCGCCCACCGGCTCGGGCAAGACGCGGGCCGCGCTGGCGCCCTTTATTGAGGCGTTCTTTGACCGCCCCGATGATGCCTTCCCAAAGCAATGCCTCTACTCGGTGCCCATGCGCGTGCTGGCGAGCCAGTTCTACCGTGAGTACCATGGGCTGGCCGAGCGCTACGAGCGGGTGCACCGCCGCAAGCTGGACGTGCGCATCCAGACGGGCGAACGGCCAGAAGATCCAGAACTGGTGGGTGACTTGGTCTTCGCCACGCTCGACCAGACCCTAAGCAGCGCCTTGGGCGTGCCCTACAGCCTCTCGCCCGGCCGGGCCAACCTGAACGTCGGCGCCGTGCTGGGCTCCTACCTGGTGTTCGATGAGTTTCACCTGTTTCCACTAGAGGCCACCCAGGCCACGCTGCAGCTCTTGCGTGTGATAGGTCAGCTAGCGCCCTTCCTACTGATGACGGCCACCTTCTCCCAGACCATGCTGGAGGCCATCGGCGAGCTGCTCAAGGCCGAGGTGGTCGTTGTTCCACCCGACGAAGTGGCCAGCATCGAGACCCGGCAGGGCCAACTATCCCGCAAACAGCGCCGGTTCGAGGTGGCGGAGAGAGAGCTGACGGCCGAGGCGGTGCTGGCCACGCACGAGCGCCGCTCGCTGGCCGTCTGCAACACCGTGGATCGGGCCATTGCCCTCTACGAGCAGCTCTGCCAGGCCGGCTGCCGTCCCGTGCCGGTGACCGATCCCGACCTGGCGCCCATCTACCAGGAATTGGCGGGCAGCCTCGGCGACGGGTGGGACAGGGCAGCCGCGCAGGGGGTGCAGATGCTCCGCGATCGGTTGGCCGCCGCCCCTCAAGACCAGCCATGGGTCATGCTGCTCCACAGCCGCTTCGAGCGGCCGCACCGCCAGCTCAAGGAGGCGCTGTTGCAGGCGCTCTGGAACCCGGAGGAGCTGAAGGCCGGCGGCGGCCCCTCCTTGATCGTCGTCGCCACCCAGGTGGTGGAGGTGGGGCTGGACATCAGCGCCCAGACGCTGCACACCGAGATCGCGCCGGCGGCCGGCGTGTTGCAGCGCGCCGGCCGCTGCGCCCGCTATCCGGGCGAACAAGGCCGGGTGATCGTCTATCCGGTTCCGACCCGGGAAGACGGCGCGCCGAACTATGCGCCCTATGGCGGCAGCAAGGCCGAGGTCGTCGTGTGCGATCGTTCGTGGCAGGCGTTTCGCGAGCGAGCCGGTGCCATCCTGGACTTCGCCGCCGAGCAGGAGGTGGTCAACCAGGCCCACAGCGAAGCCGATGCGGCCATGCTCCAGGCCATGCGCGAGGGACAAGGCGAGCTCTGGCAGCGCATCACCGACGCGCTGGTGCGGGGGGACGCCAGCGCCCGGCCCCAGCTCATCCGCAAGGTGGACAGCCGCACCGTGATTGTCTATGAAGCGCCCTTTGGCCTCAGCCAAGGAAGCCCTTATCGCTTCCAAGGCTTCTCTCTCTGGCATGGCACCCTGCGCGGCAGGCTGGGGGAGCTGAACCAACTGCGCGATGACCTGGGGTTGGACTGGGCGCTGCGCTATCCCGCTGCGCAAGGCGATGAAGGAGACGAGGAGACCACCTATGAATGGCGCGATGTGCAGCAACCACAGGACATCAGCTTCTCGCTAGTCTTTGCCGTCAATCCTCGGCTTGTTGCCTACGATGCTGAGCACGGCTTGCGCCTTGGGCTTGCCTCGCATGGCAGTTACACCTCGCCAGAGGCGATCATGCGCCGGCAGCGGCCCGACTACGCCGGCTACCGGCTTGAGTCGTATCCGGCGCACATCTCCGCCATGCGCTGCATCTTCGAGGGGGATCTCGCCGCCCGCAACCCGGTGGCCGACGGCCGCTTGCGCCGACGATTGGCCTGGCCGGCCCGCCGCTTCGCCGAACAGGATGGGGATTGGTGCCTGCCAACCGGGCTGCTGGAACGAGCCGTACGCCTGAGCATGGCCTTACACGATGTGGGCAAGCTGAGCGAGGACTGGCAACGCTTCGCGGCCGAGTACCAGCAGGCCATCGGCGAGGGCACGCCGCCCTTCCTGGTCGCGCACACCCACTACGAGCGCGGCAACCCGGTCCATGAAGAAGCGCAGAGGAACGTGCACCAGTATAAGCCGTCCACCCATGCCGGCGAGAGCGCGTCCGCCTCGTTCGAGGTGCTGTTTGAGGCGTTAGAGGGCCGGACCTATCCCGGCCTCTACCGCGCCGCCTTTGCGGCTATCGCCCGCCACCACAGCCCTGGCTTGGACGAGGCCAAACCGTATCGGCTGCACCCCGAGGCCGGCGAGACGGCAGCCGAGGCGCTGGCTGCCGTCGGCGACGCAAGCTGGCGAGCCTGGGCGCAGTGGCTACGTTGCGAAGAAAAGGCCCCCAACGTGGGCCGGCATCTGCCCGAGGCGCCGCCCGACGGCGCCTGGGCTTGGTGGTTTCAGTACTTCATCATCGTACGTATCCTACGGCTATGCGACGGACTGTCGCAGGAGGAGGGCTGATGTATCAGGACACCTACTACGTTCCCAAGCGCACCGGCACCTACAGCGACGTGCTGATGGCCTACGGGCTGGCCACGCTGCTGGACCACATCTTCCGGCAGGTGAAGGAACCGACCGACCGCTGGCGCATCGTCCTGGAGGACATCGGCGGCCACTATCGGGTGCGGCTGAGCGAGCCGGTGCAGAAGGATTGGGTGAGTCGCTTATCGCAGCTGCGCAATCCCGCTCCTCTGATCGTACGGCGAGGGGAAGTAGCAGCGGACGGCGAGCCAGCGCGCGATGTGGACGAGACCCGGGATCAGGTTAAGCATTGGGGAAAGCAGAGAAGGGCTTTGGCCGAGCAAGGCGTGCGCGGCACCGACCTGGAGCAGCAACTCCGCGACTTGGAACCGCCAACGGACTGGGCGACGGTGGTTTTCCTGGGCGATTCCCAAATGCAAGCCAAGGGCATCTACAACCGGATCGTCTCGCAGTGGAAAAACGCTTGCGCGCATATCTCAGTGCATCTCCCAAGCATATTGGCCCTTTTTGCTGAACCCAATTCCGACGCCGAGGCAGTGTTAGAGAAATGGAACCAGATCGCCAAACGCAACGGCATCAAGCCACGAGAGACGGCATCACAACTTCTCAATCCCCACCAGGGCAAGGGCTTGAACGAGAGCAAGGCCAACGCCCTGCGCATGGACAACATCAAGGATCGGCCTTGGCCGGAGGAGTTTCTGAAGACGGTGGGCTTGTGGCAGTGCATGGCGCCGCGACAAACCACGGACACCAAGGACTGGAAGGCCTATGTGATAGCGCCGCTCCGCTTGTCATGGCAAGCTCATCGAGAGGCCTTTGCCCGCTTCAACCACTACCTGTGGCGCGAGCGCGGCGGCCAGACGGCGCTGAAGACCGATATCACCAGCGTGCTACTCTTCTCGCGGGCCTGGCTGGACTACGTCGAAGCGGCGTGGCGCGACGAGGACGAATTCGACCTGCCGGCGGCGCCGGAGAAGGTCGTGGCCGGCTTCCATGTGGCCCAGTTCAAGCTGCTGAGCCGTAATGCCTACACCATGGTCAACCTCTCGTTCCTCAGCCTGCCGGCCTGGAGCGGCGACCTGCGCGATCGGGCCGATGTGGTCGCGCTGCAGGAGATCATTGACGAACACCTGGAAGTGGTGCGCGGCATTGATGAAACCCACAGCGACGGCTTCGACCTGCTGCGCCGCTACCGCGACTTCGTCTCCGGCGGCAATTGGGGCGCGTTCTTCGACTTCGCCGCCGGCTATAGCCACGAGATACTGCGCCGCCTAAACGACGGCGCGCGCTATGTGCCAACCTTTACCACATCTCGACTTAGGAGTCTTATGATGACCAACCGAAAGGACCTCACCCCTATCGTAGAGAACAGCGGCTTTCAGAACGTGGCCTACGCCATCCGCCACGCCACCATCATCCCGCAGCGGCGCAAGGCTAACAACCAGGACAACCTTTATGAAGTGCGCTACGGCCTGGGCGCAGAGCTGAAGCGCAAGGGCACGGTGCGCGATGAGTTCGTGGCCGCGCTGAGCGACTTCATCCAGAGCTACAACCAGGAAAACGTGCAAAAGCTGGAGAGCAAGGGCCAGCAGATGCGCAAAGACGTACGCACCGATGACATCGCCGAGGTCGTGCGCCTGATTGACGAATACGGCTCTGAGGTGGTCGCCAACCTGCTGATCGCCTATGGCTACGCGGGGGAGCCGCGCGAAGAGCAACCCAGCAGCTAATCACTTACCATAATAACAAGGAGCTCAACCCATGTCCGACAACCTGAAACCCATCTACAGCCTATCCATCTGTGGCCGCCTGACCCTGGAGCTGCACTCCCTGAACAACGAGGGCGGCGAGGGCAACCAGATCATGACCCGCACCGTGGCCGTGGTGGACACCGCCGGCAACGTGCACAAGGTCAACGCCATCAGCGGCGACATGTTCAAGCACATCCAGGCCGAGCATTTCTACCTCCTGGCGCGCGAGAACAACATGCCGCTGTGCGAGGGATGCAAAACATTCAACCCCGAGCGGATCTTGGCTGATAAAAACTTCATGAAAGCGCTACCCGACACTGACGCTGACACCATCAGCAAGCTGCTCGAGGTGTGCTCACTAGAAGACGTCGCAGGCACACTCATTGCGCGCGGCGCGCGCTCCATCCCGCGCAAATCGGTGGCCGAGTTCAGTTGGGTGGTCGGCCTGCCCGATAAGGTGCGCACCGAGTCCTACTTCCACGTCCGCTACGCCCGGGAGCGCGGCGGCGAGGACGTAAGCCAGCCCATCTTCCACCGGCCGGCGTCGTCCGGCATCTACGCCTCGGTGGCCAACTTCGAGCTGGCGCGCATCGGCTTCAACGACATCAGCCAGACCTACGCCATTGCCGAAGACGAGCGCCTGCGCCGCCATCGCACCTTTCTGCGCAGCGTGCTCCACACCTACGTCGAGCCGGCCGGCGCCATGCGCAACACGCAGAACCCGCACATCCTCAACTTCGAGGGCGTGGTGACGGCCAGCTACGGCGTGTTGCCCGCGCCCACCATCAGCCCGCTGGCGGATGACTACAAGGAGCAGGTGGAGGCCGTGGCCCGCGCGCTGGACGGCAACGGCAAGCTGGCGGTGCATCGCTTCGCCAACACGGCCGAGTTCGCCGCCATCATGCAGCAGATCGTCCAGGAGACGAAGCCGTATCGGTTGTTCGCTCAAGGAGGCTGACCATGCCGTGGATCATCGCCCGCTATCAGCCCACCAGCCTGTTCTCGCTCAAGCACGGCGACGCCACCTCCACCGGCGCCAAAAGCCTGCTGGTGCCCACGCCCTTCGCCATCCGCATGGCGCTGCTCGACGCAGCCATCCGCACCGAGGGCATTGCCGCCGGACAAAGCGCCTTCGAGCGCATCAAGTCGCTGCAACTGGCCCTGCGCCCCCCTGCCCACGCCGCCGTGACCAGCACCTTCGTCAAAGTCCTCAAGCCGGCGCGGGAAGATAAAGACGAGAAGAAAAGGAAGAATCCCGACCAGAAGATGCAGCAAACCATCGCTTTTCGCGAGTATGTGCACCTGGCCGGCGAGCTGGCGTTGGCTTTCGGTGGGCATCCCGACGCCCTGGCTGCGGTGGAGCCATGGCTGAGACAGGTCAACTACTTCGGCAAGCGCGGCAGCTTCTACCAGCTCCTCGCGCCTCCAGAGCAAGCCGACGCTCTGCCGGCCGGCTTTCTCCACTTTCCCCCAGCGCAAGCTTCGAGCGGCGGGCTGCCCCGGCGCTTTCCCCTCGGCCTCATCCAGCGCGTGGACGAGTGGGGGCAGGCGCTGACGTTTGATGCGGTAAACATCTACAACTGCGCGCAGAAGCGCGCGCAGAAGATTGAGCTGGGCAAAGAGCGGCTGCGCGTCAACGTGATCTTGGCCTACGAACTGATCCGCGCCAGCCGAGGGATGGCCCTCTACCGGCGCTTCGAGGCGCAGGCTCATTAAGGTATTGCGCCTCGGATTGATGCCGCCCATCGCAGGAAATGACCGCCCCCTCCCCTGCCCCCTTCGCCGCCTATCCGCTCTGCTTCGAGCTGGAGGCGCGCGAGCCGATCCAACTGCACGCCCACAACGGCAGCGCCCTGCGCGGCATGCTCTACCGCGCCGTGGTCGCCCTGACCGGCGGCGACG
>CALHLE010000069.1 GCA_938034415.1 uncultured Anaerolineae bacterium
GCAGTTGCTGATTCTCTTTCCTCAGCCGCTCGAGTTCCTCGTCTCGCGCTTGCCCGTGACCTGGCGCAAAACGCACCCCGCGCTGCCGGCTGATGCGCATTTCGCTCCGCCAGCGATGCAATGCCTTCTCAGACACTCCCAGATCTTCGGCTACCTGGCGCACGGTCTTGTCGCCGCGCTCACTCAGTCGCACGGCCTCTTCCTTGAACTCACGGGCGTATCGCCTTCTGGTTCGGTTCATTTCGTTGCGCATAGTGCCCCTTTTTAAGGTCTCCATCAAATGGGGGGTACACACCAGCCTTTGGCGCAGGGGGGATAGGGGCTCGGGGGAAGAGGGGACCTTGCCCTAAGCGCGACCAGGGACGGAGGGATGCCCTGCTCCCTCGGGTGGGGCCAGGGACGGCATGCAAGCTTCGCGACGCTAGGAAGGCGGCGCGGCGAGCTGGCCCTGGAGGGCAGCGGTGTGCCGTTCACCATCGTGCGGCCGGGCGGGCTGACCGACGAGCCGGGTGGGGGCGGCGTGGCCATTGCGCGGACGCTGCATGGCTTCGGCATGATCTCGCGCGACGACGTGGCCGAAGTGATGGTGCAGGCGCTGTTGCAGCCGGAGGCGAAGAACAAGATCGTCGAGATCGTCAACGCGCCCGACACCGGGCCGGCCGACCGCCCTGACCTCTTCGCCGGCGCGGCGTAGCGGGATCGGCGCCGGACGCTCGTTTCATCCCTTCACCGCGCCCACCAGCAGGCCGCGGGCGATGTAGCGTTCCAGCGCGATGGCCATGGCGATCACCGGCGCGATCATGATCAGCACCAACACGGACATGTACCACCACTGCGGGCCGCGCGTGGCATTCTGCGCGACCACCGCCAGCGGCATGGTCTGCGCACGGGCGTTGGTCAGGAACAGCGCCAGCAGGTATTCGTTCCAGCAAAACACCAGCACGAAGAGGAAGGTGGCCACCAGGCCGGGCACCGACAGCGGCAACACAATCTGGTTGAAGATGCGGAAACGCGACGCGCCGTCAATTTGCGCGCTCTCCTCCAGCTCATAGGGGATGCTGGCGAAGTAGTCGCGCATCAGCCACACCACGATCGGCAGGTTGGTGGCGACGTAGGTGATGATCAGCGCCGGCCATGTGTCCAGCAGTCGCAGTTGTTGGAAGATGATGTAAATCGGGATGACGACGGCCACCGGCGGCATGATGCGCTGGGAGATTAGCCAGAAGGCGATGTCGTTGTTGCTCAACGCGCGCGTGAAGCGCCGGGCGATCGTCAGCAGGCTGATGACGAACAGCGCGATGGCCACGGCGACGGCCAGCGCCCACGGCGCGCCCAGCGCCGTGAGGACGACCGCCAGCAAGACGCAGCCGAGGAAGACGAGCACCGTGCCGACCTTTGGCCGAAACTGAAAGCGGGTGAGCGCATACGCCGCGCCCGAACCGATGACGAGCGTCAGCGTCGCGCTGATGAGCGAGACGCCGACCGTGTTCGTGAACAGCCGGATGGTGTCGTTGCCCACCTCGCCCAGCACATACTCCCAGGCGTGCAGCGAAGGCTGGAAGTCCACGAACGGCAGGTAGAACGGCCCGTTGTTCACCGCCGCCGGCAGCTTGAACGCGGTGATCGTCAGCCAGTAGAGCGGGAAGAGGATGATGAGCGCCCATGCGCCAAGGATGAGGTAGGAGACCAGCATCCTGAACGGCGAGGGCTTGAACGGGGAGGCGCTGCGGAAGAAAGACTTCATCATACGGTTGACACGCGCCCGCGCAATGCGCGCACGTAGAGCGTGGCGAAAAACGTCACCAGGAAGAGCAACAGATAGGCGATGGCCGCCGAGCCGCCGATGTCCAGCGCGCGCCAGATGCGGTAGGCGTAGAGCGTCATCGTCTCGGTCGCCGTGCCCGGTCCGCCGTTGGTCAGGATGTTGGGCAGGTCAATGATCTTGAACGCTTCGATCATGCGGATCAGGATCAGCGTGGTGCTCACCGGCAGGATGGCCGGCAGGGTGATGTGCCGGAAGATGTCCCAGTTGCTCGCCCCGTCCACGATGGCCGCCTCGACCGGCTCGACCTCCTGGGCTTCGATCGCGGCCAGCAGCACGATGAACATGAAAGGCGTCCACTGCCAGATGTCGCCGATCATCACGGCGATCCGCGCGCCCCAGGCGTTGTTCGACCAGGCGAAGTCCTGCATGCCCAGCGCCACCCACAGGGGTTCCAGCGGCCCCTTGTTCGTGTCGGCCAACATGCGGAACAAGTAGCCCACGCCCACCGGCGTGATCATCATCGGCAGCAGAAAAACCACGCGGAAGAACCGCCGCCCCGGCAGCGGCTGCGCGCACAACATCGCCAGCCCCAGCCCGATCAAATACTGAAACGTGATGCCGATGACCACGTAGAGCATGGTCACCACCATCGTGCCCGGCCGGCCCCCCGGCGCCAGCAATGACGCGACGACCAGATACGTCAGCCCGATCAGCGCTAGCGCTGCGATCGCCCGGCCGACGATGGCGCGAACCGGCCGCGCATTGCGAACGGCGCGATATATCGCCACCAGTGCCAGAAAAGCCACAACCGCCAACACGGCCCAGCCGATCAGCGAGGGCATCGCGAGCGTCCCGAACAGCACCTTTTGCTCGCTGCCGAACAGTAACTTGCGGTAGTTGTCCAGGCCGACGAACTGCACCTTCAGGCCGCCGGCCTCGAAGCGCAGTCGCGATAGCGAAAGGAACAGCGACAGGAGGAGGGGGAAGATCGAGACGAACAGCACCACCAGCACGGCGGGCAGCAAAAACGCCGCCGGCGCAAGCCGCTCGCTGCGCGACGCGCGCGCACGCGTCGCCGGTGGGTTCGCCGTCGAGGTGAGCGTGGCCATAAGCGGATTTTGGAACAAGAATTGGGAATTGGGCAAGCACTGCGCTCGCCCAATTCCCCATGCGCCCAAATCGGCCGATTGGTCTGCTTACTTCTGCACGCCGAGCGTCGCCTTGTAGGCGGCGAGCTGCTTATCGCGCCCCAGCTCCTCGGTCTTCTGCTCCCAGCCGTCCTCGATCTCCTTCATCGTGGCGGCGATGTCCTGCTCGCCGGCCAGGAACTTGGCGATTGCGCCGTCCAGCACGATGCCCTGGTAATACTGGTTCTGCGGGATGCGCAGGTCGAGCACCATATTCGGGCTGTTCAGGCTGGCCTCGATGGCGCCGAGGTAGTCCTTGGCGGCCTGTTCGCTCATGCCGGCCTTGATCCAGTTGTCCAGGTTCTGGAACTGAGAGACGCGATAGGGGTTAAAGCCGGTCTTGCCGATGGTCACGTCCACGTTGCTCTGCGCAGGCTGGTTCATGTAGGCAAGATAGGCGAACGCGGCGTCTTTCACCTCCGGCTTGCTGGCCTTGTTGATAGCCCCCGACCAGCCGCCGAACGCAGCGAACGGCGCGTGGTTCACCCCGTCCACGGCGTGCGGGCACAGCTCCGGCGTGCAATCCACCAGCTTGCCGGTCTTGCGGTCGAGCACTTGCTTGCTGCCGGGCAGGATCACCGCGCCGGTCTTGTCCTTGGCCTTGCTGCCCTCCTCGATGGCCAGCGTGCCGATGTCGCCCCAGTCAATGGTCAGCGCGCACTGGCCGGCCGTCCACAGCCCGCGGGTGTCGCCCACGTCGAGGTTGATCTCGTCAGGCGGGCCGTATTGCGTGGTCTCCTTGTAGATCTCCAGCGCGCGGGCGAAGGCTTCGTTGTTGTAGAGCGGCTTGAAGGTCTCCAGGTCGAAGAACGCGCCCTGGGCGGTGCCCTGGCTTTGGATGAATGCCGAGGCGATGGAGGTGATCATCCAGTACGACTGGGCGGCCTTCTTCTTGGCGATGCACGAGCCATACACTGGCTTGCCGTCGTCGGTGGTGAGCTTCTTCTCGCTTACGGCTTTGGCGAAGGCGATGTAGTCCTCCCACGTCTGCGGCGGCTTCAGGCCGAGTTCCTTGGCGATGTCGGTGCGGTAATACACCATCTGGAAGTCGCCGTCCAGCGGGATGGTGTAGATGCGGCCGTTGTAGGTGGCCGAGAAGTCGCGGAAGAACAAGCCGATGTCCTCCCACTGGAGGTCAGCAGCGGCTTTCACCCGGTCGGTCAGGTCCTCCAAGTAGCCCGGCTCGATGTAATCGACCATCCACTGCGGGGCGAACACGATCACGTCGAAGCTGTTGGTGCCGGTCGCGAAGTCGTTGAGGATCTTCTGATACAGGTCGGCGAACGGCACGGTGACGACGTTGATCGTCGCGCCGGTCATCTCGCTGAACTCTTTGCCGCGCCGTTGCATCGGCTCGGCGATCTGCGGGCCGGAGAACGTGATGGCGTTGACGGTGATGCCGGCGAACTTCTTGGCCGGTTCGGCCGGCTTCTGCTCGGAAGGCTGCGCCGGTTGTGCGGGCGCCGCCGGCGGCGCGGCGCAGGCGGCCAGGACAAGGGTGCCCAGCGCCGCCAGGCTTGCGAACTTCTTCAGGTTCATGGTTTCATCCTCCTCTGTTAAACATTTGAACGAAACGAATCGAGCACGTTTGCGCGAGTGCAAGCGCGAACCGAAACGGAGAATCGGATTGCGGGGGAACGTTTGTTCAGGTCGTGGCCTCACCTCCTTTTGCGCGTGGTTCGGCGGCGCAGCCTCAGGCGAACGCCGGCGATGCGACCGAACGACGGACGATTAGCCGCGGCGCGAGTTTCACTTCGCGCGGCGGCTGGCGGTCGCCGCCGATGCGCGCGAGCAGCAGTTGCATCGCCAGTTGGCCCATCTCGCGGATCGGCTGGGCGGCGACTGTGATGCCCGGCGCCAGCAACGACATCCACGGCATTTCGTCGTGGCCCGCTACGTCAATGTCATCCGGGATGCGCAAATGGCGCTCCTGGATCGCCTTCAACGCGCCCAGTGTGATCAGGTTGTTGCCGGTGAAGAGCGCCGTCGGCCGGTCGGGCAGGTCGAGCAGTGCGCGCGTGGCCTGCGCGCCGAACGCCTCGATGCCTTTGCCCTCATGAATCAACGTCGGATCGGGCGTCAGGCCGGCTTCTTCCATCGCCTGGAGGAAGCCCGACAGCCGTTCGCGGCCGGATGTGATGCGGGTGTTGGGCAGGATGGCGCCGATACGCCGATGGCCGCGCACGATCAAGTGCCGGGCTAGGTCGCGCGCCGCAGTCGCGTGGTCCAGCAGCACCGTGTCCACAGGTGTGCGCAGCGAGCGGCGATCCACCGACACCACCGGGATGCCGGCATCGAAGAGGGCAGCGAAAGATGTCTCGGCCTCCGAGGCCGGCGAGCCGATCACGCCGGCGACGCGCTCGTCGGCCATGAACTGGATGTAAGCGCGTTCCTTATCCGGATCCTCGTCCGAGTTGCACAGCAGCAGGCTATAGTCGTGCGCGTAGGCCACATCCTCCACGGCGCGCACCAGGCTGGTGTAGAAGGGGTTCTCGACGTCGGAGATGATCAGGCCGATGAACTTGCTCCGCTGAGCGCGAAAGCTGCGCGCCATCCGGCTGGGCCGGTAGCCCAGCGCCTGGATCGCCTGTTCCACGCGCTCGCGCACCTCGGCGCTGACCGGCCCGCTGTTGGACAGCACGCGCGAGACCGTCGCCGTCGAGACGCCGGCGCGCTGGGCAACATCCTTGATCGTGGCCTTATCCTTCGCGGGCATAGGTCGAAATTGTCACCACAGGTGGTGCAGGCGAAGTGTAATCGTTCTCAGTGACTTGTCAAATGCGTTTGCGCGGCGAGATAATCTGACATTATGGCTTACATCCTGGCGCACGACTTAGGCACATCCGCCGACAAAGCTAGCTTATTCGACGAGACGGGGGCATTGCTGGCCGGCCATAGCGAGGCTTACGCGGTGAGCTATCCCCAGCCCGGCTGGGCCGAACAGGATCCCGAGGATTGGTGGCGCGCCGTGTGCGCCGCCACGCGCGCGCTGCTGGCGCAGACCGGCGTCGCCCCGCGCGACATCGCCGCGGTGGCCTTCAGCGGGCAGATGATGGGCGTGATCGCGCTGGATGACGCGCGTCGCCCGCTCCGCCCGGCGATAATCTGGGCTGACCAGCGCGCCACGGCGGAGGCCGCGCTGATCGCCGAGCGTTGCGGCGAGGAGGAGGTCTACCGCCGCACCGGCCATCGCATCAGCCCGGCTTACACTGCTGCAAAGATGCTGTGGATCAAGCGACATCAGCCGGATGTGTTTGCCCGCGGGCGGCACTTCGTCATGGCTAAAGATTACGTCATCATGCGCCTGACCGATGCGGTGGTGACCGACTATTCCGACGCTTCGGGCAGTAACCTGTTCGACCTAGAGGCGCAGGCGTGGTGCGCCGATTTTCTGGACGCGCTCGAACTCGACGCGGCATGTTTGCCGGCGCTTGCGCCGTCCAGCGCGGTGGTCGGCCAGGTGACGCGCGCTGCGGCGGAGGAGACCGGCCTGGCCCCCGGCACGCCGGTGGTGATCGGCGGCGGCGATGGGGCCTGCGCAACGGTAGGCGCAGGGGCGGTGGAGGATGGCGACGCTTACTGTGTGCTGGGCACCTCGTCGTGGATCGCCTACACGTCGTCGCGGCCGTTGCTCGATCCGGAGCGGCGCACGTTCACCTTCTATCACCTGCTGCCTCGACGTTATATCCCGATGGGCACGATGCAGACGGCCGGCGGCGCGCGCGAGTGGTTGACGCGAGCGATGGGCGAAATGCCGGATGAGGCCATCGCGCGCGTCGAGCCGGGCTGTCGCGGGCTGATCTTCTTGCCCTATTTGATCGGTGAGCGCAGCCCGTGGTGGAATCCTCGCGCGCGCGGGGCGTTCGTCGGCCTGACGATGAGCCATGGCCCGGCGGAGATGCATCGCGCCGTGCTGGAGGGCGTGGCCTTCAACCTCAAATTAATCCTGGATGCGCTGAGCGCTCACCGGCCGCTGCGCAGCCTGCGGCTGATCGGCGGCGGCGCGCGCAGCGTTGTCTGGCAGCGCATCCTGGCCGATGTGCTAGGGGTGCCGCTGGAGATTCCCGAGTTGCTGGCCGAGGCCACGTCTTGGGGAGCAGCAGTGGCCGGCGGCGTCGGCGCCGGGGTCTATGCCGACTGGCGCATCGCCAAAGCGAGGACGCGCGTCGTCACGGTGGTCGAGCCGGATGTGACAAACGTCGCCCGCTATGCGGAAATCAGCGCGTCCTTCACACAGGCTTATCACGCGCTTGCGCCTCTTGCGCTTCAAACCTCGCGTGATCCTTAGACATACACTTGGCGATTGATTTGTGTAGGGATTGAAGACTGGTTGTGATGCCTTTGTTCAGCCGACGAATGTCACATTGGAAATATGACATACACCCGATTGTGCATCGTGGGACATTAAGCATACTCTAAGATGTGATTGTTCACCGGGTGCGCCGTTTGCATTTGGCGGTCTGGAATGCGGAATGCCTCGCCAGACATCTATCTAGCACGGCTTACGCCGACCGCTTATTTGTAGCGCACTTCGCGGTAATCACATTCGGCCTGGTGGCGTTGTGGGGCGCCTGGCGCGATCCGGCGCACAGCCTGCGCGTGGCGTTCGGCCTCAGCGCGCTTCTGCTCGTCGGCTTGTCCGGCTGGGCGGGATGGCGCGCTGCTGTGATGCTGCAGCAGCCGGACGAGTTGTTCATCTCCTTCTTGCGCGAAACGCGCCGCGCCTGGGCGTTGCGCGAGCTGCTAGAGTTCATCCGCCGCGCGCATCTGTCTTGCGGCGCGCCGCCGCGCCCAACGTCCAATCACTCGTTCCCAAAGGGTGGGGGTTCGATGCATGGTTCGGCGCATCGAACCCTCGCCTTTTTTGATTTTCACATTTCAGGAGGTTAATCAAATGTCATCATCGCTCGTTCGACCGTTCAAAGCGACGCGCAGCCGGACGCAGGGTTCGGCGGATCGGCTGCCGGTGTTGGCCATCGCGCGTTTGACGCTGCCCAAGCTCGGCGTGGCTTACCTGTTTACGCTGCTGCTCAGCGTGTTCAACCGCGTGATGATCAACGAGTTGGGCATCGCCGCCGCCGTCATCGGCGGCCTGTACTTCGCCCATCGCCTGATGAACATCTTCCAAGTGTCGGCCGGCCGCTACGCCGACCGTCGCGCGTTCTTCGGGCTGCGCCGCACGCCGGTGATGGTCTTTGGGCTGCTGTTCGCGGCGCTCGCGTTAGTGCCATTACCGATGGTTGCCGCGCGCTATGCGGAAGGCGAGACGATCTATCTGCTGTTCATGCTGCTGAGTTTGTTGGGCTTCGGCTTCGGCTTTGCGGCCAACGGCGATGCGCACAACACTTTGATCGCCGAGATGACCGAAGGCAAGAGGAACCGCCCGGCTGTCGTGGCCACCGTCTGGTTGTTCCAGATCGTGTTTATCGTCATCACCGGCATCGCCAGCTCGATCATTTTGCAGATTGCCGACACGCAGGCGGGCGCGCCGCCGGCCTGCGCCACTGCCGAGTGCGCCGCCATCCGCAGCCAGGTGGCCGTGCAGATGATGCCGAAGTTCTTCTTGGCCGGGCCGATTGTGGCGCTGGTCGGCCTGCTGCCGCTGATCGGGCTGGAGCGGCGGCTGACGCCGGAGGAGATCGCCATAGCCGAGCGACGCCCGGCGTTGCACATGGGCGAGGCGTATGCGCGCATCTTCACCAATCCGCAGGCGCGCGTGTTCTTCTTCTTCATCGTCATCGCGATCTTCGCGCTGTTCGTGCAGGACAGCATCCTCGAGCCGTTCGGCGCCGACGTGTTTAAGCTCGCCCCGCGCCAGACGGCCCAGTTCCAGCCGATCATGGGCATGGGCACGATCATCGCCATGTTGGTGATGGGCATCGTGGCCAGCAAGTGGCCCATCCCCAAGCGTCGCATCGCCGACTGGGGTCTGGTTGTGTCCGGCCTGGGCTTTGCGCTGTTGTTCGCCTCGGCCATGGCGCACCTGCTGCCGGCGATGTATGCCGGCATCGCCATCCTCGGCGTCGGCATGGGCGTGTTCAACGTCGGCGCGCTCTCCATGATGATGGATATGACGGTGCCCGGTGAAGCCGGCTCGCTGATGGGCGCCTGGGGTATGGCGCAGGCGCTCTCCAACGGCTTCGCGCAGTTCGCCGGCGGCGCGATGCGCGACATCGGCATCCAGGCCACCGGCAACTACGCTGCGTCCTACGGCTTCATCTTCATCATCGCCATCGCGATGTGCTTCGTGGCCATGAACCTGATGGCGCGGGTGAATGTGGAACAGTTCCGCAAGCTCACCCGCGAGCAGATGGTCATGACCATGGAGGCGGCGTGAATCCGCGTCGGGCCGGTTGGGTCGCCGGGGATCAGGTCCGCTTTGAACCGACGCCCCGGACAGACTGGCCGGCCCGACGATGTGCAGCAGGTTTGCGATGAATTACACACCCGAACAGCTTGAGCGCCGCAACCGGTCGTTCTGGACGCCGGTGCAGGCCATCGGCGCGTTGGTTCAGTTTCTCACCTTCCTCGCCAGCCTAACCCTGGTGATCCGCTTCCTGGCCACCGGCCAGGGCTACGAGGTCACCACGGTGGCGAACGTCGCCAAGGTGCTGATGCTGTATTTCATGACCGTCACCGGCATGGCCTGGGAGGATGAGGTGTTCGGCCGGATGTTCATGGCGAAGGAGTTCTTCTGGGAGGACGCCGGCAACCTTCTGTCGTTGGCCGGCAACACGGCCTACCTCGTCGCCCTGTTCGCCGGGGTGGATCACCGTGCGCAAATGCTGGTGATGTGCGTCGCCCTAGCCACCTACGTCGTCAACTTCGTCCAGTTTGCCAGGCGCGGCGCGCGGTCGGCCCGCCAGAAGCGCGCGCAGGCGCTGGCGGCGGTCGGCGGCGGGAGATGAGCGATGCGGGTTACGGCTGAGCCGGCTCAGGCGCTCAACGACAGACGCAACGGCGCGGCCTCCGGGTCGCGGGCGGTGAACTATCCCTTCACTGCCATCGTCGGCCAGGAAGAGATGAAGTTGTGCCTGCTGTTGAACGTGATTGACCCGCGCATCGGCGGCGTGATGATCATGGGGCATCGCGGCACCGGCAAGAGCACCGCCGTGCGCGCGCTGGCCGACGTGTTGCCGATGATCACGCGCGTCGAGGGCGATCCCTTCAACCGACCGCCCGAAGCGATCGAGAAGGACGAATCGCCCATCGCAAAGGCAGAGGCGAACGATGGCGTGCCCCGCAAAACGTCACGCGCGAAGCTCAAAACTGAGCGGGTGGCGGTGCCCGTCGTGGATTTGCCGCTGGGCGCGACCGAGGATCGCGTGTGCGGCACGATTGACATCGAGGCGGCGCTGACGCGCGGAGTGAAGCGCTTCGAGCCGGGGCTGCTGGCGCGGGCGAACCGGGGCTTCCTCTACATTGACGAGGTTAACCTGCTGGACGACCACTTGGTGGATGTGCTGCTCGACGTGGCGGCCAGCGGCTGGAACGTGGTCGAGCGCGAAGGCATCAGCGTGCGCCACCCGGCCCGCTTCGTGCTGGTCGGCTCCGGCAATCCCGAAGAGGGCGAGCTGCGGCCGCAATTGCTCGACCGCTTTGGCCTGCATGCGCGCATCGTCACCATCACCGACATCGCGCAGCGCATGGAGATCGTGCGCCGCCGGCGAGCCTTCGACGCTGATCCCCAAGCCTTCATCGCCGCCTGGGAGCCGCAGCAGCGCGCGCTGCGACGGCGCATCGTCGCTGCGCAGAAGCGCCTTGCCGAGGTGGAGATGCCGGACGACGCGCTGATGTTTGCCGCCGAACTGTGCATGCGCCTGGGCGTTGACGGCCATCGTGGCGAACTGACGCTGGCGCGCGCCTCGTGCGCGCTGGCGGCTTTCGAGGGGCGCCGGCGCGCGACGCGCGATGACGTGAAGCGCGTCGCCGTGCCTGCGCTGCGGCATCGCCTGCGCCGCGACCCGCTGGAGACGACAGACGCCGGCGAACGCATCGAACGCGCGCTGGCCGAACTCGCGGACCAGCCATGACATCAGCTTGCTCACGCGCCAACGTGCTAACGGGATGTTGACCTTCACCGCCATCGTCGGCCTTGAGACGGCCAAGCAGGCTCTGCTGCTATTAGCGGTCAACCCCGCGCTGGCCGGCGTCGCGATCGCGGCGACGGTCGGCAGCGGCAAATCCACGCTGGCGCGCGCCTTCGCCGCGTTGTTGCCGGAGGGCGCGCCCTTCGTCGAGCTGCCGGTGAACGTCACCGAAGATCGCCTGCTTGGCGGCCTCGACCTAGAGGCGACGCTGGCGACCGGCACCCGCGCGGTCGAGCGCGGGCTGCTGGCCCGCGCGCACGGCGGCGTGCTCTATGCAGATGGGTTGAACCTGTTGGATCACAGCGTCGTGGCTCATCTGATGGAAACGATGGCCAGCGGTGTAGTGCGCGTGGAACGCGAAGGCTTGAGCGCGGTTCATCCGGCGCGCTTTGTGCTGGTCGGCACTTACGATCCGAGCGACGGCGAGGTGCAACGCAGCCTCCTCGACCGCATCGGGTTGATTGTGCCCTTTGCGCCGCAGACCGACGCGCGCCTGCGCGCCGAGGTGGTGCGCCGCAATCAACGGCGAAGGGAGGGAGCGGTGGAGGAAGCGCTTCCTTCTGCGCCTGTGCGCCTCCGCGATGAAGCTGCGGACGACGAGACGCACATGCTGCGCGCGATGATCGCCGATGCGCGCGCGCGTCTGCCGCAGGTGCTCATTCGCGATGAGCAGGTTCAGGCGCTCATTCAGGCTGCGTTGAGCCTGGGCGTGGAGGGCAATCGCGCCGACGTGTTCGCCGCGCAGGCCGCGCTCGCCAAGGCCGCATTGGATGGGCGCGAGAGCGTGGACGACGACGACTTGCGGCTGGCCGTCCGGCTGGTGCTGCTGCCGCGCGCCACGCGCCTGCCGGAGGCGGACGAAAGCCGCCAAACCAAAGACGCGCAACCCCGCGCGCCAGAGGAACAAAGCCAGGGAGAACAAGATGGGCCAAACGGGGCGCCTTCGGCGCAATCCGAGCAACTCGAAGCGTTATTGCTGAGCGCGGCGGAGGCCGAACTCCCCAAGGACGCGCTGAGCTTGCCGTTTGCGATGCAGCGGCGCGGGTGCAGCGGCAGCCGAGGCGCGGCACTGAATAGCCGGCGAGGCCGCTTTGTGCGCGCCGTGAGGGGCGATCCGCGCGGCAATCGCATCGCGCTGCTGCAGACGCTGATGGCGGCTGCCCCCTGGCAGGCGGTGCGACGGGCCGAGACGCGCAGCGGTTCTCAGCTTGCCATTCGCAAAGAAGATATCCGCGTCAAACGCTTCCGCGACAAGGCCGGCATGCTCTACATCTTCGCCGTGGATGCCAGCGGCTCGATGGCGATCAACCGCATGCGCGAGGCGAAGGGCGCGGCGATCCGGCTGCTGCAGGACGCATACGTGCATCGCGATCAGGTGGCCTTGATCGCCTTTCGCGGCTCGCGCGCGCAGGTGCTGTTGCAGCCTTCGCAGAGCGTGGAGCGCGCCAAGCGCGAGTTGGACGTGCTGCCCACCGGCGGCGGCACACCCCTCGCCTCGGCTCTGCTGACGGCCTGGGAATTGGCGCGGCAAGCGCGCGGGCGCGGCATCGCGCAGGCCACGTTGGTGCTCATGACCGACGGCCGGGCGAATGTGGGCCTCGGCAGCCAGGCGCCGGAGTCGGGTAGCGGCGCGCTTGTAGATAAGGCCGCGCTGCAGCAGGAGATTCAGCAGCTCGCTGCGCTGTTGCGCGCCGACGGCATTCACGCGATCGTCATTGACACGCAGGCCAACTATCTCTCGCGCGGCGAAGCGCCGCAGTTGGCCGAGTGGTTGGGCGGGCGGTATGTGTATTTGCCCAACGCGCGGGCGGAGCAGATCGCAAAGGTGGTGACATGAGCGCATACCCCGGGTCTCTTCGCGCAATGGCGCGAAAGGATAGGCAGCTATGAGTGACAAACCGAATATCGTTGCCATTGTTGGCCTCGAGCATTTCAACAAGGGCGTGTGGGACGAGGTGAAGGCCGACCTGGCCGGCGAGGCCAACCTCATCCAATTCACCGAATGGGAGTTGGAATCGCGTTCGCCCGAGGCGGCGCGCGCCATCCGCGAAGCCGACTGCCTGTTCGTCAGCATGATCAACTTCAAGGATCAGGCGGACTGGCTGCGCGCGCAGGTAGAGCAATCGCGCGCGAGCGTCGTCTTCGCCTACGAGTCCATGCCCGAAGTGATGGCGTTGAATCGCGTAGGGGATTACGTGGTCGCCAACCGGCCGGGCGGCAAAAGCGGCATGCCCGAGCCGGTGAAGAAGATCGCGCGCATGTTGGTGCATGGGCGCGACGAAGACACGCTCTACGGCTATACCAAGCTGATGAAGCTGATGCAGACCATGATGCGCTTCATGCCGGCCAAGGCGCGCGATTTTAAGAACTGGATGCAGGTGAACATTTACTGGAACCAGCCGCTCGCCGCCAACGTGAGCAGCATGTTCAAGTTCATCCTGCGCGAATACTTCGGCCGGCCGATTGACGTGCCGCCGGTGGTCGAAGTGCCGATGATGGGGTTGTATCATCCCGACGCCCCCGGTTTCTTCAAAGACATCAAGGCCTATCGCGACTGGCGCAAGCGCCACAACCAGGCGAAGACGAAGTCGAACGGCAAGCGGGATGCAGCGCGATCGGCGGATGGGACGACACAGCGATCGCCGATGGCCGGCCATTCACCATCGGTTGCGCTGCTCTTCTTCCGCAAGCATCTGATGCAGGATCGCGGCTACATAGACGAGACGATCCGAGCGATGGAAGGCGCCGGCCTGGATGTGCTGCCCATCTTCGTCACCGGCGTCGAAGGCCATGTCGTCGTGCGCGATTGGCTGACCCGTGAGCGCGTTGATGCGCTGGTCAGCACGATCGGCTTTGCGCTGGTAGGCGGGCCGGCCGGCTCGACCTCGCCCGGCGCGCATCGCGACGCGGCGGTCGAAATCCTGGAGCGCCTGGATGCGCCCTACATCGTCACGCAGCCGCTCTACGTGCAAGACTTCGCCTCCTGGCAAAAGATCGGCGTCGGGCCGATGCAAGCCGCGGCCACGTATGCGTTGCCGGAGATGGACGGCGCAGTGGACCCGGTCATCCTCGGCGCGATCAACAACGGCCGCTTTCAGACCGCGCCGGACCGCCTCCAGCGGCTGACGACGCTGGTCACCCGTTGGGCGACGCTGCGCCATACGCCTAACCGCGACAAGCGGATCGCCTTCGTCGTATACGACTATCCGCCCGGCCTGGGCAAGAAGGCGACGGCTGCGCTGCTGGACGTGCCGCGTTCGTTGCTCAACATCCTGCGGCGCTTGCAGGCTGAGGGCTACGACGTTGGCCAGTTGCCGGAGACGCCGGAGGCGCTGTTGCAACAACTGGAAGAAGCGACCACCCCGCGCGCCGACGGCGTGGTCGTTTCGCAGGCGCAGTTCAAGGCGTGGACGACGCCGCGCGAGCGCGAGCGGGTGGAGGAGCGCTGGGGGCCGTGGCCGGGCGACATCGCGCCGGCGGGGCGCGACGCGGTGTTCATCGGCGGGCTGCGCCTCGGCAACATCTACATCGGCGTGCAGCCGCGCCTTGGCGTGACCGGCGACCCGATGCGCCTTTTGTTCGACAAAGAGAACACCCCGCACCATCAATATCTGGCTTTCTACCGCTGGATCAGCCGGGGCTTCGGCGCGCACGCCCTGGTGCACGTCGGCATGCACGGTTCTGCGGAGTGGATGCCCGGCTTACAACTGGGCATGACGCGCAGTTGTTGGCCGGATGCGTTGCTCGGCGAGCTGCCCCAGCTCTATCTCTATCCGATGAACAACCCCAGCGAGGCGAACATCGCCAAGCGCCGTGGCTATGCCGTGATGGTCTCGCACGCAGTGCCGCCGATGGCGCGCGCCGGCTTATACAAGGAACTGGCCGCGCTCAAGGACATGTTGCAGGACTACCGCGAACGACAGATCGAGCGGCGCGGCCAGGCCGATGACGCGCTCGAAGAGGCCGTGCTGAACAAAGTGGCGCTGGCCAATCTGGACGCCGACTGCCCGCGCCTGCAGGGGGAGTCGTTTGCCGACTACGCGGCGCGGCTCTACGCCTATCTGCGCGACCTGGAGCAGCGCTTGATCACGGCCTCGTTGCACGTCTTCGGGGAGGCCGCGCCGATGGCGTCGCAGGTCGTCACGGTCACCGAGGCGCTGAAAGCGCGCGGCGGTCATCGCTCGCTGGCCGATGTGATGCTGCGCGAGACGCTGGGTGACGCCGCGCCGGCGACATCGTATGGCGAGCTGGCGGCGCTGGCGCGGCGCGGCGATTTGCAGGCTTTGCGTGCGCGCGAGCGAGTGGATGAGGCGTGCCGGGCCTTCGTTGAACATGCGGTGTTCCGCAGCGAATCGCCGGCCTCGGCGCTGCATCAGGCCACCCATAACGGCACGGCCATCGCCGCCGACGATGCCGCCGCGCTGATGGAAATCGCCCAGGCCGGCCGAACGATGGCGCGCCTGCTCGGCGACAATCGCGCCGAACTCGAGGCGGTAGTGCGCGGCCTGGCCGGACGCTACATCCCGCCGGCGCCCGGCGGCGACTTGATCCGCGACGGCTTAGGGGTGTTGCCGACCGGCCGCAACATCCACGCAATTGACCCATGGCGCATCCCGAGCGAGCTGGCCTACGCGCGCGGGGCGAAGATCGCCGAGGCGCTGATCGAAAGACACCTGGCCGAAAATGCCGGCCAATACCCGGAGACTATCGCTCAGGTGCTGTGGGGCCTGGACACGATTAAGACCAAAGGCGAGGCCATCGGCACGGTGCTGCGGCTGATCGGCGCGCGACCCCATCATGACGGGCAGGGCAAGATCAGCCATTACGAATTGATCCCGCTGGAGGAGCTGGGCCGGCCGCGCATTGACGTGCTGATGAACCTTAGCCCGATCTTCCGCGATACCTTCGAGCTGCTCATGGACCACCTCGACCGGCTGGTGAAGGACGCTGCGCGCGCGGATGAGCCGGTCGAGATGAACTTCATCAAGAAGCATGTCGAAGCGGCGATGCGCGACGGCATGACGTTCGATCAGGCGACCGCGCGCTTGTTCACCCAGCAGCCGGGTCAATATGGCACCTACGTGGATGACATGGTGGAGGACTCGGCCTGGCAGTCGCAAGATGATCTGGACCAGTTGTTCGTGCGTCGCAACGCCTACGCCTATGGCGGCGGGCGCAACGGCCAGCATGCGCCGGAGGTCTTGCAGCGCATGCTCAGCACGGTCGGCCGCGTCGCTCAGGAAATTGACTCGGTGGAGTTCGGCGTGGCCGACATCGATCACTACTTCTCGTCGTCCGGCGCGTTGCACCTGGCCGCGCGCAAGCGCAGCCGCGCGCCGGTGAAGCTGAATTACATCGAGAGCTATACCGCGGAGACGCGCATTGACGACCTGGATCGGGTGTTGCGCGCCGAGTATCGCACCAAGCTGCTCAATCCGCGCTGGTACGAGGGCATGTTGCAGCACGGCCACAGCGGCGCGACCGAGATCAGCAATCGCTTCACCTACATGTTGGGCTGGGACGCGGTGAGCGACTGCGTGGACGATTGGGTTTACGCCGATGCGGCAAAGACCTACGCACTCGACCCGGTCATGCGCGAACGCCTGACCCAGGCAAACCCGCAAGCGATGCGCAACATCGTGGGCCGGCTGCTGGAGGCCAGCGGGCGCGGCCTCTGGAAGGCCGATGACGACACGGTCGAACAGCTCAAAGCGCTGTATGCCGATCTGGAGGATCGCCTGGAGGGCGTGACGTATCGGTGACGCCTGAGGCGGTTTGCGCCACTCTGCCGGACGGTGGCGCGCACCTGTGGGGCGTGAAGAGGAAGTGAGCGCGAAATCATGAAGACGAAAGCGATTGTGATTCCTGCGGCGCATACCGTGGAGCTGCGCGAGGTCGAGCTGAAGCCGCTCGGCGCCGACGATGTGCTGATCCAAACCACGCTGACCAGCATCAGCGCCGGCACCGAGCGCATGCTGCTGCGCGGCGTGATGCCGCACCCGATGCTGCAATTCCCCGTCGTGCCCGGCTACGAGACGGTGGGCAAAGTGATCGAGGCCGGCGCAAATGCGCAAGCCTGGCTCGGCAAGCGCGTGTACGTCGGCGGCAACTACGGCTTCGTCGGGGTCAATCCGGCCTTCGGCGGGCAGAGCGCCTACATCGTCGCGCCGCAATCGCACCTGACCGACCTACAGTCACTGACCGACGAGCAGGGCGTGCTGCTGGCCCTGGCCGCGACGGCGCTGCACGGCGTGGATGTGGCCTTCGGCGCAGGGCAGGCGTTCGACGAGGGGGCCGCGCCGGAGGTGTGGGTGTTGGGGCAGGGCATCGTCGGCCAACTTGCGGCGCGGTTCGCAAAGGCGCGCGGCGCGCGCGTGACGGTCAGCGACAAGGTGCCCTCACGCCTGCGGCTGGCCGCAGCCGACGTGAAGCTACTGGCCGAGGATGGCGCGCTCAAGGCCGAGGACGGATCCGCCGTGGCTGTGCTCGATAAGACGTTTGCGGTCTTGATTGACGCGACCGGCAAAATGGAGGCCATCGCCCCGCGCCTGATGAACGTGCAGAAGGGCGGGCGGGTGGTGTTGCTGGGCTATTACGAGCGGATTGACCTGCCCTACATGCCGGCCTTCCTGCGCGAGCTGACCTTTGCGGTGAGCAAAGAGTGGGCGCCGGGCGACCTGGCGCGCGCGCGCGACGCCATCGCGGCCGGTCAGGTCGAAGTGCGCTCGCTCATCACGCACTGCCTGCCGGCGGACGACGCGCCTCGGGCGTTCGACCTCGCGTTCAACGATCCAGACTGCGTGAAGATAACGTTGACTTGGTCTGGCGCGCAGGGGCGTTAGCGCGTCGGCAGGTTAGTGCGTTGCCAAGTTGGTGCGTGATGTGCGGATAACGAGTGAGGAGACGATGGCGACGACTCGACGTTTTGAGGACATTTAACAGAGAACTATGCCCCCACGAATGATCGCAATCTACGGCAAAGGCGGCATCGGCAAGAGCTTCTTCACCGCCAATCTCAGCGCTAAGATGGCGCTCAAAGGTCTGCGCGTGTTGCAGCTTGGCTGCGACCCGAAGCACGACAGTTGCAACGCGCTGTTCGAGGGGCGCAGTTTGCCGACCATCGGCGACCAGTGGCGGCTTTTCAAAGACGCCGGCCGCGAGAAAGAGCTGGACGTGCGCCACATGATCTTCAAAGCCGACCTGGGGCATGGCGCGCAGCTCTTCGGCGCAGAGCTAGGCGGGCCGGAGGTTGGCCGAGGCTGCGGCGGGCGCGGCATCTCCTTCGGCTTCAGCCTGCTCGAAGAGCGCGGCATGGCGAACTGGGCGTTGGACTACATCATCATGGACTTCCTCGGCGATGTGGTGTGCGGCGGCTTTGCGACGCCCATCGCCAAGAGCCTGGCCGAGGAGATCATCATCGTCGCCAGCCATGACCGCATGAGCCTGTATGCGGCCAACAACATCGCCCGCGCCGTCAACTACTTCCAGGCTATGGGGGGCAGCACGCGCCTGATCGGCATGGTGCTCAACCGCGACGACGGCAGCGGTGTGGCCGAGCGCTTCGCCGAGCGCGTCGGCCTGCCCATCTTGGCCAAGATTCCTTTCAGCCCGGCAGCGCGCGCGCTGAGCGACCGCTGCAAGTTGCTCTTCGAGCTGCCGGAGATGGATGCTCTCTTCGATGCCTTCGTCAACAAGATCCATCGCCGCGAATACGCGCCGCCCGAAAAGGTCACGCCACTGGAATACGACGAGTTCCTGGCCGTGTTCGGCGCAAGCGAGCCGCCGGACTTGCCCGAGGGCGCAACGCTCGACGAACTGATGGGCCGCGACAGCCAAGCCGTTGTCGGCATTGACTTGAACAGCCCGGAATACAGCCAGGACAGCAAAGTCCTGGTGCGACGCATCATGCAGGAGATGGGTCTGAAGGTCACTCGGCTGGTCGAAGAGCCGGAACGCGGCGTGGTGGTGACGACCGAGGCCGGCTGGGAAGCGATCTTCGGCGACCCGTGCGAAGACATGGACGCCAAAATCGCCATCCTGTCTGCGCTGAGTCATAGCGGCGAGAAGTTCCGCCTGGCCGACCTGCGCTACACTGCCGCGCCCTTCTACACATAACACGGCCAATGCTGAGGTCTGAAGTGTAACTGAACGTGCTTGAACCCTATGACTTATCCCGACTTTCCCCTTGTGATGGCGCTCCAGAACTATATGCCGGTGGCGCTATCGGCGCTGGGGCTGATCTGGATTGCGCAGATGATTCGCGCGACGCACACAGCCGCCGGACGGCTGGCTTTCGCCGGCGTGGCGTTGGTCGTCCTGGCCGGGATTCTGAAGGCAAGCTGGAAGCTGGTCATGTCCGTCGCGCGCGTGGACGCGCCGTTGCTGAGCCAGTCGCTCTTTCCGCTCATCGCGCCGGGGTTCACATTCGTGGCTTGGGCGCTCTTTCTGAGCAAGCAGGTGCGCGGCCGGAATGGCTCTGACGCGGCGGCGTGGCTGCCGCCGGCCTTGGTTAGCGCATCGGCGCTCCTGTTCGCGCTTGCGCTGGCGGTCACTCGACCGGATCGCACCTGGGTCTTTGTGCTGATTGGCGTTGCGACCGTGGCGAACGTCGCCTTAGCGACGTTGCTGATCCATAGCGCGCTGCGCCAGCGCAATGGCCTGGCGGCCGGGCTGTTTGCGCTCAACCTTGTCGTCACCTTCGCCCTGAGCGGCATTGCCGGCATGCCGAACAAGTCGCTGGAGGTGCACTGGATCGAGCAGATCATCAGCACAATCGCCAACGCCGGCTTCGCGTGGTCAGCGTGGATGCTCATTCATCCCAAGTCCGCTGCGCTTCAACCCGGCCTGACCTGACGCGCGATGGCCGGGCGACTTAGCATGATCCGAATCAAGAGAGGAGGCCCCTGATGTCCACTATAACCGTCCCGGAAGGCAGCCCGATCACCCCCGACCTCATCGAGACGCGCGCGCCCTCGAAACTTCCCGCGGGGCATAGCGTCTCGCCCGATCACAACCTGACGCCACAGACCATGTGTCCGGCCTTCGGCAGCTTGCGCGTGCTCACCCGCATTGACGGCGTGCAGACGGCGATGGTGACCGATACCGGCTGTCTGTATGGGTTGACTTTCGTCACGCACTTCTACGCCGCGCGCAAGAGCATCGCTGCGCCTGCGTTCGGCACGAAAGAATTGGTGGCCGGCAACGTCGCCGAGGCGGCGATCGCTTCGTGCATCGAGGCGAGCAAAATGCCCGGCACCAAGCTGGTGGCGGCCATCTCGCTGTGCGTGGCCGAGACCGCCGGCCTGACCGAAGAGATGTTGCCCAAACAGATCAACGGCGTGGATGTGATCCTCGTTCGGGTGCCGGCCTATGCCATTCACTCGCATCCGGAGGCAAAAGATGTCGCCATCAATGCCCTCCTCAAGCGATACGCGCCGGCCCGAGCAGAGGTCGCGGAAGACGGCGTGGAGCGGCCGCTGACTTACGACGGCAGCAACGAGGAGGAAGAGGCGCTGCGCCGGAAGGTCATCATGCTCGGCGAGGTCTTTCCGGCCGACCCGATCTCGGTGGACGCCGTGCTCAAGCGGCTGGGCAGCGGGCTGGCAGCGACGTTGCCCTCGCGCAACCTCGATGACTACAAGCTGGCGCGTCGCGTCGGCGCGATCGCAGCCGTGCACCCGTTCTATGGCGGGAGCGTCGCCACGTTGCGCGCCGCCGGCGTGCCGATCATCAGCGGCGCGCCGGTCGGCCCGGAGGCGAGCTACAACTGGATCAAAGCCGTCGCCGCAGCGCTCAAACTCGACGCCGATCTGGCCGAACGAGTCGCCGTCGAAGAGCGCGACAAGTGCAAGGCCGTGATCAACCAGTTCTCGCTCAACGGCCGGGTGATGGTGTGCGGCTACGAAGGCAATGAATTGCTCTACGCGCGCCTGCTGGTGGAAGCCGGCGCCGAAGTGCCTTACATCAGCACCAGCATTCAAAAATCGCTCTACACCGCTGCCGATGAGGCGTGGCTGAAAGCGCGCGGCACGCGCGAGATCGTCTATCAAAAAACATTAGAGCAAGACGTGCGCGCGCTTGACCGCTACAAGCCCGATCTGGTGCTCGGCACCACGCCGCTCAGCGCCGAAGCGAAGCAGCGCGGCATCCCCGGCATGTACTACACCAACATGCTCAGCGTGCGTCCGCTCTTCCTAAGCGCGGGCCTGGCCGGCACCATCCAACTCATTCGCGATGCGCTCGAGCGCGCCCCACGCTATGAGTGGATGCGCGAGTTCTTTGAAGGCCCGCGCCCACCCGAGTCTGCGCCTGCGCCGATCAACACGATGGACTAGCCCTACTTCCCGGCGTGTAACCTGCAACTGCTATGACCGACTCGAATGACCTGACCAATCGCGCGCCGACCGCCGATGAGTCGCGCGCGCCCATCGAGCTCATCCGCGACCTGGAGAGCACCAGCGGCTACTGGGCCGCAGTGTGGACGATGTGCACCCTGCCCGACGTGCATCTCATTTGCGATGCGCCCATCGGTTGCTTCAACCTCGTCGCCACGGCCGTGCCCGATTACACCGACGCCATCCCGCACATCCACAACATCACGCCTAGTGTGATGCGTGAGCAGGAGGTGACCATGCTTGGCACGGCCGGCGCCGTGCGCCGAACTGTTGAAGCGTTGCGGCAACTTCACCCGGATAAAACGCTCATCGTGGTCAGCACTGCCGAGAGCGAGATGATCTCGTCGGATCACAGCGACTGGCTGAGCAAGCTCGATCCGCCCGTGCCGTTCTTCTGGAGTCAGTCGTTAGAGGGCGACGAGTGGGAAGGCCGCGACCGCGCGCTGCTTTGGCTGTGGAATCGCTTCGGGCGTGAGCGCGCTGTGCCGCTATCGGCGGACGACGCGCAAATGGTCAACATCATTGGCCCGACCTACGGCTGCTTCAATTCACCCTCCGACCTGCACGAGGTCAAGCGGTTGATCGAGGGCGCCGGCGGCAAGGTGAACTTGGTCTATCCGTTCGAGGCGACCTTGAAGGACACGCCGCGCCTGTCGCGTGGCGCAGTGAACGTAGTGATGTACCGCGAGTTTGGCGAGGCGCTGGCCAAGGAGCTGGGCAGACCGTATCTCTTCGCGCCGATAGGCATCCGCGAGACGACGGAGTTCATCCAGCAGCTTGGCGATTTGCTCGGCGCGCGCGCGCAGGCCGATGCGTTCATCGCCCGCGAGAAGCAGACCACGCTCGCGCCGCTATGGGACCTCTGGCGCGGTCCGCAGGGCGACTGGTTTCCCACCACCGAGTTCGCCGTCGTGGCCGGCCGCAGCTACACCGAGGGCCTAGTGCGCCTCTTGGCCGACGAGCTGGGCATGAAACTGCACTTCGCCAGCGGCCGGCCGCGTCGCCCCGGCGAGATGGACAACATCCAAATCCGCGAGACGTTGCACAAAAAGCAGCCGGCCTTTTTGTTCGGCAGCTTGAACGAGAAGATCTACCTGACCGAGGCGCAGGCCAAAGCCACTCACTTCATCCCCGCTGCGTTCCCTGGCGCGGTGGTGCGCCGCGCGCTGGGCACCCCTTTCATGGGCTATAGCGGCGTCGTCTACATCGTGCAAGAGATAGTGAACCGCTATTACGACCTGGTGTTCAACTTCCTGCCTTTTGACAATGTGGCTGCCGCCGGCCAGCCCAAAGAGGTGGCCAACCCGCTGACGGCAGCGAGCCGGCTGGTGTGGAGCGAGGCGGCGCGGGCGCAGCTCGACCGGCACCTCGAGGGCATCCCGTGGATCAGTCGCATCAGCGCCAGCCGCGAGCTGCGCGCGCAGGTCGAGGTGTATGCCGTCAGGCACAACCTGCGCGAAGTCACGCCGGACACCGTCGAGCAAGCGCTGGCGGCGACAGCCGCGCAGAGGTGAGCTAAGCCATGTCGGGCGATCCTATCTATGCCTATTTCATCGGCCCTGATGGGGTCTTCCCGTCTGCATGGCTGGCCGCCCTGTTTGCGCTGATGCAGTTCGGCTTTATGGCCACCGAATCGCGGCGCAAGCGGACGGCCGGCGTTGCCGCGTCGCGCGTGGGGGGCCTATTTCCGCCTTTGTGGTTGGCGCTGCTCGTTGGACTCATCGCGCGTTTGGTGTGCGGCTTTCTGAAGATCGGCGTCTTTCGCGGGGAGACGCGCGACGTCGTCGTATGGATTGGCGCGTTCATGACGACGCTGGGATGGGGGACGCGCCTGTGGGCGCAGCGCGCGCTGGGGGGCTACTTTGTGGGCGAGGTCGTCGTGCAGCCGGGTCATGCCGTGGTGAGCGACGGCCCGTATCGCTGGGTGCGCCATCCGGCCTACACCGGCGGCTTTTTGAGCAGCGTTGGGTTTGCCCTGATGCTGAGCACTTGGCTGGGAGCGCTCATCAGCGCGGTCATGCTCATTTGGGCATATGCAGTGCGCGTGCCGCGCGAAGAAGCGCTGCTCGCGCGCGAATTGGGCGAGGCATATCGCGATTACATGGCGCGCACCAGGCGTTTTGTGCCCTTTGTGTTTTGAGTTCGACGGAGCAGCCGACAGAATATGAACCTGCGCGAATGGCGTTCCCTCTCCGCCGGCCGGCCGGTAGACCGCGCCCGGCTGTACGATCTCTTGATGAACCAAGTGCGGCTCAAGCGCGAGCCGGTAGCAGTGACCTACTGCGACAGCGCGCCGCCGCCCGGCTACCGGCCGGCGCGCGTGCCCGTGTGCAGCATTCTGCATCACGCCGAGCAGGGCGAGAAGATCTTCGTGGATGCGCAGCATCACGATTGCTACGTCGGCCAGTATCACCTCGGCTTTTTGCCGCATGAGCAGGCCGGCAGCCTGATCTGTGATGGCGAATACCTGACGATGGCGCAAGGCTTCTTCACGCCGGTCGCCGCCAAGCGCAACAAGCAGCAGAGCTACACGCTGCCGGTGGGAGCAATTGCCGCCATCGCCGCTGCGCCGTTGCGCGACCTCGACGCGGATGTGCCGATGGACTTATTGTGCATCATCACCGACGCGCAGCGCGCCATGCAAGTCGCCGGCGCAGCCAGCGTGCGCGAAGGAACGATGCCCCACGGTGAGCTGGGCCCGTCCTCGTGCTCGTCGCTGTTTGCCGCGCCGTGGCACACGCAAAACACGGTGTTTGCCTTAGGCGAGGGCGGCGGGCGCGGCTTCAATCAGGTTGCCTCGTCCGAGATGTTCGTCGCGCTGCCGGCGCACCATGTGCCTTACCTCGTCGAGATGTTCGAGAACTTCTGGTTCAAGCCCGACGCGATGCGCAAACTCATGTTCCCCAGCCATGCGGCTTGAGAAAAGCAGACAGGGCGGGAGTTAATCGTCCGCCCTGTCGCATCCCAGCGCCGCGCCCTTAATCGCGCTGGCGACCCATGAGCAAGATGTAGTAGAGCAACGTGGTGAGCGCCTGCGCGGCTGCGGCGACATAGGTCAGCGCGGCGGCGTCGAGCACCTTCTTAGCGCCTCTCAACTCTTGGTCGGTGAGCAGATAATTGCTCTGCAACATGGCCAGCGCCCGGCGGCTTGCGTCGAATTCCACCGGCAAGGTGATGATGGCAAACAGCGCGGCCAGCGCGAAGCCGATGATGCCGACCCACATCAGCGACTCGGAGGCCAGCATGAATCCGACGATGAACATGATCGGACCGACCCACCCGCCAAGCTGCACCGCCGGCACGATCGCGCCGCGCAGCTTGAGCGGGCCGTAGTTCTCTTGGTCTTGCAAGGCGTGTCCTAGCTCATGAGCGACGACGGCGACAGACGCAATCGAGTTTTGCTGCGAACTTTGCGACAGCGCCACCGTCTTGCTGCGCGGATCGTAGTGGTCGGTCAGGTGGCCCGAGACGCTGGTCACGCCCACGTTCAGGCCGTACCGGTTGATGAGCACCTGGGCGGCCCGCATGCCGTTCACGCCAGAGCTGGTCGGCACGCGCGCATATTTTGCGAAGGTGCTTTGAACCTTCCACTGCGCCCACATCGCCAGCAGCAGCGGCGGAATTGCGAACACAAAATAGAGCGGATCGAAGTAGAACACTGGTCAACCTCCTCTGGGACACTCCCGAACTTTCTGAAATTCTCCTCAGCAAGAGTCTCGTCACGCACCTTGGCGTAACTTTAATCTTGGCAGCGAACTGTAGGAAAATTGTACTAGACCTGCGTTTTCAAATCCTTGAGCGCGGCTTAGAGTTGGCTGATTCGGCGTTCCAGTTCATGGCTCAAATCGGTAGCCGGCTGCGCCAGCTTGTAGGCTACGCCGCGCTGCTGGAGGCCGGCGATGAAGTCGGTCGGCGCGCGCGCATCGGTGATCAGCAATCTGATGTCCTCCAGCCGGGCATAG
>CALHLE010000070.1 GCA_938034415.1 uncultured Anaerolineae bacterium
TCTCTGCGGAGGCGAGACGAGGGTAGGCGCAGGCAATGCCTGCGCCTACCCTCGTCTGTTCAGCCTGCCCCTCGTCAGAAATACTCCCCTTTCGCGGCAGAAGGGAAGCAACACACTCACGCGCAGGCGCCGTTCTGTGCCTGTGGCGCTGCGCTATAGTACCGGTTTATGGCCGACCTTTCCCGCTATCCGGAGAAACTGCGCGAAGTGCTGGAGATCTTCGCCGAGAATCCAGGCGAACGCAATCAAATGTTGATCGAGTATTCCGATCAGTTCCAGGGCGTGCCGGAGCGCATCGCTACGCGCCCGTATCCGCAGTCCAATCAGGTGCCGCACTGCGAATCGGATTCCTACGTGTTCGTTGAGCCGATCGAGGAGGGCGCCGGCGGCCCGCCGCGGCTGAAGTTCTACTTCGCCGTGGAGAACCCGTTCGGCGTTTCTGCGCGCGCGCTTTCGGCCATCCTCGACGCGACGATCAGCGGGTTGCCCGCCGACGAGATCGCCAACATGCCGATCGAGGACATTGTGCCGACGCTGTTCGGCAAGAACATCTCGATGGGTAAGGGGCAGGGCTTGCTCAGCATCGCCGCCGTGGTCAAGCGGCTGGCGCAGCGCTACACCACGCCTCATGTCGCTTGATCGCCTGGAACTCATCGCCCGGCTGCGCTCGGCCGTAGAAGATGCGATGAGCGTCGAGGCCTACACGGTGCACCCCAGCGGCGAGATCAGCCTGCGCGGACAACTTAAGCTGCCGCCCGATGAAGCCTATCGCCGGATGCGGCCGCGCGTAGAGGACGTGGGCTACACGCCCTATCTGCGCGCCAACGGCGAGCGCTACGAGGTGCTGGCCGTGCCGGGCGTGGCGCCGCGCACGCAATCGAACCCTGCGCTCAACCTGATTTTGTTCATTGCCACGGTGGTTTCGGTGATCTTCACCGGTGGGCTAAAGGCGGATGGCTTCGACCTGGGCGACGGGCTGATGTTCGGCGCGTCGTTGTTGGGCATCCTGGGCGCGCATGAAGCCGGCCATTACCTCGTAAGCCGACTGCGCGGGGCGCGCGTTTCGCTGCCGTATTTCATCCCGCTGCCGGCGCCGCTGAGCTTCGTCGGCACGCTGGGCGCCGTGATCGTCCAGCGCGAGCCTTTCGAGAACCGCCGCACGCTGCTGGAGATCGCCGTCGCCGGGCCTTTGGCCGGCTTCATCCTCGCCGTGCCGCTATTCGTGCTCGGCATGTGGCTGTCGCAGGTGGAGCCGCTGCCGCCGGCCGGCACATACATCACCCTGGGCGATTCGCTCCTCACGCGGCTGATCGGCGTCGCGCGCTTTGGACAGGTCTATCCCAGCGATGGATATGACATCATGCTGCACCCGATCGGGCTCGGCGCCTGGATCGGGCTGTTGATCACGGCCATCAACCTGATCCCGGCCGGTCAGCTTGATGGCGGTCACATCGCATACGCGCTGCTCGGCTCGCGGGCGCGCTATCTGTCCTACGCCGTGATCCTGGCCATGCTCGGCCTGGCGTTGATTGCGCAGACCTGGCTGGTTTGGGCGGTGCTGTTGTTTTTCTTCGCCCGCCAGCATCCGCCGCCGCTCAACGAGGCGGTGCGGCTGCGCTCGCATCATTACGCGCTCATCGTCGCTGCCGTGCTGGTGTTCGTCTTGACGTTCGTGCCCAGGCCGGTGTATTGACTTGATTCGCCTTCTTGACCTGATCGAAGCGACGCGCGGCCGTCTGCTCGGTGATGCGCCCGATGCGCGCGTATTCACCGGCTTTTGCTTCGACTCGCGCCGCGCGCGGCCAGGTGAGCTATTCGTCGCGCTCCGAACTGAGCGCGGCGATGGACACGACTTCATCGCCGACGCCATTCGCAGAGGCGCCGCCGGCGCGCTGGTCGAGGACGAGCGCTTCGTTTGCCCTGAGCTGATTGCCGGCGAGGGCGCAACGGGGCCTGCGATCGTCGCCGTCCAGGATACTTACGAGGCGCTGACGGCCTATGCGCGCCACCTCATCCGTCGGCGCAATCTGCCCGTCATTGCCATCACCGGCAGCGTGGGCAAGAGCAGCACGCGCGCGGCGATTGCGGCGGTGTTGGGCTGTCGCTTCCGCGTCTTCCAGAATCCGGCCAACTTCAACGGGCGGCTCGGCGTGCCGATCGCGCTCGGCGCGCTCGAAGCGGAGCACGAGATCATCGTGCTGGAGATGGGCGCCGACCGGCTGGGCGAGATCCGCGAGCTGTGCGAGATTGCTCCGCCGCGCGTCGGCGTCGTCACCAACGTGAGCGAGGCGCATCTGGCCTATTTCGGCTCGCTCGACGAAACCGCGCGCGAGAAGCGCGCGCTGGTGGAGGCGCTGCCGGCCGACGGCCTGGCCATCCTGAACCGCGATGACCCACGCGCCTGGGCGATGCGCGATTTCACTGCGGCCGCCGTCGCGCCGGTCAGCGCTGCGGCGTGCCCCTATGCGCCCCCGCATCTGCATCCGCTGTCCTGTGCGATCGCGCATGTCGTGGCGCGGCATTACGGCATTCCCGCCCACGAGGCGAGCGAGGCGTTATCTCGCCTGCCGGCGCTGCCCGGACGCATGAGCGTATTGGCCGGCGTGAACGGCGCAATCCTGGTGGACGATTCGTTCAACGCTTCACCGGCCTCGATGCGCGCGGCCGTTGAGTGGGCGACCGGCGACCTGCCCGCGCGCGTCGGATGCGCGTCTCATGCCCGGCGCTTCCTCGTCCTCGGCGACATGGATCAACTCGGCGACCAGAGCGCTCGCTTGCATCGCGAAGTCGGCGCGTTGATCGCCCGCCGCGCCGATGGGCGCGTGACGCTGATCGCGCTGGGCGAACAGGCGTATCACATCGCCGCGGGCGCGCGCGAGGCCGGCATGGATCCTGCGTCGGTTGTCGTCACTTACTTGGCGCGCGATGCAGTAGCCTACGTGCGAGATCATGCCCAGGCGGGCGACCTGGTGCTGGTGAAGGGCGACGTGAGCGCGCGAATGGAGCGCGTCGTCGCCGAGTTGCTGGCCGACCGGTCGGACATTGCGCGTTTGCCCCGACAGGAACCGGGATGGGAGTCGGTGCGCGTGGTCAAGCCCGCGCGCCCCACTTGGCTGGATGTGGACCTGGATGCCATCGCCCACAACGCGCGCGCCGTGAAGGCGATCGTCGGCGAGGCGGTCGCGCTGATGGCGGTGCTCAAGGCCGATGGCTACGGCCATGGCGCTGTCAAGGTGGCGCGCACGGCGCTCAACAACGGCGCAAGTTGGTGCGGCGTGGCTTCGCTGAACGAGGCGGCTGCTTTGCGCAGCGCCGGGATAGACGCGCCCATCTTGATTCTGGGCTTCACGCCGGCCTGGCACGCGCGCGAGGCCCTGCTGCGCGATCTGGCCCTCACCGTCTATGACCTCGACGTGGCGCGCGCCTACTCGCGCGCCGCCCGGGAGTTGGGCCGCGTGGCTCGCCTGCACGTGAAGGTGGACACCGGTATGGGGCGCCTGGGCGTGCTGCCGGACGCGGCGGCCGACTTCGTCCGCGCCGTCGCCGACTTGCCCGCGGTGCAGTTAGAGGGCATCTTCACCCACTTCAGTTGCGCCGATTGCGACCCGGCTTACACGCAGCTTCAGCTCGCGCGCTTCCGCCAGGTGCTGGACGCGCTGGGCGCGCCGGCGTCGCTTGCGCGCTACGTCCATGCGGCAAATTCGGCGGCCGCGTTGGCCTATCCTGAGGCGCGTTTTAACCTGGTGCGCATCGGCCTGGCGCTGTATGGCTTGAACCCGTTCTTCCCTGCGCCGCTCCAGCCGGCCGGCCTCGCGCTGCGGCCGGCGCTCTCCTGGAAGACGACCATCGCTCAGGTGAAGCGGCTGCCGCCCGGCGCGCCGGTGTCGTACGGCAAGCGGTTCGTGTGCGAGCGCGAGACGACCATCGCCGTCATCCCGGTAGGTTACGCCGATGGCTTTCGCCGCGCCCCTGGCACGTTTGGCGAGGTGCTGGTGCGCGGCCGGCGCGCGCCCATCGTGGGGGCCGTGTGCATGGATCAGGCCATGATTGACGTCTCGCACATCCCCGGCGCGCGGCTGGGCGACGAGGTGGTGCTGATCGGACAACAGGGCGATCAGCGCATCACTGCCGAGGACGTGGCGGCGCGCCTGGGCACGATCAGTTACGAAGTGATCTCGGCGATCCTGCCGCGCGTGCCGCGCGTGTCGTAATCCGGCGGCTCTCATCGAACGCTCAGGTTGTCTCCATGGCCTCTCCACAGCGCTGCCATAGCCTAACGGCAAGCGGTTAGGCCGCAAAACATCAGCAAAAGGAGATGACGAGCGATGAATACACGCAATGGGTTGAAAACGGGTTTGAAGATGGGCGCAGCCGCCCTGATCGCATCCGCGGGTTTGGCCTTTGCTTCGCCGGCGGCCGCGTGGTCGCCGGTAGTCCCGCCGCCGCGGGCCGGCGCGCCGCGTTGGGGCGGGGCGCCGATGCGCCTGGGCAGCGCGAAGCTGGCCACGATCGCCCAGGCCCTCAGCATGACCGAGGCCGAGCTGCGCGCGGAGTTGCAGGCCGGCAAGTCGGTTGCCGACGTCGCATCCGCCAAAGGCGTGGCGCTGGAGGCCATCGTGAATGCCGTCATTGCCGAGCAGACGACGGCGTTGAACGAAGCAGTGGCTGCCGGACGGATGACGCAGGCGCAAGCCGACGCGATCCTGGCCAATCTCAAGACGGTGCTGCCCGCGCATTTGCAAGTGCGGCCGGTGGTTGGGCTGAAAGGCTATGGCGTCGGCTTTGGTCGGGAGCCGGGGAAGTGGCTGCGGCCGGGCGTCACGCCGTAACCTGCTGATACAACACAGGCTCTAACTTCCCGTGGTCGAAGGCGGGCTGCCAAATTGGTGCAGCTCGCCTTATTCCATGTGCGTTCGCCCGAACGTCGTGGGCAGCCGTGTGATGTTTGGCGGCGCGCGCCATATCTAAAATTCAGCTATGTCTGCGCGTGTGCTCATCGTGGATGATGACCGGCAGATCGTCCGGCTGCTGCAGTCGTACTTCGAGCGCGCCGGCATAACTGTCTTCAGGCCTACGATGGTGAGGAGGCGCTGCATTACATTCGCCGGGAGCGTCCAGATTGCGTGGTGCTCGACTTGATGATGCCGAAGCGCAGCGGCTGGGAGCTGACGCGACTGGTGCGCGCCGATGCGCATCTCGCTACGACGCCGATCCTGATGCTGACCGCGCGGGTGGACGACGCTGATAAGTTGATCGGCCTCGACCTGGGCGCGGACGACTACGTCACCAAGCCTTTTAATCCTCAAGAGGTGGTTGCGCGCGTGCGGGCGATCCTGCGCCGAGCGCAGTGGAGCGCGCAAACGCCGCCGACGGTATTCCAAGTTGGCGGCCTGCGGCTGAACGCCGGCGAGCATACCGTCACGCTAGATGGTCGGCCGGTTGACCTCACCCCGACTGAATTTGCGCTGTTGCGCGCGATGATGGCGAACCCAAACTACGCCTTCACCCGCAGCGAGCTGATCGAGCAAGCGCTCGGCTATGACTACGAGGGCCTGGAACGCACGATTGACAGCCACATCAAGAACCTCCGCCGCAAGATCGAACCCGATCCGGCGAACCCCTCGTATATCGAGACGGTTGTCGGCGTGGGCTACCGGCTGCGCGCATCGCCGATCGGCGAAGGGCGTCAACGCGACGCGGCCAGTGCAGGAGGTGCGCCGTGAACCGCCTGTGGGTGCGCCTGACGCTGGCGTTTCTGCTGGTGACTTCGCTCATGGCCGTCTTCGTCGCCGGCGCCATCATGTGGAGCGCCGGTCGGCAGTTCCGCGGTTACCTGGCGCAGCCGGGCGTATTGGCGCGCGGCGGCGCGCTCGACGCCCTGGAAGCGCATTACGAAGCGCATGGCTCCTGGGCAGGTGTGGCGGATTCGCTCCGCGCGGCGCGCCCGCGTCCACGTCGCAATGCGTTCCCCGCGCGGCGCCCCCTATTGCTCGTGGCCGATGCCCAGGGCAAGATCGTCTACGACGAGGCCGGCCGCGAACGCCTCGGCCAAACGCTTGATCCGTTCATGTTGGCCTCTGCGCAGCCGGTCGTCGTCAACGACGCCGTCGTAGGCTACTTGCTCGCCGGTTCGCCTGACTTCGATCCGCTTGGCCCACTGGAACGTCGCTTCCTGGGCGACTTGCAGCGCTCTGTGATCCTCATCGCCCTGGTCGGCGCCGGCTTAGGGATCGCAGTGGGTCTCTTTGTCAGCCGCAGCCTATCCAAGCCGCTGGCGATCGTGGCGCAGGCTGCCCATGCCTTCGCCCAGCGCGATTGGTCGCAGCGCGTGCCGCTGAAAGAAGCAGCCCACGTCGCCGAGGTCGCCGAAGTAGCACAAGCCTTCAATCACATGGCCGACTCGCTGCAGCAGGCGGAGGCGCAGCGGCGCAACCTGATGGCCGATGTGGCGCACGAGTTGCGCACGCCGCTGACGGTGATTCAAGGCTCGCTGCGCGCCTTGCTGGACGGCGTGCATCCTTTGCAAATGAAGGAAATCGCCGCCGTCTATGACGAGACGCGGCTGCTCTCGCGGTTGGTGGAGGATGTGCGCGAGCTGGCGCTGGCCGAGGCGCGTCAGTTGCCGATGACGATCCGGCCGGTAGATGTCGGGGCGGCCTTGCAGGCGATGGCCGAGCGTTTCGCGGCTGCCGCGGATGCGCACCAGGTTGTGCTGGGGGTCTCCGCCCCGCAGGGGCTTCCGTCGGCCCAGGCCGACCCGGATCGGCTGGCGCAAGTGCTGCATAACCTGGTGAGCAACGCCTTTCGCCATACGCCGCCGGGCGGCCGGATCGCGCTGAGCGCCGAGGCGCAGGCCGCCGCCGTGCGCGTGAGTGTGCGCGACACCGGCGAAGGCATTCCCGAAGAAGACCTGCCGCGCGTTTTTGACCGCTTCTATCGCGGCGATCGTTCGCGTTCGCGCAGCACGGGCGGGGCCGGCCTCGGCTTGGCCATCGCCAAGTCGCTGGTCGAGAACATGGGCGGCCAGATCGGCATCGAGAGCCGGCAGGGGCAAGGCAGCGTGTTTTGGTTCACGTTGCCGACTATCGCTCAACCAGAGCGGCCCTTATAGAGGCACGTTCGGCGAATGCGCTTTCTCCTTTCGCAGATGCATCCATTCGTGCGCCGCTGTGCTCAGCCAGCGCCGGGTGATGCGCATCTGCACCGTCCAAGGCGCAGGCTCGATGTGCTTGGTCAAGTAGCCGTCGAAGGTCAGGCGCTGCACGTCGGGGTCGTCGCACATCTTGGCGAAGATCTCACGCTGTAGGTCGCTGTTGTAGCTGATGCGCTGCAGAAAGGCGAGGAAGAGGTAGGTCGGGCGATAGGCCTTCCACCATAGCTTGTCGTAATCCTGGCGGAGATTGGCAGCGGTCGGCGCGTCCAGGTGTTTGGCGATGGCGCGCGCGGCCATTTCGCCGCTCTTCATTGCCCAGTAGATGCCCTCGCCGCTGGTCTGTTGCACCAGGCCGGCGGCGTCGCCCACCAGCGCGGCGCGGTCGAACGAAAGATGCTTGCGCGGGTGCATCGGGAGGTGGTGCGCCTCGAACTTGACGCTCAGCCCTTCGCCGAGCCGATCGCGCAGCTTGTGCTTGAGGTTGGCCAGCAACTGGCGCGCCGCTTTGGTTTTGCCCGCGCCCGCGCCGATGCCGGCGGCCACGTGGTCGTATTTGGGAAAGACCCAGGCGTATAGGTCGGGCGACACGTCGTCGCCCAGGTAGAGCGCCGCGCGTTTCTCCCAGTACTCCATCGCCTGCGCCGGCAGCCGGATGCGCTCCTGGTAGGCCACCGCCATGGGCAGCCGCTCCAGGCCGAGCGACCTGGCGACGGTGGAGTAAGCGCCGTCCGCGCCGATCACTGCGTCGGCCTCGATGACGTGCGTCTTGTTGCGCTTATCCTCGTAGGTGGCCCGAATGCCGCGCGGCCCAAATTCGATGTGCTCCAGCTTGCCCTCGATCAACTCGGCGCCTTTGTTGACGGCGCGCTCGCGGATGTAGCGGTCGAACTTCTCGCGGCGCACCATGGCGATGAAGTCCGTCTCCGGCGCCGGGTGGCTGCTGAGGACGGGGAACTCGCTATAGTGTCTGGGTGAGCACACGACGGCGATGGTGACTTTGCGATCGATCAAATCGTGCGGCAAATCCCAGTCGCTAAACACGCGCGGCGGCACTGCGCCCCCGCATGGCTTGACGTAGTTCAGGTCGCGCTCGAGCAGGATTGTCTCGACGCCCAAATCGCGCAGCGTGTTGGCTGCGGTGCTGCCGCCTACCGATGAACCGACCACCAGCACTTTCGACACGGCTCACCTCCACAGGTCAAAGGATCACGCAGCGCCACCCATGCGCCACGCAGCACGCATATTTTGCGGACGAACCGCCAAACGCGCAAGGCCTAATGGGGATCATCGTGCAGCGGGCACATCACTTGCGACGGCGCGAACACAGTGCGGTCATGCGTGTCAACGCGCCAACCTGTCAACGCAACTTCACCCCAGCCCGATCGCCGCGACGAGCATCGCCCACGTATAAGGGGGAATGCCGACGATGTTGTAGCGCACGGCCATCGGCTGCGTCGGCTCGCGCACCAGTTGCGCCTGGACCCGCCACTGCGCCAGCAGCAATAGGAGGCACACGCCGGCTGCGATCGCGTTGCCCCAGGCAAACTGCAGGCCAATGGCGACGAGCTGGGCGACGTTGATGATGACGACGGCGACCTTCGCGGCAGTGGACTCACCGTACATGGCCGGGATCGAGCGAATGCCCATCTGCCGGTCGCCGGCGACGCTTTTGAAGTCGTTGATGATCATCGTGCCGGTCACGCCCAGGCCGTAGATCAGCGCCAGGATCATGCTCTGCGCGGCGCCGGCGGATTGCAACTGCGGGTCGAAGGTGAAGTGGCCGGCGATCCACGCGCACGTCTCGTAGGTCAGGCCGATAGCCAGGTTGCCCAGCCAGCCGTTCTTCTTGAGTCGGATCGGCTCCGCCGAGTAGGCCAGCGCGATCAGGATGCCGATGAGAGCGACGAGCGCCACCGGCGGGCCGAGGAACAACGCGATGGCCATCGCGGCTGCGCCCAGGATGGCGATGATTGCGAACACTTGGTTGCGCGTGGCCTTGCCCGATGGGATCAGCCTTTCGGGCTGGTTGATCGCATCCACGTCGCGGTCGCACCAGTCATTCCACACCTGCGAGAACCCTACCAGCAGCGGCCCGGCCATCAGCGTGCCAATGGCGATCTTGCCGACGCTGAGGACGCTGCGCCATACGTCGCCGCCAAGGTCGAAGTAGATGCTGTGGCTGGCCACACAACCCACCACGAACGCCCACGCCGGCGCGAACCACGTGTAGGGTTCCATCAGCGTGAACATGACCTTGAAGAAGGGCAACGGTTCGTTCGCCGGCCGGCGGCCGGCCACTTGAAGATTGCTGTTCATGTGGAAGCGCTAGTTTAGCCGGAATTGCGCAGGGAGGCTGACGCGCCGGGCATCGCAAGCACTTCGTCATACACTGCCTCGATGCGCGCAATCATGCGGTCGAAAGTGAACTCGGCCCGCACGCGCTGCTGCGCCGCCTCGCCCATCGTCCGGCGCAGCGCGGCGTCGCGCAGTGTATTCACGGCTTGCACGATGGCCTGTGGGTCGCACGGCGGGATGACCAGGCCGGTAGCGCCGTGCTGGTTGATCCAGCTCGTCGCCGTGCCGACCTCGGTCGAGATCACCGGCAGGCCGCTGGCCATCGCTTCCAGGATAGCGATGCCGAACGCTTCGGCGCGCGAGTTGGCCGGGATGGCGTAGACATCTGCGGCGTGATAGTAGTCCGGCAGCGCCTCGTCGCTCACCTCGCCGACAAAGATCACCCGGTCGGCCACGCCCAGCCGCTGCGCCAGCGCCTTCCATGCCGCTTCCATCGGCCCAACCCCGACGATGACGGCGACGACGCCCGGCAGATCGGGCACGGCGCGGATGAGGTCATCCAGGCCTTTGTAATAGCGCAGCCGCCCGACGCTGAGCAGCACCAGCGGCTCTGCCGAAGCAACGTGAGCGGAAGCGAGGAGTTGACTGCGCAGCGTCGCGCGCCGGCGGCTTCTCTCGTCGTCGCCCGCGTCGAAGCGCTCCGTGTGTATGCCTAACGGAACCACGCGGCACTTGTCCAGATGGTCGCGCAGCCAGGGCGATGTGCGCGCGTACGTTTCGCTGGTGGGGACGATCACGCCGGCGTGAGCGACGACGCGACGCAACACGGGCGCATACAGGCGCAACAGCGCCTTTTGCCGCACGATGTCGCTGTGCCAGGTGATCACAGTATGCTTTGCCCGGCCGAACCACAAGTTGCACGCTTCGCCGACCGGGTAGGGCGCGTGTAGGTGAGCGATATCTGCGCCGTCGGTAAGCCGGGCGACCGCTCGTGGGAAGGCCGCGCTGATCGGCGCCGATTGCACGTTCAGGTGGCGCGGCGCCTTGGTCACGCGCACGCCGTTGAGCTGTTCGGTGCGACCTGTTGCGTTCCGGCTGGTCACCAGCACATCCACGCGATGCCCGCGTTGGGCCTGCGCCTCGGCCACTTGGCGGATGTGGTTTTCGATGCCGCCCAGCACTGGGAAGTAGTCCTTGTAGATGTGGACGATGCGCAGCATGACATCAAGCCGGACGCGCGCGTTCGAGCGCGCTGCGGTACACGTTCACCGTCTGCCGGGCCGTCTCGCGCCAACTGAACTGCGCCGCGCGCGCCAGGCTGCGCGCGCGGAGCTGCGCGCGCAGCGATTCGTCGCGCAGCGCGCGCAAGCAGGCTTCCGCAATTTCGAGTGGTTGCTTGGGGTCGAACAACAGAGCCGCTTCGCCGGCGACCTCCGGCAGCGATGAGCGGTTTGAACAAGCGACCGGCGCGCCGCACGCCATCGCCTCCAGCACGGTCAGGCCAAAGCCTTCGTGCAGCGAAGGGTAGACGAATAGGTCGCAGGCCGAATAGAGCGCCGCCGCTTGCGCGTCGCTGACGCTGCCGATGAAGCGCACCCACGGCGCGATGCCCAGCGTCTGGGCGCGCGACTGCGCCTCGGGATAGCGCGGGTCCTGATGGCCGGCGATGACAAGCGCGGGCGGATGTCGTTGGGGATTGCGCGATGACTTTGCCGCCTCGCCTTCCCAGCGATTGACGATCACCTGCCACGCTTCGATCAATCGCGCCAGGTTTTTGTGAGGCTTATTGCTGCCCAGGTAGAGCGCGAAGCGCGGCGGAAGGTCAAACTGGGCGCGAACGCGCGCGATGTGTGAGTCGGCCTGGGGCGTGAAGGCTGAATCGGCGGCCAGCGGAACCACCGTCAAGCGCGGCGCAATTGCGGGGAAGAAGCGCGTCAGCTCGTCCGCCGCCGACTGCGAGACGGTGATGATGCGTCGCGAGGCGCCGATCGCGATCCGGTGCAACAGGCGAATCATGAGCCGGACGCGGGGCGACGGCGCATATTGCGGATACAGGAAGGGGATGGCGTCGAATAGCGTGGTCACCGACGGCGGGCGCGCCCTGAGCGGTCGAACGTAGTAGGGGTAGTGCACCACGGTGTCCCCCGCCTCGGGCGAAAGCGGCGCGCGCAGCACGTTGCGCGGGTCGAAGATCGCGCAGCGATATGCTTGCCAGATGACGCGCTCGCCATGCTTCATGCGCAGCGCAGCGAGGTCATAGCGCGTGTTTGCGGCGTCGGGGTGATAGAGCACTTTCAGATGGTCGCCGGCCTCAAGCGCGCTGGCCAGCTCGGTCAGCAGGTTGAAGGCGTAGCGACCGATGCCGGGGAAGTGATCCTGAATGACGCGGGCGTCGAAGACGACGTTCATAGCCGGCGCGGCGAACGTCGCGCCTCCGGCGGGCCGATCAGCCGGTCGCGCAGACGGCGATAGGTGAGCCGTGACACGGTATAAGCCGCGCGCGCGATCTCCGCAGAGGATATTTTCGACTGGCCGCGCGTTCGGTCGGCAAAGATGATCGGCACCTCGACGATGCTGAAGCCGAAACCCTGCACCAGGTTCAGCATCTCAATCAAAAAGGAGTAGCCGTTCGAGAAAACCGAATCAATCGGCACGGTCTGGAGCACGGCGGCGCGGTAGAGGCGAAAGCCGGCGGTGCAGTCGCGCGGTCGCAGGCCGAGCGCGGCGCGCGCAACCGCGTTGGCCGTTTTGCTCAGGAAGCGCCGATGGAAGGGATACAACACATCGCCGCCGGCCACGTAGCGCGAGCCGATCACCAAGTCGGCGCGTTCGATCGCGCGCAGCATAGCCGGGATGTAGCGCGGGTGGTGTGAGAAGTCCGCGTCCATGGTCAGCACGGCGTCGTAACCGCGATCCAACGCAAAGTGAAAGCCGGTCAAGTAGGCCGTGCCTAAGCCGAGCTTGCCGGCGCGATGCACCACATGCGCGCGCGGCTCGCGCGCCGCCCAATCGTCGGCGATGCGGCCTGTGCCGTCCGGCGAGGCGTCGTCCACAACGCAAATATCGAGCGGCAACGCCAACAGCTCTGGGATGAGCAGGGCGATGTTTTCGGCCTCGTTGTAGGTGGGCAGGACGACGATGACGCGCACGGTTAGGGGGCGGTGACAGTCACCAGTGCTGCAGGCGCGGCGATCATCGCAGCACCTCCTTGACGGCAGCGACTATATCATGCTTGCCGGGCAGGACAAACTGCTCCAGCGACGGCGCGTAGGGCAGCGGCACATTCTTGGCCGCCACCCGCCGGATGGGCGCGTCGAGGTAATCCACGGCATGTTCGGCGAGCACGGCGGCGATCTCCGCGCCAGGGCCGCTGCGCTTATGCGCCTCGTGCGCGATCACGGCGCGGCCGGTCTTCTTGACGCTGGCGATCAGCGTCGGCGCGTCCAGCGGCACAAGCGTGCGCGGGTCAATCACCTCGCACGAGATGGCGGGCGAGCCTGCGGCCAGCGCGTCGGCTGCGGCCAGCGCGTGTGGCACCATGCCGCCGATAGCGATGATCGTGACGTCGTAGCCCTCGCGCAGCACATTCGCCCGACCGAATTCGACCACATAATCCCCCTCGGGCACTGCGCCTCTTGCCGCATAGAGCATCTTGTGCTCGAAGAACAGCACCGGGTCTTCCCCGCGGATGGCGCTCTTGAGCAGCCCCTTGGCGTCGGCCGGCGTGGCCGGCGCAACGATCTTGATGCCGGGGACGTTCATGAACCATGACTCCGGGCTTTGCGAGTGCTGTGCCGCAGCCGCGCCGGGCGCGCCGGTGGTGACGCGGATGGTCAGCGGCACGCGCGCTTTGCCGCCGCTCATGTAGCGGGCTTTGGCGACCTGGTTGATGATCTGGTCGCCCGCGCAGCCGAGGAAGTCGCCGAACATGATCTCAACGACCGGCCGCATGCCCATCATGGCTGCGCCCAGCGCCGCGCCGACGATGCCGGCTTCGCTGATCGGCGTGTCGCGCACGCGCGCGTCGCCGAATTGCTGGATGAGGCCCTGCGTGACGCCGAACACGCCGCCCATCACGCCGACATCTTCGCCCATGATGAACACGCTGGGGTCGCGCGCCATCTCCTCGCGCAGTGCTTCGTTGATCGCTTCGCTGTAGGTTAAGGTTCGCATGCGTGTTCGGATTATGCCGCAGCCGCATACTTCAAGAGCTGGCGCTGCTGTAGCTCAGCACCGCCCGCCGCCAACACCACGCGCTGAACGCGAAAAGAAAGCCGGCCAGCGCGACGGCCGCGATGAGCGTCGCGCCGCCCAGCTTGCCCAGCACGGCTTCGGCGGGGAAGGTCGTCATGAACGCTATCGGCAGCACGAAGGTCAGGGCGATGCGCACCAAGCCGGAAAACGTGGTCACCGGGAAGCGCGCCGTGTCGAACAAAGCGCGGAACAGCTCGGTCAGGTTATCAATCTTCACGAACCAGAATGACAGCGTGGCCATCAACAGCCAGATGCTATAGACGATGACGAACGACGCCGCCAGCATCACGGCGAACTGCGCCAGGGCAATCGGTTCGGGCGCATAGCCGAGCCGAATGAACGCCAGCAGCATGATCGCCACGCCGGCGGACATATCGGCCAGGCCGGAGTAGCGCGCATAGCGCAGCGTCGCCAGGAACTGGCTGTTCACCGGCTTGGTGAGCACGAAGTCCATCGTGCCCTCGCGCACCATCTGGATGATCTTGTCCACGTTGGGCTGCAACAACAGTTGAATGCCGCCCTCGATCAGCACCGACAGTGCGACGATGACGAGCGTCTGCTCGTATGTCCATCCGCCCAAGGCGTCGGTTTGCGTGAAAAACACGGTTACGCTGACGAAGGTAACGCCGGCCCATAGCACGCCTAGCGCCGCCTGCGCGACGAAGTTGGCGCGGTATTCCAGCTCCATCAGCAAATTGGACTTTAAGAATAGGGCGAGTAGGCGAACGTAGCGCATGGCGATTTATGCTCCCACCGCGCTGTAGTTGCGAATCGCGATCTTCCACGCGACCCATACTGCTATGACGAAGAACGCTGCCCAGGCCCACTGAGTGATGAAGCCCAGCAGCATCGCTTCGCCCTGCACGCGGCCCATGGCAATGGATACGCTGAAGTTGAGCATGTACGGGAACGGCAGCCAGCGCAGCACGTCTTGAACGGCTTGAGGGAACATCGCGAGCGGCGCGATCACGCCCGACAGCACCAGGCGGATGCCGTAAAAGCCCTGGATGAACGCGCCGGTCTGCGTCGTCCAAAATGCCAACATGCCGATCAGGTAATCCGACATGAAGGCGATCAGCCACGCGCCGGCCACCGATATGACGAACGCCAGCAGGTTGAGCGGGGACAAGTTCAGTTGCACCCCCGGCGTGGCGATCAGCACGACTGTGATGATGGGCGCCACGATGAGGATGCGCAGCAGCTTCTCCACCCAGTTGACGGCGATCTCGTTGTGAATCGGGTGGATCGGCCTGAGCAGCATGGGCGACAGCCGGCCTTCGCGAATAGCGAAGTCCAGCTCCCAGGACGCCCACACCGCCGTCAGGTTGCGCACAAACCAGCCGAGCATGAAGTAAGCCACGAAGTCGGCCGCGGTGTAGCCGTTCACCGCGCCCTCGCGGCTGATGCTGAGCCACACCAGCAACATGATCACCATCAGGATGCTGTTCATCATCCAGATGACGATCTGCGCGCGATATTCAACGATGAGCGCCCACGCAGCTTTACTGAGGGCTAGGTATTTCCTCCACATCGCCGGTCATCCGCAGTCGAGGCTGGCAAGATGAGACGCAACAAGCGTCCGCGCAAGTCGGCGCGACTGCGCTTTGCGCGGGCCGACGTGCGTCTGCGCGACGCAACTATACTCGCCGCCGTGCTCCGCCGGTTTAGTGGCATCGCCCGGCTCTACCTCATTTGGGTCGCGATCTACTACGTCACGTTTGCCTTTCCGGCGACGCTGATGAACTTCTACCTCGAAGCGCTGGGCTTCGACCGCGCGTTCATCGGCTTGTTCCACAGCGCGAGCCAGTTCGGCGGGTTGATCCTGGCGCTGCCGGCGCTGCTGTGCTTCGAGCGCATCGGACGGCGCGCAGCGCTGGTCTTTGGCGCGGCATTCGCCAGCCTCGCGCGGTTGCTCACGGTGCTGGTCACTGCGCCCGAGATCATCCTGGCTGCTGAGGCGCTCAGCGGCTTCGGCACCGTGATCTTCAGCCTGGCCAGCGTGTCGCTGTTGGCCGATGCCTCCGCCGAGGATCACCGCGCCGCCCTGTTCGGCTTTAGCGATTTCACGCGCACGGCGGCGGTGCTGTTGGGCAGCGTCTCCGCCGGCAGCTTGCCGACGCTGATTGCGCCGCTGCTCCAGGTCGGCAGCGAGAGCGCCGAAGCATATCGCGCGGCGCTCGTCGCAGCGTTCGTCGTGCGCGCACTGGCCGTAGCGCCCCTGGCGCTGATCGCCCGCCGGCGTCCGGCGCGCGGTGAGCCTACGGCGGCGCTGCCCGAGGTGCGCCCGTTGCGCTACTTGGATCCGCGGACGCTGCTGCGCCAACGGCCGCAGGTATACGCGCTCGCCGCGCCGTTCATGTTGCTGATGTCTGCCGAGGCGCTGGTGTTCACATTCTTCAACCTGCTCATGCGCGACCGGTTTGGGGCGAGCGACGCGCAAATCGGCCTGGTCATCGGCGTGAACGCGTTGATCGGGTCATTGGCGGCGCTGTCGGCCCCGCGCATCGCAGATCGGATGGGCTACCGGCCGGCGGTGGTGTGGGGATTGTTTGCGACGGCGGCCGGCCTGGCGGCGTTCGCCTTCAGCCCGAATTTGCCCCTCGGCGCGCTGTCCGTATTCCTGCAGGTCGCCGCGTTGCAAATCTCGCGCGTGCTCTACCGCGTCTATGTCGTGAACGTGTCGCTGCGCGATGAGTATTTCATCGTCAGCGTCGTGATGGCCGTTGCGGCAAACATCGGGCCGGCCGTCGCGCCGCCGGTCAGCGGGTTGATCCAGAGCGGCTTCGGCTACGCCCCGTTGTTTGCTGCCGCGATCGCGATGACGCTGATCGCAGCGCTTGCGTTCGACCTGATCGCGCGGCGGATCAGCCGGCGCCCGCAGGGTTCACGGCCGGCGTTTGCTCATGCGCCGTCCCCAGCCCAGCGACCCTTCCCGCGAATACCTCCCGAATGATGTCTTCGACGGGTGGGTCTTCAAAGTTGACGTCGTCCACTTCGACTTGGGTGAGCAAACGCGCCGCCGCCTCGGCCGCCTGGCTGCGCGGCACGTGCAGCACCGCCGTCATTCCATCGCACGACGCGATGTCGCCGAAAGCGGCCAATTGTTCACACGCCACCGGCTGCTCGAACTGCAACTTGAGGATTTTGTAGGGCGCCACGCGCTCGATCAACGCGCGAAAGTTGCCGTCGTAAAGCACCTTGCCCTTGTCAATGACGATGATGCGGTCGCACAGCGCGGTCACGTCGGCCATGTAGTGGCTGGTGAGGATGACCGTCGCGCCGTGGCGGCGGTTGTATTCCGCGATGAAGTCGCGGATGCGCACCTGCATCGTCACATCCAGGCCGATGGTCGGCTCGTCCAGGAATAGCACCTTGGGGCGGTGCAGCAGCGCTGCGGCCAGCTCGCACTTCATGCGTTCGCCGAGCGAGAGCTTGCGCACCTGTTTCTTCAGCAGCGGCCCCAGGTCGAGCAATTGGTCAAGCTCCTTCAGCGTCGCCGCGTACTGGTCGCGCGGAATTTCGTAGATGGCCTGGTTGATGAGAAAGGTCTCGATCGCCGGCAGGTCCCAGAGCAACTGCTGTTTCTGGCCCATGACCAGCGTGAACTGCTTGAGGTAGGCCGGCTCGCGCTTGTGCGGCGTGAACCCCAGCACAGTGGCTGTGCCGCTGGTTGGATAGAGCAGGCCGGAGAGCACCTTGAGCGTGGTCGTCTTGCCGGCGCCGTTTGGCCCAAGGAAGCCGACCATCTCGCCAGCTTCGATGTCGAACGACACGTCATCCACTGCCTTGACTGTGCGGTACTTGCGCGCTACGAACGCGCGCAGGCTGCCCACCAGCCCCGGCTCCTTCTCGTGAACCTGATAATGCTTCGATAGATGAGCGACATGAATCTGTGGCCGCATAAACAAAAAGAGATTGGAAGCCGAGGATTGGAGATCTTCCTGCTTAATCTCCAATCGCTCAATCTCCAATCTCTTCAGTGCCCCAAGAGAGACTCGAACTCCCGACCTTTTGCTCCGCAAGCAAACGCTCTATCCAACCTGAGCTATTGGGGCGGATAGCTACATTCTAGCAGATTTCGGCGCGCCGGTCGAAGCGTGGTGTCATCGGCAGATGCGCGCGACATCAGCGTGTGGGCCTTTTCGTGAGCTGCCTAAACCATCCCGCGGCTAACAGCCCAATGCCCACGGCGATGAGGATGGCAGCGGTCGCGTGGTCGCTCCCCACCGGCGGCAGCAGGATGATGACCGCCTCGCCGGTGCGCAGCAGCGGCGGCCCGAAGGCCGCTGGACGGCGTTCCGGCATAGCGAGCAAGCCGCCGTCGGGCGGCCGTTGACCGAGGAAGATCCGGTTGTCTTGCACCATTGCGATGTCGTATTCCACCGGCCGCCCGCGCAGGTTGAGGCCGATCAGGAAGCATCCGCTCGTGGCAGCCAAATCCTGCTCGATGCCGACGAACCACCGGTCGCTGCCGCATGTGCCTTTCGGCGCGCCGTTGAGGAAATCCGCCGTGTTGAGCACGTAGGGCGTCAGCAGCGCGCGCTGGATGACGAACTCCACGTCCCACGCCCCGGGGAGGGCGGGCGACGGTCTGCGCGCGATGAATTGCCCCTCGTAGCGCGTGCGCAGCGTGGGGATGGTGCACTTGTTGTCGGCAAACGAAGTCACGTCGAGCCGGTAATCCGCGCCGGTGAGGGTGAGTTCGCGCCGAGCGAAGGGGCGCCCCGGCCACGGCTCGCATTCCGTGCTGCTCCAGATGCCGCTGAACATGGGCGTTTGCGCCGGCGGCGCCGCGCGCGCCGGCCGGGCGACGCCCGAGACGACCATCAGGATCGCGCACGCAAGGAGCAAGGGGGAAGTTGAGCGCGTCAATGTGACCGGATCATAGAGACGCCGCGAGCGGGCGAGTGCAGGCGCAGGCATCGCCCGCGCCTACCCTCGTCTCGCCCCCGGCTCATCCCGCTCTTAGCCGCACCGTCTATGCTGATGACGGATGACGTTGTTCAAGACCGGTCTGCGCTATCTGCTGCGCCGGCCGTTTCAATCTATCCTGTGCGTGCTAGGGGTGGCGCTGGGCGTGGCGATGGTGATCGCGATTGACCTGGCCAACGGCAGCGCCTCGCGCGCGTTTGAGTTGAGCACCGAGACCGTCGCCGGCCGCGCCACGCATCAGGTCGTCGGCAGCGGCGCCGGCCTAGAGGAGGACGTGTATCGCCGCATCAAGGTCGAGCTGGGCATCCGCGAAGCCGCGCCGGTGGTCGAGTCGTATGCGACTGCTATCGAGCTGGATCAGCAGCCGCTGCGCGTGCTGGGCATAGACGCCTTCGCCGATGCGCCGTTCCGCAGCTATCTGGGCGACGGCAATGCGGCGCTTCGGCCAGGCGACCTGACCGACTTCTTCGTTCGACCCGACGCCATCTTGATCGGGGAGGCGATGGCGCAGCGCTATGGCCTCAACGTCGGCAGCGCGGTAACGCTGCGCGCCGGCGACCGGCGCCATGCGATGCGCGTGGCCGGCATCCTCACGCCTGCCGATGAGAACAGCCGGCGCGCGCTCGACGGCCTGGCTATCGTGGACATCAGCACAGCCCAGGAGCTGTTCGACATGACCGGCCGGCTCAGCCATATTGACCTGATCGCCGATGAGCGCACCGCAGCCGGCCGCGCGCTGCTCGAACGCGTGCGCGGCGTCCTGCCCGCCGGCGCGCAGATCGTCAAGCCGCGCGCCCGCAGCCAGAGCGTGGAGAGCTTGACCGACGCCTTTCGCCTGAATTTGACGGCGCTGAGCCTGCTGGCGCTGGTCGTCGGCATGTTCCTGATCTACAACGCGGTCACGTTCTCGGTCGTGCAGCGCCGGCCGCTGATCGGCACGCTGCGCTGCCTGGGCGTCACGCAGCGCGAAATCTTCCGGCAAATCGTGCTGGAGACGCTGCTGTTGGGCGTCATCGGCGGCGCGCTGGGGATCGGCCTGGGCGTCTTGCTCGGTCGCGGCGCAGTCGGCCTGGTCAGCCAGACGATCAACGACCTGTACTACACGGTCAACGTACGCTCGGTGGCGGTTGAGCCGTTGACCTTGCTCAAGGGGTTCGCGTTGGGTCTGGTCGCCTCGGCAGCGGCGGCGCTGGCGCCGGCCTACGAAGCGACCCGCATCCCGCCGATCACCGCGCTCCAGCGCTCGAACGTCGAGCAGCGCGTGCAGCGCCTGCTGCCATGGATCGCGCTGGCCGGCGTTGTCATGTTCGCCGTCGGCGGCGCGATGTTGCTGCTCACGCGCGCGCTGGTCGTCAACCTGGCCGGCATCTTCTTCGTGCTGATCGGCCTGGCGTCGGTCGCGCCGCTGCTGACGCTGGCGCTCATGCGCCTGCTCGCGCCGTTCCTCGACCGCGTTGCGGGGGTGATCGGGCGCATGTCGGCGCGCAACGTGGCGAATGCGATCTCGCGCACGGCGATCGCGATCGCCTCGCTCATGGTGGCGGTGTCGGTCATCATCGGCCTGCAGAGCATGATCGGCAGCTTCCGCGTCACGGTCGAGTCGTGGTTGGATGCGTCGTTGACGGCGGATGTCTATGTGGCGCCGCCGACCGGCGGCGTGAACGCCAACCACGCCACCATCGCCCCCGACGTCGTCGAAGCGTTCGAGGCGCTGCCCGGCGTGACCGATGTGACGCTCTTCCGGCGCGCGTCGGTGGATTTTCGCGTCGCGGCGCCGCCGCGCGAATCCGATACGTCATCAGATTACTCGCCCGCTGCGCTGCTCGCCATCCGTTCCGATCGCGAGCGCGCGCCCGAGACGTTCGTGTGGACGGCGCGGCCGGCGGATGGGCTGTGGCGCAGCATGGCCGGCAAAGATGAGGTGCAGGTTTCCGAGCCGTTCGCCAACAAGCACAACATCACCCCGCAGAACAACCGGCTGATCTTGCGCACCGAACAAGGGGAGCGCGAGTTCCGCGTCGTCGCCGTGTATTACGACTACGCCTCCGACGCCGGCGTGATCCTGATGCGCCGCGACACTTACCAGCGCTACTGGCGCGATGACAAAATCTCTTCGCTGGCGCTCTACGTGGACGATGCGCAGGCGCGCGACGTCGGCGCCTTTGTCGAACAACTGCGCCGGCAGTTCGCCGGGCGCGAGTTGGTCATCTCGGCCAATCGCGAGCTGCGCGCCAACGCCCTCGTCATCTTCGACCGCACCTTCGCCATCACCGGAGCGCTGAACCTGTTGGCCACGGTCGTCGCCTTCATCGGCGTGTTGAGCGCGCTGATGGCGCTGCAGATCGAACGCACGCGCGAGCTGGGCGTGTTGCGCGCCAACGGCATGACGCTGCGCCAACTCTGGGGGATGACGCTGCTGGAGACCGGCCTGATGGGCGGGACGGCCGGCTTGCTCTCCATGCCCACCGGCTTCCTGTTGGCGCTCATCCTGGTCTACATCATTAACCTGCGCTCCTTCGGCTGGACGATTCGCCTGGACCTGCAGTGGGAGACGTTCGCTCAAGCTGTGCTGGTGGCGGTGGTGTCGGCGCTGCTCGCGGCGATCTACCCAATGCTGCGCCTGGGGCAAATGGAGATCGCCCGCGCTGTGCGGCAGGAGTAGGCGTATCATTTGAGCCTATGAGTAGCGCAGCGCCGACCACGGAGAACACCGGCGAGCACCCAGCTCGGCTGGGCGTGGTGCAGTCGCGCCCGATGACCTACCCGGAGTTCCTAGAATGGGCGCCCGAAGGGGGCCTGACCGAGTGGATCGATGGCGAAGGGGTGCAATACACGCCGGCGACGCAGACACACCAGGATCTCACGGGTTTCCTGTATGCACTGCTCCGTTTCTTCCTCGCTGCGACGAAGCTCGGCAGGGTATTCGCAGGGCCATATACGATGCGCACGCCGACCGGCAAAAACGCGCGTGAGCCTGACGTCTTTGTAATCCTCAATACGAATCCCGGCGTCGTTGGCGACAAAGAGTTCATCGGCGCCGCCGACGTCGTCGTCGAGGTGATCTCGGACGATAGCGTGTTCCGCGACCGAGTGACGAAGTTCGACGAATACGAAGCCGCCGGCGTGCGCGAATACTGGCTGATTGATCCGCGCCCTGATCGCCGGCGCGCCGACTTCTATGTGCTTGATGCGGCCGCCGGCCGCTATCGCCCGGCGCCGCTCGAGGCCGACCGCATCTTTCGTTCGACGGCGCTGCCGGGCTTCTGGCTAGACGCCGACTGGCTATGGCAAGAAAGCCCCAACGTCGCCGAGATCTACGAGCGGATCAGGAGCGGCAGCTAGTCGAACAGCGAGGGCGGTCGCGCGCGATACATCGCCCAGATGCGCCGGTCGCTGCGCGTCAGGGCGAGCTGCTCGATCTCCTCCGGCGTCGCCCAGACCAGCCGCGCGTAGCCCTGCGGACGCAGCGGCGCGCGCACCGGCTTCGGCAGCCGGACCAGCCAGACCTGCCGCGTCATCTTGAAGTGGGTGAAGGCGTGCTTCACGGCGCCGAGCGGCTGCGCGCGGCTCGGCCTCACCTTCAGCCCGCTCCTGCGCAAGATGAGATCGGCCAGGTCGGCGCAGCCTGGGCGGCCTTGTGCGTCTGGGTTGGGCGCGCGCAGCTCCGCGCTGATGAATTCCCACAGGCCGCCGAGCAGGCCATCGCGCGGGCGTTGGCCCAGGAGCGCGCGGCCGGCGCCATCCACGAGCACGACGGTGAGCACTTCGTGGTGCGGCGTCTTTTGTCGCGTTGGCCTGGCCGGGTAGGCCTCGGGGGCTCCGTCGGCGCGCGCCTGGCACATCGCGCGCAGCGGGCAGGCCGCGCACTGCGGCGCGCGCGGCGCGCAGATCGTCGCCCCCAGCTCCATCAGTGCCTCGTTGAACGCGCCGGCCCGGCCACGCGGCAGCAATGACTCGGCCAGCGCCCACAGCTCAGCCGCGGTGGGCCGGCTCAGCCCAAAGACGCGGCTGAGCACGCGCCGTGCGTTGCCGTCCAGCGCCGGCGCACGTGCGCCGAACGCGAGGCTGGCGATGGCGCCCGCGGTGTAGCGCCCAATGCCCGGCAGCGCCATCAGCCCCTCGACCGTGCGGGGGAGCTGGCCGCCGTAGTCGCGCAAGACGATCTGCGCCGCGGCGTGCAGGTTGCGCGCCCGCGCGTAATACCCCAGCCCTTCCCACAGCTTCAACACGTCGTCCAGCGGCGCGGCAGCCAATGCTTCGAGCGTGGGAAAGCGCCTTAGCCAGCGCTCGAAGTATGGGATCACCGTCGCGACCTGCGTCTGTTGCAGCATGACCTCCGAAAGCCAGACCCGATAGGGGTCGCGCGGCTCGCGGCGCCAAGGCAGGTCGCGCTTGTGCCGCTCGAACCAGCGCAGCAGCCGCGCGGCAAACGCGGAGCGGTTCATCGCACAATTGCTCACAGCGAGCGCGTGAAGAGGTAGGCCGTCGCAATCAGGCCCATGACCACGACGAAGGCGCGCAGGTAGCGCTGGTTCACGCGCTTGGCGCCGCGCGCGCCGACGTAGCCGCCGAGCAGCCCGCCAACGCCCATCCAGATCGCCAACGGCCAATTCACGATGCCGCTGAGCGCGAAGAAGGCCAGCGCCACGCCGTTGATGACGAACGTCAGCGCGGTCTTCAGCCCGTTCATGCGGTGAATGTCCTGCAGGCCCATCAGGCTGAGCGAAGCCAGCATGAGGATGCCGATGCCGGCGCCGAAGTAGCCGCCGTAAGTGGCCACGAAGAGCTGGAACAAGATGCCCCACACGCGCGCGCCGAGCGACACGCGGCCGGCGTCCGCGCGGCGCATGGCCTCCACGCTGCGCGCGGCGATGCGGTTGAAGGCGTCGCGCGCGGCGAAGATCAGCGTGGCGAACAACACCAGCAGCGGCACGATGCGCCCGAACAGCTCCGGCGGGGTGCGCGTCAGCAGCAGCGCGCCGAGCAAGCCGCCGACGAAGCTGGGGGCGAGCAGCAAAATCAGCAGGTTGACCAGCGGCTTGAGGTCGTCGCGGTAGGCCCACACGCTGCCGATGGTGCCCGGCCACAACGCCGCGGTGTTCGTCGCGTTGGCGATGATCTTATCCACGCCGAACACCACCAGCGCCGGGAAGGCGATCAGGCTGCCGCCGCCGGCCACCGCGTTGATCGCGCCGCCGATGAACGCGGCGGCAAAGAGAAAACCAAGGCCGATGAAGGGTTCGATGAGGGTCATGCGTGAGGCCGGTTGCGCCAAGCGGCTCAATCGGGTCGGTCAGATCAAGAACTGGCCGTTGCGGTAGAACACCTCGCCGTCGGCGCTGATCTCGGCGTCGTGCGCGCTGGCGATCATGTCCCAGTGCACGGCGCTGGTGTTGGTCGAGCCGGTGTCGGGATAGCCGGCGCCGACCGCGATGTGGAACGTGCCGCCGATCTTCTCGTCGAACAGGATGTTGCGCGAGAAGCGCGTGATGCCATAGTTCGTGCCGATGGCGAATTCGCCCACGTAGCGCGCGCCGCGGTCGGTGTCGAGCACTTGATGTAAGAAGTCCTCGTTCTTCTCCGCCGTCGCTTTCACCACGCGGCCATCCTCAAACCACAGTTGGATGCCGCTCACCTCCCGCCCCTGGTAGATCGCCGGATACGAGTAGCGCACCCAGCCGTTGACCGAGTCTTCGTGCGGGCCGGTGAAGATCTCGCCGTCGGGGAAGTTGCGCTTGCCCTGGCTGTTCTTCCAGGTGCGCCCCTCGATGCGCAGGGTCAGGTCGGCGTTTGCCCCTCGTATGCGCAGCGTCTTCTTGTCGCGCAGAAAGTCCACGTAGCGCTGCTGATTCGCCCCGACTTCGCGCCAGCGGGCGATGGGGTCGGGGTCGTTGAGCAGGCACGCGCCGAACACGAACTCGGTATACTCGGCCAGGCTCATGTCGGCGTCCATCGCGTAGGCCTCGGTGGGGAACTGCGTCACGCACCAGTTGTAGTTGCCCTCGGCGCTGCGCTGCATGCGCCGGGCCAAGATCGGGCTCATGGCGGCCTGTTGGCGCTGTATCTTGGCCGGGTCGGCGTTGGAGAGCCGGCGGGTGTTGGTCTCCGCGCCGATGCGGATGTAGGCGTCGAACTGACCTTCCTCAACCGAGATGCGATCCACCGGCGAGACGAAGTCGAGCTGCGCATCCTGCGCGTGGGCGTAGAAGATCTCCTGGGCGCCGGGCAGGTCGGCGCGCAGGAAGGCGTTGCCGCCGGCCTTGAGGATCTCGCGGTAGATCTCCAGCATCAGCGGCGCCGCCGGCGTCTGGCTCCACACATAGACCGTCTGGCCGGGCTGCACTTCGATGGAGTAGTTGACGATGACTTGCGCCATCTTGTTGAAGCGAGGGTCGTACATGTCGCGGATTGTAGTCGCGCGCGCCAGTTGCCGTTTTGTAAAATTCGCCTCGCATGCCCCACTCGCCACAGCGTCATCGGCGCGATTCGACCGCGCGGCGGCGAAATCGCCCCGTCCGCCCTTCGGTCGTCTTTCATCCCCACTTGCTCGATGGGATCAACGTGATCGCCGAGGCGGTCAAGCCGACGCTCGGGCCGCTGCCGCGCTTTGTCGGCATCGCGGGCATGTCGCGCGACCGGCCGCCGGAGTTGCTGGACGACGCCGCGACCATCGCCCGCCGCATCATCCAGATCGCCGATCCTACGGCGGATGTGGGCGCGATGATGATGCGGCACGCGCTCTGGCGCATGCACGAAACCTGCGGCGACGGCTCGGCGACCATGGCGACCATCGCCCAGGCCTTGGTCCAGGAAGCGACCAAGGCCATCGCCGCCGGCGCGCATCCGGCCCTGCTGCGCAAGGGCATCGAGCTAGGCCTGGCCCGAGCGTCCGAGGCGCTGCGCGCCGGCGCATTCCGCCCGACCGATGGGCGACGCAGCCATGAACGCTTAGCGACCCTGGCCAAATCGGCGTGCCATGACGCCGAGCTGCGCGATGTGTTGGTGGAGGTCGTGGGCATCCTCGGCCCCGACGGCGCAATCCACGTCGTCAGCAACCATGCGCGTTGCGTCGATCGCGAGTACATCGAGGGAGCCATGTGGGATTCGCCGTGGCTGACGACCGGCTTCGCAACCGACGCCGCGCAGTCCGTCGCCCGCATCTCCGACGCCGCCGTGATCTTGCTCGACGGCAAACTGGACTCGGCTGTGAACGCGCTGGAGGGGCTGAAGCGCCTCTACGGTTTCGGCCACCGCAGCGTGCTCATCGTCGCCGGCGACCTGAGCGACGAGGCGAAAGCGGCGCTGATCCAGGCCAAGCTGAGCGGGGCGATGAGCATCCTGCCGGTCAAAGCGCCCGGCTTCGGTGCCACGCGCGCCGTGGCGTTGCAAGACCTGGCCGTGCTCACCGGCGCGCGCGTCCTGTTCGGCGACAGCGCGGCTTTCGCCCAAGTTGCCCCTGAGGACGTGGGCAGCGTGCGCCGCGCCTGGGCCACGGCGCGCCAGTTCGGGATCATCGGCGGCAAGCGCGACCCGGTTGCGTTGCGCAGCAGCATCGCTTCGGTGCGCCGAAAGATTGACGAGACGGCGAACCTCGAAGAGATCGCCGAGCTGCGCATGCGCCTGGGCCGGCTGTGCGGCGGGCTGGCGATCGTGCGGGTCGGCGGGGCGACCAACAAAATCCAGGAAAGCCGCCGCGACGAGGCAGTGCGCCTGTCGCGGATGTTGCAAATGGCGGTTGGGCGTGGCTACGTGGCCGGCGGCGGCGCGGCGCTGTTCAAAGTCGCCCAGTCCTTGTTGAGCGACCTGTCGCGCAGCGGTGATCGCGCGCATGACGACGTGGCGTTCGGCGCGCGTTGCCTGGCGCGCGCGCTCGAAGCGCCGCTGATGACGATCGCGGCAAACGCCGGCTTCGACCCCGCTGAGGTCGCCGGCCAGGTGCGCGCGGCGCTGCGCGCGGATCCGCGGGCGTGCTACGGGTTCGACGCGCGCAGCGGCCGCGTAGGCGACATGTTGGCCGCCGGCATCGTGGACTCGGCGGAGGTCATCGAGCGGGCCGTGCGCGTGGCCGGCAGCCTGGCCGCGACTGCCATCACGACCGATGCCGTCGTGCACCACCGCAAGCCGGCGCTGGCGACGAACCCTTGAGTTGGTCGCGCGCGCTTTGCCTGCGCCCTCACGCCATGCGCAACCTGCGGAGCGCCCATCGGCCCTGAATGAGCCACAGCTATGAACTGGAAGCACTTCGACGAACCCGCTGCCATCTTCGCGCTCGCGCCCCAGCCCGGCGGCGCCTGCCTCGCCGCCACGGAGCAGGGCTTGTGGCAATTCGATCCCCGAGGCGGCGGCTGGCAACCGATTGCGCCCCAGCTCGCTCACGTGCCGCTCACCGCCGTTGCGGCTTGCGGCCCAACGTGGTTGATCGGCTCGAACGGCGACATCGCCTTCTCGCGCGATGGCGGCCAAAACTGGCAACTGGCCAACCTGCCGGTCAAGGCGCGGGTGCTCGGCCTGGTCGTTTCGCCCCAATTTGAACGCGACGGCGTCGCGCTGGCTGCCACCGCCGAGGACGGCGTGCTGCGCAGCGCCGACCACGGCGTGACCTGGCATGCCTGGAACTACGGCCTGCTCGACCTGGGCATCAACGCGATTGCGGTCTCGCCGGATTTTGGGGAAGACGCGACGTGCTTTGCGGCGAGCGACCATGCGGTGTTCATGAGCGTCAACGGCGGCCGGGCATGGCAGGAGTTGCCCGCGCCGATGGCGGCCGGGCCGTTCACGTCGCTGGCCGTCGCAATGACCCGGCGCGGCCCGACGCTCTACGTCGGCGCGGAGGGCAGCGGCCTGTGGGCGTCCGCCGCCCCTTACGAGGCATGGCAACAAATCAAGGGGCTGCGCGCCGGCGAGGTCAACTTCGTCTTGCCCGGCTGGGCAGCGACGACCGCCGGCGTATACGTCGCTGCGGGCAGACGCTGGCGCGTAGCCCTGCGCCGACCCGACGTGGTGTGCATGGCGTTGCTCGACGACGGCGCGCTGGTCGCCGGCACGGCAGGCGGCGGGGTGTGGTATGGAGCGGCTGATTAGAATCTATCCGAAAACGCGCAGCTTGAAGCGCGTTCGGGCAGGTGAGGGTATTGCCTTCGCCTAATCGGTAGGAGACAAGGGAATGGATGAACCCCGAGGCGTGCTCGGGGTTCGTTTATTTCAGGCTGCGTGCCGGCTAATCGTCGCTGGCGGCGCCGGCGTAGCCTTCCGCATAGCCATAGCCGCCGCATCCGTGCGACATGTAGTCCGCGGATTTGGCCGCCGGGGCTTTGGCCTTCTCGGCGGACTTTGCGACGTCGCTGGTCGTGACGGCCTTGCTGGACTGCTCAGGCGCGGAGGATGGCTGTGGGGCTTTCTCCGCGGCCGGCGCGGACAGCGGCGCGCGCTCTTCCGCAGGCGGAGCAACAACAGGCGCGGCTTGTTGCGCGCGGTTCGTGGT
>CALHLE010000071.1 GCA_938034415.1 uncultured Anaerolineae bacterium
AGCGCCCCTGCGCAGCCCACACCCAGCATCGAACGCAACATGAGGATCGAAGAACTCGATACCCCCGCGCTCGTGGTAGACCTCGACAAGCTCGAGGCGAACATCGCCAAGCTCCAGGCCTACCTTTCGTCGCACGGCATCGCCAATCGCCCGCACATCAAGACGCACAAGATCCCCGAGATCGCGCACATGCAGATCCGCGCCGGCGCAATCGGCATCACCTGCCAGAAGCTCGGTGAGGCCGAGGTGATGGCCGACGCCGGCATCCGCGACATCTTCATCCCCTACAACCTGCTGGGCGAGCACAAGCTGACCCGCCTGGCCCGGCTGATGCAGCGCGCCGCGGTCAGCGTCACGGCCGACTCCGAGGTGACCGCGCGCGGCCTGTCCGAGGCCGCGCAGATGGCCAACCGGCAGTTGACCGTGCTGGTGGAGTTCGACGCCGGCGCGCACCGCTGCGGCGTGCAATCGCCGCAGGAAGCCGCCGCGCTGGCGAAATACATCGCCGGCCTGCCCGGCTTGGCCTTCGGCGGGCTGATGTGCTATCCGAACACGCCGCAACTCGACCCATTTGTGCGCGAGACGCGCGCATTGCTCGAAGCTGAGGGACTAAGCGTCGCCCGCGTGAGCGGCGGCGGCACGGCGTGCATGTGGCAGGCGCACACGCATCGCGAATTGACCGAGCACCGCGCCGGCATGTACGTCTACGGCGACCGCGCCACCGTGCAGGCCGGCGCGATGCGCCCGGAGGAGTGCGCGCTCACCGTCATCGCCACCGTGGTCAGCCGGCCCACGGCTAACCGTGGCATCCTGGACTGCGGCAGCAAGACGCTCTCATCTGACCTGCTCGGCTTGCGAGGGCACGGCCTGATCCTGGAGTACCCCGCAGCGGTCATCTATGGTTTGTCGGAGGAGCACGGCCACGCGGACTTTTCGGCCTGCCCGAAGAAGCCGGCGGTTGGCGAGCGGGTGACCGTGCTGCCCAACCACTGCTGCCCGGTCAGCAACCTGTTCGAGCACATCGTCGGCGCGCGCAAAGGCAGCGTCGAGCTGACCTGGCGCGTGGCGGCCCGAGGCGCCGTGCAGTGAAACGCGGCGCGCACCAAGCGGTTTAGCTGCACTCCGGCACATGCGCGAACAGCGCCTGCGCCAGGGTTTCCAGCTCGGCCTCGGTGGTGTAGACCTGCACCGAAAGCCGCGCCAGCTTGAAGTGATGCCACTGGATTAGCGGCATCTCGATGCGGTAGCGCTCGTGCAGAATCGCGCGCAGCGCGTCAAGGTTCACCCGATCCGGCAGCCGGATGGCGGCCATTTGGCTAAACCAGTCGAACGACTCCGGACAGATCGGCTCGACATCGAAGCGCGCCTCGATGCGCCGACGCATCTGGCAGACCATTTCGTGGCAGCGCATGCGCACGATTGCCCAGTCGTGCCGGCGCATGAAGTCAATCGCCGCCGGCACGGCCAGGAACGCGGCCAGGTCGCGCGTGCCGAATTGCTCCACGTAATCCTGCATCGGCTTGTCGGAGACGCTGTCCGGCCGCCAGCCGTGGCCGACGATGAGCGGCTCGATCAGGTGCTGCACGTCGCGCCGGGCGTAGAGAAAGGCGCTGCCCTTCGGCCCCATCATCCATTTGTGGCAGTTGCCGGTGTAGAAGTCGGCGCCGATCTCGTCCAGGAACAGCTCCCGCTGGCCGGGGACATGCGCGCCGTCCACCACCGAGAGGATGCCGGCCTCGCGCGCGCGGCGGCAGACCTCCTGCACGGGGAAGGTGAGCGCCGTGGGCGAGGTGATGTGGCTGAGATACACCACCCGCGTGCGCGGCGTGACGCCTGCCCAGAACGCCTCGACCCACGCCTCCGGCGTGCCCACCGGCAGCGGCATGTGCCGACGGATGTAGCGCGCGCCGGTCTTGCTGCACACGAACGCCCACGCATTGTTGCACGCGCCATACTCATGGTCGGTCGTCAGGATCTGGTCGCCCTCGCGCAGCCACGAGCGCAGCGAATGGGCGATGACGTTGACGCCCATCGTGGCGTTGGTGACGAAGGCAAGCTGGTCGGGCGTCGTGTGCAGGTAGTCCGCCAGCGCAGCGCGGGCGGCATCCATGTTCTCCAGCCAGCGATGCACGTAGCCGCCGGGGTGACGCTCGAACTCGCGCTGCCAACGTTGATACTCCTCGAAGACCGGGCGCGGACAGGCGCCGAACGAGCCGTGGTTGAGCAACACGATGTCGCGACGCAGCAGGAACAGGCGAGATAGGTCGGTCGGGTCGGTTGCAGCGGTCATGGCGTGTGAATGGTCGGATGGATCGCGATGTCGCGCACTGGATGGGCTGAGTGTAGCGCATCGGCCGCCGGCGATGCTTCGCCCACCCCACCCCCTCGCGCCTGAAAAACTGCGGTATAGTTCCGAATACTCATCAAGTGAGTATTTGACGCCGATGCAACGCCCGCCGAAGCGCTCCCCCTTCGCCGAGCCGGTTGTGCTGGGCCTGCTGGCCGAAGCGCCGGCGCACGGCTACGCCCTGTTCGCGCGCATCCGCAGCGACCTCGCCGGCGTGTGGCAGGTGGGCATGAATCGGCTGTACGCCCTGCTCGATGCGATGGAGCGCGACCGCCTGATCCAAGGTCACGCCGAACACGCCGGCAACCGGCCGGAGCGGCGCGTCTTCCGCCTCACCGCCAAGGGACGCCGACGCTTCGAGGCCTGGCTGCGCGCGCCGAGCCGGAGCATGCAGGACATGCGCGTGGAGTTCCCGCCCAAGCTGTACTTCGCCCTGCGTCGCGGCCCGCAAGATGTGGCCGAGCTGCTCCAAGCGCAGCGCGCCGCCTGTCGAGATGAGCTGGAACGCCTCGCCGCGCGCTTGCGCGACACCCCGCCGGACGACCGCTACCACGCGCTGGTTTACGACTTCCGCATCCGGCAGGTTCGCGCCGTCTTGGACTGGCTGGATGCGCGTGAGGCGGAATGCGTCGCCTCGCAGGCGAAGGCGTCACCGCTCGCCTTGTGAGTCAAAGCATGGGTAGGCGAAGGCGATATCGCCTAACCGCCGGTGTCGGTTGTTGGATAGATTCCAAATCAGGAGAAAGCGATATGAGCGTCAAAAATCGAATTGCAAGATGGGTCGTCCTTCCCCTTTCCGCCGTCGGATTGCTGCTGGCGGCGTGCGCTGCGCCGCCGGTTGCCAATGCGCCAGCCGCCGCGCCTCCGCCCACCGCGGAAGCGCAGCCGGCCGCCGAAACGCCTACGACAGCGGCGGCCGACACAACGATCACCCTCACCGACGCGCTGGGGCGCGAGGTCACCCTGCCTGCCCCGCCGCAGCGCATCGTCCTGACCGGCCGAGGGTTGTTCATGATCGCCGACGCGATCTACACCTTCCCCGAGGCCGGCCGGCGCATCGCCGGCATGGGCCAGACCGCGCAAGGCAGCGGCAACTTCATCAAGCTGATTGACCCC
>CALHLE010000072.1 GCA_938034415.1 uncultured Anaerolineae bacterium
TCTTGAAGGTCGGACTAGGCATCATCTTGATCATTTCGGCGGCGCGCGTCTTCCGGCGCGGCTAAGCTTTGCGCCTCATGCATCACGGCGCAAGGCGGCCTTAGAATCGGGGCATGCCTGTAGTGAAGGGAGCGGCGCTTAGGACCAAAGCCGCATCGAACGGCACCGCGATCCTGCGCGCCGAATTGCAGCGCAAAAAGAAAGAGCTAACCGCCATCCGCGAAATCTTGCTCTCGATCAACGCCTCGTCCGACCTGCGCTCCATCCTGAACGGCATCGCGCAGACGACGACGCGCGTGATGGGTGTGGACTCAACTTCGATATATCTGCTGGATCGGTCGTCGCAGCGGCTGATCTTAAAGGCGACGACCGGCCTGTTCCGCGAGGCCGTAGACCATGGCTATCTCCGCATGGGCGAAGGGTTGACCGGCTGGGCCGCGCAGCATCGCCAGTTGGTCGCCGTGCGCGACGCGCAGCGCGATCCGCGCTTTCACGAAGTGCCCAACACGCGCGAGCGGTCATTCAAATCGCTGATGGCCGTGCCGTTGGTCAGCCAGGATCGCGTCGTCGGCGCGATGAACGTGCAGACGCACCGGCGGCACACCTGGACGGCCGGCGAGGTCGAGTTCGTCTCGCTCATCGGCGAGATGGTCGCCGGCATCCTGGAGCGCGCGATTTTGCAAGAGGAGAGCGAACGCAAAGTGCGCGAGATGCAAGCCGTCGCCGAAGTCAGCCGCGCCGCCATCTCCCCGTTGTATCTGGACGAGATGCTGCGCGTGGTGGCCGAGATGGGCGCGCACGCGGTGAACGCCCGGCGCTGCGCGGTCCTGCTGCTTGATGAGACGGCGCGCGCTTTCGTGCCGCGGGCGATTTACGACCGCAAGCCGAACGTACCGCCCGAACCGCCCTGGCCGCTGGACGACCTGCCGCTTCTGAACATCGAACGACTGAGCGAACCAGTGTTGGTGAACGAGGCATGTTGCGAGTTGCAACCGGCGCACGCCGCCTGGGCGGCTCAGACCCAGCTCAACGGCCTGTTGTGCGTGCCGATGCAGGTGCGTGACCGCGCGATCGGCCTGCTCAATATGTGGACCGAAGCGGCCGGCGAGTTTGCCGAGGCGCAGGTCGAGCTGTGCACCACGCTGGCCAACCAGATCGCGCTAGCCATCGAGAACGCCCATCTCATCGGCAACGCCGCCATCGTCAAAGAGATGAACCATCGCGTGAAGAACAACCTGCAGAACGTGGTGATGCTGCTCCAGATGCAACTGCACGACGCCGGCGACAAGCTCGCCGCTAAGGAAGTGCTGCACGAAAGCATCAACCGCATCATGAGCATCGCCGCCGTGCACGACGCGCTGGCGCAGGAGGGCTTCCGGCTGGTGGACGTGAAAGACGTGATCACGCGCGTGGTGGGCCTGACGCAGACGAACATGACCCGCCCCGGCCTTCAACTGGCCATTCACGTGATCGGCGACTCGCTGCGCATGAGTTCGCGCGCTGCCACAGCGCTGGCGCTCTGCGTGAACGAGTTGGTACAGAACGCCATGGAACACGCCTTCGTCGGTCGAGACCAGGGCGAGATCACCATCAGCCTGATTGACTGCGGCGGCGCGCTCGAAGTGGAAGTGCGCGACAACGGGCTGGGCGCGGCGGCTGGCGGGATGGACGCGCCGAGCCTGGGGCTAAACATCGTCCACATGCTGGTGCAAGAAGACCTGCGCGGCACGTTCACCCTCAGGCGCACCCCACACGGCACAACGGCCATTATCAAAGCGCCGTTCAGCTACGCCGACATCGCCGGCTAATGCGGCACCAGGTGATCTTCGACCAGTTTGCCATCGCGCAGGCGGAACACCCGGTCGGCCACGCCCACCACCTCTTCGCTATGGGTGACCATGACCAAGTTCTTGCCGGCTTGGCGCGTCAGCGTGTCCAGGAGATCGAGCACCAGTTTGCCGGTGTCGTAGTCCAGGTTGCCGGTCGGCTCATCGGCCAGCACCACCAGCGGGTCGTTAATCAGCGCGCGGGCGATGGCCACGCGCTGCTGCTCGCCGCCGCTTAGCCGGTCGGGGAAGGCCTCGATGCGGTGCGCGAGGCCCACCTGATCCAGCAACGCTTCGGCGCGCCGGCGGACGTCGGGCGAAGGCCGGCCGTTCAGCTCCAGCGGCAGCATCACGTTCTCGCGCACGCTCAGCGTGGGGATGAGGTTGAACGCCTGGAAGACGAAGCCGATGTGGCGGCGCCGGAAGCGTGTGCGTTCCGCGTCACTCATGCGGGTAATCGCCTGGCCGTCAATCCACACGTCGCCGGAGGTCGGCGCGTCAATGCCCCCGATCAGGTTGAGCAGCGTGCTCTTGCCGCTGCCGCTCTTGCCCAGCAGCACGACGAACTCGCCGCATCCAAATTCGATGCTGACGTCGTTCAGCACGACGCGCCGCGCGCCGCCTTCTTCGTACGCCTTGGTCACGTGATCGAGCTTAATGACGCCGACGCATTCATTCGTTGTCTGATTGGCCATCGGCGAGAATCATAGCGGCCGAAATTGAGCGTTGGGTGAGTTCGGCGCGCGGCGCGCTGATGAGGGACGCGCTTTCCGACGCGGCACGCGACAAAGCGGCCGCGAGAGCCTCTTCGGCGCGAGCGAGGTGATACAATCGCAATGCGTCGGGCGGTTAGCTCAGTTGGTTAGAGCGTCTGTCTTACACACAGAAGGCCGCGGGTTCGAGTCCCCCACCGCCCATCAGTTTAACCCCTCGGGCACGGTCACCGTCATCGTTCCGGCGTCGAGGTCTATAGCGCGGATCACGCTTTCGATGGCCGGCAACAGCAACTCCCTATCCGCTGCCTTCACAACGTAGACATCGTTACTGCCCGTGCGCAGCACTTCGCTCAGCGTGCCCAGCACTTCGCCGGACTCGCTCGCCACGCGCAAGCCGATCAGTTGATGGGCGTAGTACTCGCCGGACGGCAAGGCCGGCAGGTCGCCCGTATCAATGAGCACGCGCGCGCCGCGCAGCGCCTCGGCAGCGTCGCGCGTGGCGATGCGCTCCAGCCTGAGCAGCACGCCGCCCTGATGCGCGCGATGCGACAGGATGCGGTATGGATGTCCGGCATCGTTGAGGTAAATCCGCTCGATCACGTCGAGTACGCCTTCGTATGCCGACGACAATTGCACCTTGATCTCGCCCACGATGCCATGTGGGCGAGACACTCTGCCGACGACGAGAAACTTGCGCCGCGACTTCGCCACGATAAGCAGCACCGGCTGATGCGCCGCGCCTCAATCGCGTATATCCAGCACCACGCGCTTGCGCGAACGAGCAGCAGAGATGCGCAGCAACGTCCGCAGGGCATTAGCTAGTCTGCCCTCGCGCCCAATCACGCGCCCCACCTCGTCGGGCGACACTCGCAACTCGAGGAAGACCGTATCACGGTCAACCGACTCGGTCACCTTCACCTGCTCAGGGTGATCCACCAGGCCTCGGGCAACGTACTCGACCAGCTCTTTCATCGCTCATCGCGCGCGGTTCATTGGGCGGCGGCTTCGGCCGTCGGCTCGGCCTTCTTCGGCTTGGGAGCGGGCTTGCGACCAATGCGCGTCTTAGGGCTGATCGCCGGCGCAGCCTCAAACTGTGCAGCCGCCTCGGCCAGCAGTACTTCGGGCGATTCGCCCCGCTTCAGCCGCTCGAAGCGCGCGGTGGTGCCCGTCTTTCGGAAGAGTTGCTGGACGGCCTCGCTGGGCTGCGCGCCCACTTTCATCCAATACAGGGCGCGGTCCTCCCGCACCAACACGGTCTCCGGCTCGGTGCGCGGATTGTAAGTGCCGATGACCTCGATAAACGCGCCATCGCGCGGCCTCTCCTTATCGCACACCACAATGCGATAGGTCGGCTGCTTCTTTGAACCCATGCGGCGTAGTCGAATTCGAACCATCGTGTCTCCTTGGTGGTTATCTCCTTCTGGCGCCCATCCACCCGCTCATCATGCGCAAGCGCGGGTTGTTCGCCAATTGCTTCATCATACGTTGCGCTTCACGGAACTGCGAAAGCAGTTGATTCAACTCTTGCACGCTCGTGCCGCTGCCTTTGGCGATGCGGCGTTTGCGCGAGGCGTTCAGGATGCCCGGGTTGCGACGCTCCTCGCGCGTCATCGAGCTGATCATCGCCTCGACCCGCTTGAACTGCCGCTCGGTCATCTCCGGCGAAATCTGCCTGGTCAAGTCTTTCATGCCGGGGATCAACGCAAGCAGGTCGTTGAGCGGACCCATGCGCTTGATCTGTCGCATCTGCGACAGGAAGTCCTCCAGGTCGAAGCTGGCCGAGAGCATCTTCTCGGCCGCCTTCGCCGCTTCCTGTTCGTCGAACTGCTGCTGCGCCTTCTCGATCAGCGTCAGCACGTCACCCATGCCCAGGATGCGCGAGGCCAGCCGATCGGGGTGGAAGACCTCAAATGCGTCGGGCTTCTCGCCAGTGCTGAGGAATTTGATCGGCACGCCGGTGACGGCGCGCATGGAGATGGCCGCCCCGCCGCGCGCGTCACCGTCCACCTTGGTCAAGATCAGGCCGGTCAGCCCGACGCGCTTATTGAACGCATCGGCGATGTTGACGGCCTCTTGGCCGGTCATGGCGTCGGCGACGAGCAAGACCTCGGCCGGCTTGACGCGCGCCTTGATCTCTTCCACCTCGCGCATCATCGCCTCGTCAATCTGCAAGCGTCCGGCGGTGTCTATGATGACGACATCGAGCGCGCCCTGGATGGCCTTTTGGATGGCGTGCTGCGCGATCTGCGGCGGAGGCGTTTTGTCGCCCTCCGAGAAGACGGGAATGTTGATCTGCTTGCCCAGCGTCTCCAGTTGCGCGATAGCCGCCGGTCGGTAGGTGTCGGCGGCGACCAGCAGCGGCTTGCGGCCATCGCTGCGCAGGCGCAGCGCCAGCTTGGCTGCCGTCGTGGTCTTGCCGGAGCCTTGCAGCCCAACGAGCATGATCACCCGCGGCGGCGGACCGCCCAGGTCAAGCTTGCCGCCTTCGCCGAGCGTCTTCAAAAGCTCCTCGTGCACGATCTTCACCACGGCTTGGCCAGGCGTCAAGCTCTTGTGCACTTCTGCGCCGATCGCGCGTTCCCGCACGCGCGCGAGGAATTCCTTAACGACTCTGAAGTTCACGTCGGCTTCGAGCAAGGCGACGCGCACCTCGCGCAGCGCGGCGTCCACATCCTGCTCGGTCAGGATGCCGCGCTTGCCGAGGCGGTCGAAGATAGCTTGCAGCTTGTCGCTCAGCGAATCGAACATGATCCCCAGAATAAGCTTGAGAGGCGCAGTGACCTTTCAGTTAAAGGCGCGTTATTCTACCTTAAATTCGCACGATCTTTGCGACATGGACAACCGTCCCCTGCCGCGATTGCAGCCGTAAGTTCTCCTGGGCGAATGCGCTGCGGACATAGGCGAGCGCCGCGCCGCGCGCCGCGCTGGTGACTTTGCCGACGACTTCGCCGCTCTCGGCGAGGAACTCCTCGCCCGGCGAGAGTGAGCCAGCGCTGACGGTCAGCTTCACCAACTTCCTGGCAATTTGGCCTCGGCTCTCCATGCGGGCGATGATCTCCTGGCCAATGTAACACCCCTTGTCAAAACTCACTGCGCCCCATAAGCCGGCTTCAAGCGGGATGTAGTCTTCATTGATCTCGTTGGGAAAGCGCGGATAGCCCTGCAGGACGCGCCAGGCGTCGAAATCCGGCGTGATAGGCGGCGCATCGGCAAGCGACGCCAGGTCAAGCCCCGCGCCGATCAGAAAGAAGCTTAGGCCGAGGGCCTGCGGCGCGCGCGCCACCACAATCCGCCCATCGGCGCTCAGCGGCGATTCAACCGTGCGATGCGCATATTCCGGCAGCGCGAACCGGCCGATGTCGGGGATGATCTCCTTGATGAACTGCTGATCGCCCTCCACGCCGACGCCGAACATGCGCGTATCGCCCGTCTCGTCACTCACCTGCACATCGTCATTGAAGAAGATGTACTTGCGCAGCCAGTGCACCACCTTGTTCTGATTGCCGCCGCCCCCGATGAGCAGGATGGAATCGTCGAAAGCCAGGACCATGAGGTAATCCACCATGCGGCCAATCGGCGTCGTCAGCACGGTCGTTTTGCCCTCGCCCGGCTTCAGGCCGCGCACATCGCCGGTGGACATGCGATGCAGGAAGTCGAGCCGTGTGCTGCCCCGCAGTCGGATGCGGCTGTAGATCTCGGTCAGGTCGAAGAGCAACATCGGATGAGCGATGGTCAGTGCGCGGCGCGAGGGCGGCCCGCAAGCCACGATTCAATCTGAGCGCGATGTTCGGCGGAATGGCCGCCAGTGTAATCCCACAGGTAATCCGCCAGCGCGCGCCCTTTCAGCGCCGGATAGCGCCGCGGGTCGAACAACGCCGCCTCATCCGCCCAAGCGTTCAGCCGTTTGATCAACTGCTGATGCGACCCGTGGAGGTCGGCCTGGATGCGATCCAGCGGGCGATCTTTCTGCGATGCGTAGTCGCGCGCGTTGACGTCCGACCAATCCGGCGCGTTCGACCGGGGCAACTGCAACGCGCCGCCGCGCTCGGCCTGAAAGAGCAGCGTCACCGCGCGCGAGTACCACATTGCAATATGCGCCAGCGTGTCTTTGACGGACCAGCATCCGACGGCGCCTTCCACCAGCATGTCTTCTGTCGGAATGCGCGCCAGCGTTTCCTCCAACGCGCGTCGCTCGGACTCGATGCGCGAAATCAATTCGGCTTTTTTACTCATCAAGACGCCAAGGAGCGTCCCGCTGGGACGCTCCTTTCACCGAGTGTGCGATGGCAGCGCGCTACGGCTCATCCTTGTGTCGCGCTTCGATCCAGGCCAGGATGTCGGCCATCTGCTGCGGGCTGAGGATTGCTGCGTAGTTCTGCTGCATCAAGCCGGCCTGGTAGCCTTCGACGATGTAGGCGTTTGGGTCAACGATGCTCTGGTAGAGATACTCGCGCGCGCTCATGCCCGGGACGCGCGTCTGGGCCGTATTCCATAAATTGTAGAAAGAGGGGCCGACCAACCGCTCGCCCTTCTTTTGGCTGTGGCAGCCAACGCAGCCGGCGGTGTTAAACAGCTTCCCGCCGCGCTCCGGATCGCCTGCGGGTAGGCCGTCGGTGATCTTGCCGAAGTCACCCTCTTTGGGGAGCGCGGCAGACTCCGTCGGTTTGGCCTCTTCGCCCGGGGATAACGACTCGCCACGCACCGGTTGCGGCATGGCGCTCAGTGCCAAGCTGAAGATGATCAGGCAGGCCACGAAGCCGATCGCCGAGAAGACAAACGGCTCGGCGCTCGGGCCAATCTCGAAACGGATCTGTCGCGGACGGCGTTGCTCCACGGCGCGCAGCTCGGTGCGCAGTTCGGCCATCTCCTCATCGGTCGGCAAGTTGCGGCGGAAGAAATGGCTGACGCCGCTGGCCACCACCGCGATGACCACGCCGCCGGCCACGCTGGCCAGCAATGCCATCAACGCGCCGCCGATCACGACGAAGATCAGGTTGTCGAACACAGCGCTGCCGCCGCCCAGTTGGGCCGGAGGGGCCGCTAACGCCACGTCCGCGCCGATGAGTATCGCAACGACCATCGCCACAAACGCGCGCAACTTCCAGACAACTAAACCCATCATATTCAAGTCCTCGCCACCAAGTGAATCAGGTGCACATTCTAATCATGACGATGTTGCGCAGGCTTCGACGAAGGTGCGAAACAGGCGCATCATGTCTTCACGGTCGGCGGCCATTTCTTCGGGGTGCCACTGCACGCCGATATAGTAGCGCTTGCCGGGGAGTTCAACCGACTCGACAACACCATCGGGAGAGCGCGATGTGACGACCAGCCCGTCGGCGACCCTTTTAAGGGCCTGATGGTGGAAGCTGTTCACTTCCAGCTCGCCTGGGCCGACGATCTGCGCGATATGCGTCCCTGGCTCGACACGCACCGTGTGCGCGGCCTGGTGTCGCTCGAAGCCGCTGGCAGTCCCATCATGCGGGACATCGCTCCTCTGCTGCGATGGCAGGTCTTGAATCAACGAGCCGCCCAGCGCGACGTTCACGACTTGAATGCCGCGACAGATCGCAAAGAGGGGTTTATCATCCTGCAATGCCCAGCGCGCCAGCGCCATCTCCACCTCGTCGCGTTCAGGGTCGACGCCGTAAGTCTTCTCGTGCGGCAACTCGCCAAAGCGCGCCGGGTCCACATCGCCGCCGCCGGAGAGCAATACGCCATCTGCCGATTCATACATCGCCCGCCAGGATTCGCGTGAGACGACTGTGGGGAGTAGCACCGGAATCGCCCCACACGCGACCAGGCTTTTCACGTAGTTCTTGCCCATCGCAAAGCGGCGCTTCTCAGAGTCTTGAATCGGTGTGGGGATCAGGATGCGCGGGCTGTTCATTGCAGCCTTCGCGATGACACGAAGGGAACTCCGGAAATCGTCGCTTCAGAAGTTCGAGCATCACACCTCGCTCGCTTCGCCGGACTCGGCCGGCGAAGCTGCGCGCTTGGACTTGGCGCCGGCCGAAGACGGCAAGCGCTCCTTCAGGCGAGCGGACTTGCCGCGCAAATTGCGGAAGTAGTAGAGCTGTGCGCGGCGCACTTTGGCGCGGCGCATCACTTCCACCTTCTCTATGCGCGGCGAGTTCAGCAGATACGTGCGTTCGACGCCGATGTTGTTGCTGGCGATCCGGCGCACGGTAAAGCTGGCGTTCGCGCCGCCTTTGCGCAGGCGAATGATGGTGCCCTGAAAGACTTGGATGCGTTCGCGGTCGCCCTCGATGATCTTCTGATGGACGCGCACTTGATCGCCGGGTTGAAGCGGCGGAATCTTCGGATTCGGTTGCAAGCTCTTTTCGAGCGATTCGACGAGGTTCATCGCTTTTCTCCTGCTGTCCGCCAAGCGGCTGCTAGCGCTTTGTGTAGGTTGGCCCCTTGCGGGCGCGCTTCAGGCCGGGCTTCTTGCGCTCCTTCTCGCGCGCGTCGCGCGAGAGATAGCCAGCTGTCTTCAACATCAGGCGATATTCCGGATCCACCTCCAGCAGGGCGCGCGCGATAGCCATGCGCGCCGCTTCTGCCTGGCCGGTAATGCCGCCGCCTTTCACTTTGATGCTCACATTGAAGCGCGCATCGGCACCGGTCAGCTTGAGCGGCGCATGCACGGCGATCAGGTCAACTTCGCGACTGAAGTACTCATTCACAGGTTTATCGTTGACCAACACGCTGCCGCTGCCCTGTGGATACAACCGGGCGCGTGCAGTCGCCTCTTTGCGACGACCAACGCCCTCGTAGTATTGCTGTTGCGTTTCTGTCATAGGCCATGCGTCTTCCCAGCAGTGGCGAAGTCATTCGTATCCCTGTCGCCTGCCGGTCCCTATTACTTGTCCTGAATTTCCAGCGGCTGCGGCTTCTGCGCGCTGTGTTCGTGCTCTGGGCCGCCGTACACCTTCAGCTTCTTGATCATCTTGCGACCCAGCCGCCCATGCGGGATCATGCCCCAGACCGCTGTGCGAATGACGCGATCCGGGTTGCGCGCCAGGAGGTCGCGCAGATTCTCTTCCTTGAAGCCGCCGGGGTACATGGAGTGCCGCCGATACTTCTTCTCGGTCATTTTATTGCCGGTGACGCGGATTTTCTGGGCGTTCACCACGATCACATAGTCGCCGCAGTCCACGTGCGGCGAATACATGGGCTTGTGCTTGCCCTCGATGACCTTGGCAACCTGGCTGGCCAACCGGCCCAATGTGACGCCTGCCGCATCTACGACGTACCAGCGCCGGCTGTCGCGGGCCTCCTCTGGCTTGGCCATGTATGTCTTGATCGTCCTCATCTTGCACCTAGTATTTCACATCCACGAGGCACAGCCCACATGCGGGCGCCAGGCCCTTGATTCGCTGTGCATCTCTGCTTTCCAGCATGTCCCTAATCTCGTCTGGGCCGTATTCACCTCGGCCCACGCGCACCAGGGCCATCACGATCCGGCGCACCATCCGAAAGAGGAAGGCATTCGCCTCAATCGTGAACCACAACCGCTCATCCATCGCTTGCCAATCGGCGCGCAGCACTTCGCGCACCGTTGTCTCTCCCACTCTTCCCGATGGCGGACTGCCAAATGCCGCAAAATCGTGCACCCCGATCAATTGTCGAGCTGCTTCATTCATCGCCGCCACATCAGGTCGCTGTTCGAGCTGCCATGCAAAACGCCGCAGCAATGGTTGCCGCACTTCACTGACATAGACCGTGTAAACGTAGGTTCTGCTCTTTGCGCTGTAGCGCGGGTGAAACCCCGCCTCACACGGCGCCAAGTCGCGGACGGCCACGTCTTCCGGCAGCGTCGCATTCAGCGCCCGGCCAAGCGCATCGAGTGGATGTTTCCAATCCACCGCGAAGGCGATGACCTGGCCGGTGGCGTGCACACCGGCGTCCGTGCGGCCCGCGCCTACGACGGCGACGCGCGACCGACAAACTTTCTCTAGGGCTGCCTCCAGTTCTCCTTGCACCGTTCGCCCACGCCGCGCGGCTTGTCGTTGAAACCCGACGAAGTCCGTGCCATCGTAGGCGACCTTCGCGCGAACCTTCAAATCCACTCGATTATCGCCATTGGCGCGTTATCGCCTTTGCGCGGGCCGAGTTTGCTGATGCGGGTGTAGCCGCCATTGCGATTCACATAGCGCGGCGCGATGTCCTCAAACAACTTGCGCACGGTCGCCGGCCCGCCGTTCACCCGCGCAGCGACCAGTCGCCGCGCATGCACCTGCTTCGCCTTGTCGTCCACCAGCCCGGATTTAGCGATCGTCACCAGTTTCTCGGCTTGATCGCGGATCGCCTTGCACTTCGCCTCGGTCGTCTGGATGCGACCGTGATCGATCAACTCGGTCACCAGGCTGCGGCGCAGCGCCGTGCGTTGCGCCGTCGAACGGCCCAGTTTGTAACCTGATACCTTGTGTCTCATGTCACACCTCGTCCGCTTCTTGCGTCTTCTCTTGCTGCGGAAGCAGCCCACGGGCGCGCAACTTCTCTTTCAGCTCAGCCATGGACTTCTCGCCGAAATTGCGCAGATTGGTTAAGTTGCCGCCGCTCCGCTCCATCATTTCGAGCAATTCGCCGACGGTGCTGATGCCGGTGCGCTTGAGCGAGTTATAGACGCGAACGCTCAAGTCCAGTTCCTCGATCGGCCTCTCGCTCCATTCGCTGGGTATGCCCTTGTTGTCGCTCTCGCCCTCGAGCATCGGCTCTTCCAAGCTCACGCCGGCGATCAAACGCAGATGTTGTACCAAGATCGCGGCTGCCTGCGACAGCGCGTCCTGGGGGCGGATCGTGCCATCGGTCCATATCTCCATGATCAACCGATCGTAGTTCGTCGTCTGGCCGATGCGCACCGGCTCGACGCGGTAGTTCACGCGCCGCACTGGGCTGTAGATCGCATCTACAGGCAGCTCGCCGATCGGCAGTCGGCCGCGCTGCTCAGCCGGCGAATAACCACGCCCCCTCTCAACTTGAAATTCGATGTCGAGGCGCGCCTTGTTCGAGTCGGTCGTCAGCAGATATAGATCTGGGTTGACGATCTCGATCTCCGGCGGGGCCTGAATGTCGCCGGCAGTGACCACACCCTCGCCGCGGACTTCCAGGCGCATGCGCAGCGGGCCTTCGCTGTGCATACGCATGCGAATCTGCTTCACGTTGAGCATCAACTGAGTGACATCTTCCCTCACATCGGGGATGTCGGAGAACTCATGATGCACGTCGGTGATGCGCATCGAAGTCACGGCTGCACCGGGCAACGAGCTGAGCAGCACACGACGGAGCGCGTTTCCCAGCGTGATGCCGAAACCCGGTTCCATGGCGCCGATGATGAAGCGGCCATAGTCGCGGGTGAGGGCGTCGCTCTCAACTTTTGGAAAGACAGGTGCAGATAGCATGTGCTTCTTCCTCGTCCGGCGCCCGCGCCACAGCGCAAGCGCTGACACAACTTGCTACCGCGAGTAATACTCCACAACGAGCTGTTCTTTCAACTGCACGTCAATATCTTCGCGCTTTGGAAGGGCTTGAACGACGCCGGTCAGCGTGCTGCGATCCGCCGACAGCCAAGCAGGCGTCGGCGGCGCATCTTTATTGGCCATCAGCTCTTTGAAGTAAGTCAACTTCCGACTGGCTTCACGCACGGAGATCTTGTCCCCCGGCTTAACCAGGTAGGACGGCACGTCAATCGGATGATCGTTCACGTTCAGGTGCGCATGGTTGATCAACTGGCGCGCTGCGGCGCGCGAGGGCGCAAAGCCCATGCGATAGACCACGTTATCGAGCCGGCGCTCCAGCAAGATGAGCAACTCGGAGCCGGTCACGCCGCGGCGCTTGAGCGCCTCGCGGAAGTAACGGCGGAACTGCGCCTCAAGCACGCCGTATATGCGTCGCATCTTCTGCTTCTCGCGCAACTGCAGCGAGTAATCGCTCGCCTTGCTGCGGCGCGCGCGCATGTTCGGCCCATGCTGGCCGGGGATGATCCCGCGTCGCTCCAAGGCGCACTTGGGCGTGAGACAACGCGTGCCCTTCAAATAAAGTTTTTCGCCTTCACGGCGGCACAATCTACAAACTGGTTCAATGTGTCGAGCCATCTTTCCTCTGATGCAAGACGTTCGATTTGTTTACAACGGGCCGTCTTCCTCCAAATCGCACGCCTGAACAATCCCCCGCCAAATGCGCTTACACGCGGCGGCGCTTCTTGGGTCGGCACCCGTTATGCGGCACGGGTGTGACATCGGTAATGGACTTGACGCGCAGGCCTGTGCCTTGCAGCGCGCGAATGGCGGCTTCCCGGCCCGGGCCTGGCCCCTTCACATAGACGTCCACTTCCTGCATGCCGTTCTCCACGGCCGCGCGATACGCGTTCTGCGCGGCGATGCGGGCAGCGAAGGGCGTGCTTTTGCGGTTGCCTTTGAAGCCGGCCGAGCCGGCGCTGCCCCAGCAGATCGTGTTGCCGGCCTTATCGGTGATCGTCACGATCGTGTTGTTGAACATGGCGTGGATATGCACCACGCCCTGAGCGACGTTTTTGCGCGCGCGTCGCGGGTTGGTTTGGCGACGCGGGCCACGTGTGCTTGCTGCTTTACCCATAAGCGAGTCTCGTTCAAGTGCGAGAACGGAGCGCGCGCCCCGCTCCCGCAACGCGACTTACTTCTTCTTCGCGCCACGGCGGCGACCACGACCAGCCACCGTCTTCCTCACACCCTTGCGCGTGCGCGCGTTGGTGCGCGTGCGCTGGCCCCGCACCGGCAAGTTGCGCTTGTGGCGCAGCCCACGATATGACCCAATCTCGATCAAGCGCTTGATATTGAGCTGCACTTCGCGGCGCAGATCGCCCTCCACCTTATATTCCTTCTCCACTATCTCGCGCAGCATGGCCGCTTCGGCCTCCGTTAGGTCCTTGACGCGAGTCGCAGGGTTGATGTTGGTGCGGGCTAGGATTTCTTTTGCCAGAGAACGGCCGATGCCGTAGATATAGGTCAACCCAATATCCACGCGCTTGTCGCGCGGCAAATCTACTCCAGCGATTCTTGCCATGGTCGTCGCCTACCCCTGTCTCTGCTTGTGCTTAGGGTTCTCGCAGATGACATAAACATGCCCGTGCCGCCTGATGATCTTGCATTTCGGGCAGCGCCGTTTCACGGATGCTGACACTTTCATCTTTCACCTCGTTTCCGAGTCTGTGACGTTCTTACGCATCGCTCGCCTTAAACTCGCATACATGCAGCGTCCGACTCGCGCGCTTCACGCGAGCCGGACGCCAGCTAATCCGCCTGAGCTTTTAGTCGAGCTTCGTCAGTATCTCAGCTTCGCCATCGGTGATGGCCACGGTATGCTCAAATTGGGCGGAGAGTTTACCATCAATCGTTACGACTGTCCAGCCATCTTTCTTGACCTTCGTTTCGGCGCGTCCCTCGTTAATCATTGGCTCCAGCGCGATGGTGAGCCCCGGGCGCAGCAACATGCCATGCGCGGCCTGTCCAGTGTTTGGCAAGCCGAACCCTTCGTGCAATTCACGACCGACGCCGTGGCTGGTGTACTCGCGCACCACCGAATAGCCGCGCGGCTCGGCCACGCTCTGGATCGCTGCGCCGATGTCGCCAAAGCGATTGCCCTTGCGCGCCGCAGCGATCGCCGCATTCAGACACTCCTGCGTCACCTGGATCAACCGTTGCGCGCGCGCCGAGATGCGCCCAACACCCACCGTGATTGCCGAATCGGCGTGATAGCCTTTATACATCGCGCCGACATCGAGCTTGACGATTTCTCCCTCTTTAAGTCGTCGCTGTCCGGGGATGCCATGCACCACCTCATCGTCAACCGACGCGCAGATAGACGCCGGGAAGGGATAGGGCGCGCCGCTCGGCGCATAGTTTTTGAACGACGGCGTGGCGCCGCACTGGATGATGATCTTCTCCGCCAGTCGATCCAGCTCGATCAAGCTCACGCCCGGCGCAACGCGTTCCTTCAACTCGGCCAGCACGGTCGCCACGATTCGACCCGCCTGACGCATGATGGCGATCTCTTGCGCCGTCTTCAAAACAATCATCGCTACCACTCACTACTCAATCCAACGCCCGGCGTCGCTCAGTCACATTCGTGGCTGGTCAGGATCAACTGACGCAGCAGGTGATGGACGTAGGGGATCGTATGTTCGCCGTTCACCTCGCGCAACAGGCCGAGGTTGCGGTAGTAATCAATGAGCGGCGCAGTCTGCTCTTGATAGACGCGGATGCGGCGAGCCTGCGTCTCGGGGTTATCGTCCGAGCGCTGATACAGCTCGCCGGTGCAGACATCTTTCTTGCAACCCTCGCGCGGCGGCACGGATTCGTAACTGAACACTGCGCCGCAGTCGCGACAGGTCCAGCGATGCGAAAGGCGCTCCATCAACATGCGCTCGCGCACGCGAATGTACGGCACGATTGTGATGCACTTGCCGAGTTCCCGAAGCAACTGGGCCAGCGCATCGGCCTGCGGAATCGTGCGCGGGAATCCGTCCAAGATGAAGCCGCGCGCGGTATCGGGACGGCTCAACCGTTCGCGCACCATGCCGATGGTGATCTCGTCCGGCACGAGGTCGCCGCGGTCGAGATACTGCTGCGCCAGCTTGCCGAGTTCGGTCTGGTTTTTGATGTTCTCACGAAAGAGGTCGCCACTCGAGATGTGCGGTATGTGCAGGTCTTTCGAGAGCAGCACGGCCTGCGTCCCCTTGCCCGCTCCCGGCGCGCCAAGCAACACGATGCCATACATCGTCATCAACCCTTTGCGCAGCGGACAAGCGCCCGTACGCGCGTGTGATCCGTCTCAACAACGCCGGCGGGCCGAGTGGTCACTTGATGAACCCCTCGTAGTTGCGCATCATGAGCTGAGCTTCGAGCTGGCGCATCGTATCCAGCACAACGCCGACGACGATCAACAGCCCCGCGCCCGACAACAGCAGGTTGTTATTGCCCACCGGCCGCAAGAAGATGAATCCCGGCACGTGGGACAGGAAGTTCAGCAAATAGGGCAAAATCGCAAGCAGTCCCAGAAACAAGGCCCCGACGAGCGTGAGCCGTCGCATCACGCGCGTGATAAATATCTCCGTGGTCTTGCCCGGCCGGATGCCGGGGATGAACCCACCCTGCTTCTGCAGATTCTCGGCCAGGTTCTGCTGCTGCATCATCACGTCGGTGTAGAAATACGTGAAGCCGATGACGAGCAGGAAATACATGATGGTGTAGAACACCAAGCTCCACGACAAGGCGTCGGAGTTGGCCTGGCCGGCGCTGAACAGGCTGACGACATCCTGCGCGAACCGCTGCACGCCGGCGTCGCTGCTGTTGACGAAAAAGCCGGCGAGGATCGCGGGGAAGACCAGCATGGCCTGCGCGAAGATCAGCGGAATCATCCCTGCCGTGTTCACTTTGAGCGGGATGTGCGTGCCTGCGCCGCCCAACATGCGCCGGCCGCGCACCCGTTTGCCATACTGCACGGGAATCCGCCGCTCGCCCTCCTGGATGTAAACGATGCCGACTACGGTGATGACGGTGATCGCCAAGAACGCCAGCGAGGTGATGAATGCTGTGTTGGTCGCCGCAATCTGGGCGACATTGCTCGGAATGCGGGCGACGATGCCGCCGAAGATGATGATGGACAGCCCCTGACCGATGCCCTGTTCTGTGATCAGCTCGCCCAACCAGACGGCAAACATCGTGCCGGCGGTCATGGTCACGATTGTGACGATGGTGGGCAGGATGAATTCGGGCCGGTCTAGCCCCCACTGCGGCAGCACGCGCTGGCCGCCGGTCACTTGCGCGCCGATGCTTTCGAAGATGTTGACCTGGCCGATCGCATTCAACGCCGCCATCGGCACGGTCAGGAAGTAGGTCAAGCGGTTGATCTTGCGCCGGCCCTGATCACCCTCTTTGGCCAGCTCTTCCAAGCGCGGGATGACTGGGATGAGCAATTGCAAGATGAGCGAAGCTGTGACATACGGATAAACGCCCATCGCCAGCACGGAGAAGTTGAACACCGCGCCGCCCGACAGCAAGCTGAGCAGGCCGACGATGCTGCCCAAGCCGCCGGCTTGGCCTTGCTCCACGGCGTTGCGAATTTGTTGCAGCACCTCCGGGTTCACCCCCGGCACCGGCACGTGGGCAATCAGCCGATAGATGATCAGGATGAACAGGGTGAAGATGATCCTGTTCCTGATTTCCGGCAGCGCAATCGCGTTGCGTAATGCTTGTAACATGTGTTCAGCGTTTCGCTTCGATTGGGGCTATGCCCATGAACGAAGGCGCGGCGTTTAACGGGTGCGGTAGCCGCCGCGTTTCACTTCGAGTTTCGTCACCGTGCCGCCGGCCTGTTCGATCTTCTGCTTGGCTGTTTCGGAGAACTTGTGCGCCGTCACTTTCAACGGGATGTTCAGCTCCCCCACGCCAAGGATGGCGATGTGTTTGTCGCTCTTGTGCACGATGCCCGCTGCCACCAACGCTTCGGGCGTGACCTCGCTCCCGGCCTGGAACTTCTGGGCCAGCAAACCGACGTTCACCGGCCGATACACGATCCGGTAAGGATTATTGAAGCCGATGCCGCGCATGAACGGCAACTTGCGCACCATCGGGAACTGCCCACCTTCAAAGTATGGGCCTTTCACACCACCGGAACGGGCCGCCTGGCCTTTCTGGCCGCGTCCGGCCGTTTTGCCCTGGCCGGCGGCGATGCCGATGCCCTTGCGCTTCTTGCGCTTCCGTGAACCCTCTGCGGGTTTAATCTCATGTAGTTTCATTTGACTTCCACCAAATGCTTCACCGCATTTAGCATGCCGCGAATCTGCGGCGTGTCGTCGTGCTGCACTTCTTGACCGAGCCTACTGAGTCCGAGGGCCTTGAGCGTGCGTTTTTGGCGCGCGTTGTAGCCAATCGCGCTCTTGACCCATTTCACCGTAATTCGCTTGCTTTCGGCGTCAGTTGTTGTCGCTGCCATTGCCCCGCCTCCAGAACGGCTGGATGTCGGCGACGCTCTTGTTGCGTCGTCGCGCTTCCTCGTTGATATCCTTCAACGAGCACAATCCCCGGAACGTCGCATAGGTCGTGTTGAGTTTGTTCGGCGAACCGAGCGACTTGGTCAGCACGTCGCGCACGCCGGCGGCTTCGAGCACCGCGCGCACGCCGCCACCTGCAATGACGCCGGTGCCGGGCGACGCCGGCTTCAACATCACCTTGGCGCTGCCGAATTTCTCGATCACTTGGTGCGGGATAGTCGAGCCGATGATCTGCACGCGCTGCATGTTCATGCGCGCGCGGTCGGTAGCCTTCCGAATGGCATCCTGCACGGCGCGCGCTTTGCCCAGACCGACGCCGACGCGCCCGTTGTTATCCCCCACCACGATCAACGCGCGGAAGGCAAAACGCCGGCCGCCCTGAATCACCTTGGCGACGCGCGTGACATCCACGATCCGAATATCCAGCTCTGGCGCCTCGCCCTCGGGTCGGGACGCGCCGCCGCGCCGAACCTCGCGTTCTCGGCTCTTTTGCGGATTCTTGTTCACCATGTATCAAAACTCCAGACCACCTTCGCGCGCACCCTCGGCCACGGCCTTGATGCGGCCGTGGTAGCGATAGCCGGCGCGGTCGAACACAACGCGCTTGATCTGCTTCTCCTGCGCCCGTTGCGCGATCAGCTTACCGACCAGCATAGCTTCTTCGATCTTCTTGAGCCCAGCCTGATCGCGCACTGCCCGCTCTAAGCTAGAGGCAGCCGCCAGCGTGTGGCCGGCCTCGTCGTCAATCAGTTGCGCGTAGATGTGTTTTAGGCTGCGAAATACGTTCAGGCGCGGACGACTGGCCGTGCCGGACACTTTGGCGCGCACGCGCCGCCGTCGCCGCTCTCTCGATTCTTCCCGTTGCTTCGTCATTTCAGATCCTTACGTCGCCGGCGACTCATCGCCTGGGTCAGGTCCACGGACGCTCACCGACGACCACAGCATACGATCACTTGCCCTTGCCGGTCTTGCCCGCCTTGCCGGCCTTGCGGCGAATCACTTCGCCTTGATACCGGATGCCTTTGCCCTTATACGGCTCCGGCGGTCGCAACCTGCGCACCTGTGCAGCCACCTCGCCAACCAGCGCTTTATCAATGCCGCTGACGGTGATCGTGCGCGTTTTGGCGTCGGCAGCAAAGGTAATGCCGGGCGGCGGGGGGAATTCGATCGGATGGGAGTAGCCGAGATAGAGCACCAGCTTGTTGCCGCTCATCTCGGCGCGGTATCCCACGCTCTCCGCCCCGATCTCCAACACCTTCGTGTAACCTTCGGAGACGCCCTTCACCATGTTCGCCAGCAGCGCGCGCGTCAGGCCATGCAAGGCGCGTGCGTTATCTTCGTCGCCGTCGCGTTGAACGCTCAGCACGTTCCCTTCTTTCGAGACGCGGATCTGAGGCGGAACCGTGTGTTTCAATTCACCTTTCGGCCCCTTGACCGTGACCAAGCTGCCGTTGATGACCACATCCACACCTTTGGGCAGCTCGATGGGCTTCCTCCCAATTCGCGACATGATTCGCTCCTCTCATCAATACACATAGCACAGCACTTCGCCGCCCACGCCTAGCCGCCGCGCTTGGTTGTCGGTAATCACCCCTTTGGGCGTCGAGAGAATGGCGACGCCGATGCCGCTTAACACGCGCGGGATTTCCGTCTTCGGCACATAGATGCGCTTGCCCGGTCGGCTGACCCGTTGTAGGCCGGTGATCACTGGCTTGCGCGAGCGACGTTCGCCGCTGTAGCGCAGGGTCAAGCTCAGCATCTTCTTGCCATCTACCTCGATGACTTGGTAAGCATCCAGGTAGCCTTCCTCCTTCAAAATCTCTGCCACGCGCTCATTGAGTTTGGACGCCTTCACCGCTACCGAAGGATGGCCGACGGCTACGGCGTTGCGAATGCGCGTGAGCATGTCACCCAACGAATCGTTCGCCATGTCTGCTCCAGTCCAGAAATCAGCGCTCAGGTCACCACGATGCCTTGCGCACGCCTGGGATTTCGCCGCGCAAGGCCATCTCGCGGAAGACGATGCGTGACACGCCGAACTTGCGCATATAACCCCGCGCGCGGCCGCTGACAGCGCAGCGGTTGCGCACGCGCACCCTATACTTTCGGCGCTTCTCCCGATACATCATCGCTGTTCTTGGCGTCTTTGCCATGTGTTCTTCACCTCTCGAGGAACGGCGGCCCATCGCAGGGTCGCCGATTCACTCAATTGCCTGATTACCTGCTATCTCCTGGTTTGCTGAACGGCATGCCAAACGCGCGCAGCATTGCGCGCCCCTCGTCGTCAGTCTTGGCCGTCGTCACGATCGTCACTTCCAGACCGCGCACCTTGTCAATCTTGTCGTAGTCAATCTCTGGGAAGATGATCTGCTCGCGCAAGCCGAGGGTGTAATTGCCACGACCGTCAAATGCGTCGGGCGAGACGCCTCGGAAGTCGCGCACGCGCGGCAAAGCAAAATGAATCAGGCGATACAGGAAGTCATACATGCGCTTGCCGCGCAGCGTCACCTTCACGCCGATCGGTCGGCCTTCGCGCAACTTAAAGCCAGCGATGGCCTTGCGGGCCTTGGTGACGATCGGCTTTTGGCCGGTGATCGCCGCCAAGTCGTTGACGGCAAAGTCAACCGCTTTGGGATTGTCGGCCGATTCGCGCCCTACGCCGATGTTGACGACGATCTTCTCGATCTTCGGCACCTGCATGATGTTCTTGTAGCCGAACTCCTTCATGAGAGCCGGCCGAATCTCCTCTAGGTACTGTTTCCTGAAATCGGCCATGGCTAATCCAGCACCTCATCCAGCTTATTCGAATACCGCTTCTTCACGCCGTCCACAATGCGATAGTTCACGCGCGTCGGCTGACCGCTCGGCGCAATGAGCTTGACGTTGGAGACGTGGATCGGCATCTCCACATCAATGATGCCGGTCTGAACCACTCGGCGACCGGTGCGGCGCGGCTTGGCGTGCTTTTTCGCGATGTTCACACCCTTTACGATGATCTTGTTCTCTTTGGGAAGTGCGCGCACCACCTCGCCGCGCTTGCCTTTGTACTCGCCGGTGATCACCAATACAGTGTCGCCTTTCTTGATCTTCATAGCTTCTTCCTCCAGCGGACTGCTGGCCGGTCCAGACAGCCTCTTGGGGCGTATGCCCTATAGCACCTCGGGCGCAAGCGAAATGATCTTCATGAACCCCTTGTCGCGCAATTCGCGTGCCACCGGCCCGAAGATGCGCGTGCCGCGCGGGTTGACTTCGTCATCGCTCAGGATCACCGCCGCGTTATCGTCGAAGCGAATGTATGAGCCGTCTGGGCGACGATACTCTTTCGCCACGCGCACGATGACCGCTTTGACGACTGCGCTTTTCTTCACATCGGCGGTCGGGCTGGCCGACTTGACCGTGGCCGTGATTACGTCGCCGACGCGCCCATAGCGCCGTCGGTGGCCGCCGTGGATGTGTATGCACAGCAACTCCTTGGCGCCGGTGTTATCCGCCACCTGCAATCGCGTCTCTTGCTGAATCATGGCTCAACCTTCCTTCTTGCGCACGATCTCTTCCAACATCCAACGCTTGGTTTTGCTGATCGGCCGGTGCTCGACGATGCGTACAAGGTCGCCCTCGTGCGCCTGCTCGTTCTCGTCATGGGCTTTGTACTTCTTACTGCGCGTCAGCACTTTCTTGTACAAAGGATGACGCACTGTTCGCTCCACGCGAACCACGATGGTCTTTTGCATCTTGTCGCTGACGACTATGCCGGTCAGACGACGTCGCCGCTCTTCTGCCATTGCTCTACCCTATCTTCATCCTTCACGCGCTGTCGCTGCTTTTCGCAGATTGCGCGGTCAGTCGTGCCGCCAGTTCACGCTGGCGCAGAATCGTCTTGATGCGCGCGATGTCATGGCGCACACGCTTGATGCGATTCGTGTCGGTTAGCTGCCCCTGCGCGCGCTGGAAGCGCAGGTTGAACAACTCGCGATAGGTGTCGTCCAGCTTCGCTTCCAGCTCCGGTGTCGGCAGCTTGCTCAATTCACGCGCTTGCATAGCTCACCCTTCCATCTGCGACTCGGCAACCACTTGTGTCTTCATCGGCAGCTTGTAGGCAGCCTGAGTCAGCGCCGTTCGAGCAACGTTCTCGGGCACGCCAGAAACCTCGAACATGATGCGTCCGGGCTTCACCACGGCGACCCAGTGATCTACGGCGCCTTTGCCCTTGCCCATGCGGGTCTCGGCCGGCTTGGCCGTCACCGGCTTATCCGGGAAGATGCGAATCCACATCTTGCCGCGACGCTTCATTTCGCGCACGATCACGCGGCGCACGGCCTCGATCTGCCTGGCCGTCACCCAGGCCGGCTCCAGCGCTTGCAAGCCGAACTCGCCGGCTTCGATCGTGTTGCCGCGGCTGGCGACGCCCTTCATCCGCCCGCGCATCTGCTTGCGATACTTCACTCTCTTCGGCATCAACATGATGTCCACCTCGTTAGCGATGCTGACCGCATCCCAATTGATTCCGGCCTGCGCCCCATTGGGTTGCGGCAGCCGAATGCTCATTCGCCCGCCGGCGCAGCGCCATTGCTCGCTTCGCCGGCTGCCGGAGCAGCCGGGGCTTGACGTTCGCCGCCGCGCCGGGATCCACGGCCGCCGCGTCGTTCGCGGCGATCGCGCGGCGCCTGCTGCTGCGTGCGAGACGGCCGCGTGAGTTCCTCTTGCGGCATGTCGGGCAGGATGTCTCCCTTGTAGATCCACACCTTCACGCCGATCTTGCCGTAAGTGGTATCTGCCTCTGCTTTGGCGAAGTCAATATCCGCGCGCAGCGTGTTGCGCGGAATACGGCCTTCCATGAGCTTATCGGTGCGCTTCATGTCGCTGCCGTTCAAGCGGCCAGCGCACTCGATCTTGATGCCGAGCGCACCGCGCTGCATGGCGCTCTGGATGGCTTTCTTCATCGCCCGATTGTGCGGGATGCGCCGCTCGATCTGCTGCGCGATGTTGCTCGCCACTAGTTGGGCCACCAGGTCTGGCTTGACGATTTCTTCAATGTCAAGCTTGACCTTCTTGCCGGTCATCTTCTCGATGCCTTCGCGGATCTCCTTCACCGCAGCGCCTTTGCGGCCGATCACGACACCGGGCCGTGCGGTATGCACGACCACGTGCAACTGGTTCGGCGGGAAGCGCTCGATGGTGATGTCGGACACCCCGGCGTTCTCGGCGTCCATCTTGCTGCGCAGATACTCGCGCAATTGCATATCTTCCATGAGCAGCTTGGTGTACTCGCGCTTGGGCGCGTACCAGCGGCTCTTCCAGTCCCTGATGACGCCGAGCCTGAATCCATACGGATGAACTTTTCGTCCCATGCTGTTCAGTTCTCTGCTCTGAATTCCGAGTGACGGGCCATTGGCTCAATCACTCGCGCCTAGTCCTCATCCACCACTTCGCGCAAGACCACCGTGATGTGCGAGCTTTTGCGCTCGATAGGCCGGAAGCGGCCGCGCGCGGCAAAGCGTCGCCAGCGCCGCGTCGGCCCACCATCCACATAAATCTGGCTGATGACCAGATCGGCCGCTGTGAACTGTTTATTCTCGACTGCGTTGGCCATCGCCGAAGCGATCACTTTGCTCACCGGTTCGGCAGCCGCCTTCGGTGTGAAGCGCAAGATGTCGAGCGCTTCCTTGGCTTTCTTGCCGCGCACCAAGTCGGCCACCAGGCGCACCTTCTGCGGCGACATGCCGATGTAACGCGCAACGGCGCGCACTTCATTGTCAGCCAGCTTAGCCATAGTTCGCATTTACTCCTTGCCGCCGGCCTTCTCTTCCTTGGTGATGTGCCCCCGGAAGGTGCGGGTCGGCGCAAATTCACCCAGCTTGTGTCCCACCATGTTCTCGGTGATGTAGATGGGAATATGCCGGCGGCCGTCGTGAACCGCGATGGTATGACCGACCATCTGCGGGAAGATGGTCGAGGCGCGCGACCAGGTCTTGATGACCTTCTTTTCGCCGCGCGTGTTCATCGCCTCGATCCGCTTCAGCAGCTTGGCTTGCACGTACGGTCCTTTCTTCAGTGATCTAGACATTGAACGGTTCTCAATCTCAGGTTTTGTGTTCGCGCAGAACTCAAAACCCAAAACCTAAAACTCCTACTTCTTGCGCTTTTTCTCTCGCCGGCGCACGATCAAATGATTCGTGCGCTTGTTGCGGCGCGTCTTCACGCCGAGCGCCTTCTTGCCCCACGGTGTGCGTGGCGCATCTTTGCCGATCGGCGAACGGCCCTCGCCTCCGCCATGTGGATGGTCGCGCGGCGACATCGCCGAGCCGCGCACCGTTGGTCGGATGCCGAGCCAGCGCTTGCGGCCGGCTTTGCCCAGCTTGATGTTGCTGTGATCCACGTTGCCCACCTGGCCGATTGTGGCCATGCAGGTCTGCAGCACCATCCGCACCTCCCCGCTGGGCATGCGCAGGGTGGCGTAGTTACCTTCTTTGGCCAGCACCTGGGCGCTGGCGCCGGCTGAACGGACGAGCTGGCCGCCTTTGCCCGGCTGCAGCTCGACGTTGTGCACCATCGCGCCGAGCGGAATGTTAGCCAGCGGCAACGCATTGCCGGGGCGGATCTCGGCGTCTGGCCCGCTCATGACCTCATCGCCTACCTGCAGGCCAACCGGCGCGAGGATATAGCGCTTTTCACCATCGGCGTAATGCAACAAGGCAATGCGCGCCGAGCGATTTGGATCGTACTCAATAGTCGCGACGCGCGCCGGTATGCCGATCTTGTTGCGTTTGAAATCAATGATGCGATAGGCGCGCTTCACCCCGCCGCCCCGATGGCGCGTCGTCACTTTGCCGCGCACGTTGCGCCCGCCGGTCTTGCGCAGGTCGGTCAGCAACGATTTCTCCGGCCGATCGGTGGTGATCTCCGCGAAGTCGCTCACGGTCATCCCGCGGCGGCTTGGCGTCGTCGGTTTGTATGTCTTGACCGGCATAGCGCTACGCAACTCCTTCGAAGAGCGGGATGCGATCCTTTTCGCTCACCTGCACAATGGCTTTCTTCCACTGCGGCGAGCGCTGGATATGCTTCGCCTTGCGGCCGGTGATGCGACTGCGCGGGCTGCGGCGGCGCTTCTCCGGCATCACAATAACGTTGACGCGCATTACCTTCACGTTAAACGCGAGCTCAACCGCTTCTTTGATCTGATGTTTGTTCGCGCGCGCGTCCACCTCGAAGACGTATTGCGGCTTTTCGTAGCCGACCTGCCATTGCGTCTTCTCGGTGATGACCGGGCGCTTCAACACTTCGTAAGGATGCATCTCTCTCTCCCTACCCCAACCAGGCTTCGATCACCTTGAGGGTATCCAGCGGCATCACCAACTGGTCGTACTTAAAGATGTCGCGAATGTTGAGATAACCGGCGTGCAACGTCTTCACGTTGGGGAGGTTGCTGGCCGACTTTTCGACCGCCTCCATGCGGCCGGGCAGCACGACCAGCCCCTTGGTCACGCCGAGCGCTTGCATTGCCGCAGCGAACTCTTTCGTCTTGGGCGCGCTCATCTCCAGCTTATCCACGATCACAATCTGCTGATCGGCCGCCTTCTGCGACAGGGCGCTGCGGATCGCCGCGCGGCGCATCTTCTTTGGCATATCCTGCCGATAGCTGCGCACAACTGGGCCGAACGCCACGCCGCCGCCCACCCAGTGCGGCGCTTTGCGGCTGCCCTGGCGGGCGTTGCCGGTGCCTTTCTGGCGATACACCTTTTTGGTCGTGCGGTTCACCTCGCTGCGCGTCTTCACTTTGTGCGTGCCCAGGTGGGCGTTGGCGTTCTGGCGCAGCAGCGCTTGGTGCATCAGCGGCTGGCTAATTCGAGCCGCAAAGATGCTATCCGGCAACTCAACCTCGCTGACCAGCTCACCTTTGAGATTCTTGACTGGAACTTTCATGGCTACTTCTTCCCACCCTTGCGCGCTTCCTTGATGACGACAATGCCGCCTTTTGCGCCGGGCACCGATCCGGATACAGCGATCAAATTGCGTTCGGGATCCACGAGCATCACGCGCGCGTTCATCACCGTTACCCGTGTATTGCCGTAATGGCCGGCCATGCGTTGGCCTTTCTCCACGCGGCCGGGCGTCGTGCCTGCGCCGATGGAGCCTGGCGCCCGTTCGCGGTCCGAGGCGCCGTGCGTCTTCTTTTGGCGATGAAAGCCGTGGCGCTTGATACCACCGCTGAACCCGCGGCCCTTCATCGTGCCGGTAACATCCACATATTCGCCCACAGCGAAGATGTCAGCCTTGATGACGTCACCTTCTTTGTAAGACACTTCCTTTACACGCGCCTCTTCAAGATACTTGAGCGGCGGAACGCCCTCTAGCTTGCGTCGGTTCGGATGCTTATCGCTCGGCTTGAGCAAGCCAAGATGACCCAGCTCGCCGCGCGTGAGCTTCTTCGCCTTCACCTCGCCAAAACCGAGTTGAATGGCGTTGTAACCGTCCTTCTCGACGGTCTTGACTTGCGTCACATAATTGGGACCGGCCTCGATTACCGTCACGCCGGTGACGTTGCCCTTCTCATCGAAGAGCTGCGTCATCCCCACTTTGCGTCCGATCAGTTTCTTCATCTTTCATCATTGGCTCTCCAGCCCTGAGGCCGCATGGCGCACATGCGCGAGAGCATGACCGCTGCCGGCGCGCGTCCGGCAAGCCTACAGTTTGATCTCAATATCCACGCCGGCCGGCAAGTTCAACCGCATCAGCGTATCAATCGTCTTCGAGTCTGGGTCAAGCACATCAATCAGGCGCTTGTGCGTCCGAATCTCGAAGTGTTCGTGCGAATCCTTGTCAATGAAGGGTGAACGCCGCACGGTGTAGCGCTCGATCTTTACCGGCAACGGCACCGGGCCGATCACCGTTGCGCCTGTGCGCTCGGCCGTCTCTACGATTTGCTGCGCCGAGCGATCGAGCACGCGGTGGTCGTATGCCTTCAAACGGATGCGAAGTCGTTGCTTGGCCATTTCACCTTGTTTCCCGCTGCTATTCCCGACTCCTGGCTGTGATGAGGCGTGAGAGGGAGTCGGGAATCGGCGGCTGCGTCCTACTCAAACACCTTCGTGATCGTGCCGGCCCCCACCGTCAAGCCCCCCTCGCGGATCGCAAACTTCGACCCCTGCTCCAAC
>CALHLE010000073.1 GCA_938034415.1 uncultured Anaerolineae bacterium
CAATCGGCGCGGCGAGCCGCTCGTGCCGGCCGGCTCGCCGCGCGACTTCTTCCTGCACATCAAGCCGGAGCGGTTGGACGAAGCCCAGGCCGCGCTCGGCGCGCACTTGGCCGACAGGGCGATCGTCGCCAAGACGGCGGACTTGATCGCCGAGGGCTTCTTCGGCCCTGCGCCGTCGGCGCGCTTCCTGTCGCGCGTCGGCAACCTAGTCGTGTTGCCCTTCAAAGGCGAGTCGGTCTACTACTACGCGCGCGAGAAGTTCGAGAACCGCTACTACGGCCATCACGGTGGCCTGACGCGCGAGGAGATGGAGATCCCGTTGCTGATGGCCGCGCTGTAGTCCGCGCGTGTTCACTTCTCGCCGCGAAAGCAGCTCGCCCAAACGCCCAAAGTTTGCGCCGAGCCGGGCGCGGAGCGCCGATCAGCGGGCGCCGCCCACGTTCAGCCGGCTTAGCGCAGCGACCGGCTTGGCCATCGGCAGCGCGGACACATCGCTGTATTTGCGCAACAGGTGATACACGATCAGCAGTTGGGTGAGCGCCAGCGGGTCGCTGTGGCGGATCTCGGCGCGCTCCTGGAATTCGCCGAAGGCGTCGGCCGGCAACGGCCGGAGGTCGGGGATGTGCTGCCAGATCGCCTCTTCCAGGCGCGCCGCGTGTTCGGGCGAGACGTTGCCGTCGATCTCCAGCACGTCCACCGGCTTGCCGTTGTCGCGATCGAGCGTCAGGCGCACGCCACAAGCATCGCAGTCGGCAGCGTTCAGGTAGGATAGGTCGGGATGGGGGATGGTGGGGCGCAAGATGAGGCGGACGTTCAGGTGCGCGCCATCGCGGTAGCCTTCCGGGCCGGGGTAGAAGCGCACCACAATGTCGGCGTGGTTGCGCTGCGGGCGGATGAAGGCGGCCGCATCCGGCTCGCGGCGCTCCAGCTCGGCCAACACTTCCTCGACCGTATAGCCGCGCTTAGTCGTGTCGCGCTTGATCTTCCATTCGCGGCGCATGTCCTCCGGCGGGTCGAGGAACACCATCACATCGTAGAACTGACGCATGACGGCGGTGTGAAAGCCGAGCAGCCCCTCGACGATGACGAATTCCTTCGGCATCACATATTCGGGCCGCGCATGGGTGCCTGTGCGATGGTCGTAAACCGGCTTGAGGATCGGCTGGCCGTAGTGCAGGCGCTCCAAGTGCAACTCGAAGATGTCGAGATAGTTGCAATCCGGATGCAACGGCGTGATGCCGAGCCGCTTGCGCTCGGCGCGGTCGTATTTGTGGTAATCGTCCACACAGACATGCGTCACCCGTTCCGCGCCGAGCAACTTGACCAGGCCGCCGGTGAGCGTGCTCTTGCCGGCGGCGCTATCGCCGACGATGCCGAGGATGATGGGTCTCTGTTTCACGTTTATCCACCTGCTTTGAAAACGCTGCTGGCATAGATGTCACTGGCGTCTATGCGGGCCAGCTCTTCGACCGGGATGCTGCCCCTTGTTGGATCAGGCGGTTGGCCTGGCGCAGCTTGAAGCGGTCAATCGCGTTGCGCACGCTGCGCGCGTTGCTGAAGTGGGGTTGCTGGATCCGCCGCTGCAGATATTCGCGGAACGCCTGGCGCGATGCGTCGTCGAAAGTGTAATGCTGCTGTCGCATCATCAGTTCGCCGATCTGGATCAGCTCCTCCAGCGTGTAATCCGGGAAGTGGATGTGATGGGCGATGCGCGAATGGAAGCCGGGGTTGGCCTGGAAGAAGGTGTCCATGCGGTCTTTGTAGCCAGCCAGGATGACGACCAGGTCGTCGCGCTGGTTCTCCATCACCTGCAGCAACATCTCGATCGCTTCCTGACCGTAGTCGCGTTCATTTTCGGGGCGGTAGAGATAGTACGCCTCGTCAATGAACAGCACGCCCCCCATCGCCTTCTTCAACACTTCTTTCGTCTTGGGCGCGGTGTGGCCGACATACTGACCGACCAAATCATCGCGCGTGGCGACGACCAGGTGGCCTTTGCGCACGTAGCCCAGGCCTTGCAGGATCTTCGCCATGCGGGTGGCGACGGTGGTCTTGCCCGTGCCCGGCTTGCCGGTGAAGCACATGTGCAGCGTGGGCTTGTCGGTGGCCAGGCCGGCTTGCTCGCGCAGCCGGGCCACGAGCAACATCGCGGCAATCTCGCGGATGCGCGTCTTCACCGGCTTCAGGCCGACCAGCTCGCGATCCAGGTCGTCCAAGATTTGCTGGATGGACGACTCGCGCCAGGCGGTGGAGATGTCAACTTCGGCCATAGCGGAAGGGGTCAGAGTCGTGAGTATCGCTAAGGGTCAGAGATGCAAGCCTTGCGTGAGGCTAGACCTATTCACCCATACCGCTCCCCGCTCGGCTTATCCGCTGCGTAGGATCGGATCACGTAGCGCACCGTCCGGTCGTGCGACTCGATGCGTTCCAAGTGGAAGCCAGGCTCATGCTTGGGTCGCTGCACGATAAACTGCAGCGCAACGGTCTGCCGGCCCAGCCGCCGGTCGTAGCCGCTGACGCGGATGTAGTGGTTCGGGAACGCCCTGCGACAGGCGTCCAGCTCCATCATGATGGCCGATGGATCTTTGATGTCGAACATCGGCAGCCCCCACATTTCCCAATAGGTATTTCGCGGATGCGGGTCGTCGGTGTATTCGATCGAGATCGGCCAGTCGTTATCCAAGCAATACTGGATCTGTTCCCGAATTTCGTCATCGGTGAAATCGGGCAAATAGGAGAATGTGCCTTGGGTGATGCGCATGGTCTGCTATTCCTCCTCGCTGGTCTATAACGACAACCGGCTTAGGCGGTCGGCGTCACCGTGACATCCGGCGTGTCGGTGCTCTCGAAGTTGAACGAGACATCCTTCCACACTTCAAGCGCTTTGCGCAGGCTGGGCGACCAGCGCGCGGCTTTGGCCAGAATGTCCGGCCCTTCGTTCAGGTAGTCGCGGCCGGCGTTGCGCGCCTGGATCATCGCTTCGACCGCGACGCGGTTAGCCGTGGCGCCCTCGGCGATGCCGTCGGGATGGCCGATGGTGCCGCCGCCGAATTGCAACACCACATCTTCGCCCAGGTAGTGCAGCAGCAGATGCATCTGTCCGGCGTGGATGCCGCCGCTGGCCACCGGCATCACGCCCGGCATGCTCGCCCAGTCCTGGTCGAAGTACAGCCCGTATGCCGGATTGGCCGGCACATGGTTCTCGCGTAGGGTGGCATAGTAGCCCCGCACGTTGTTTGGGTCGCCTTCCAGCTTACCGACCACGGTGCCGGCGTGCAGGTGATCTACGCCGGCCAGGCGCATCCATTTGGCCAGCACGCGGAAGCTCACGCCGTGCGTCTTCTGGCGCGTGAAGGTGCTGTGGCCGGCGCGGTGGAGGTGCAACAGCACGCCGTTCTTGCGCGCCCACTTCGCCATGCTCTGAATCGCGGTGTAGCCGACTGTCAGGTCAATCATGATGATCACGCTGCCCAGCTCCTTGGCGAACTCGGCGCGCTCATACATCTCCTCCATCGTGCCGGCGGTCACGTTCAGGTAGTGTCCTTTGATCTCGCCGGTGGCAGCCATCGCCTTGTTCACCGCCTCCATGCAGTATAGGAAGCGATCGCGCCAGCGCATGAAGGGCTGGCTGTTGATGTTCTCGTCGTCTTTAACGAAGTCCAACCCGCCGCGCAGGGCTTCATAGACCACACGGCCGTAGTTGCGCGCGCTGAGGCCGAGCTTGGGTTTGGTCGTCGCGCCGAGCAGCGGCCGGCCATACTTGTTCAGGTATTCGCGCTCCATCACGATGCCGTGTGGCGGCCCCTGGAAGGTCTTGACGTAGTGGGGCGGGATGCGCATGTCTTCCAGCCGCAGCGACTTGAGCGCCTTGAAGCCGAACACGTTGCCGATGATGGAGGAGGTCATGTTGGCGATCGAACCTTCCTCGAACAGGTCGAGGTCGTAGGCGATGTAGGCGATGTATTGGTTCGTGCCGGGGACGGGGACGACGCGGTAGCACTTGGCCTGGTAGTGCTCGTAGGCGGTGAGCCGGTCGGTCCAAACGACCGTCCATGTGGCGGTCGAGGATTCACCGGCGACGGCTGCGGCAGCTTCGATAGGATCCACGCCTTCCTGCGGCACGAAGCGAAACGCGCATAAGATGTCGGTGTCTTTTGGCTCGTAATCCGGGTTGTAGTAACCCATTTCGGCGTAGGGCGTCACGCCCGCAGACCAGCGGCTCTTCTTGCCGTCTGACGACGATACTCCGGCCATATCGCAGCTTCCTCCTTTCAATCAATCAGAATCATTTGATTATTTGGTTAAATGCGCTGAGGGCGAAGCTGCGATCGAGCTTCACCCTCAGTTTGCTAGAACCGATTATAAACTTGTAGCCTGGGGTAAGCGCAGGCATTGCCTGCGCCTACCCGCGTATGTTGCGCCTGCCCCTTGCCAGAAATGCACCCGATGCTTTGGCCTCTTAATTGCGGCGGTATAATGCCGAATGCTTTGCAGCCGCGAAGCGCATCGGCCTCACAGGCGCGAATCTCGAACATTCCGTCAGCTCCGGCCAACGATGCCACATCCGTGAGTAGGTCCACGCGACCGATGGGCGGCTGAATCGCAAACCAAAGGAGGCTGAACACCCATGTCAGACAACATCGAATTGCGCGCGGAGATCCGCGCCGCCGTCGGCAGCGGCGTCAACGCGCTGCGACGCTCGGGCAAAGTGCCCGCCATCGTCTATGGACGCAACGTGGCAAACATTCCCATCCAACTCGACGCGCGCGAGGTGACCAACACGCTGCGCAAAGCCGGCCGCAACACGCTCATCACCCTCCACATCGCCGGAAAGGACGCGCCGCAGATGGTGCTCACCCGCGAAGTGCAGCGCGATCCGATTCGCCGCACCATCCAGCACATTGACTTCTACGCGGTCTCGCTGACCGAGAAGATCACCGCCAGCATCCGCGTGGTGCTCGAAGGTGAACCCGAGGATGTGAAGAGCGGCGTCGGCGTGCTGCTGCAGGAGCGCGACACGTTGGAGATCGAGTGCTTGCCGAGCGATCTGATCGAAGCCGTGACGATTGACGTGAGCAGAATGAAAGTGGACGACGTGGTGCGCGTCAAAGATGTCATCGTGCCGCCGGGGATCACTCTGCTTGACGATCCAGAAGACGAAGTCGTCCGCGTCACGCGCTTCGTGGAAGCCAAGGAGGAAGAGGCTGCGGCCGAACCCGCCGAGGTCGAGGTGATCGAGAAGGGCAAGAAGGAAGAAGCGGAAGGCGAGGAAGAATAACCAAACGACGGAGGGACATGATCGCGCGCCGGTTGGCGTCGCCGATCAGTATCAACGGTTGGGCGCGCGGAGTTCCCGCGCGCCCCTTTTCGTTGCTCAACCGGGTTACACTCTGCGGACATGAACGCGCACCTGGGCCGAACCTGGCGTGATGCCGCGCTCCTCGTCGCTGGCGCCTTGGTCGTCGGGACAATCGTTTTTGTTGCTGGCCAGCCGCAGCAGCCGGCGCCGCTTCAGTCGCCGCTGCAATCGCCGATCGCCACGCCAACTATGTCGCCTGGACCAACGTCCATCGCCCCCGCCACGGCAACGCCATTGTTCACGCCCACAGTTGAACGCACACCTTCGCTTTTGCCTACGCCGTCCAGCACGCCCGACATGCGCAGCACATCTGAATCGGTCATCGCCACGCTCACGGCGCAGGCGATACCGCCAACGGTTCCTGTTGTCACGCGGCGACCCATCGGTGCCGGCCCCCGACAGGCTGCGCCGGCGACGCGCACGCCTCTCCCGCCCGCGAATCCTTCCGGCATTACGCTGCTGTCGCTCTCCGACAAGGTGTATGCTGGTGGGGCAGTCGCGTTGACGATTCGCACACAGCCCAGCGCAGTGTGTCATTTGCAGATTGCGCGGATGCAGGCCGATGGGAGCTGGCGCGTCGCGCCGATCCCCGCAGGCGCATCGCGCCGGGCCGGCAGCGATGGCATCGTTGCCTGGATTTGGGCTGTGGACGCCAACGAACCGATCGGGCCGGCAACGTTGCTCGTCAATTGCGACGCGATAGGCACTGTGCAGTATCAGATTGAGGTGACGAAGTGACAAACGACGAACGATGGGCGGCTGCGGATGAACGGGCCGGCGCGTTCGACGCCAAGGGCGCGACGCTCGATGCGCGCCGAATCCGCGCCGACTTCCCCATCTTGGCGCAACCGTCCAACGGGAAACGCGTCGTCTTTCTGGATAGCGCCGCTTCTTCACAAAAGCCGATCCAGGTGCTCCAGGCAATGGATGAGGTATATCGTCGCGCATACGCCAACGTGCATCGCGGCGTGTATGCCCTCAGCGAGGCAGCCACTGCGCGATATGATGAAGCCCGCGAGAAAGTCGCGCGCTTCATCGGCGCGCCGTCGGCAGAGCAAATTGTCTTCACCCGCAACGCGACCGAGGCGCTGAATTTGCTGGCCTATTCGTACGGGCGTCACTTCCTGCGTCCAGGCGACGAAATCCTCATCACCGAACTGGAGCATCATGCCAACTTCGTGCCGTGGCAGGTGCTGGCACAGGAACGGGGCCTGACGCTGAAGTTCATCCCCATCACACCCGAAGGGCAGCTCGACCTGCAAAAGCTGGACGAGCTGCTCACGCCGCGCACGAAGCTGGTGAGCTTCGCCCACGTGTCCAATGTGCTGGGCACGATCAACGACCCGCACCCGATCATTCAGCGCGCGCATGCCATCGGCGCCAAGGTGATCGTGGACGCTTCACAATCGGTGCCGCACATGCCGGTGAACGTCAGCGACATGGACTGCGACTTTCTGGCGTTCTCCGGGCACAAGATGCTCGGCCCGACCGGCATCGGTGTGCTCTACGGCAAGCGCGAGCTGTTGGAAGCCATGCCGCCCTTCCTCACCGGCGGCGACATGATCAGCGAAGTTCGGTTCGATGGGCCGCGTTGGAACGAGGTGCCGCTTAAGTTCGAGGCCGGCACGCCGGCCTTCGTTGAGGCAATCGGCCTGGGGGCTGCCGTGGACTACCTGAGCGCGCTGGGCATGGCGGCCATCCGCGCCCATGAGCGCGAGATCACGGCCTATGCGCTCGAACGCCTCAGCGAAGTGCCCGGCGCGAAGATCGTCGGGCCGACCGATCCGGAGATCCGCGGCGGCGTGGTGACGTTCACGCTGGATCGCGTGCACCCCCATGACCTGGCGTCGCTGCTTGACCGCGACGGCGTCGCCATCCGCGCCGGCCACCACTGCGCCCAACCGCTGCACATCCGGCTCGGCTTGAGCGCCACCGCCCGTGCCAGCTTCTACATTTACAATGAGTTGCACGAAGTAGACGCCCTGATCGAGGCGATTTATAAGGCCAAAGCCGCGCTCAAGCGATGAGCGCTCGCGATATGCAAGACCTGTACCGCGAACACATCCTCGACCATTACGAGAACCCACGCCATCATGGGGTGATCGAGCATGCGGACATCTCGCACGAGGAGAGCAATCCCCTGTGCGGCGATCGCATTCGCATTGACGTGAAGCTCGACGGCGAAGGCGAGCGCTATCGCATCGCCGACGCCGCCTTCACAGGCGACGGATGCATCATCAGCCAGGCAGCCGCCTCGATGCTGCTCGAAGATGTCGTGGGCAAGCCGCTGGACGAGGTCGCTCAAATCGAGCCGCAACACGTGCTCGATCTGGTGGGGGTGCCGCTGACTGCAGCGCGTGTGAAGTGCGCGCTGCTTGGCTTGAAGGTGCTGAAGACCGGCATCAAGTTGTGGAAGCTGCAACGCACCTGATCGTCGGATGCTTTCCGCTGAGCACCTAGCATTGGACGATCGCTCATTGATGCCCCATGCGCTGCCTCATTATCTCCGACATTCACGCCAACCTAGCCGCCTTCGAAGCCGTGCTGAAGGACGCAGCGAAGCGACGCCTGCGATTCGACATCGTTTGGTGTCTGGGAGACGTTGTGGGCTACGGCCCAGACCCGAACGAGTGCATTGACCTGTTGCGCAATGTGCCGCATATCTGCCTGGCCGGCAATCATGACTGGGCCGTGCTGGGCAAGCTCAACATCGAGACCTTTCATGAGAACGCCGCCTTCGTCGTGGGGTGGACCCAGGCACGCCTGACCCGCGAGAACCTGAACTACCTGCACGCGCGTCCAGAGAAAGACGTGGAAGGCGACTACCTTCTTGCGCACGCCAGCCCGCGCGAACCGATCTGGGAGTATGTGCTCGACACGAGCGTCGCGGAGGAGAACTTCGGCTACATGCCGACGACGTATGCGCTGATCGGCCACACGCATGTGCCGGCCATTTTCTTCAAAGACAGCGTCACGCTTGCTGTTCACGCGGCTGCGCCGACGCCAAACATTCCACTCGTGCTCGAGCCAAACTGCAGCTACATCATCAACCCGGGCAGCGTAGGACAGCCGCGCGACGGCGACCCGCGCGCAGCCTATGCGCTGCTCGATACGGAAAAGCTGACCTGGACGCCCTATCGCGTCGAATACGCTATCAAGCGCACGCAGGAAAGGATGCGCGCCGCCGGCTTCCCCGACCGGCTGATCGAGCGGCTGAGCCACGGCCGATGAGCGTGATATGCCCAAAGTTCGCCTGGATGCCCTGATGGTGTCGCGGGGCCTGGCCGAGAGTCGCGACTGGGCGCAGCGCCTGATCCGCGCCGGCGAGGTGCGCGTCAACGATCAGGTGGTGGATCAGCCGGCCAGGCGTTTCAACGAGGATGTAGCGATTACCGTCGCGCAAGCGCCGCGCTACGTGTCGCGCGGCGGCTACAAGCTGGAAGCGGCGCTCGATCGCTTTCACATCGCGCCGTCCGGCTGGGTGTGCGCCGATGTGGGCAGCAGCACCGGCGGCTTTACCGATTGCTTGCTGCAGCGCGGCGCGGCGCGCGTGTATGCCGTGGACGTGGGGAGCAACCAGTTGCACTGGCGCCTGCGCCACGACCCGCGCGTCGTCGTCATGGAAGGCGTCAACGCCCGCTACCTGGACGCGCTGCCCGAACCGATTGCCCTGGCGACTGTGGACGTGTCGTTCATCTCGCTCGCGTTGATCTTGCCCAGAGTGTTCGGCTGGATCGCGCCGTCGGCGAGGTCGGTAGGCGGCGTCGTCGCGCTCATCAAGCCGCAGTTTGAGGCCGGCCGCGCGCGCGTGGGCAAGGGCGGCGTCGTGCGCGATCCGCAAGTGCACCATGACGTTATCGCTCGCATCACCGCATTCTGCGCGCAGCAGGGCTGGCCGGCGCGCGGCGTGATCGAATCGCCCATCCTCGGCGCAGACGGCAACAAAGAGTTCCTCGCCTGGTTTGCGGCGGATTGATACAATCGGCACAAACCAACCCCACAATTTGGAGTGACCATGGCACTGACCGCAGACGAAGTCATCCGCCTCAACAAGGAATACACCCTGTTTGAATGGAACATGCAGGGCGGCTTTACGCCGATGCCGATTGACCACGCCAAGGGCGTTTATTTCTGGACGACCGACGGCAAGCGCTATCTTGACTTCAATTCGCAGTTGATGAGCGTGAACATCGGTCACGGCGATGAGCGCGTCATCCGCGCCATCCAAGAGCAGGCCGCCAAGCTGACCTACGCCAACCCCTACGCCGCCACTGAAGTCCGCGGCCGGCTGGGCCAGATGCTGGCCGAGATCACCCCCGGCAATCTGAAGAAGTCGTTCTTCACGCTGGGCGGCAGCGAGGCCAACGAGAACGCGATCAAGATCGCGCGCATGGTGAGCGGCAAGCACAAGATCCTGGCGCGCTACCGCTCCTATCACGGCGGCACTTACGGTTCGATGACGCTCACCGGCGACCCGCGCCGCTGGGCCAGCGAACCCGGCATCCCCGGCGTGGTGCGCATCCCCGACCCCTACTACTACCGCTGTCGGCTGGACATCTCCGAAGACGAGTTCATGGCCGAGTGCCTGAACCAGACCGAAGACATCATCAAGTTCGAGGGGCCGCACACCATCGCCGCCGTCTTCGTCGAGACCATCACCGGCACGAACGGCATCATCATCCCGACCAAGGCTTATTACCAGGGCCTGCGCCAGTTGTGCGACAAATACGGCATCTTCCTCATCCTGGACGAGGTGATGTGCGGCTTCGGGCGCACCGGCAAGTGGTTCGCCTGCGAGCACTACGACATCGCCCCGGATATCATGACCATGGCCAAGGGGCTGACCAGCAGCTATGCGCCGCTCGGCAACTGCATCGTGTCGGAAGAGATCGGCGCGTATTTCGAGGACCACGTGCTATGGGCCGGCTTGACCTATGGCGGCCACGCCTTGAGCTGCGCTGCGGCCATCGCCTGCATCAACGTCTACAAAGAAGATCACTTGATCGAACGCGCAGCGGAAATGGGCAAATTCCTGGCCGAAGAAGAAGACAAGCTCAAGGCCAAGCATCCCTCAGTCGGCGACGTGCGCCACATCGGCTTGTTCAGCATCTTCGAGCTGGTGAAGAACCGTCAGACGAAAGAGCCGATGGCGCCTTACAACGCCAAAGGCGACGAGATGCACGTGATGAACTTAATCAAGAAGTTCTTCAACGATAACGGCCTGTTCACCTTTGTTCGCTGGAACAACTTCTTCGTGAATCCGCCCCTGTGCATCACCAAAGAAGAGCTGTGCGAAGGGTTAGAGATCGTGGACCGCGCGCTGGACATCGCCGACGATTTCGTCGTGGCGTAACCATCTGAGTCGCCGGCGCTGCAGAGGCGAACGCGCCGAATTTGCGCTGTGCCTGTTGTGCGGCGCAGCGGCGAACGCCTGCGATGAGGCCGGCGCATCTGCTCAACGCCGCGAGGCACGTCTCTGCGCGGCAAGCAAACGCGCCACGCGCACATGTGCGCGTGGCGCGCGCCGGTCGGAATGCGTCTACGCGAAGAGGTGGCCGGCTACTGCTCCGGCGCTTCCAGTCCGGGCAAGCCAAAACCGCCGAGCTTCGGCATCTGGCGGCGATCCTCATCCTTGCCGAAGTGGATGACCTCACCCGCTTCGTTGATCGCCTCGACCGCCAAGCCCAGCGACTGCAATTCCTTCACCAACACCTTGAATGACGCCGGGATGCCGGGTTCCTCGATAGGCTCGCCTTTGACGATGGCCTCGTAGGTCTTTACGCGGCCTTGCACGTCGTCAGACTTGACCGTGAGCATCTCCTGAAGCGTGTGAGCTGCGCCGTAAGCCTCCAGCGCCCACACTTCCATCTCGCCGAAGCGCTGGCCGCCGAACTGCGCCTTGCCGCCGAGCGGCTGTTGCGTCACCAGCGAGTATGGGCCGGTCGAGCGGGCGTGCACTTTGTCCTCGACCAAGTGCGCCAGCTTGAGCATGTGCAGGTAACCGACGGTCACCGGTTTATCGAAAGGCTCGCCGGTCTTGCCGTCAAACAGCCGCATCTTGCCGAGCGTCGGCAACGGTTCACCAATCTCCAAGCTCACCTCGTTGGCGCGCTCGCGCAGTTTCTCGTCGCTCAGGTTACTCGCCTTGTGCCCCATCGCTTCGAGCCATAGCCGCAAGCAGGCGTTCACCGCTCTGCGGTCGGCTTCTTCACGCTCTTGGTGCGAGCGCGGGTCATCTTCGTAGACCAACAACGCTTGCGGGTCGTATCCCTTCTCCTTCAGCCATTCGTTGAGCACGATGCGGCGCGCGTATGTCTCGTCGAGCGCAGCGCGGTCGAGGTCGTAGTCGCTGTCGGCCAGCCATTCGGCGATGTAGGCCATGCGCGCGTCGTGGTCGTCGCGCAGCATCTGAGTGTCCACGTTGTTCTCGCGCAATGCCGCCCATGCGCGCTCGGTAATCTCGCGGTAAGCCTGATCAATCATCCAGGCGCGGCATAGCTCAGCCTCAATCTCCGCCTCCGAAGCGCCGTCAAAGACCGGGGAGATGGCGCGAAAGCCCAGGCGATTAGCCGCCCAGCCGAGGTGAGTCTCCAGAATTTGGCCGATGTTCATGCGGCCGGGCACGCCTAGCGGGTTCAGGATGATGTCTACAGGCGTGCCATCTTCGAGGAACGGCATGTCCTCGATGGGGACGACCTGCGAGACCACGCCCTTATTGCCGTGGCGGCCGGCCATCTTGTCGCCCTGGGTGAGTTTGCGACGCTGGGCCACACTCACGCGCACCATCTGGTTTACACCGGCGGGCAAGTCGCGGTGGTCATCGCGGTTGAACACTTTCACTTCCACGACCTTGCCGTGCTCGCCGTTGGGCAGGCGCAGCGATGTGTCTTTCACCTCACGGCTCTTCTCGCCGAAGATCGCGCGCAGCAGTTTCTCTTCCGGCGAAAGCTCCTTCTCACCTTTCGGCGTGATCTTGCCGACCAGGATGTCGTTCTGGTTCACTTCTGCGCCGATGCGAATGATGCCGTTCTCGTCGAGGTCTTTGAGCGCTTCCTCGCCGATGTTCGGGATGTCGCGCGTGATCTCTTCCGGCCCCAGCTTGGTCTCGCGCGATTCGGTCTCGAACTTTTCGATGTGGATCGAGGTGAACAAGTCCTCGCGCACGAGGCGTTCGCTCACCAGGATCGCGTCCTCGTAGTTGCCGCCTTCCCAGCTCAGGAAGGCCACCAGCACGTTCTGGCCCAGCGCCAGCTCGCCGTTCTGGGTGCTGGACGAATCGGCGATGACCTGGCCTTTCTTGATGCGCTGGCCCTTCACCACGATAGGGTGCTGGTCAATGCAGGTGCTCTGGTTGCTGCGATTGTATTTGCGCAATGGATACACACGGCGGCCCTTGCTGCTTTGCACCACGATTTGTCGCCCGGTGACGCTGATGACTTCGCCGTCCTCTGCCGCGACTACCACCTGGCCACTGTCCATGGCCGCCTGCGACTCCATGCCGGTGCCGACAAGCGGCACGTGGGGCTTGAGCAGCGGCACGGCTTGGCGCTGCATGTTCGAGCCCATCAAGGCGCGCGAGGCTTCGTCGTGCTCGATGAACGGGATGAGCGCCGCGCTGATTCCGACGATCTGCTTGGGCGAGATGTCCATGTAGTCCACCTGATTGGGGTCGGCGAACATAAACTTCTGATGTCGCCGCACCGAGATGCGGTTATCCAGGAACTCACGCTTCTCGTTCAACCGGGCGCTGGCCTGTGCGATGGTGAACTTATCCTCCGTGTCAGCCGACATATAAACCGTCTCGTCGGTGACGTACGGCCGAACGGGGATCTCCGCGATCGTCTTGTAGCGCTGCAGCTTGACCGCCAGCTCATGATCAATCCGCGTGCCAGCTTTGGCGATGACCTCGCCTTTGCTGTCCCGGACATCCTCGCGCAATGTGCGACCTTCGGTCTCAGCCGCCACGTTGGGCACGGTGTTCTTCACCTTGCGGTAGGGCGTCTCCAGGAATCCGTAGGCGTTCACGCGCGCATAGGTCGCCAGGCGACCGATCAGGCCGATGTTTGGGCCTTCGGGCGTTTCGATCGGGCAGATGCGCCCGTAGTGGCTGTGATGCACATCGCGCACGTCAAAGCCGGCGCGCTCGCGGCGCAGACCACCCGGCCCAAGCGCTGACAAGGTGCGCTTGCTGGTCAGCTCGCTCAGCGGGTTGGTCTGCTCCATGAACTGGGAAAGTTGCGACGAGCCGAAGAACTCGCGCACCGCGGCGACCACCGGCCGAATGTTGATCAGGTTGACCGGCGAAGGTGAGTCGTTATCCGGCATGGACATGCGCTCCTTCACCATGCGCTCCATCCGGCGCAGCCCAACGCGCAGTTTGTTCTGGATCAGCTCGCCGTTGGTCTTTACGCGGCGATTGCCGAGGTGGTCTACATCGTCCACGGGCAACACGCCGTTGTTGATCTGGATCATGTGCCGCAGCAGCTCGACAATATCGCGCTTGGTGATGGTGCGGTGCGTGCGCGGGATGATGCCTTCGCCGTTCAGGCGCTGGTTGAGCTTGTAGCGCCCTACGCGCTCCAGGTCATAACGTCGCTGGTCGAAGAGCTGTTGTTGCATGAACTCGCGTGCGTTGTCCAGCGTGGGCGGGTCGCCGGGACGAACGCGCTTGAAGAATTCGATCAGCGCCTCTTGCGCAATCGGTCGCGAGGGCTTGTAGGCCCATTCCGGCTCTTGCTTAAAAGTCGCCTCGATATACCGGTGGTCGGGGTTGTTGTCCACATCGGCGAACAACGCAAGGATCTCTTCGTCGGTGCCGCTGGTCAAGATATCCTTGGTGATGCCGTCGTCCACTGCTGCCAGCGCGCGCAGCAGGATGGTGACTGGGATGGTGCGCTTGCGGTTGAACTTGAGGACGATGTAATCGCTCTTGCGCGTCTCGAATTCCATCCAAGCGCCGCGGTCTGGGATGAGCTTTGCCTGGCCGAGCGGCCGGCCGCTGTTCGGGTCTTCTTCGGCGCTGAAGTACACGCCGGGCGAGCGGATGAGCTGCGAGACGACCACGCGTTCGGTGCCGTTGATGATGAACGTGCCGTTCTCGGTCATCAACGGGAACTCGCCGAAGTAGATCGTGTCTACCTTGTGCTCGTCGGTCTTGCGATTGTGCAATGCGACTTTGGCATACAACGGCGCGCCGTAGGTCAAGTCGCGCTCGACGCATTCCTCGATGCTGACCTTCGGCTCCTCGAACCAGTAAGTCAAGCCGTATTCCCTCGCTTGCTTGTAGTTGCCCGGGAAGTAAAGGGCCATCTCGCCGTTGAAGCTCTCGATGGGCGAGATTTCCTCAAAGAGTTCACGCAGCAGTTCGTCCTGGAATAACTTGAATGACTGGATCTGTACTTCAATCAGCTTGGGAAGGAGTTGGATGTTGGCCGCGCGGGCGTATGACTTTGTCGCTCCGTTCTGATATATCGCCATCAATCTACCATCCTTATAGGTTGCTTAAGGGTAACTGGACCTGCGTCCGATCGCGGACGCGCCTTACACGCACAGCGGCAGTTTCGAGAGACGAATTTAAGGCGACCGGGCAATCCCTAGTCGCCTGTGTCTCTGAACTCCCTTTTCGGGGGTAATTATACAGGATTTTCCCTCCTTAAGGGGGCTGTCACATGGGCTTCTATGGCGCCTGTGTGACAGGCGCTACGGTGGTCGCGGCGGTTGCGCAACCCTTGACACTATGCAGGCGATTGGTAAAATTTCATACCGACAATCAAATATAGCGCCGTGAAGCCCTCGCCTGGATCAAGCGTGGGCTTTCTTAATTAACGAGGCCGCGAAGCCCTCGACCGTTGCTTAACCTCCGGTCGAGGGCTTCGGCGCTTTTCGGCGCTGGTTGACTGCATTGATCCATGAGCGATACATGAATCAACAGGAGGTGAGGTCCGCAGCGAAGTCTAGCCATTTGAGTAGCGCCTTGACGCGCGGCCATCCTATATCAGGGCGATGGCGACTCATATCTGCTCGCCCATATCGGGCGTTTTTGACCTACCCCGTCGTCGGTCGCAATCCCTGTCCGCCTAACTCAGAGAATCACTGAATTATCGAAAGGAGAGACTTTGCGATGATGCATACGATAACCGGGACGACCAAGCAGTTTTCGATGCGATCTGCCAACGGCCGGCTGAAGTATTTTGGCCTGCGCATGATCGGCCCTGTGGCGGCTGCGCTCACCTTTCTCATCGGCAGCCGACTCGTCTGGGCGCAGGATGCCGACCCGACCGCCGAAGTGTTGCGCGGCGTAGATACGATGTGGGTGCTTGTTGCAGCGTTCCTGGTCTTTTTCATGCAGACGGGCTTTGCGCTGGTTGAGGCCGGCCTCACCCGCGCCAAGAACGCCAGCAACATCATGATGAAGAACCTAATGGACTTTGTGATGGGCAGCCTGGGCTATTGGGCTATCGGCTACGGCCTGATGTTCGGCGCAGTGAGCAGTGGCTTCTTTGGCACGAGCAATTTCTTCCTGGGCGCGACCGGCGACGACGTCGGCAACGTGCCCTTGCTGGCTTTCTGGCTGTTTCAGCTCGTCTTCGCCGGGACGGCAGCCACTATCGTCTCTGGCGCGATGGCCGAGCGCACCAAGTTCAGCGGCTACCTGATTTACAGCATCGTGATCTCGGCCATCATCTACCCGATCTTCGGTCACTGGGTGTGGGGCACCGGCTGGCTGTGGACGCTGGGCGATACGACCGGCTTGGTGCCCGGCGGCGGCTTCCGCGACTTCGCTGGCTCGACGGTGGTACACAGCGTGGGCGGTTGGGCAGCCCTGATGGGCACGTTGGCGCTTGGGCCACGGCTGGGCCGCTTCAACCGCGATGGTTCAGCCAACGCCATCCCCGGCCACTCGGTCACGCTGTTCGGCCTGGGCGTGTTCATCCTCTGGCTTGGCTGGTTCGGCTTCAACCCCGGCAGCCAGCTCGCCATGGCCGGCAGCAACGCGGACGCGGTCGCCCTGGTGGCCGCGAACACCAACCTGGCTGCGGCAGCCGGCGCAGCGGCAGCCGTGATTTACGGCTACATCACCTCGAAGAAAGCTAACGTGGGCGCGGCGTTCAACGGCGTATTGGCCGGCCTGGTGGCCATTACCGCGCCGTGCGCCTTCGTCACCCCGCTCGACTCGATCATCATCGGCGCGGTGGGCGGCGTCCTGGTGATGGTCTTTGGCCGCGTGTTGGAGATGCTCAAGATTGATGACCCCGTGGGCGCCATCCCTGTGCACCTGGTGTGCGGCGCGTGGGGCACGCTGGCGATCGGGTTGTTCGCCTCGCTCGGCAGCGTGACCGGCCTATTCCACGGCGGCGGGCTGGGCCAGCTCATCATCCAGCTCATCGGCGTGATCGCTTGCGGCGTCTGGACGGCGGCAACGACCGGCCTGCTGTTCTTCGCCATCAAGAAGACCATCGGCCTGCGCGTCAGCGCTGAGGAGGAGATTCAGGGCCTGGACGCGATGGAGCACGGCACTATCGCCTATCCGCAGGACGTGGACTTCACGCCTGGCGCGCCTAGCCCGGCAACCAGCATTTATCGCTCAGGCGCAGCCCCTGCCACGACGGGCAAGTGAGCACGGCGCTCAAAGGCAGAGCTTACACACTCCAGAACACACACCCGCCTGTAGGCAACGCGCCTACGGGCGGGTGTGTTTCCCTTCCAAGTGGCCACAAGTGCGCGCACAGGCTCTCTGAGCGCAGGACGCAGGCTTTTTTAAGGAAGCAGCGCCTTGATCAGCGGTTCCAACCATCGCCGGTTGGCGATGTCGTAAAAGCCAAAACCGCTGCCGAACTCCCAGTATGCCCAGCTAATGCCGCGCGCCTCGGCCGTGCGGGCGACGTGCTCCGTCCAGCGGACGCGCGACTCGAGGTCAGCATAGCGGCCATACGCGCCGAACTCGCCCATCCAAAGGGGAACCTTGTTGGCTTCGGCCCAGCGCACTACGCGGTCAAAATCGAACTCGATCTGGGCCTTTTGGGTTCCGTTGCCAAGCCACTTAGTTCCGATCCAGGCGTTGCTGCCCTCCGTCCATTCTGCGCCTTGATGGGTGAACGCCATCGGCTCGTAGTAGTGGAATGTGGCGATCAGGTGCGGGTCGGCCGGCGGCTTCGAGCCGAGCAGGGCGTTGAGGGTGCCCCAGTTGGCGCCGGTGAAGACGACGTTGCGCTCCGGGTTAGTGCTGCGAATGACGGCCAGCGCTTCTTCAAAGAGGCGTTGCCACAGGCCAGGGGTGAGTTTGCCGTGAGGCTCGTTCAACACCTCAAACACCACCTCCGCCGGCAACTTGCGATAGCGGCGCGCAATCTGATTCCACAAGGCTAGAAATCGCTCGCGTTCCCCTTGCACATCCTCGAAAAGCTCTTCATAGTGATGGACGTTGATCACCACATTGAGATCTTGGGCTAAGGCGTTTTTGATCACCCAATCTACGCGCTCAAAGAACGCCGGCGAGATGGAATAGGGCGGCTCGCGCAAGGCATGCGCCGACCATCGGATGGGCACGCGCACGGTGTCGAAGCCGAGCTCGCGGACAAACACAAAGTATTCCTCGCGCAACACGACGCCCCAGTCTCCCTCCTTTGGAGCTTCCAGAGCGTTGCCCAGGTTCACGCCGCGTCCGAGCATGCGGGCCTGCACGAAGGGATCGATAGGCTCGAACTTGCGGCCCGGCACGACAAAGGCCGGAAATTGAGCGTCAAGCTTGGCAGGATCAGCAGTCGGCGCTGTCCTGCCGGGCGCTGGAGCCACTGCTTGCGGGGACGGAGAAGGGGACGGCGCCGGCGATGGTGTAGGCATCGGCGACGAGGGGCTGCACGCGCTAAGCGCAACAACGCAGAACAAAACCCACCAACGTTTCATCATGGCATCCGTTTTTATCATAGAAACACCTCAAACACAAAAGGGGCTGCGCCCGACTGTAGGCCGAACACAACCCCTGATGTCACTCAACTACCGCAACTCGCGCAGCGCATCATGGTTTGCGCACGATCGGCGCCCATACGCGATAGTCTATCAGCTCAAACGCGCCGATGTCGCAGTAGGGCGTCTGTCGCGGCGCGCCGCGCTGATCGTCGCTCACCACGCAGCCCAGCACCGCGCTCAGCGCCGGGCTGCCCACTTGCAAGGCGTGATTTGGTGTGCTGCCGCCGTTCAGTGCAAGCGGCTTCAGCTTCGGGTTGACGCCGGTATGGGTGAAGCCGAACGTGCCGCAAGAGTTATCGCTGGACAGCGAGGCATACTGCGCCAGGACCGAGCCGCCCCAATTCCCGCAGTCGCCGCTCGAGTTGTAGCCCACCAGCACTGCGTGGAAGCTGGCTGCCCCCTGATTCACCAGCCCGATGCCGGTGTTCGACGCGACGGTGGTGTGGGTGAGGTAGGCCGTGCCGGTGACCGCGATGCCCTGCGCCGTCGTCGAGCCGCTCGG
>CALHLE010000074.1 GCA_938034415.1 uncultured Anaerolineae bacterium
ACATCGGCCGTCGTGAGCGACTTGCTGAGCATGGGCAAGCCAACCGTCGTCTCGGACGTTGGCGCGTTTAGCGAACTACCCGACAATTGCGTTATCAAAGTGCCGGTGAATGACCAGGAGATAGCTGCCCTAAGCGCAGCCATGCGCGCGCTGGCCCTGGACGCCGGCCTGCGCGCGCAGATGGCGTCGGCCGCGCGTGCCTATAGCGCCCAGCGCACGTGGGACATCGCGGCTTATCATTACCTAGAACTGATTCAACGAGCTTGCAACGGAGTGAAGTTGTCTCGCAAGTGACATGAACATAAAAGGCGAAGAAATGCTCAAGCTTAGTCGTGTCGGTTTGATCTGGGTCATGCTGTTCGCTATGGCAGTCACGGCACCTGCGCCGGCCAGCCGCGCAGCGCCAACTGCAACGGTTATCAACCTGGGCGGCCAGCGCATCATGCGCGCTAACCCTGCCGTCGCCGACTTCAACGGCGATGGCTTTAAGGAGATAGTCGTCCCAACGGATGACGGCCGGCTGTTCGTTGTCGGCTGGAACGGCAGCGCATGGGTCGTGTTGTGGTCGCGCAACGTCGTGCTGGACATCAACGCCGCCGGCCCGCCCAACCCAGACGGCGACACCAGAATCACCAGCGCCGTGGCTGTGGCCGACCTGGACTTAGACGGCAAGCTGGAGATCGTCCTGCCGACCGGCGGCCTGCCGGAATACCACAAAAACGGCGGCGTGCTGGTCTATGGCTACAACGGCCCATGGAGCTTCAGCATCAAGGGCAACTGGCCGCAGCCACGGCTGGACGAGGTGGGGGCTGGACCCGGCTTTGGCTCTCCCGATGGCAAGTGGGACGGCATTTTCTCCACGGCGGCGCTCGGCGACATTGACGGGGACGGCGACCTGGAGATCATCTGGGAGGGCGAGGATCGGCGCATCCACGCCTATCATCACGATGGGACGGTGGTCAACGGCTGGCCGCTGTATCGCTGGCCGCCTTATCTCGATCCGCTCACGCGCGGCGGCATCTCCTCGCCGGCCATCGGCGACCTGGACGGCGACGGCGTTCACGACGTGGTAGTCGGCGGCACTAGCCCCAAGTGCATACCCACCTCGATCGATGGGTGTGGTGCCCCGGGCGTGGATTACAACGTGGCGCCAGTGTGGGCCATCAAAGGCGACAGCACCCTGCTGCCCGGCTGGCCGAAGTATGTCGGGCAGTGGGTGGATTCCTCGCCGGCCCTGGGCGACCTGGACGGCGATGGCTACCTGGATGTCGTGGTTGGCACAGGCCGGCCAGGCATCGCCGGCACGGGCGGCCGCAACGTGTTTGCCTGGAAGCGCGACGGCACGCTGCTGCCCGGCTGGCCGCGCCCTACCGCCAACAACATGATGGCCTCCCCGGCGCTGGCCGACCTGGACGGCGGCGGCCTCGATGTGGTGATCGGCTGCGGCGCGGACGGCGTTGCGGATTGCCCCGTGATGTATGCCTGGCGCGGGAACGGCAGCAACGTGGCCGGCTTTCCAATGACGCCCCTCAACGCCAACTATTGGGATCGCCAGCCGACCGATGGCAAGTACTCGCCGGTCGTGGCCGACCTAAACGGCGACGGCCAACTGGAAATCCTGCTGGTCAGCCACACCTCAACGGGCGTTTCGCTCATCACCGCCGGCGGCGGCAACAGCCCGGACGTGTCGCGCGCGCAACCGTCGGCCGACGGCGCGCTGTTTACACCGCCGCTGGTGGCCGACATTGACAACGATGGCTTGCTGGAGACCATCGCCGCCGGCAGCACAAACGGGACCAACGGCGCCGATGGTCAAGCAGCCATATACATCTGGCAGGAAAGCGGCGCAGCCGCGCCGTCGCGCATGCCCTGGCCGATGTTCCGCCACGACAACCGGCGCACCGGCAACTACTGCTACACCGACCAACCGCCGGCCCCGCCGAGCAGCCTGACCGCTGCGCCCGCGGTCAACACGTGGAGCAATCAAACCACGGTCAACATCTCCTGGAGCGGCGCGGCCGGCTACAACTGCGCCCGCTTGCGCGGCTATTCGCTGGCCTGGTCGCAGTCTCCGTCCACTGTGCCCGACACGATTGTGGATACCTTCGGCAACACGGCGACCAGCCCGGCGTTGACGCAGGGGGCGTGGTATGTCCACATCCGCGCGCGCGATGAGTGGGGCAACTGGAGCGCGACGGCCCACTTCGGCCCATTTCTGATTGATCTCACTGCGCCGACAACGATCGCGCAAGCGCCCGCATTGGTTGCAGCCGGCAACGTGCCGGTGAGCTGGCAAGGCATTGACGCCGGCGGCTCCGGCGTTTACAGCTACACCGTGCAGGCGCGCATCGGAACCGGCCCATGGAACACCTGGCTGGCCAGCGTGCCAGCAAGCACCACGAGCGGTAACTATCCGATCGGCACAGCAAGCTGCGGCACCACTATTGCGTTTCGCGCGCGAGCCAGAGATGCAGCCGGAAACCTCGGCCCGTTTAGCGCGCCGGTGACCACTACGGTGGGCAGCGCGCACGTGATTTCCGGCGTGGTGACGAACAACGTCGGGCAGCCGGTGTTCAACGCGCAGCTCAGCGCGCCGGCGGCCTGCGTCGCGCAAGCCAGCGACCCGCAGGGGCGCATTCGGGCTTACTACGCTGGGCCGGCAACGGACTCGCTCAGCGTATCGCGCGCTGGCTTCGGCGCCCTGCCGACTTTGTATAACCGCAGCACCGGCAACCAGGACATCATCGTGCTGCCGCCGGCGACCAATGTGATCAGCCGCTCGCACTTCGAGGTCAACGGCGCATGGTTGTTCAGCGGGGGCGCAGGATACACCGCTCAAGCACACAGCGGCGTGCGCGGCGTCGCCATCACCGGCACCGGCGCGATTCAGCAGGTGCTCAGCGCGCCTGTGCCGGCCGGCGGCGTGCTCTCGCTAATGGCGCGCGCACAGAACGCCGAACCTAGCGATTCGGTCTCAATTCAACTGGCAAGCAACGTCCAGACCATCACCCTGACGCCAACCCTGGGCGCAGCCTGGCAGCACGTGTGGGCCGATGTCGGCGTGCTGGCCGGCCAGTCTGTCACACTCACCATCGAGGCAACAGACGCCGACAACCCCGGTCTGATGGTCTTACTGGACGAGGTGACGCTGGGGCCGACGGCGCCGGGCAGTTACCCGAGCTACTTGCCGATTGTGCAACGCTAACCGGCGGTGCATTCTGCCTGCTGTCCGACATTGGGGTGAAAGCGATCATGGCGGGCGCGTGCGGTAGCCGACTGGCGGCCAAACTGGCCCCTGTAGTCAGTTGCGCATCGAATCGCCTATCTGCCGCTGATTCGGCGCTGATGCGCGTCGCGCTACGGCGCGCACCCGCCGGATAGGTCAAATGAGTCAATCACCACAGCGGCGGTGTTGAACGATGAACCAGTGCACCGGTCCCAGCACGACATCATAGTAACGCTCGTTGCCCGGCAGCGTGAAATAGTTGAGGTGAGCGGCATAGCCATAGGTCGCATTCCAATCGTGATTGCCGATAGCCGGAAAGAAACGGTCGAAGCCCGGATTGTTGAGCGCAGGATAACTGCCGACATACGGGTGGATAAAGTCGGCGTAGTACTGGCCGACGTTGGCGTCAATCGTGATCATCTGGCCGTCGTAGTAATTGTTGTCGCCGGTTGTCACGATGTAGTGTGGCTGCCAGGATTTGACCAGATTGGCAACGCTCGCCGCCGGAGCGCCGGCCAAACCGAAATCGCCGACCACAGCGAAGCGCATGGGCTGGTGGACCACAATCGGGATAAAAGCGTAATAGGTTGCGGCAGGGGAAGAGGGTTTGGCGTCATTGGCCCGAATAGGCGACGAGAACAATCCCCAGCCAACCAAAACGATGAACGACAGGCCTTGGTAAAGCGCTGACTCGTGTTACTCCAATTTAGCTAGGCGCATTTCTCCGCAGGAGGAAGAAATCGGTAGGCACAGGTAGAATGTTCAGTTGATGCAGTCCGTCATACCTGAGGTGCATGCCCTGCGGCCATGGTATCACGACTTCTCACGATTTGGCTTGCAAACGCACGTCGCCCCGCGTCGCATTGATCAGCTCGGCGCCCTGCTTGCTCCCCTCCGCCGTCTTCTCAACCGAGGATACGTGGAGAAGGGGGAGCGCTTCTCGCTGCGCGGCTTCTTGAGGCCGCGGCCGCCTGCTCACGTGCTCAATCAGCGCGTCAAGGAAATCGTGATCGAGGACTACCTGCGCCGGTGCCTGCGAGAGATGAGCACTCAGGCACCAACCTGCCTCGACTTGTTCTGCGCCGATGGCTATTACGCCTGCCTGCTGGCCAGCTTGTCCCCTGCTGCGCACGTCACCGGCGTAGACTTGGACGCGCGCGAGGTCACCCGCGCGCGAACGGCTGCTCGCCTGCTCAACTTTCCTCATTTGCAGTTCGAGGTGGCCGACGTATGGGAATTCGTCGCGCGCCCCAACCGGCGTTTTGACCTCATCCTATGCGCCGGCGGGTTGTACCACCTCGACCGGCCGCGCGAGTTCCTCCAGGCGTTGCACGCGCTTGCTGGTGGCTATCTCGTCCTGCAAAGCGTAGTCACCCTGGAGTCGCAGGACCCATCTTATTTCGTCGCGCCGGCTCCTGGATGGAAGCACGGCAGCCGCTTCACGCATGCTGCCCTAGAGCGCTGGCTCATCGAGGCCGGCTGGCGCATCCTCGACCAGACGCTCAACGAGCTGCCTGCCAACCCTCGCCTCTGCGATCGCGGCTCCAGCTACTACCGCTGCGTCGCCGCCTAGCCGCGTCCGTCTCCTATGAAGCTAGGCGTCGTCATCCTCAACTGGAATCAGGCCGACGACACGCTCGCTTGTGTCCGGCGCGTGTGCCATTGGCAAATGGACGACGTCCACCTCTGGGTGGTGGACAACGGCTCTCAGGAGGCGGACGCATGCAGGCTGGCCGACGCCCTGCCGGCGGCAGTCACGTTGCTCCGCAGCGAAGCCAATCTGGGATTCGCGGGTGGCAACAACATCGCCCTGCGGCAGGCCCTGCAGGCCAACTGCCAGGCGATGATGCTCATAAACAACGACGCATACGTTGACGCCGACGCTGCGCAGCAGCTCTGTCTTACGCTGGAGCAACACCCACAGATAGGCATCCTGGGGCCGGTGCTGGTGGACGCAGAGCAGCCGGATCGCATACTCTCGGCGGGCGGGCGCGACATCGCCCAGCATCTCGTGTCGCACCACCTCGTGCCGATTCGACCCGGCGAGCTGCGCGTCGTGGATTACGTGCCGGGCACCTGCGTCGTCATCCGCGCGGCGCTGCTGCGCGAGGTCGGCTTGCTCGACGAGGCATACTTCTTCGGCGGCGAGCTGGCCGACCTGTGCTTGCGGGCAAAACACAGTGGCTGGCTGAGCGCCGTGACCGGGTCGGCCACCGTGGCGCACGCCCTGAGCCGATCCGCCGCCGCGCGCCAACAGCTTCATGCCTACTACGTCGTTCGGAATCGCTTTCGCTACATCCGCAAGTTTTACCCCCGCGCGAAGCTCGGCCTATTCGCGCTGTGGACACTTTTCTCGCTCTACGAGGTCGGCGCGGCGCTTTCCCATCGCCAGCGCGCGCGCGCCCGCGCCATCGCCCTGGGCTGCCTCGACGGTTGGCGCGGGCGATTCGGCGGCCAAAACGCGCGGGTGACGCGGGGGCAGTTCGCATGATGCGCGCGCTGTATCACGTCACCATCCCGGACTGGCCGTTGGCCAACTGCGAAGCAGTGATGCAAGACGTCCAGGCGCTTCGCCGCATTGCCCCCGGCGCCTCCTTCCACTTTTACCCGGCGCGCGCGCCCGGCACGCGCATCCCCCGCCGGTTGTGGGGATTGAATCGGCTGCCGGCCATATGGCGCGCCGAACGCTCCGCCGACTTTCATCACATCTTCAACCCCGACCCCTTTCCCTTCCCGGCGCTGCATCTGCTCCACCGTCCCATCGTTTACACGGTTTTGGGCGGCGTCAAAGACCATCACCGGCGAATGGCGCAATCGTTAGCCCGCCTCGCCCGCGCCATCATCGTATCCGGCGAGGACGACCTAGTCCGCCTCAGGAGTTGGGGCATTTCGCGGTCCTGCTTCATCCAACCGGCCATTGATGCGAGCCGATTCTCCTACTCGCCGCCACCCCACAGCGCGCCCTTCACGCTGCTGGCCGGCTCTGCCCCCTGGACGCTGGAGCAGTTCAGCAGCAAAGGCGTGGACGCGCTGCTCAAGGCAGCCCAGCAGCGCCGCGATTTGCGCATCCTTTTCCTTTGGCGCGGGGTGTTGTTCGCGGAAATGATGCGACGCATCGGCGCGATGGGCGTGGAGGCGCAAGTGCAGGTGTTTAACGAACTGGTGGATGTAAATCGGCTGCTCGCGCAGGCTCACGCAAGCGTAGTATTGGCCGAGCGCAGCGACCTGGTGAAGGCCTACCCCCACTCGCTGCTGGAGTCGCTGGCCGCCGGCAAACCCGTGTTGATCAGCCGGGCGATCCCGATGTCGGCCTGGGTGGAACGGCTTGGGTTGGGCGTGGTGGTGGAGCACGCGACGGCGGAGCGCGTGCTCGCCGCCCTGGACGCGCTCCGCAGCCGAGCCGACGCCTTCCCGCCGGAGAAGCTCCGCGCCGCAGTCGCCCACCAAAGCGACCGCTTCTTGGAACAGCATCGCCAGGTCTATCAAAGCGTCATCGCAGCGCAACGTGATCCGGCGTCCAACAATTGAGACATGCGCATCCTCTTCGTCACGCACGCTTACTATCCCTCCAGGGGCGGGGCGCAGTGGCTCGCACAATCATTGGCCGAGCGACTGGTTCAGCAACACGGCGACACAGTGACCGTCTTCACCACCGACGCCTACTCCTGCGAACTGTTCATTGACGCGCGACAACCCCGCTTGCCCACAGGCGAGGTGAAGCTCAACGGCGTTCGCGTGCGCCGCTTCCGCACCTTCAACCGTTTGACATGGTTGCGCCTCAACGCGGCCCGCATAGCCTACAAGCTGCGTTTACCCGGCCAGGACTGGCTGCGTGGTCTGTACTTTGGGCCGATTGTGCCCGGCTTGAGGGCATCCATTGCGCGCGAGCCAGCCGATGTGATCGTGGCAAATTCCTTCCCGATGATCCACATGTATGACGCGCTGGCTGCCGGTCAGATCAGCGGACGACCGGTCGTGTTGATCGGGGCAGTGCATCCACAAGACAGATGGGGTTACGACCTTCCGCGCATGTACCGTGCGATCGGCCAGGCGCAAACATATGTCGCCCAGAGCGAGCACGAGCGCGAGTTCTTGGCGTTGCGCTGCCCCGGTGCGCGAATCAGCCTGATTGGCGGCGGCGTGGACAGTGTGTTGTTTGACGCGCCTCAGTCTGGAGAGCGTTTCCGACGACAACAGGGCTGGGATGCGGATGATCTCGTGATCGGCATGGTGGGCCGCATGACCGCCTACAAACGCCCGGACTTGATGCTGGCCGCATTGCCGATCATCTGGCGGGAACTGCCCCAGGCGCGTTTGTTGCTGGCAGGAGCCGGCACACGCGAGACGGCAATGCTGCAAACACTCATCCGGTCTTTGCCGCGCCCGGAGCGCGTGACGATCCTCCCGGACTTTGAAGAGCAGGATAAGCCGGCTATCTTTTCGGCAGCCGATATCATCGTGCACCTTTCGGAGCGCGAATCGTTTGGGATTGTGATTGTGGAGGGATGGGCAGCTGGCAAGCCGGTGATCGCCTCACGAGCCGGCGCTTCGGCGAGCGTGATCACCGATGGTGAGGATGGCGTGCTGGTTCGGTATGGTGATGCAGCGGATCTGGCGCGCGCCGTCATTGCGCTCGGCAACTCAGCAGCGGCGCGACAGACCCTGGGCCGCGCGGGCCAGGATAAAGCGCGCCGGCTGTATGACTGGCAGGTAGTGGTCTCGCGCTATCGCAGCTTGTTCAGCGCGCTGGTAGCGAGGGGAGACAAATGAAGCCGGCCCACTGGTTTCTGCCCTATGATCTGTACGAGCGGCACGCTGTTGTGGCGCAGATGATCGCCGCGCATGGATCGCGCGGTCTGCGCGTGCTCGATGTCGGCGGCCGCGCCGGGCTGCTCAGCCGATTCACCCCATGCTCGGTTATCAGCGCCAACGTGGATCGCAGCGGCGACGAGCGCTGCGATGGCATGGCGCTGCCCTTCCCCAACGCGGCCTTCGACATCACGGTGACTATTGACACGCTGGAGCACATGCCCCGCGAGCGCCGCCCGGCTTTCGTGCGCGAATGCCTGCGGGTCAGCGCCAAAGCCTTGATCGTCGCTGCGCCATTCGGCAGCCCCGGCCACGCCGAGGCTGAGACGCGCCTTCATGCGCTGTTCCAGGCGCTCACCGGCCAGCCGCACCCCTATCTCGCCGAGCACGTGGCCTACGGCTTGCCCGACATAGCGGAGATTCAACACCTGGCCACATGCAGCGGCGCGCGCCTTGCGCGCCTGGCCTTCGCCGGCGACTATCGGCGCGAAGCGCACCACTTCGCGGCGGCCATCCGCAGCCGCACGCGGCGGGGCTGGCGAGCGCGGGGGGAAGCCCTCCTGTGGCATTGGCGCAGCCGAGCCTTGCTGACCCGCCTGCACCTATCCAACCAGCCGCAGCCCCACAGCAACCGGTTCTTCATGGAGCTACTTCCGGGGTGACCGTCGCGCGGCTGAATCGCCGGGGCACCCGCCACGGCGCGACCAGCGGATCAAAGGTCGGCGCGTGATGCCCGCCGGCGCGCCGGCGGGCGAACTCTCGCATGCGCCGCATTCCCTCGATGCGTCCGGCCAGGTGGCTCCACTCACCACGCGTCACCCCCGCATAGGCCACGGCGGCCAGATCGTAGAGCGCGATGATCGGCGCGTCACGCAGCCGCGCGTTCTTGGCCGCCAACCACATCTTGTTGCGCCCCAGCAAGCGGTTCTTGAACGCCGACCCCTCGCCGCTGGTGGCGCTCGTGTGGTGTAGCACGCGCGCTTGTGGCACATACAGACAACGCCAACCGGCGCGCTGCGCCCGCCACGCCAGGTCCACGTCTTCGAGATAGGCGAAGAAGCGCTCGTCGAAGAGGCCGATCTCGTCGAGCATGGCGCGGCGATACAAGCACGCGCCGCCCGACGCCCCGAACACCTCGCACGGCTGCTGCGCCTCGGCAGAATCGTCCGGATAGCCGCGCAGGCGATCCCAGGCGATGGCTGCGCGATCCACGGCGATGCCGGCGCTCTGCACGACCCCCGGCCGATCGGCGAAGAGCATCAGGCTAGCGCAGGCGCCAACCCGCGCCGGCTGGACGCCGGCGACGAGCGCCTGAGGCTCCCGCATGGCGCGCAGGAGCGCCTCGAGCCACTGCGGTTCGGGTTGCGCGTCGTCGTTGAGGAGCGCGACGAAGGGCGCGTCGCCGGCGCGGATCCCCTGATTGCACGCCGCGGCAAAGCCCAGGTTGCTTGCGTTGCGGATGACGCGCACATCGGGCTGAGCCGCCAACCACGCCGCGCTGCCGTCGCTGCTCCCGTTGTCCACGACGACGACCTCAAAGTCGCGGAAAGTCTGCGCGCGCAGGGCAGCGATGCACATCGGCAGCCACCGGCGCCCCCGTACGGTCGGGATGACGACGGAAACGAGCGGACTGCTCACCCTGCGCTCAGTATACTGTCTGCGCCGTGAAATCCGACCTGCCCCGCCTGATGCAGGCGCGCAACCTCGATGCGCTCGTCGTCATCGGCCCCGACGGCTTCGGTCCGGCCAATGCGCCGTTCATTTACTTCGTCGGCGATGCGCATGTGACCACCGGCGCGGTGATCGTGAAGCGACGCGGCGCGGACGCGACGGAAACCTACCTGGTGCACAATCCCATGGAGCGCGAAGAGGCGGCGAAGACCGGCCTGCAACTCATCAACAAAGCCGGCTACCGGCTGCCGGAGATCATCCAACAGAAGCGCGGCGATCGCCTCGCCGCCGAGGTCGAGCTGTGGCGACGCCTATTCGCCGACCTCGGCATCGGCGGGCGCGTAGCGTTCTACGGCGCCGATCACGTCAACACCTCGTTCAACTTCCTCAACGCGCTCATCCGCGCGGGCGTGTGTGAGGTGGTGACCGAACAGGAAAACGACGTGATCAGCGCGGCGCGCCTGACGAAGGACGCCGACGAGGCTGCGCGCATCCGCCAGGCCTGCCGGCTGACCGAAGCGGTCATCGGCGCGACGCGCGACTTCCTGCGCAGCCACCGCGTCGCCGACGAGACGCTCATCAAAAGCGACGGCAGCCCGCTGACCGTCGCGGACGTCAAACGCTTCATCCGGCGCGAAGCCGTCAGCTTGGGCCTCGACATGCAAGACTGCATCTTCGCCATCGGGCGCGACGCCGGCATCCCCCACAGCAGCGGCGCGCCCGATGCCCCGATCGCGCTCGGCCGCGCGATCGTGTTCGACATCTTCCCGCGCGGACCCGGCGGCTACTACAGCGACATCACCCGCACCTGGTGCTTGGGCTACGCGCCCGACCACATCCGGCAGGCCTATGAGCTGGTGATGCAGGCCCACGCCATGGCCGAAGCCGCCTTCAACACCACCGACCTGACCTACACCTTCAACGAGGCGGTATGCGACCTATTCGAGGCGCATGGACACCCCACCATCCGCCAAAACTTCGCGACGACCTGCGGCTACATGCACGGCCTCGGCCACGGCTTCGGCCTAGCGGTCCATGAGCCGCCGCACATGAGCCTCAAAGGGCTGCGGCCGGACGAGACCTTCCAACCGGGCGTGATCGTGTGCAACGAGCCGGGGTTGTATTACCCCGACGACCCGCGCGGCGGCTGGGGCGTGCGGGTCGAAGACGATTACTGGTGCAACCTGGAGGGCCGCTTCGAGCGCCTGACCGAGTTCGACCGCGCCCTCGTCGTGCCGATGTGAGGGCGCGCGACTTTGCATCCTACGGCAACGTCACCAGCCACAGATTGCGGTCGCGCGCGGAGAGGAAGACGATCTTCGCGCCGTCGCGCGCCACGTCCCAGTCGCCGTTGGCGATCTTGAACGGCGAGCCGGCGTCGGCGGCGATCAAGCGCTCCGATCGTCCCGTAGCCACGTCGAGCTGCCACAGTTCGTCGCCCGGCGCGCCGGGCCGCAGCGGGATGTAGAGCAGGCGGCCGGCGTCGCGCCAGCGATACGCGCCGAAGAAATTCAAGCGCTGCGGGACGGGCGAAGGGTGCGTCAGGTCGAGCAGAAACACGCCGTTCTGCGCCGCATCGCGCGCCTGGGCGACGAAGTAAGCCAGCATGCGCCCGTCCGGCGAGATAGCCGCGCCCCGCAGCCGCTCCACGGCGACCAGGGGGCGCACCGCGCCCGCGTCCACGTCCAATATGGCCAACGTCGGGCTGGGGTCGCTGCGGCTGGCTCGCCCGCCAACCAGCAAGCGGCGCGAGTCCGGCAGCCAGCCCAACGGCCCGCCGCCAAAACGCGTCGCGACCAGCCGCGCGCGGCGGCCGTCCACGTCGGCGACGTAGATTTGCGCGCGGCGCGCGTCGAATCCGCCGACTTCCTGCACCACCGTCCACGCGATGCGCCTGGAGTCGGGCGAGAAGATGACCGGGCGGCCGCCGTTATTGATCGTCCAGCGCTTGCCGTCGCGCAGCCGCTCGATGACCGTTTGGCCGTCCTGCAGGTCAAGCGCCAGCGACAGATCGCGGCTGAACGGGCCGAGGCGTTCGGTGAACAGCGTCGGCGGCGAGAGCGGCGCATCCACCGCAACCGCCCAGATGCCGACCGGTGCCGTCGCAGCCGGCTTGTCCAGGAAGAGCACATAGCGACCATCCGCCGAGAAGAACGGCTGCGCGCAGCAGCCGCCGTCGGTCATTTGCGCGAAGGTCGGCGAGGGCCGAGGCGCCGAGGCAGGCGCTCCCGCCGCCGGCCTCGCTTGCGCGACTTCGTTCGACACAGCCGCCGCCGCGCCCGCATAACCCATCAGCGCGCAAGCGACCAGGAAGGCAAAAGGTTTGCTCACGGCTTAGTTCCAGTCCCTCGGCCAGGTATTCCTGAATTCGTTGATGAGCGGCCAGCCGAAGCGAACGTCCGGCTGGTCGAACACGGTCTGCCACTTGCGCGGGTCGTCCAGGTCGCGTTGAAACCCACGCCCGAACGCACCGATCAACATCAGCGCGTCCCAGTCGGCGTCAATCAGGCGATGCGCGTTGAAGGCGCGGCCCAGCGTGCGATCGCGAATCTCCAGGTGCAGGTGCGGGCGCGAGGTGCAGGTCAGGTCCGGGTCGCCGGTCAAGCCGATCACTTCGCCGCGCCGCACCCGTTGGCCGACGCGCAGCGGCGGGCGTTCCAGCAGGTGGCCGTACAACGACACGTAACCGTTCGGATGAGCGATGAGCAGATTGTGCGGCGCCGAGCCGTGCTCCGGCGCGTCCACCTTGAGCACCACCCCATCGCCAATGGCGACGATCGGCGTGCCGCAGCGCGCGGAGAAATCAATGCCGAAGTGGATGCCCTGGCCGGCGCGGTACCACTCCCGCCGCCGCGCGAACGCGCCGGTGGTATTGCCATACGCCTGGCCGAGCAGCCAGGTGTCGGGGCCGGGCGGCTCGGCGAAGGGCAGCCCAAAGACCGCCCCGGCTTTCTCCTGCGCCATGGCGGGCTGCGCAGCCGACGCGAAAACTATCATCAGGGCGATCGCAGCGGCGTATGCGAATAATCGCGCGCGAAACCGAGCAGCCTTCACACAAGACATCTTTCAACCAAAAACGATCCGCCCCTCGCTCATATCCACAATGCGCGCGAGCGACTCGATCGGCACGCCCAGCACGCTCAGCGCGGCGCGCCCACCCTCAAACGTCTTCTCGATCAGCGCGCCGATGCCGACGATCTCCGCGCCGGCCGCTTTGGCGATGCGCGCCAGCGCCAGGATGGTCTGGCCGGTGGCGAGGAAGTCATCTATGATCAGCACGCGCTCGCCGGCCCGCAGATATTCCGGCGAGGCCATGATCTCCACGTCCCGCTTCTTCGTGTGCGAAGGCGCCGTCGTGAGGAAGACCGTATCCGGCATCGTGATCGGCTTGGTCTTGCGCGCGTAAACGACCGGGATGCCCAGCGCGTAGCCGGTGGCCAGCGCCGGCGCGATGCCGCTGATCTCACAGGTCAGCACCTTCGTCGCGTTCAAGTCCTTGAACAATCGGGCAAACTCCCTGCCGCATTCCATCATGAGCGCGGGATCCACCTGATGATTGACGAACGAGTCCACTTTGAGGATGCCCTGCCCCATGTTCTGGCCTTCAGCCAGGATGCGTCTTTCGAGCGCTTTCATGGTGAGCGAGATTATAGGTTTACCCAGTGGACGAAGGCTAACGCAGGCTTAAGCCTGCGTTACGCCGCACCCCAGCGCAGGCCGTAACGCGGGCTTCCAGCCCGCAGACCAGCGCAGGCCGTAACGCGGGCTTCTAGCCCGCAGACCAGCGCAGGCTCTCCCTCCCCGCTTGCGGGGAGGGCCGAGGCGGGGCGCAAGATGCGACCGCCTTGCCGGATAATCGTATACGCGTACAATCGCATACGCTTTGACCGATCTCGCCCTTTCTCGTCTCACCGGCGCCGTCACCTCCGAGTGGATCGCCGCTGCGTTGCGACAAGCCATTTTGCAAGGCGAATACAAAGGCGGCCAGCCGCTGCCCCAGGACGAAGTCGCTGCGCGCTTCGGCGTGAGCAAAATTCCGGCGCGCGAAGCCCTGTTGCAGCTCAAGGCTGAGGGACTGGTCACGTTCTACCCCAATCGCGGCGCCGTCGTCTCTGAACTCTCCGCCGATGAGGTGGACGAAATCTACGCCATGCGCATCGCGCTGGAGACGTTGGCGCTGCGCCGCGCCATCCCGAATATGACCCGCGCCGACTTCGTCCGGCTCGGCGGGCTGATCACCATCATGGACGACGAGCGCGACGCGCTGAAGTGGAGCGCGCTCAACTGGGAGTTCCACGCCGCGCTCTACCGTCCTTGCGCTATGCCGCGCCTGCTCGATGCGATCCGCGCTTTGCACACCAACGTCCAGCGCTACGTCGTGATCTACCTGACCAGCGTGGATTACCACGCCGAGGCGCAGCGCCAGCACCGCGTGATCCTGCGCGCCTGCCGGCGCGGCAACGCCGACCTTGCTGCCGACCAATTGGCCAAGCACCTGGGTCAGGCGGCCAAGAAGATGACCGTCCTGCTGAAGAGAGGAGCGACCGAGAAACGCCATGACGATTGCGCCAGCAACTCCGCCCCCCGCCGCCGTTGACGGCGCCGACGCCATTCGCGTCTTGCAAAACATCGAGCGCCGGCTGCTCTGGCTGAGCACGCTGATGATCCACCACGCCAACAACGTGCGCTCTAACCCAGACAAAACCAAGGTCGGCGGCCACCAGGCCAGCGCCGCCTCGTCGGTCAGCATCCTCACCGCCCTTTACTTCCACTTCCTTAAACCCACCGATCGCGGGCTGGTCAAGCCCCATGCCGCGCCGGCCTTCCATGCCGCCATGTATCTCATGGGCGTTCTGCCGCGCGCCTATCTCACCCGGCTGCGCGAATTCGGTGGCATCCAGTCCTACCCCAGCCGCACGAAAGACGTCTCACCGGTGGATTTCAGCGGCGGCTCGATGGGTCTGGGGCCGGTCGCGCCCACC
>CALHLE010000075.1 GCA_938034415.1 uncultured Anaerolineae bacterium
TTCATCTGGCGCTGGGTCTCCTCTTGGGAGGCCTGGAGTGCGTTGGCGATGGCCTGGTTGATCTGATTTTGCTGCCAAATCAAATTTCTGAGTCGCCGGAAAACTAGTGCGTCTAGCAGGGGTGATAATAAACGCGCCAGGAAGCTGGCAGGCAGAGAAAGTTGTAGTTCGGGGGGGAACGAAGAGTTTTCTGGATGGCGTTCGGATGGAGTTGTTTGTGTCCTCAAAGGCTGGTTTGGTGTGGACATTTTGTTAGCTAGGTCTTTCAGATGGAGTCTGTCGGGTGCGCCGGTTGGCTGAAGGCAAAAGTCGCGCAGCGGCTTTGCGACGTTCGCCCAGTGAAACTGTCGTCGCAAGGCCTCAAACCTGTCATGCAGCTTCTCTCGGGGCCACGTAAGCGCTTGCTCGATTGCTTCTGCTGCTGCAGTCGCGTCGCCCTCTTCCACCAGAATCGCCAGGCCGGCTGTTGCCATTCGCTCGGCCAATTCATCACCCTGCGTCAGCACCATCGGCAGCCCCGCCCACAGGTCACTGAGCAGGCGCGTGCGCGCTGAAAGTCGCGCCTCAAGGTGATCGCGGTGCAACGAAACGCCGATGTCCGACTCGAGCAGGTAATTTGGCCAGTCTTCATAAGCAACCCAGTCGCCCATGAACACAGTCCGGCCTAGGAGTCCGAGCGACCGCGCCAACTCAACGGCTTCTTTCTGGATGGCCATGCTTTGCTCCGCCATGTTGGCGGGATGACTCACGCCGGGGAAGACAAATTTCACATCAGGTCGTCGTGAGGCGAGCTGTTCTGCAGCTCGAATCAACGTTAGCGGATCCAACCATTGCCAGATACCACCGCCCCATAAGATGATCTTATCTTCTGGGCGAATGCCTTCAATCACGCTGCGCATTACTGGCCGGGTGTGAACGGGCGCGCTTTGTGGCAGGCCATAGGGCAACAGCGCAACTAGATGGCGTAGAGAAGGCCCGGCTTCGTACGTCACAGGGTTGATCCGACCGGCGGCCGCCAGCATACCCAGCCACCAGTCCCGTTGCCGTTCTGTGGCTGCTAGGAAAAGGTCACCTCGCTGGAGGACATACGTCATCATGCGCTGATATTCGGCTTGCCAGGCCATGCGCTCGTCCAGTGTTTTTTGCGCGCGGTCAAGTTCGAGGTGTTCCAGCAAGGTGATGTCATATCCGTCAACTACCACCGGTATGTTGTGCGTTGACAGCACGGCTTGCAACTGCCAAATGGTGTCTGGATAAGCTAGCAGGACATCACATTCTCGGATTGCGTTATCCAGCACAGAAAAGCTGGGGTACACGACAAGCCGGGCACGAAAATCATCTGCGAACTTTGGAAGTGCAGACCCGAGCGGAGCGGCAAGGGTCACTTGCAAATTAGGGTCCTGGGCGAGCGCGCGCGCTGTCTCATAGTAACGAATTGCAACGCCGGCCATGCGCTCGCCGATAAGGTCATGGCTGACGATGAGGAGCTTGGGCATAAGTCACAGCGTAGCCGATTTTTGCGCGGTTAGCCGCCGGGATTATAGCGACGGTTAGCGTCCGCAGCCGCAGATGGCCACGCCCAACGCCCAGATCGCTGCCCAGTAGGAACGGTGGGCCGATCCAATCAGGCGACGCCTTCAATCCCGCCGAGCAGATGTTGTCGCATCCGCTTAGGTCGGGATGAAAGCTGCGCTCATCGCGGGGGAATATGGGCAGGTGTCTGGTGCGTCGCCTGCTTCAGGGCGCGCATCAATCGAATGAAGCGCCCTTGTTCATAGGCTGCTACCAGCGCCTCGGCCCGTTGTGCGCGCCTTTCCAGCGCCTCCAATTGTGCTTCAGCCTCGGCCAGCTTTTGTTTGTAGTGTTCGGCAGCCTGGCGGTCGCGTTCGCTTTGCGCGCGCTGCGCCTCGATGAGCGCGTCGCGCTGGCGCAGCGCCTTGATATACAAGTTGGCTAGCTCCGACTGATCGGCGTGCAGTGCATAAATCCAGTCGCTGACCGACTTGCCGGCTATACCGGCCTGGCCGCTGAAGCGATACAGGTCGTTGCAAGTCGCGCACATCGGGAAGATGGCGCCCTGCCCGCGCAGTCCCTCCTTAAAGCGCACGATGTCTTCCAGGGGCTGTGTGACCAGGTTGCCGATCTTGCCTACTCCGTCTAGGTCGTGGCAGCAGGCCAACACCTCGCCCGTCCAGGCCACGAATAGGGTGTAGTCGAAGATGTCGCACTGCTTGATATGGCTTGGCGGGATGGGCGTGTCGCAGATGCCGTCGCCCTTCAAGTGGCCGCCGCGATTGTGGCACAGCGAAAAGGAAATCTCTGTGATGCCGAGGTCGTTGAGACGGCGGCGGATTTCGGCCAGCTTCGGACGGGTTTGCTTTGTCACGCTCACGTTGGCGACGACGCGCATCCGCCCCTGGGCGCGTTGCACCGCATCGGCGATGTATTTTTCGGCGCGTTCAAAGTTGAGACCGCCCATCATCAGCTCGTAGGTTTCTGCGTCGGCGCCGTTGTAGCTGATGATCATCGTCCCCAGCCCGGCCTCGATCAATCGCTCGACATTCTTGGGCGTCAGCGCAGAAGCATTCGTGGTGATGTAAGTGGGGATTTTGCCTTTGAAGTATTCGATGAAGCGCGGCAAGAGAGGGTTCAGCGTTGGCTCGCCCATGCCGGCAAAGTCAACGGCGCGCGTCTTGCCATACGCCAGCACCTTGTCCGCCACGATTTGAAAGGTCTCCCAAGTCATCTTGCCCTTAGGGCGAGTGATGGTCTCGTGCGGGCAGTGCAGGCAGCGCGTGTTGCACTCGTTTGTCGCTTCGATCTCAACTGTGTTCACTTTGCGCCTCCAGTTATTCTGTCATCAGCTCGCTCAAGAGCATGCCTTTCTCGATGGCGCTGGATGGGCGAGCTTGCGGCGTGTGTTTCCATTCTCCCTCTAGTGCGATCAGGCCATAGCGTTCGTTGCTACCACCGGGCAGAACGGTAAAGCGGGCGCAACGGCTCCAGTAGTCATAGCGATGCGTGTCAGACTCGTTGTAGATAGCTACGTCCACTTCGTAGTCCCCCGGCAGGAAGGGCAGGTCGTGGATGGTGTAGTCCACGTATCCATCACCGTCTATCTCATCAATTACGTAGTTGCCGAACACATTGTTCGGTCCGGCCAAGCGCGCGCCGGTCTGCACGTGGAAGAATGCGATGCCGAACAGCATGTGCTCCAACCGGCGGCGGGCGTGGTAGTGCAGCCGCACGGTGAGCTTGGCGTGGGTGCGCGTTAGGCGACCGGGGCGGCCGGCGGCATCCAGAAATTCCACCTTGGTGATGCGCGCCTCACCGCTGCCGAGCCGGCCTTCCTGGTTCAGCCCGTCTATCGGATTCTCGTCCAAATGGCCGTTCTGAGTGACGTCGGCGTCGTCTGTCGCGTCCTGGGCTTGCGCTTCGGCCGCTTTGATCAGCGAGTATTCGTGGTAGGCGTTGCACACGCTCACCGCGTCGCCGGCCATACGCAGCCGGCCATGGTCGAGCCAGATCGCCTTGTTGCAGGTGCTCATCACCGTCTCGATGCTGTGCGAGACGAAGAGCATCGTCACCTTCTTGCGGCGCAGGCGGCGGATGCGATCCACGCATTTCTGCTGGAAGGCCTGGTCGCCTACCGAGAGCACCTCGTCCAGCAACACGATCTCGGGGTCGAAGTGGATGGCCGTAGAGAATCCCAGTCGCGCCTGCATGCCGCTGGAGTAGTCTTTGAGCGGCACATCTACGAAGTCCTCCAGCTCGGCAAACTCGACGATGCGGTCAAATTTGTCATCCACCTCTTTGCGCGTGAGGCCCATCACGGCACCGTTCAGATATATGTTGTCGCGGCCGCTCAGCTCTGGATGGAAGCCGGCGCCCAGCTCGAGCAGCGCCGTCACACGGCCGCGCACCGCTATCGTCCCGGACGAGGGCTGGATGATGCGGCTGATCAGCTTGAGCGTCGTGCTCTTACCGGCGCCATTTGTGCCGATCAGGCCGACGCTGCTGCCCCGTTCGACCGTGAAGCTCACGTCGCGCAGCGCCCAAAAGATGTTGGCGCCTCGTCGGCTGCGCCGAAAGAGTTGAATGAATAGCTCCTGGAAGGTGCGCGGCCGGTCTCGATCGATGCGGAAGTACTTCGAGACGTTGTGGAACTCGATGGCGTTGGACATCGTTTACTCGATCGGCAATCAGCAATCAAGGCGCAAGTCTAACAGATCCGCCGGTTGCGCGCCCGACGCGAAGGCAACGGCCGGCCTACGGATGCCAGATGGTTCGCGCATCCGGAAGCTGACGGCCGGGCGACACGGTGGATTCACCCCTGCGCCATCTTCAGCGAGACGTATTCTGCCAGCGCTTCGCGCCAGTGGCGCATTTGGTCTATGCCCAGCGCCTTCAGCCTGGCGTTCTCGAGCACGGAGTAGGGCGGACGCCGCGCCGGCGCGTTGAACTCGGCGCTGGTGATGGGCCGCGCATCGGGCTGCAAGCCGGCTAGGCGAAAGACCTCGCAGGCAAACTCGTACCAGGTGCACGACCCGGCGTTGGTGATGTGATAGACGCCGTAAGCCTCGGTTTCGATCAGCCGGGCGATCTGTTGGGCCAAGTCCTTGGTAAACGTTGGCGTGCAAGTTTGGTCGTTGACCACGCGGATCGGCTTGCCTTCTTGGGCGAGTCGCAGCATGGTGTTGACGAAGTTGCCGCCCTTGCCGCTGGCGCCGGCCAGCCCATACAGGCCGCAGGTGCGCACGATGTAGTGTTTGTGCCATGCGGCGCGGATGAGCAGCTCGCCGGCCAGCTTGCTGGCCCCGTAGGCGCTGATCGGGTTGGGCGGGTCGGTCTCGACATACGGCGCGCGCTTGGTGCCGTCGAAGACGTAGTCGGTGCTGATGTGCAGCAACGCGGCGTCCAGCTCGCGGCAGGTCAGGGCCAGCCGCTGCGCCGCCAGCGCGTTCACGGCCAGGGCTTGAGAGGCGTCCGACTCAATGTCGTCCACGCGGTGGTAAGCCGCACAGTTGATCACGATATTGGGCGAGAAGCCGGCAATGGTGGCGCGCACCTCGACCGCGTCGCACACATCGAGCGCGATAGGAGAAAGCCGATGGGTCTCTGAATCATTGGCCGTGATCGCCCCGCGCGCTGTGCCCAGCACGTCGTGATGGGCGAGCGCCGCCATCAAGTCTCGCCCGAGCTGACCGTTTGCGCCGATTAACAAAATCCTCATAACGCCACACTATCGAGAGCAAGGGCGTTCGCCCTCGGCACCGCGCATTATCGCCGAAGCGGCTGCGGTATCATCGCTGCGTATGTCCGCCAACAAAGTTCCCGTGGCTATTCTCGGCGCGACCGGCGCCGTCGGGGCGCGTTTCATCCAGTTGTTGCATAACCATCCTATCTTTCAGATCGTCGCATTGGCGGCCTCCGACCGCAGCGAAGGCAAGCGTTACGCCGACGCCGCGCACTGGGTTGTGGAAGGCGAGATGCCGCAAGCGGTGCGGGACATGACGCTGCTGGCTGCCGATCCCGACGCCGTTTTGCGCGCTGCGCCGGAAGCGCGGGTGGTCTTTAGCGCGCTGCCTAATGAGGTCGCAGCGGTGGCTGAGCCGGCGTTTGCTCAGGCCGGCGCGCTGGTCTTTTCAAATGCATCTTACCATCGCATGGCGCCGGATGTGCCGTTGGTCATCCCTGAAGTCAACGCCGAGCACTTGCATCTGCTGCGCCATCAGCGGCAGAAGCGTGGGTGGACGGGCGGCATTGTGTGCAACACGAATTGCACGGTGAGCGGGCCGGCGATGACGCTGCGGCCGCTGTATGACGCTTTCGGCGTGCGGCGCGTGTTTTGCGTCTCGATGCAGGCCATCAGCGGGGCCGGCTACCCCGGCGTGCCGTCGCTCGACATCACCGATAATGTGCTGCCCTACATCAAGAACGAGGAAGAGAAGTTAGAAGCCGAGGCGCGCAAGTTGCTGGGCTGCTTGGACGGGGACGCGATCCAGGAGGCCGGCTTTGGCCTGAGCGCGCACTGCAACCGCGTGCCGGTGATTGACGGCCACATGGTGACCATGTCGGTGGAGACGGAGCGCCCGGTCACGCCGGAGGAGGCTGCGCGCGTAATGCGCGAATTTCGCTGCGCGCATACCGCCGGGCTGCCCAGCGCGCCGGAGTGTCCTATCATTGTGCGCGATGAGCCGGATCGCCCTCAGCCCCGGCGCGACCGGTTGGCCGGCTCACCCGTGGGGGGCATGAGCGTGGTCGTGGGGCGGGTGCGCCGCGAACCGTTGTTCGGCGATTGCGGCGTTAAATTTGTCACACTGGCGCACAACACGATTCGCGGCGCAGCGGGCGGCAGTGTGCTGAACGCCGAACTTGCCTGGCGCATGGGCCTGATGGATGATTAGAGAGGGGGCTACATAGCATGAAAAACATCGCAGTGATTGGCGTGGGGTATGTGGGATTGGTCACAGGGACGTGCTTTGCCGATTTGGGCAATCGCGTCACGTGCGTGGATGTGGATGAGGAACGCATTGCGAACCTCAAGCGGGGCATCATGCCGATTTACGAACCCGGCCTAGAAGAAATTGTGCGCCGCAACGTGGCCGCTGGGCGTCTCTCATTTACCACATCGTATGCCGAAGCGCTAAACAACCCAGAAGCCCCGGCGGAGCTGGTCTTCATCGCGGTGAATACGCCGGCGGGCGTGGACGGCGAGGCCGAGCTGCGCTACGTGCGCGCGGCGGCCGAGATGATCGCCCAAACCATGGATCATCCGCTGATCATTGTGAACAAGAGCACGGTGCCGGTCGGCACAGGGGACTGGGTGGCCGACATCGTAAAGAATAAGCAGCCCCGGCCGATCCCGTTTAGCGTGGTCAGCAATCCGGAGTTTCTGCGCGAAGGTTCGGCCATCAGCGACTTCATGAACCCCGATCGCGTGGTGCTCGGCTCATTGGACGAAGAGGCGGCTCAAAAAGTCGCGCAGCTCTATCTGCCGCTGCGCGGCCCGATCATGATCACCGACCTGCGCACGGCCGAGATGATCAAGTACGCCAGCAACGCCTTCCTGGCGACGAAGATTTCGTTTATTAACGAGATCGCCAACATTTGCGAGGCGCTGGGGGCCGACGTGAAAGAGGTGGCCGCCGGCATGGGCTACGACAAGCGCATCGGCCGCGCTTTCCTGGACGCTGGACTGGGTTACGGCGGTTCGTGCTTCCCAAAGGACGTCAAGGCGCTGGCGCACATGGCGAACGTGCAAGGCAAACACCCGCAACTGCTCGAAGCCGTCATGCAGATCAACGCCGATGCGCGGCGCAGCATCGTGGCTAAGGTGCGCGCGTTGGTGGGCAACAACAGCACGCATCTGAACCGGCTAGAGGGTAAGACGATCGGCGTCTTGGGCCTGGCCTTCAAGGCCAACACCGACGACATCCGCGAATCGCAGCCGATAGACATCATCCGCATGATCCAAGCCGATGGCGGCATGGTCAAGGCCTACGATCCGGTGGCGATGCCGAATGCGGCCAAAGTGCTGCAGAACGTCAAGCTATGCGCCGACGCTTATGAGGTGGCCGAGGGCAGCGATGCGTTGATCCTGGCGACCGAGTGGAACGAGTTCAAGAATCTCGACCTGGTGCGCATTAAGCGAATCATGAAGCAGCCGGTCATCGTGGACGGCCGCAATTTATACGATCCGCCCGTGATGCGCGAACTTGGATTTATCTATCGCGGCGTTGGGCGGGGGTACTAAGCGGTGGCGTAGAGCGCGAGCCTGTGCGGGTCCTGCGCTTCTCTGCGGCCGAACGGCGGCCTGGTTGTATGGCAAAGCGAAGCAGCAATACGAGCAGAAAGCCTGCGCGTATGCGAGTCGCGCGCGTGGGCGATGGCATAGTGCGCGCCCAATTGCCCAATGGCCTGCGTGTGATCGTTAAAGAGATGCACGCCGCGCCGGTTGCGGCGCTGAGCGTGTGGTATCGCGTCGGCTCACGCAACGAGCATAGCGGTATCACCGGCATCTCGCACTGGGTCGAGCACATGATGTTCAAGGGCACCCGCCGGTATTCTGAATGCGACCTCGACCGCCTGATCAGCCGCAACGGCGGCGTGAACAACGCCTTCACCTGGCTCGACTTCACGACATACTACGAAACCCTGCCGGCGGATAAGATCGCGCTGGCTTTAGATTTGGAAGCCGACCGCATGGCGAACGCGCGCTTCGACAGCCGGGCGGTGGCGCTCGAACGCGAAGTCATCTTGAACGAGCGGCAGATGTACGAGAACAGCCCCGGCTTTCGGCTAGGCGAGGAGATCCAGGCTGCGGCGTTCAAGGCGCATCCCTACGGGCACGAGATCATCGGCTATGTGTGTGACTTGCAAGCGCTCACGCGCGAGGATTTGTATGCCTACTATCGGCAGTATTACGCGCCGAACAACGCGGTGATCGCCGCCGCCGGCGATTTCGACGCGGGCGACATCCTGGCGCGCGTCGAGCGGCGCTATGGGCGGCTTAAGCCGGCGCCGCAGGCGCCCGCGGTAGCCGCCGTTGAGCCGCCGCAGAGGGGCGAGCGTCGCGTCGTGGTGCGTGGGGAAGGCGACACGGACTATCTCTCGTTGGCCTTTCACGCGCCGGCGGCGACGCACGCGGACTACATGGCGCTTGTCGCGCTCGACTCGGTGCTGTGCGGCGCGAGCGGATTGTCGTTCTTCGGCGGAGGCGGCAGCAACCGCAGCAGCCGGCTGAGCAAAGCGCTGGTGGATGCCGGCTATGCGGCCGATGTGGGCAGCAGCCTCGTCCCAACCGTTGATCCTTTTCTCTACACTTTGCAGGCTACGGTGATGGCCGGCCGGGAAGTTGCCGAAGTGGAGGCGAAAGTGTGGGCCGAATTGGAGCGGGTGAAGCGGGAAGGCGTGACGCGCGTCGAGCTGGACAAGGCGATCAAGCAGACGCGGGCGCAGGTCGTCTTCAGCACCGAAACGGCGACCAACCAAGCGTTCTGGCTGGGTTTCAGCGAAGTGATCGCAGATTACACGTGGTTCACTACCTTTTTAGAGCGGCTGATGCGGGTGTCGCCGGAGGATATTGTATGCGTCGCCAATCGGTATCTCACGCGCGATAACGTGACCGTCGGCTGTTATATGGGGCAGGACAAAGCAAATGGTAGCAGCGGCGCATAGAAAAGTGACGCATTGGTCGAGGCCGCGCAACCGGCGGGCTGGGCCTCGTGTGCGCTTGCCCTCGCTGCCTCACAGTGGGAATATCGCCTGCTTTTCGCTGGTCAACGGGGTCAACCTCTACGTCTACGAGAATTCCTCGACCTCGTCCGTCGTAGTCAACGGCTATCTGGAGGTTGGTGCGCTCGATGAGCCAAGCGCGACACAGGCGGGCCTGGCCGGCTTTGTGGCCGATTGCCTGACGCGCGGCACACAGCGTCACACTTACGAGCAACTCTACGAGCAGATCGAGGCCGTGGGTGCCAGCCTCAACATCTATGGCGGTATGTTCACGACCGGCTTCTTCGCCAAGAGCCTGGCCGAGGATTTGCCGCTGATGCTTGATCTGTTGAGCGACGTCATTCGACACCCGACTTTCCCCGAGTCCGAGGTAGCCAAGGAGCGCGCTGAGTGGCTCACCGACCTGCACGAGCGCGCGACGAGCACCCGCGCCATGTGCGGCCTTGCGTTCAACGAGCTGTGCTATCCGGAGAGCCATCCCTATCATTATTCGACAGACGGCTACCTGGAGACGGCGCAGGCGATTACGCTGGACGACGTGCGTCGGTTTCATGCGACGTTCTACGCGCCGGCCGGCATGGTGATTGTGATCGCCGGCGCGGTGAAGGCTGAGCGAGCGCACGACCTGGTCGCGGCGCACTTTGCCGACTGGGCGACGACGCGGCCGGCGCGCAGCGTGAATCTGGAGGCGCCACCGATCACCGAGCGGCGCTGCCGACACGTCCACATCCCCGGCAAGAGCCAAACCGCCATGCTCCTCGGCAACCCCGGACCGTCCCAGCTCGACCCGCAGTGGCTGACCTGCGCCATGATGAACAGTATCTTTGGCCAGTTTGGCATGTACGGCCGTCTGGGCGAGCGCGTGCGCAAGGAGGAGGGGCTGGTCTATTACATCGGCAGCCGATTCGAAGGTGGGTTGGGGCCGGGGGCATGGAACGTCTATGCCGGCGTGAATCCAGGCGCGGTGGAGCGCGTGGTCGAGATCGTGCGCGCCGAGATGCGCCGCATACGCGAGCGCAAGGTGAGGCCGGCCGAGCTGGACGACAACAAAGCCTACTTTGTGGGGGCGCTGCCGCTCCAGATGGAGACCAACGAGGGCATCGCCGGCCAGATCCTCAACATGGTGCGCTTCCGGCGCGGCTTGGATTGGCTCCTGGAGTATCCAGAGCGCGTGTATGCAATCACCGCTGCAGATGTCCAGGCGGTGGCGCAGCGCTGGCTCGATCCGGATCGCTACGCCCTGGCGACGGCCGGACCCGCGGTTGGAGACGGCGCATGAGGCGCATAGGATTCATCGCGCATGTTGACGACCGGCGTTGACATTATTCACATCCCGCGCGTTGAAGAGGCGGTGGCGCGCTACGGCGATCGCTTCTTGCGACGGGTGTTCACGCCGCACGAGTTGGCGTATTGCCGGGGACGCATCCCGGAGTTGGCCGCGCGATTTGCGACCAAGGAAGCGGTGTCGAAAGCGCTGGGCGTGGGGGTGCGCACGCTGTCGCGGTACGGCATCGGTTGGCACGACGCGGAGGTGATCAACGGGCGCGGCGGCAAGCCAGGGGTGCGCCTGCACGGTCGCGCGGCGCATTTGGCCGCCGAGCTGCACCTGACGCAATGGGCGCTCTCGCTCACGCACGAGCGGGAATATGCTGTCGCGTTCGTCGTGGCGCTGTGAGCGGCGCAGCGCGGCCGGTGTGGCTAGAACCTCAGGCGCGCGACCAGCGTCGTAACGGCGATGGCCAGGCCGACGACCGGGATCAGGGCGAAGATGAAGCCGGGCGATCCTGCCAGCAAGGCGAACAGCGCCGGCAACACCGCAAAGTAGGCGGCGCCGATCACCATCGCAATGGCCGCGACCAGCCAGATGTGTTGGCCGCGGTCTTTACCGTTCGCGCGCCGGATCGCCTCGGCGACCAAGCTGCCAGCGGCCGGCCCCACGAAGATCGTGAGGATGAGCGCGAAGAAGCCGATGCGCCCGACAAACTGCAGCACGAAACCGATGCCGATGCCCAGGACAAACGCGATCAGCGCGGCGAGGACGTATTGCTTCGGCCCGGCGGTGTAGAACGTCGCGATGCGCGCCTTGACGTAGTAGGGGCACACGTAGCCGGTCGGTGTGCGCTGCGCATCCTTGACGGCCAGCGGCCGGTTGCACTTCGCGCAGCGCAGCGTGGATGGCGCTGCGGCCTGGTAGTTGCCGGGGCAGTCAAACGCAGCCGGCGCTTCAGCGGTCGGCGCTGTGGTCGCGTAGGTCATGGTGGGTTAACTCTAAGCGATAAAGATAAGCGGCGCGTGAACGCGCCGCTGCGCCGACCTCATGTCTTAGCTTGCCGCGCCTTGCGGATGACGTCCAGCATCGCGGCGTGGATTAAGCCGTTGCTGGCGACCACTTGTCGGCGCGCGAACATCGCCTGGCCGCCGTCGAAGTCGGTCGCTGCGCCGCCGGCTTCGCGCACGATGACGATGCCGGCGGCGATGTCATGCGGCTGGATCTTCAGTTCCCAGTAGCCATCCATGCGCCCGCAAGCGACCCAGCACAGGTCGAGCGCAGCGGAGCCAACGCGCCGCACGGCCTGGGAGGCGCGTTGAAAGGCCAGGAAGTAGTCGAAGTTGTTCTCTTCGCTCTCGCGCCGGTCGTAGGGGAAGCCGGTATTGAGCAGCGCGTAGGCGAGCGGTTGGGTGTTCGAGACGCGGATCGGCCGGCCGTTCAGCGTCGCGCCTAATCCATGCGCCGCCGCATACATCTCGTCGCTCATCGGCGCGTAGACCACGCCAAGCACAGGCGCGCCATTCGCCAGCAGCCCCAGCGACACCGCGAACACGGGAAAGCCGTGCGCGAAGTTCACCGTGCCATCCAGGGGATCCACCTGCCATTCGAGTTGACTGCGAGAAGGCGAAGATCGCGCGGGCGGTTCGCCGTCGGGATGTCCACGTGCTTCACGCTCGATTCTCGTCTCGTATGCGCCGCCCTCCTCGCCGACGATGCGATGATCGGGAAAGGCGCTCTGCAGCGCCTCGACGATGAAGGCTTCGCTGCGGTGATCGAATTCGGTGACCGGGTCGGTGTCGCGCGATTTGTATCGCACGGCCACGCCTTCGCGCTGCGCTTCGATTTGCCGCAGGCCCTCGCGCAGGATGGCGCCGGCGCCGCGCGCGATGGTGGTTGCCGCTTGGAGGATGAGCGAAAGGTCGCGCGCGGAGATCTCGGACGAAGCGGTGTGGCCGATCGGTGATGGGTTCATGTGACCGCGTGATTCTACTCGCCGTCGCGCGGTGTATCCTTTATGGCCATGCGCGTCGTCCTGCAGCGCGTCAAACATGCCTCGGTCACGGTAGGGGAGCAAGTCGTCGGCGTCATCGGGCGCGGCGTGGTGTTGCTGGTGGGCGTCGCCCATGACGACACGCGCGAATCGGCGGAATGGATGGCGAAGAAGATCGCCGGCTTGCGCATCTTCCCGGCGCTCGACGCCTCGTCGCACTTCGACCGCTCGCTGTTGGATGTCGGCGGGGCCGCGCTGGTCGTCAGCCAGTTCACCCTGTTTGGCGACGCGCGCAAAGGACGGCGGCCGGATTTCACGCGCGCGGCGCGGCCTGAGGTTGCCGCGCCGCTCATTGCGCATTTGTGCGATGCCTTGCGCGCGCAGGGCGTGCCGGTTGAACAGGGGGTGTTCGGCGCCGATATGCTGGTCGAGTTGGCGAACGATGGGCCGGTCACGCTCATCTTGGATACGCCTGCGTCCGGCGCATAAACGTTGCACGTGGACTGGCTTTTGCTACACTCGCTTTGCATCCCCATCCGCAAAGGACAACGACAACCTATGACCATCGTTCGACTCGGCATCATCGGCGTGGGCAGCATGGCCCGCTACCATATTCGACAAATCCTCAAGCAGACCGATACGACCCAGATCACGGCGCTGTGCGAGCCAAACAAGGAAAACTACGCGAAGGCGGCGGAGTTGTTCGAGCAGGCCGGCCAACCTGCGCCCCCTTGCGAGCCTGACTTCGACAGATTCCTGCAAAAACATGGCAAGCATATTGACGCGGCGTTCATCATCACGCCCCACAACCAGCACTTCCCGCAAGCCAAAGCATTGCTGGAGGCCGGCAAGGATGTGTTGGTGGAGAAGCCGATGGTGATGAACACCTCGGAAGCCAAGAAGCTGATCCGGGTGCGCGACAAGACCAAGCGACTGCTGGCCGTTGCGTTCAACGGCAGCATGTCGCCTGCTGTTCGCAAGGCCGCCGAGCTGTTGCGCTCCGGCCAGATGGGCGCAGTGTTGACCGTCAGCGCGAACGTCTGGCAGAGCTGGGAGCAGGGCACTCGGGGCATGTGGCGGCAGGATCCGAAAGTCTCCGGCGGCGGCTTCATGTTCGACACCGGCGCGCATCTACTCAACACCGTAGCCGACCTGCTGGGCGAGCCGTTCAGCCAAGTTGCCGCGTTCATTGACAAGCGCAACACCAAAGTGGACATCCTGACCGTAGCGATTGCCCGCACCCGCTCCGGCGCGCTCGTGACGATCCACGGCTGCGGCGCATCGCCCGTCACCAACTCCGACGTCAAGCTGTTTTGCGAGAACGGCTTGATACAAGTGGGCGTGTGGGGCGATTACTTCAACTTGCAGATGAAGGGCGAGCCGGAGCTTAAGCCGGTGGAGTTGCCGCCCGACCTCGGCGTGTGGCAGACCTTCGTCAAGGTGCGCAATGGCGAGATGGATAACCCCAGCCCGGCGGAGAATGGGCTGCGCATGATCCAGCTTTGGGACGCTATCAAGAAGAGCGCGCGGCAGGGTGGGGCGGTCGTGGAGATTTGACCGCAGAGCCCCGAAAGGCGCAAGGCGATGTCCGAAGCGGCGTCGCCTTGCGTCTCTGCGCGGCGCGCTAGTATTTGCGCACCACTGCGCGGTAGCTGAGCGGTTGGCGCGTCTGGAAGATTTGCGTCTCTTCGCGGATGCGGCGCGATTCGTCCAGGTTAAGCTTGGCGACGATGTAACCCTCTGTCGTCTCGTCCAGGTCTACGATCACCTGACCACGCGGGCCGACGATCATGCTCTCGCCGGCGAAGGTGGTGGCCGGCTCCTCGCCGACGCGGTTGGCCGCGCACACGAAGCAAGCGTTCTCGGCAGCGCGGGCTGATATGAACGTGCGCCACTCCTCGGCCCGCGCGTTGTCCCAGGCGGCGCTCACCAGGATCACCTCGGCGCCGTCCAGGCACAGCGCGCGCGCCCCTTCTGGGAAGAACACGTCCCAGCCGACTTGTAGGCCGATGACGCCTGCGGCGGTCTCGGCGACCTCCAGGCGAAAGCCGGGGCGGAACAGCATTTGCTCTTCGCCCTTGAGATGAATCTTGCGGTAATGTGTCACCACGTCCCCTTCCGGCCCGATGAGCACAGCAGAGTTGAACAGAATGCTCTCGACGCGCTCTTTGCTGGCCATGCCGAAGGCGATGTGCACGCCCTGTTCGTTCGCGCGCTGGGCCATGACGTTCGTGGAAGGGCCGGGCACGCGTTGGGCGAACTGCGTGAACTTTACGCCGCATTCGTAGCCGGTCGTGGCCAGCTCGGGGAAGACGATCACGTCCACCTTCTGCGCGCTGCTGATCTTGCGCACAAAGTCGGACATCTTGGCCAAATTCGCTTCGGGTTCTCCTAGCGTGGTATCCATTTGGACGACGGCGACGGTGATCTCTCGCATGACAACTCCAGTTGCAAGGCAGGCTGTGCGATTGTTGGTCGAACTTCTGTTCTAAATGGATTGTAACCCACCTTCGCCGACATCGTTGATAGAATCTCAGGCCTATGAATCAAACAACCGTCGCGCCGCGCCCGATCAGCGCCGAAGCCGCGCATGCCAACGAGAACCGCAAGTTCGGCATGTGGCTCTTCCTCAGCTCGGAGCTTTTGATCTTCGCGGGTTTGATCGGCGCATTTGTCCTCACCCGCCGGAACGCCTTCCAGAATGGCCTGGAGTGGTGGGAACCTAACGCCTTCAGCTTGGCGCTCGTCAGCGTCAACACCTTCATTCTGCTGGCCAGCAGCTTGATGGTGGTGCTCGGCATTGAAGCGATTCGCGTTGACGCCCAGCGCAAGCTGCAGCGTTATCTCATCCTGACGGCGATCCTGGGCGCGATGTTCCTGGGCGGCCAGGCAATCGAATACTCGCTGCTGATCTTTGAGGAAGGCCACTCGTTCGCCGATCCGTTTGGCACGGCTTTCTTCACCCTCACCGGCATCCATGGGTTGCACGTGTTCGTCGGCGTGCTTTGGTGCCTGATGACCTTGCTCGTGGCCCGGCGCGGCACGTTCTCGTCCTACAACTACACCACCGTCGAGATCTTCGGCCTGTATTGGCACTTCGTGGATCTGATCTGGGTCATCATCTTTACTGTGGTCTATCTGACCAACTGAGGGGATGCTATGGCGAATACTCCTGCTCCACACGGCCACTCGAGCGCGCACCGCAAGCACACTAACCCCGTCCTGGTCTTTGGCATCTTGACGATCGCGACTGTCTTCGAGGTCGTAGTCACGCTGTTCCACTTGCCGCAAAATGTGATCGTGCCGATCTTGCTGGCGATCGCGTTTGTGAAAGCCGGCCTGGTTGCGGCGTATTACATGCACCTGCGCTACGAGAAGTGGATCTACACGGCCATTTTTATCACCCCGGCGCTGTTCGCCGCCTTCCTCATCTTTACGCTCGCGGTTTGATGCGGTGAGCGCGCTAGAGTAACCCCGCGTCGCGCGCGCGGGCCAAGATGTTCTCGGCCTGCTTGATGATCGGCCCGTCCACCATGCGCCCTTCCAGGGCGAACGCGCCCAGTCCGGCGGCAGCCCGCTCGCGCGCGGCTTGCACGATGCGTTGTGCGCGGGCGATCTCCTCCGGCGAGGGCGCAAAGGCGCGGTTGACTACGTCCAACTGTCGGGGGTGGATCACCATCTTGCCGGTGTAGCCGAGTTGCCGCCCAAAGCGGCATTCTTCCTCCAGGCCGGTCAAGTCGGTCAGGTCAAAGAACACGATGTCAATCGCCTGCAGCTTATAGGCGGCGGCGGCGATGACCACTGCGCTGCGCGCGTAGAGCACCTCGAGGCTCGACGGCGTGCGCACGGCGCCGATGTCGGCCGCCAGGTCGTCTGCGCCGAAGATCAACGCTTGCAGCGGCGGGCCGAGCCGGGCGATCTCGCGCAGGTTCAATACGCCTTGGGCGGTTTCGACGATGGCCAGCAGCGCGACTGCGTCGGCTTCGATCCCGTGTTGGCGCGCCTGCGCCGCAATCAGGTCGCGCGCGGCGGCCAGGTCTTCGGCGCTGTTGACCTTGGGGATGACGTAGCCATCAGGTCGGCCCATGATAGTCTCGGCTACATCGTCGGCGAAGAAAGGCGTCTGCCAGGCGTTGGTGCGCACCAGCCGCTCGCGGCGGCCGAAGTCCAGCGTTTGGAGCGCTTCGCGCGTCGTTCGACGCGCCATTGCCTTGTTGGCCGGCGCGACGGCGTCTTCCAGATCCATCACGACGCTGTCGGCATCGAGCTGCGTCGCTTTCTCGATCTTGCGCAGGCTATCGCCGGGCATGAACAGGAGCGAACGTCGTAGGGGAAACATGGGTAGCGACTGTGATTCGGTGACTGGCAACCAGCGATTGGATGGCTTGACGACTTAGTTAGCCGAATGTGCATTCCGCCTGCGGAACAGCGCTGTGCGCTCGAACCCAATTACGACTTCGCTGCGCTGGTTGCGGCCGATGTGGCGCAGGCGCACCACGCCGGCGCCGGGGTTCGACCGGGAATCGCGCTTGCTGAGCACCTCGCTGGTCATCATGTAGAGCGTGTCGCCGTGGAACATCGGCCTGGGATGCCGGACGTTATCGTAACCCAGGTTGGCGATGATCATGCCGGCGGTCAGGTCGGCCACCGTCAGCCCCACCGCCAGGCCCGGCGTGAAGAGGCCGTGGACGATGCGTGCGCCGAACTGCGTCTGGGCGGCGAAATGCAGGTGCAGCGGCTGCGCGTTCATCGTGAGGGCGCAGAACAGCACGTTGTCGGCTTCGGTAATCGTCCGGCCGAGCGCGTGCTCGATGCGCATCCCGACCTCAGTATTTGCCGGCCATCGGCGCTGGGATTTTATAATGCCAACAGCTCAACGAGGGTTTCAATCTTCCTTAATTTCGTCTTAACTGGGCCGTGCTAGCGTAAAAGGGGTATATGGCAACCGCCAGCCGTAAGCTGCCTAGATCTAAGCAGCCACCTGAGAGGAAGCGTGAGCAAATCCTAGCGTATGCGCTGCTTGCGCCATCTCTGCTGCTCTTTCTTGCGTTCACAGTTTTCCCGATCGGCTTCGGTCTTTACATCAGCTTGCACAACTGGCGATTGGGACCGCGCGAGTTCCTCGGCCTGGGCAATTATGTTCGCGCGCTGACCCCAGGATCGGAATTCTGGCCTTCACTCGGCGCGACGCTGACTTACTCGTTGCTCGCCGTGCCGTTTCAGATTAGCATCGCGCTGACGCTGGCGTATTTGCTCTTCCAGAAGATCCGCGGCAAATCGCTCTTTCGCGTGGTGATGTTTTTGCCATGGGTGACTTCGACCGTGGCGACGGCGGCGGTGTGGGCGCGGCTATATAGCCCGGACATCGGTCTCATCAACGGCGCGCTGCGTGGCTTGGGCCTGCAGCCGCTGCGCTGGCTGTTGGAGGACAAGGGCGTATTTACCCTGATTGCCAACGGGCTGGGTGTCACGCTGCCGGACTGGCTGCGTGGGCCGAGTCTGGCCATGGTCGCGGTGGTGATTTACACCACGTGGGTGTTCGTCGGCTACAACATGACGCTGTTCCTGGCCGGCCTGGGCAACATCCCCGGCGAGATGTACGAGGCGGCCAAGATAGACGGCGCCAACGGCTGGCAACTCTTCCGCCACATCACCTGGCCGCTGCTCTCGCCGACGACGTTCTTCGTCGTGCTCATCACGGTGATCGGCACGCTCAAGGCGTTCAACCACATCTGGGTGATGACTCAGGGCGACAACGGCACGCAGACGGCCAGCATCCTGATCTATCGCCAGTTCTATGAGTTCCAACGCGCCGGCTATGCGAGCGCGCTCGCTTTCTTGCTGTCGGCGGTGATTTTGCTGGTGACCATTTTGCAGAACCGCGTCGCCGCCGAACGAGTGAACTACTGAACCTCATGGCTACCGCAACGGCTGCCCCCCTTTCGCAAGTCGAAACGCGCCGCGCGCCCGGCCGGTCGCTGGACCGGGTGAACCCGCTGATCTACATTGTGCTGATAGTCGTCGGCGTCGCTTCGCTGATCCCCTTCCTGTGGATGGTGATGACGAGCGTGAAGGACTACGGCGACGTGGTCTCGCTCCGGCTCTGGCCTTGGCCGCCACTCGGCAATTCCACGCCGCGCTTCGATAACTTCGCCGAGGCGATCCGCCTGATCGGCGTGGATCAAGACACCGGCCTGCCGATGTTCTTCCGCCACGTGCTGAACACGGCGCTGGTGACGGCGATTGTCATCGCGTCCTCGGTCACCACATCGGTATTGGCGGCCTACGCTTTTGCCCAGTTGGAATTTCCGGCCAAGAATGTCTTGTTCATCCTGGTGCTGGCTACCTTCATGATCCCAGAGGAGCTGATTTTGGTGCCGCGCGCGGTGATGATGAACAAGAATTACCTGAACTGGTACAACACTGTGCCGGCGATGGTGGCGCCCTTTTTGGCCAACGCCTTCGGCATCTTCCTGATCCGGCAATTTTTTCTGCAAATTCCCCGCGATTTGTACGACGCCGCGCGCATAGACGGCGCCGGCCACATGCGCTATCTCACCACAATAATGATCCCGCTCGCCCGCCCGGCCATCCTCACGCTGGCGCTGCTCGAGTTCATCTGGACGTGGAACGAGTTCCGGTGGATTCAGCTCGTCACGTCCAGCTCGAACATGCGCACGGTGTCGGTGGGGCTGGTGGGCTTCTTGCAGACCGACGGCGGCGCACAGACGCAACTGGCTATGGCAGTAGCAGTCATGGTCGTGCTGCCGGTGGTCGTGTTGTATTTCTTCACGCAACGCTACTTCACCGAGGGGATTACGACAACCGGTTTGAAAGGCTAATCCCCACAATCAAAGGGAGGTGATGCGTATAGGCTTATCACGCATGGTGAATGTCGTGATTTGCGGCTGATGGTTGACGATTGAGGATCGTTGATAGGCTGAGCCTAAGCTGGCAATCAACAAAGATCAGAAGACAGACAACAGACAACAGACAACAAACAACAGAGGTTAAGGAGGGAAACCATGACACGCAAACTGATTCCATTTGTGGCCGCGACGGCCATGCTGATGGCGGCCTGCGCAGCGCCGGCCGCACAGGCACCCGCGCCGACGCAGGCGCCCGCGCCAACGCAGGCGCCCGCGCCGACACAGGCGCCCGCGCCGACGCAAGCGCCCGCGCCAACTGAGGCCCCTGCGCCAACCGCCGAACCGGCTACCGGCGTGGATGCGATCACACTGAGCAAGGATAAACCCACGGAGATCCTGTTCTGGCATCGCTACTCCGGCGGCGCGCAGAAGTTTGTCGAACAGTTCGTCGAGAAGTTCAACGCCGAGAACGAGTTCGGCATCAAAGTCACCGCCGAGAAAATTGACGGCAGCTACGCCGACCTGTACAGCAAGATCAACGCCGCGATTCAAGGCGGCACGCCGCCCAACATCGCGCAGGCCTATCAGAACCAGGCATCGTTCTATCGCCTGGACGGCAACGTGATTGACCTCGCGCCGTTCATCACCAGCAAGAAGTACGGCCTGACCCAGGAAGAGATTAACGACTACTTCGACTTCTTCCTGGAGAGCGACAAGAACCCCCAGTTCCCCGGCGAGGTGCTGGGCTGGCCGACCAGCCGCTCCGCTGCCGTGCTCTATGTCAATCTGGACTGGTTGAAGGAGCTGGGCGCCGAAGAGCCGCCGAAGACGCTGGCCGAGTTCGAGGAGCTGGCCTGCAAGGCGTCTGACCCTGCTAACGAGCGCTATGGCCTGGCCTGGCAGAACGACATCAGCAACTTCGCGGCGTTGGTGTTTGCCAACGGCGGGCGCCTGCTGAGCGAGGATGCCACCAGCTATGTCTTCAACAGCGAGGCCGGCGTAGAGGCGTTGTCGTTGCTCAAGCGCCTGTTCGAGAACAAGTGCGCCGTCGAGATCCCTAGCGCCGAGCGCTTCGGCGAGCAGACGCGCTTTGCCGGCCAAAAAGTGCTGTTCGTGATGGCCTCCAGCACCGGCCTGCCGTTCTACGCGGATGCGGTGGCGAAGGCCGAGAAGCCATTCCGCTGGACTTACGTGATGTTCCCGCAGAAAGATCCCGCCAAGCCGGTGGTGGACATCTACGGCGCGTCGTGGTCGGTCTTCAAGAGCACGCCGGAGAAGGAACTGGCTTCATGGCTGTTCCTCAAGGCGTTCACCGAGCCGGAGAATATCGCTGGCTGGGCGAACGCATCGGGCTACATGGCTGTGCGCAAGAGCGCCGCGCCGAAGGCGATCGAGATGGTGAAGAACGACGAGCGCTACAAGAACTTCCCCGAAGCGGCCGAGGCTTACGCGCGACTGTATGACATGGTGGCGTTCGGCGCAGTCGAGGCGCCCGTCGCCGGCTATGACCCCGTGCGCAAGCTGATGAGCGAAGTCGTTTCGGCGGTCGCGATCAAGGGCGAGGGTGACGTGAAGGCGGCTCTGGACAAGGCCGTTGAAGAGGCCAACGCAGTGCTGAAGGAGAACGCGCCCAGCAGTTACTAATCGGCTCAAGCGCCGGTTGTGCTCACAGGGAGGTCATTGCGGGCCTCCCTGTTTTTCTTTGGCGCGCCGGATTTATCTGCAAGCTGGCTGCGATCGCTGACGCGCCTCAATCGTAGTCACAGGCAGGTCGCCTCAGGTGGTCTGGCGTTGTCCATCGGCTCCAACCGCCCGCAGCAGCTCGGCGTCGTCGGGATAGTCGCCGGCGTGCTTGCTGTAATAGGCGAAGCTCACGCTTCCGTCTTCGTCGATCACGAACACGCCCGGCATCTGGAACGGATCGCCTACGGGTTTGCCGATCGGCAGACCCTCGAATTTGCCGCCCAACGCGGCCTGCGCGCCTTTCAACCAGACCGCCGGCCCGAATAACTGGTCGGTGTTGCCGCGCGCCAGACCATAGGCGCGGTACGAGGTTGCCTCTGGATCGCAGAAGCAGCGCACGCCGGGTGCGCGTTCGCCGCAGAATCGCTCGGTCTCCTCAGGCCGGCCCATCGTCACGACGACGATCTGCGCGCCGGCTGCTTCGATGCGCGGTTTGAGCTTGGCCAACCTGGCCAATTCCGACCGGCAGAACACTCAGCCGAAATGGCGCAGGAAGACCAGCAAGACGCGCCCTTGTCGCAGCAACTCCGCCAGCGTGATGCGCTCGCCGGTGGTTTTGGTCAGCGCAATGTCCGGGGCGACGTCGCCCACCTGCAAGCGTGGGCCGACCATAGGTCGTTCACTCATCGGTAGATCGCAATCTTAAACCGGTTCGGCGTCTGGCTCAACGCCGGCGCGTCCATTCATCGTTCGCGTATTTTGTCGCGCGCAGCTCTTCGGCGCAGCGCAGTTCGTCCGCCGTCAACGCGCCGACGACGAAGCGGATGTCCAGCGCCTCGGCGAAGGCGCGCCGATAAGCCGCGGCGGCTGTGTCCCACGACACAAGCTGGCCGAGCACGTCTTGCAACGTTGCAGCATGGGCGCGCACCTGCTCCGGCGAGGGGGCGTCGCGCAGATAGGCGCAGATGCGCGCGATGTCGCCGCGCAACGGCAGGCTGCCGTGCTGGAGCACGCCGTCCGTGCGTCGCCACTGCGCGCTGCCTACCAGTTTGCGGCCGGCGCCGACGACCTCATAGTCACTGGGCGCTTCAAAGCACACCGGGCCTTTGGCTCTGTTCTCTTTGGCCACGCGGTTGGCGCTGACGCCCGGCACACCGAGCAGACGCAGCGCGCCCATGATCGCTTCTGCGATGCGCCGATACGAAGTCATCACATCGCCCTCGGCGATCGGGTGGGTGATGGGCAGCGACACGCTGTAGGTCAGCTCGTCGGCGTGCAAGATGGCCAACCCGCCGGTCGGGCGGCGCACGATGCCGATGCCGTCGGCCCGACAACGCGCCTCGTCAACGGAGTCAATGCGTTGTGATTGGCCCAGGCTGATGGTCGGCGGCTGCCAGTCGTAGAGCCGGAGCGTGGGCAATTGTTGCCCTGCGCTCACCGCCCGCGAGATAGCCTCGTCGCGGGCCATGTTTGTCGCGCCGTCGTGCGCGCCGTCGTAGATGAGCCGGAATTCAAAAGGCATAATCCGGACGCAGCACGTCTTGCGCCAGCCGAACCAGCGTGCGCACGCCGTAACCCATCGCGCCTTTGACCCGATAGCCCTTGTTCTCGTCGCTGAACATCATGCCGGCCATATCTATGTGCGCCCAGGGGTACTCGTCTTTGCCCTCGACGAAGCGATACAGGAAGTAGGCCGACGCGCCTACGCCGCCAAAGCGCCCACTGCTGTTCTTGATATCGGCATAGTCGCTCTTGATCTTGTCGCCATATTCGGGGTAGAGCGGCAAGCGCCATAGTTTCTCGCCTTGGGCCTCGGCGGCGCGCAACACGGCATTCGCCCAGGCGTCGTCGTTGCTGAACAAGCCGGCGGCGACCCCTTCGCCGAGCGCGATGACGCACGCGCCGGTGAGCGTCGCCAGGTCAACTACGCCGCGCGGCTTGAAGCGCTTGGCATAGTGCAGCGCATCGGCCAGGATCAAGCGTCCTTCTGCGTCGGTGCTGATGACCTCCACCGTCAGCCCGCTCATCATCGTGATTACGTCGCCGGGGCGATAGGCTCGGTCGCCGGGCATGTTTTCCACCAGCGGGATCAGGCCCACGACGTGTTGGGGAAGATCGAGGCCGGCAATCGCCTGCATCGCGCCGAAGACGGCCGCGGCGCCGCTCATGTCGGCCTTCATGCTCTGCATGTTCTCGCTGGGCTTGATGGAGATGCCGCCGGTGTCGAAGGTCACCCCTTTGCCGATGAAGACGAGGGGGGGCGAGTCGGGGGCGGATGGGCCGGCGTTGGCGGCGCGCGGCTTATGCTCTAGAACGACGAAGCGCGGCGGATGTGCGCTGCCCTGCGCCACGGCCAGCACGCCGCCCATGCGCTCCTCGGCGATGTCGGCTTCGCCGAGCACGGTGCACCTCAGGCCGGTGCGCGCGGCCATCTCTTGCGCGGCCTGGGCGAAGGTTTCGGGATATAGCGCGTTCGGCGCGCGGTTGATCAGCGTGCGCGCCGCGTTGACGGCCTCGGCGACAATCTGACCGGCGCGCGCGCCAGCCTCGATCTCGGCCAGCTTGGCGGCATCGTGTTCGACGATGATGAGTTCCTCGATTGCCCGATCGCCGTCCTTCGACTTGTGTTCGCGGAACTGGTATGCGCCCATCAGCGCGCCTTCCACGGTGGCCTGCGCGGCCTCGCGCGGCTGCAGCCCGCCGATACCGCTGCCGTGCACGATGGTTGCGATGCGCCGACAGCCCAGGTCGCGCGCCTTGCGCACGGCTGAGCCGCTGGCCTGTCGGGCGTGATCGGGCGTGAATTGCTCGCGCTTGCCCAACCCGGCGATGATGACGCGCGGTGCAGGGATCAGGCCGGAGGTGTATACGACAGCGACTTCGTTCAGCTTGCCGGTGAAGTCGCCCAACTGAATAAGCGTGCTAATCGCGCCGCCACCTGGCGCGCCGTCGGCTGAGCCGAGCGCCGTATCTACTGCGCCGGTTGCGCCGCCGGGCGCAGTCACCCCCTCGAACAGGTTGACGATGATGGCATCGGCGTTGACTGCCTGGATCTGCTTGTTGACGACGATGACTTGCATGTTTGGGATTGTAGCGCTGCTGTATGTTTATTCACCGCAGAGGCGCAGCGCGCGCAGAGACGTGTGACTTGCATGGTTGATCGAGGGCGCACTGTTTGCGATAGCGCTCTAATAGCGAGAGCGCCTGGGCCAAGCGTTCGCGGTTGCGCGGGTCGTTCGTCCAACGGCTGACGCCGCTGGGGTGGGGCAGGGGCAGGATGATGCGCCCGTTGCGCTCGAAGGAGCGGCCGATGGCCTCGGTGAGCGGGATGTCGTCGCCGAGGAAGTGAGCCGTGGCCAGACGGCCAACCGTCAGGATGAGCTTTGGCCGGATGAGCGCCAGTTCGCGCTCGAGGAAGGGCCGGCACAACGCGCGTTCGCGCGCGGTGGGCACGCGGTCGCCCTGGCCGCGCGCCGGGCCGGGATAGCACTTGGTGATGGCGGTGAAATAGCAGCAGGCGCGGAACTCATCTTCGCTAAAGCCGGCTTGCGCAAGCCAACGAAACAGCGTGCGCCCGGCCTGGCCGCTGAAGGGCTTGCCGCGCGAGCGCGACGCGGCCGCCGGCGCCTGGCCCACTAGCATCATCTTCGGCCGCGTTGTCGGCTGGTTGACGACGATCGGCGACGGCGCAACGAAGAAGCCGGCCTCGGCGCAGGCGCGACACGAGGCGATCTCGCCATGCAGCAATGCCAGCGCGTGCAACATCGCCGCTCAGGTCAGCGTCGTCTCGACCGGCCGGCGACCGGCGGCTTTGAACGCGCGCGCATAGGTGTTCTGCATCAGCACGGCGTCTTCTTCCAGGTTAGGGGTCTCGCACAGCACGCGGCCCGCCGCGCCCAGATCAACCAGCGCCTTGAACAGCGCCTTGTATTGGATGTCGGATTCGGCCAGGTTGAGGTGGTTCTTTTCGCCTTTGGGCGTGTAGGCGATGCCGCTGAAGTGGATGTGCATGCGTTTGAGTCCGCGCTCGCCCAAGCCGGCGGCGATCAGCCGCAAGGCGTCGGCGAATTCGTCGTAGGAGTTGAACGAGCCATCGCCCGGCCGGGCGTGCAGATGCGCGAAGTCCACGCACGGCAGGACGTTCTCGATCTCGCGGCTCCAGTTGATGGTCTCTTCGAGCGTGCCGAGCATGGTGCTTTTGCCCATCGTCTCGGGTCGCAGGATAACGTTGACCTTCTCTTTGCGCAGCGTCTCCGCGACTTCGCTCAGCCGCTCCAAGGCGAGGCGGTACGCCTCTTGCGGGGCGCGCTTCATGTATGCGCCGGGGTGAAAGATGATGTCGGTGGCGCCGGCTTTAGCGCCGGCGCGCGCAGCGGCCAGCAGCCGTTCGCGCCCGGCGGCCCACATCTCGGGCGTGGCGTTCAGGTTGATGTAATAGGGCGCGTGCACGCTGATGGCTACGTCATACTGCTCGGCGGCCTGACGGATGCGCGCGCAGGCATCGTCGCTCACCCGCACGCTCTGCACCCAGGCCAGCTCGAGGGCAGAGAGTCCCAGCTCGCGGATACGCTGAACGCCGCCGACGCTGCCGCCGTTCTTCGGCGCGCTGAGCGGCGCGCCGACAGTGCCGAAGCGAAACGGCAGGTCGAGGTGTGCGGCTTTGCTCATGCCCAAGATTGTAACGGGTGTGTAGAAGTCATGGAGATAGCCTCTGGCTCCGGCTTCTCACATTTCGGCCAAGTAGCGGTCGTAATCGTAAGCGCTGAGGGCTAAGATGCGCACGGGGAGACCCCGCCGTTGGATCTCCCGAGCTACCGCCGGCCCCAAAAGATCCAGCAACGGGCAATGAAGCGCGGCCCAGTTGGATTCTTAGATTCTCGCAGCGCTGCTCTTTCTCTCATGGCTCAGCCGACATGCTTGAAAGCAGCACAGCGGTTGGCCAACCGGAGCCAACCGCTGCGCGCTTTTTAAGGGGCTTCGGGGCAGCTTGCTGGAGATGCCTACGGAGCGCTCAGCGAAGCACAGACAACACTTGGACGGCCCGCTCAAAGATTTCTTTGGTGGAGGGACCGTTCACGACGAGCAAGCTGAGCACGTTCCCACGTATCCGAATCCAAGCATCCAACGGGAAACCCTCTGAATCGAGGCCTTCAAAGGTCCATCCGCTAGGGCTCGGCTTGAACCCTGGCTCGAGCTTCCATTCTCGAACCCAGGCTTCTGCTGCCTGGCGGGCCTGATCCTCGTTGGCATAGCGATAAAGGAAATGGCCCACCATGCCGCCGGAGAACGGACGCTCACCCAGCACAAAAACCGTTACGCTATATCCTTCTAAGAACCTCAAGGCAGGATGGTCGGGGGATTTTATGCTTTCTGCATTATTCAGCGGGTGGCTGGGATCTTCTGGGCTGGTGATGGGGCCCTCCGTTCGTTGGAATTCCCGTGGGAAGATGCCCTGTGGCAGCGCCTGCCGGGCCAGGGGCTCTGTTTGAGAAGCACGAACCTGATAAACACCCAACCCCAATCCTAAGCCCAGAATCAGGGATAGCGCAAACCAATAGAATCGCTTCATAGTCCACCTCCTAAAGTCCTGTTTGGTCATTAGAGCATGTCTCCCGATCAATCGATCCATACCCTCGCCTGATAATTAGAGGGTTGCCATCGTGGTCCACTGAACCACGGAAACTCACCAAACAACCAACTTTTGGGAAGGAGCAGGACATTTCGATCAGCCCCCCACCAGTTCCAGTTGCTGATACAGCCTGCACTGGATTGACAAGTCGCCGCATCGCTACCTGGTCCCAGATAGTGTTGATTATGGCCATACTTGCCGCTGAAAAAGGCACCATAGTGAGGTTCGGGTCCTGCCCAAAAAGCAACTGCTATATTAGGAAGCGGTGACTGTTCCCCACCACATGGGCTGAGGCGGCGATTTCTGGGCCGGTGCCATACCTGACGTAGCCCCGACCAGCAGCGCCAGCAAAACCGCTATGGAGAGCAACTTGACCTTGCGCATATTCGCCTCCCGCGACTCTAATACTCCCCGACCTTCCGCCGGCGGCATCTTCACGATAACTGATTTCGTGCCCCCTGTCTACTGTAGGAATTACCGGGTCCAGACCTGTAGGAACCTACAGGTCACAGGAACCTGCGCCTTCGCCCAGAGCACCGCCTCCAGCCGCGAAACCACCCCCAGCTTTTGCAAGATGTTCCCGACGTGAAAATCCACCGTCCGGGGGGTCAGGCCCAATTGCCGGGCGATCTCCTTGTTGCTCAACCCCTGGGCCATCCACCGCAACACCTCCCGGTCCCGCTCCGTGAGCTGGCTCCAGCGGGCTGTGAGCTCCCGGTAGCGTTGGATCCGCTGGATCTGGGCGGTGGTCCAGAGGGACTCGCCGTGGGCCACCTGTTGGATGGCCGAGGCGATGCGTTCCAGGGGTTCCTCTTTGAGGAGGTAGCCGCAGGCTCCGGCTTCCCCCATTTCGGCCAGGTAGCAGTTGCGGTCGTAGGCGCGGAGAGCGAGGATGCGCGCGGAGAGGCCCTGTCGTTGGATCTCCCGGGCCACCGCTGGCCCCGAAAGGCCCGGCAGCTGACTGTTCGCG
>CALHLE010000076.1 GCA_938034415.1 uncultured Anaerolineae bacterium
GGCGCTGGGACGGCATCCCTACACCCGCTGGGACGGCCGCCTGACGCCGGAGGATGAGCAGATCGTGCAAGAGGCGATGCGCGCGGCGCGCTGCGAGTCGCTGGCGTGGCGCGTGGTCGGCCAGCTCAGCGACGGCGAGCGTCAGCGCGTGATGATCGCCCGCGCGCTCGCCCAACAGACGCCGATCATCCTGCTCGACGAGCCGACCGCTTTCCTCGACCTCCCGCGCCGCATCGAGATCATGCACTTGCTGCGCGACCTGGCGCATCAGACCGGCCGCGCGCTGCTGCTCAGCACGCACGACCTGGAGCTGGCGCTGCGCTTCGCCGATGCGCTGTGGCTGATGGGCAACGACGGCGCGTTCGTCGCCGGCGCGCCGGAGGAGATATATCGGCGGGGAGACTTGCTGCGCATCTTCGCCGGCGAGGGCGAAGCGGTGCAACGCTACCTGCAGGAGATGCACGAGCGATTGAAGCTGCACGACGCGCAACTACTCGCATCTTTACCATCCACGGAGAACAAACGACATGACGCATCCTGCACTTGAACCGCACTTCGTCAACGAAGAACTGGGCGATGGCCTGATCGAAGGCTGGCGCCTAGAGGTCGGCGAGGCAAAGCTGTTTGAACTGCTCAAAGAGTTGTTCGAGGAATACTGGTCCTGCATTGTCTTCGGCACCATGATCCAAGGCAGCGTCTTCGAGATCAAGGCGGAGCGCCCGCCGACGCGCATCACGTTGCTAGATGGCTATCTCACGGTGGACTTCGGCGCGTGGCATTTCCACGTCTGCATCGGCGACAACTTCGGCACGGCCGCGCGCCCTACGTCGCCGGAGCTGCGCGCCATCCGCAAGACCAGCCGCGCAGAGCTAGTACGTCGGTTGAACCCCGATGGCACGCCCAGCAGTTGGCGGCTGCGGCTGTTCAACGGCCGCGATGAGAACCAGCTCACGGTGTTTTTGCCCAACCCCTTCATCACCGACGAGATGAAAATCGCCCGCGCGCCGGATTGGGATCGGCTGGCGCTGTGGGATCATCTGCGCGCGAAGTACCTCGGCCTAGGGCCGGACCCAAAAGACCGCACGGCCAAGACGCTATTTCATGGCTGATAACCTTTCTCTCCCGCCCTCCGTGGTCATTGCTGCGCCGCACAGCGGCAGCGGCAAGACGACGATCGCCGTCGGTTTGCTTGCCGCGCTCGCTGCGCGTGGCCTGCGCGTAGCGCCCTTCAAGGTGGGACCAGACTACATTGATCCCTCGCTGTTGGCTCAGGCCGCCGGCCAGCCGTGCCACAACCTCGATGCTTGGATGCTCGGCGAGGACGGCGCGTTGGCCAGCTTCGCCCGACGCAGCCGAGGCGCTGACCTCGCCGTGATCGAGGGCGCGATGGGGCTGTTCGACGGCGTGGCCGGCGAGGACGACACCGCCAGCGCCGCGCACGTCGCCCGCTTGCTCAACGCCGCTGTGGTGTTGGTGCTGGATGCGCAAGCCATGGCGCGCACGGCCGCCGCCCTGGTGCACGGGCTGGCCACGTTCGACCCGCGCGTGCAGGTAGCTGGTGTGATCTTCAACCGCGTCGGCAGCCCCACCCACGCTGCCATGTTGCGCGAGGCCGTGACGCAGCACACATCGGTGCGGGCGCTGGGCAGCCTGCTGCGTGATGAACGCCTGGCGCTGCCGGAACGGCATCTCGGCCTAGTGCCCGCTGCCGAGCATGACGTGTCGGCCTGGGTAGCGGCTGCGCGCGCCGCCGTGGAAGCCAACGTGGATGTGGATGGGCTGCTGGCGCTCGCGCGCGCCAGCGCGCAGCAGAGCGCGCTCCCCTTTCGCGCAACCCCTGCGCTGCCGCTTGACCCCCTCCCTCGCTCCAATAGCGCAACCGCGCGTCCTTGCATTGCCATCGCCCGCGACGAGGCCTTCAGCTTCTTCTACCCCGACAACCTGGAATTGCTGGAGGAAGCCGGCGCCGAGCCGGCGTTCTTCAGCCCGCTGCGCGATGCGCATCTGCCGGAGGGCAGCGCGGCGGTGATCCTGTGCGGCGGCTTCCCAGAGCTATACGCAGCGCAGCTTGCGGCCAACGCCGACATGCGCGCGGCCATCGCCGCGGCGGCGCGGGCCGGCATGCCCATCTACGCCGAGTGCGGCGGGCTGATGTACCTGTGCGAAGCGCTGGTGGATCAATCGGGCGCAGCGCATCCCATGTGCGGCGTGTTGCCCGGCCGCTCGGCGATGACCGGCCGGCTGACGCTGGGCTACCGCCTCGCCCGCGCGCCGCGCGACAACTGGCTGTGGCGAGCCGGCGAGACCATCCGCGGCCACGAGTTCCACTACTCAACGTGGCAGGCCGACGGGCCGATGCTCGAACCTGCTTACATCTTCCAGCCGATGCACTACCTCAAGGAACCGCGCCCGGACGGCGCCCAGGCCGGCAGTGTGATCGCCTCGTATCTGCACGTGCATTTTCTCGCCAAGCCCGAGCTGGCCATGCGCTTGGCGCGCGCTGCGCGCGATTGGGCGCAGCACGAATTGGAGCGACGCAATGGCATCCTTGCAACTTGAGCGCACAACGACGCTCCTAGACGGTGTGCTTCTGCATCTTCACGATCACGCGCTTCATGTAGAGGGCGCGCGGCCGCTGAGCTGCGTCAGCTCGGCCGTGGTGGGTGGCGGGCTCCAGCGCGCGCGGCACATTCTCAACCTCGGCGTGTCGGCGGCGTATCGCTGCGGCAATCACGTGGCGGACTTGCAGCGCGCTGCGCTCGCCTTGGGCATTGCCGAGCCGTTCGTCGGCCTGATGACCGCCGCAAGCCTGGCCGACGCGCGTGCCTGCGCGGAGCGCGACGGCGAGGTGGCGGCAGCCGCTGTGGTGACGCTGGGCATCAGCCACCCCACGGCTGCCGGGCGCTCCGAATGTGCCGTCTCTCAACGCGGCAAAGCGAGGCCCGGCACCATCAACATCATCGTCTTGGTGGACGGTCGGCTGGCGCCCGGCGCGCACATCAACCTGCTGCTCACCGCTACCGAGGCGAAGAGTCTCGTGCTGGCGGAACAGGGCGTGCGCACGCCGGAAGGATGGCTGGCCAGCGGCACCGGCACCGATGCGCTGGTGGTCGCCTGCACCGAGCGCGGCGCATGGCTGGAGTATGGCGGGCCGATCTCGTTGGTCGGCGCGCTGGTGGGCCGTGCCGTGCGCGCTGCCACTGAAGCAGCGCTCTCCGCCTGGCAGCGCCGCCGGCATGAGATAAGCCAGAGGTAACAAGACATGAACAGCGAATCAAGCGAACCGCGAGCGGTTGACCGTTTCGGCATCGAGTTGGCCAACACGCCGTTGCGCAGCGACCCTGAGCGCGAGGCAAAGCGCAAGGCCGCGCGCGAGATGCATCGCCCCAAAGGGCT
>CALHLE010000077.1 GCA_938034415.1 uncultured Anaerolineae bacterium
TCCTTGGTTGAAGCGGTGGCCGATGAGCGAGAGGATGATCACGAGACCGTAGGCGAACTGCGTCCAGAAAGCGGTGAGGCCGGCGCCGATCAGGCCGGTCTCGATAAAGCCGACCGACATCGCGCCGAGCATCGCGCCGATGGTTGTGCCGACGCCGCCCCAGGTCGGCGTGCCGCCGATGAACACGGCCGCCAGTGTGCGCAGGAGATAGCCATCGCCGGCGGTCGGCCACCAGGTGTTGTTGATCAGCGATGACATGACCCCGCCAAATGCGGCGCACACGCCTACGATGACAAACGCTAACGTCTTGGTGAGCGGCACATTGATGCCCATCTCCTTAGCGCTTTCCGGGTTATCGCCCACGATGGCGATATGCATGCCGATTTTGTGCCGGTTGAAGAGGACGAAGCATAGAACAGCAAATAGCAGCGCCCAAAACACCGCTATTAGCACATCGCCCACTTGTCCAACCATCGCGCTGTAGAACGGCGTGTCCACCATAAAAGTCAGCGGGATGCCGATGCCCTCTGTGAGCACGTTGATCAGGCCGCGCAGGAAGAAATTCATGCCCAGCGTGGATACCAGCGAAGACAAGCCCAGGCGGGTGATGAGAAAGCCATTAACCAGACCACAAGTCGCGCCGGTGAGCAAGGCCGCCAGAGCAGCCCCAGCACCGGCGCAAAAGGGCAATCCGGCGGTGGTGCGGAAGGCCAGCGTGTCTCCATTGTCGGTTATTGATAATCAACGATTAGCGGCGGAGTATATCGGCGCGGGTGAGGTTGTCAAATTGCACCGGCCGGGGCGGATGCGCGACAGCGCCGGCTTGCGCGAACGCAGAGTTGGCGACGTGACGGTTGCGCGCCGCTTGACGCCCGCGCAACGATAAATTAAGATTGCCACCAGGCCGCAGCATAGAAGCCATCATCCCCGCGCTGCATCATGTCACTCTCGCCGGCCAAGTCATGACTTTTTAAGGAGGACTAAATGAAACGCTTGATGCCAGTGGCAGTGATCACCTTGTCGCTTCTTAGCAGCCTGTGTGTTCCAGCGACCGTCTTCGCCCGCCCGGCCGCGCCGCCGGCCCAGCAAACCCCTCAGCCGGGCTACACCTTCGCGGCGATCCACCTCGGCGGGCAGCATGCTTGTGCGTTGACCACGCAGGGGGGCGTCTTGTGCTGGGGGAGCAACCAATATGGCCAGCTCGGTAATGGCACAACCGTCCCATATAGCAGCCAGCCTGTCAAAGTTCGCGGCCTCGACAAGGGCGTTAGGGCTGTTGCTACTATGAGAGAGCACTTTACCTGCGCGTTGACCGAGCAGGGCGGCGTGTTGTGCTGGGGCAGCAACGAGTATGGCCAGCTCGGTGACGGGACCAAAGAGAACCGCAGAACGCCCGTCCCCGTCCGCGGCCTTAACAAAGGCGTCAAGGCTATCGCTGCGGGCTACTATCACACCTGCGTGCTGACCGAGCAGGGCGGCGTGTTGTGTTGGGGCCTCAACTGGTCTGGCCAGCTCGGTGACGGGACCGAAGAGGACCGCAGCGCGCCTGTCCGCGTCCGCGGTCTCAACAAAGGCGTCAAGGCCATCGCTGCGGGCTACTCTCACACCTGCGCGCTGACCGAGCAGGGCGGCGTGTTGTGCTGGGGCAGCAACGAGTCTGGCGAGCTCGGCGACGAGACCAAAGAGAACCGCAGCGCGCCCGTCCTCGTCCGCGGCCTTGACAAAGGCGTCAAAGCCATCGCTGTGGGCTTCGCTCACACCTGCGCGCTGACCAAGCAGGGCAGCGTGTTGTGCTGGGGCTTCAACCGGTCTGGCCAGCTCGGCGACGGGAACCAAAGAGGACCGCAGCGCGCCCGTCCCCGTCCGCGGCCTTGACAAAGGCGTCAAGGCCATCGCTGCGGGCTTCGCTCACACCTGCGCGCTGACCGAGCAGGGCGGTGTGTTGTGCTGGGGCAGAAACTGGGCTGGCCAGCTCGGTGACGGGACCAAAGAGGACCGCAGCGCGCCTGTCCGCGTCAGCGGCCTCGATAAAGGCGTCAAGGCCATCGCTGTGGGCTTCGCTCACACCTGCGCGCTGACCGAGCAGGGCGGCGTGTCGTGCTGGGGCAGCAACTGGGCTGGCCAGCTCGGCGATGGGAGCACCCAAGACGCCCATGAGCCGATAAAGGTGAAAGACTTGACGGCTGACGTGAGCGCGATCGTTGTAGCCGAAAGCTACAGTTGTGCTTTGACGGCGCAGGGAACTGCCTACTGCTGGGGATTGAACGACCATGGCCAGCTCGGCGCCGGCAGCATCGGCAACCGTTTGGCTGCAGTGGACGTCCGCGGCCTTGACAAAGGCGTCAAAGCCATCGCTGTGGGCTTCGCTCACACCTGCGCGCTGACCGAGCAGGGCAGCGTGTTGTGCTGGGGCAGAAACGAGTATGGCCAGCTCGGTGACGGGACCAAAGAGGACCGCAGCGCGCCCGTCCCCGTCCGCGGTCTCGACAAAGGCGTCAAGGCCATCGCCGCGGGCGGCTCTCACACCTGCGCGCTGACCGAGCCGGGCGGCGTGTTGTGCTGGGGCAGAAACGAGCATGGCCAGCTCGGTGACGGGACCAAAGAGGACCACAGCGCGCCCGTCCCCGTCCGCGGCCTCGATAAAGGCGTCAAGGCCATCGCTGCGGGCTTCGCTTACACCTGCGCGCTGACCGAGCCGGGCGGCGGGTTGTGGTGGGGCGGCAACAGGGATGGCGAGCTCGGCGACGTGACCATAGAGGGCCGCAGCGCGCCCGTCCCCGTCCGCGGCCTCGACAAGGGCGTCAAGGCCATCGCTGCGGGCGACTCTCACACCTGCGCGCTGACCGGGCCGGGCGGCGTTAGCTGCGTGGGTACACACTGGCAAACCGTTCAAGAAAGATTTATATACGCCCTCCCTAAGGTGCTTATGAGGGCTGTAGGCTCTTCTAAATTCAAGGCTATTGCCAGTGGAGGCGACCACACTTGCGCGCTGACCGAACAAAGCAGCGTCGTATGCGCAGGGGATAACTTCTACGGCCAGCTTGGCGACGGCACCTTCACGCCCCGGACGAACTCCGCAAAAGTCACCGCCTACACCCGCCCTGTTGCTGCGATAGCTGGGGGTGAGCACCATACCTGCGTCTTGACCACGGAGGGCGGCGTGCTCTGCTGGGGCCGCAACCAATATGGCCAACTGGGCAATGGCGAGTTCGGCATCTCGCCGACGCCCGTGGCGGTGGTGAATTGAGTCGCCCTGTCCATCGGCCTCCACTCGGCTCGAGGGGGCATTCCACCTGGGTCGAGCGCGTTTGCCGGTGCGCGGGTTAGCTGTCGGGGTGGCGCGCAAGCTGCGCCTGATCGAAGCTGCCGCGGCGTAGGGGTGAGGCGCATTGCCGACGAGGGGTAGGCGCAGGCATTTGCCTGCGCCTGCTTTTGTGTCTCGTTCCTGTGGAGAAATGCGCCTCAGTGGTGCGTCGCAGTGTCAACGACTGCATGCGCGCTGCGCAGATGCGGTTGCCAAACAGCGCCTTTGGTGCAATAACCTGTGTCCTGCATGGTCAACTCAACTGCGGCGGCTTGGCGCTTTAGCACAGCCGATGAGGTCTTGTTCGGTTGCGGCGTCGCCGAGCGCATCGGCGTTGAGGCGCGCCATCGCAACCTGAGTTGCGCGCTCATCGTCGCCGATCCGAACATGATCAAAGCCGGCCTGGTGGATACGGTGCAGCGCAGCCTGCGCGCATCACGAATTGCAAGCCACGTGTTTGAAGGCGGGGTGCCGGAGCCCGGCACGGCCACGGTGAACGCCGCGGCGGAGATGGCGCGCGCCGCGCGGCCTGACCTCATCATCGGCCTGGGCGGCGGCAGCAACATGGATGTGGCCAAGGTCGCTGCAGCGGTTTACGCGCATGGCGGCAGTGCGGCGGATTACTTCGGCGAGAATCGCGTCCCTGGCCCGACCGTCCCCGTGTTTGCCGTGCCCACCACTGCCGGCACAGGTTCCGAGGTCACCGCCGTGGCGGTCATCGAGGACGAGGCGCGCCACCTCAAGCTGGCCGTCGCCAGCCCACATCTGCGCCCGCGCTTGGCGATCGTGGACCCGTTGCTCACGCGCTCCTGTCCGGCCAAGGTGACGGCCGAGAGCGGCATGGATGCGCTCGTTCATGCGGTTGAAGCCTACACCGTTGTGAGCTATGACGCGCTCGATGCGCTGCCGGAGGCGCGTCCGCAGTTTACCGGCCGCCAGCCGATCACCGATGCGCTGGCCGAACGGGCGATCCGACTGATAGGGCGACACTTGCGCGCCGCCGTCTATCAACCGAACGCCGTCGCTGCGCGCGAGGGGATGCACCTCGCCGCATTGTTGGCCGGCATGGCTTTCAGCAGCGCCGGGCTGGGTGCCGCACACGCGCTGCAGTATCCCGTCGGCGCGGCGACGCACACATCGCATGGGTTGGGCACCGGTCTGCTTCTGCCGTATGTGGTCGAATACTTGTTGCCGGCTGCGCCGAAGCGGTTCGCGCGGATCGCGGCCTGGCTGGGCGAAGACGTGAAGGGCATGAGCGCGGCCGAGGCCGGCCGGCGGTGCGTTGAGGCGATTCAACGCTTGAAGCAAGATGTGGGCTTGCCGATGCGCCTGCGGGACATCGGCGCGCGCGAGGAGCGCCTGCGGCCTATGGCTGAACAGGCGGCGACGTATCAGCGCCTGTTGCGCATGAGCCCTAGGCCGCTCGATGTGAATGCGCTGGAGGGTATCCTGCGCAGCGCGTGGTGAGGGTCATGTCAAAAGAAACATTAGATAACCGGGGAGAACCACTTAGGAGAAAAGTCATGTTAATAGCAATCATGGGATTACTAGCCTCGATTGCGATGATCCTGTTGGGCGTCGCGGTCATTGGTCGGCGCGGGGAGTTGGCAACCCAGCATTCGGCGGAGCGGGTGCGCGAGGTGGAGGCGAATGTGGGGGCAGAGGCCGATGAGCAGAGCGCCGGCGTCGGCGTCGAGGTCTCTTTCTTCCAAGGCGTGCGTCGCGGATTCGCGTTCTACGGCGAGAAGAGCACAGCCGACATCCTCGCCATGGCGCGCGCCGGCCGATGGTCGGAGGCCTGGCCGTGGGTCATGGTGGCGCTGGGGTTGCAGTTGATCTTTCTCTGGGCGCCGCTGCTCGTCGGCCTGTTGGCCGGCTGGCGCGGCCTGGGTCTATGGGCATTTGTCGGCTTGTTCTTCTTCGGCTCGCTGTTCGCTGCTTTCCCGCGCCGTTAGGGCGACCGCGCGCCCCACAGCGTGACAATGCCTTCCTTGACGTGAAGAATATATTTGCCGTCTGGCGAAAAGGCAAGCGAGGAGAATGATGAAGAACCCTCACCCATGTAGCGGAAGCGACCCTTGTTGAGAGGGTCAAACAGCAACAAGGGGTGCCGTCCGTCGTACTCTACCTCTGCAATGGCCAGCGCTGTTCCAGCCAAGGGTGAAGTGGCCAGGCTGTAGACTCTGCCTAGCCTAGACGAGGACCGCACCTCTCGGCGAGCGAGGTCAAAAACAACAACCGCAGACGATAACTGCTGAAAAACGGCGATGAAGGTGTTGTCGTCGGGCAAGCGCGCTAGCGCAACGGGGCTGCTGTTGGGGCGTTCCAGCGGCAACTGCCAGCTATCCAGCTTCGCCCCGCGCTGAACGTCCCATGTCGTCACCGAGTCGCCATCGAGGATGGTCAGCGCGCGGCTATCTGCCGAGAACACCAGCCCAGAGGCTTCCTTGAACTGCGCCAAGGTCTGCAGTCTGCGCGGATCGGCCGCGCGCCACAACTTAATCGTGATCGTGTCTGCGCCTTCGTCTTTGCGCATGCGGATCGCGAGGGTCGCGCTATCGGGCGAGAAGGCAAGGCCTTTGACAGTCTGGCGGCCGCGCTCCTGGAACTCGGCCAGCCGCCGGCCGCTGTTGACGTCCCAGATGCTCACCGTGCTGCTTTCAACAAAAAAATCGTCGGGCCCAGTTTGCTCGAGCGCCAGCGCAAGCAAAGCCCCGTTTGGCGAGAGGGCGAGGCCCTCCAACTCGCGCCACCCCCTGCGTGGGGGCAGCCGCTCACCGATGGTCTTCACGAAGCGCCCCTCGCTGATGCGCCACAGGCGAACCAAGCCATATGGTTCGCCGAGCGCTAAAAGGTCTGAGTCAGGCCCGAACGCGGCTTGCTTATATTTTGCGAAATGATCGAGTCGCTGCACCCGCACGGGGCCTGTCGTGTCGAGCAAGTCCCAGCGCTCGATGTAGTTGTCCGGCCAGACTAGGAACATCGCCTGTGCGCCGAGGGCCAGCTCGCCCGTCCAAATCTCTATCCACTCCGGCATGCCGGTGGCGATGCGATGCTGACGGCGCGTCGGTTCGCCGATGTCCCAGGTCTCCACAACGCCGCCTGACAAGCCGACGGCCAGCCGGTCGCCTGTCGGCGACAGCTCTATCTTGCGCACCGGCTGATTGGCGTCGCGATACGCCTCGACGGTTGCCAGCACGTCCATTTTGCCGCTGCTGACGGAGTAGATGCGAATAGTGCCGTCTTTCATTAGAGCGGCCAGGCGTTCTCCGTTCGCAGACACGATGAAGCGAGCCAATCCTCGCTCGATGCCGAGCGCCTGGGTCTTCCCGCTGGCTAGGTCGAGCAGGTTGATGTCTTCGCCGTTCAAGAACAGCAGCCGGTTGTCGGCCAAGAAGCGCAGCCCACCTAGGAAGGTGACTGGGATGGTGCGCTCGACATGCCCGCTTTGGGCGTGGATGATGGCAACCTGATGAGACTTCTTATCTTGTGACAGCAGGATGGCGAAGCGCTCGGCACCTGGCGCAAGCGCGATATCCCAGGCGTAGCCGGTCAAAGTCGGGTTGTCGAAGCGGCGCAGTCCCCGGCCGCTTGCGGCATCGAGCAACACGACAACCGACTTGGAGTTCTCATAAGTAAAGCCGCTAGAGCCCACCAAAACGGCGAGCGCCTCTCCTGTGGGGGAGAACGCGACTCCCTTCACGACCATATCCTTGACCATCTCTTCGTTGAAGGGGGTCAGAGCATGCTGCAGGGACAACTGCGTCGCGTCGTAGACGTACACCCCCAGTTGAGTCGTGACCGCTAGGCGTCGGCCATCGGGCGAGAACCGCGGCTTGCTGACCCATCCTGTGCCTAGTCGCGCGAGGGGAGCCAATCGGTCGGCGTCGTCCAGCGTGATGGGCTGGCTTGGCAGCGCAACGGCAGGTGGGGGCGCGGGTGGGATTGAGGTGACGACTACATCAGTCGTTGGGGGACTACTGGGCGCGCACGCAGCGAGCATAAGACCCCCCGCCATCACCCACTGCCTCGCTCGTCTTACGATTCGGGCGCAAGTTGACCGACGATTCGTCGCCTGATGTTGAATCATGATCATTACTTAAGACCTCCTGCGTTCGTAGTGTATCCGTGTATAATATGCACACTTTAAGGGCCAGTGGCGCAGTTGGGAGCGCGTCTCAATGGCATTGAGAAGGTCAGGGGTTCAAGTCCCCTCTGGTCCATGACAATCCTGCGTGAGCGGGTTAACCGCTTGCTTGCGCGCAGAGCGACGACCGGAAGTAGTAGGTCATCCCTGCAGCGAGTCGGGGGAGCGAGGTGGAAGCCCGACGCGTGCCCACAGGGAGCGCATCAGACCGAACTCGTCCGCGAGCGTGAACAACACGGGTGCGCCCGTTATCGCGCAGTTGAGGTTTGGTTCATCCAAGCTCATGAAAGAAAGCTGAACCAGACGAATCAGGGTGGTACCACGGGCCCACTCGTCCCTGAGCGGACGGGTGGGCTTTCTACTTAATCGCATCGTCTAGGAGCGTGCAAGATGGCAGATAGATACAAGCCGCAAGAGATTGAGCCGAAGTGGCAAGCGCGTTGGGAACAAGATCAACTTTACAAGACCGAGCCGGCCTGCGACAAGCCGAAGTACTACATCTTGGACTTCTACCCATACCCGTCCGGCGAGGGCATGTCGGTCGGTCACGCGCGCAACTATGTGCCGACGGATGTGCTCGCCCGCTACTATCGCATGAAGGGTTACAACGTCCTGCACCCGATGGGCTTCGACGCATTCGGGCTGCCCACCGAGAACGCCGCGATCAAGTTGAAGGTGGATCCGCATGACCTGAACGAGAAGTACTCGGCCAACTATGTGCGCCAATACAAACTGATGGGGTTGAGCTACGACTGGTCGCGGCTGATCAACAGCGCGCACGACGACTACTACCGCTGGACGCAGTGGATCTTCATCCAGTTATTCAACGCTTGGTATGACCCGCGCCAGGACCGGGCGCGCCCGATCGCCGAGCTGGAAGCCGAACTGGCCGAGCGCGGCTCGCAGGCCATCTTCGATTACATTGACGAGCATCCGGAGCACGTCGGCGCTGTGAACAAGGGTACGCCCGCGATTACCGCCGAACAGTGGCGCGCCATGAGTCGCCGCGCCCAGAACGACTATCTGAACAATTTCCGCATCGCCTTTCAGGCCGAGAGCACGGTTAACTGGGACCCGGTGGACAAAGTCGTCGTCGCCGATGAAGAGGTGGAAAACGGCCGGGCGTGGCGCAGCGGCGCGCTGGTCGTCAAGCGCACGCTCAAGCAGTGGTTCTTCCGCATCACCGCCTACGCCGAGCGCTTGATCAAGGATTTGGACACGGTGGATTGGCCGGAGCGCATCGTGCTGATGCAACGCAACTGGATCGGCAAGAGCGAAGGCGCCGAGGTTGTCTTCCGCGTGGCCGGCAGCGGCCACGCCATCCCTGTCTTCACCACGCGGCCGGACACGCTGTGGGGCGCCACGTTCATGGTGCTCTCGCCCGAACATCCGCTGGTGCCTGAGATCACCACGCCCGAACGGCGCGCCGAAGTGGAGCGCTATATCGCCTTCGCAAAGGGCGAGACCGAGGAGCAACGCACGGCGGAGGACAAGGAGAAAACCGGTGTGTTTACCGGCGCATACGCCATCAATCCGGTGAACGACGCGCGCATCCCGATCTGGATCGCTGACTATGTGCTGATGAGTTACGGCACCGGCGCGATCATGGCTGTGCCGGCGCACGACCAGCGCGATTTCGAGTTCGCCCGGAAATTCGGCCTGCCGATTAAGGTCGTCGTCTTCCCCGAAGCAGAGATCAAACGGTTGGGGATTACAGGCGCGGCGATTGATCCATCGCTGGTCTCCGACTATCAATCGCGCATGACCGCCGCATACGAAGACAAGGCGGGCGTGATGGTGGATAGCGGCCCGATCACCGGCATGAGCACCGGCCCGGACGGCCGAGCGTGCATTCGCGCCGCGACCGACTACTGCCAGCGCATGGGCTTTGGCAAGCGCCGTGTGAATTACAAGATTCGCCCGTGGTTGATTAGCCGCCAGCGCTACTGGGGCACGCCGATCCCGATTGTGCATACGCCGGATGGCCCGGTCGCTCTGCGCGAGGATGAGCTGCCCCTGCTGCTGCCGAGGGTGAAAGCGTATGAGCCGGGGCCGAACGGGGAGTCCCCGCTGGAGAGCATCCCCGAGTTCGTCAACGCGCCGAACGGCCGGCGCGAGACCGACACGATGGCGACCTGGGCCTGCTCATCCTGGTACTACATTCGTTTTGCCGACCCGCACAACGACAAGGCCATCGGCGACCCTAAGGAGATTGACTATTGGCTGCCGGTGGATATGTATGTCGGCGGCGCAGAGCATGCGGTGTTGCACTTGCTGTATTCGCGCATGTGGACGAAGGCGCTGTACGACTTGGGCGTGGTGAAGTTCAAAGAGCCTTTCAGCGCCCTGCGCAATCAGGGTCTGATTCTTTCGCCGCAGAAGCGCGTGGACGAGAAGGGGCGCGAGTACTACGAGAAGATGAGCAAATCGAAGGGCAACGTGATCACGCCCGACGAGGTCATCGCCGAACATGGGGCCGACGCGCTGCGCGGCTATGAGCTGTTCATCAGCGACTTTGAGCAGACCGTGCCGTGGAGCACGCAGGGCGTGCCCGGCGTCCGGCGCTGGCTGGACCGCGTATGGCGCATTGTGCTGGCGCCGGAGGAGGACCAAGGCGCGCCGACCCAGATGAGCGCGCGCGATTTGCGCCGCATCGCGCATCAGACCATCCAGCGCTATGAGCGCGACTTGAAGGCGTTCAGCTTCAACACGGTCGTCGCGGCGATGATGGAATTCACCAACGCGCTGTATAAGGCGCGCGACGCCGGGTTGGCCGGCACGCCGGAATGGAACGAGGCGGTGGACATCCTGCTGCGGCTGCTGGCGCCGATCGCGCCGCACATGGCCGAGGAGTTGTGGCACCGGCTGGGCCGCCCTTACAGCATCCATCGCCAGCCGTTCCCCGTCGCTGACGAGGCCGCAGCGCGGGCGGAAGAAATCACCATCGTCGTCCAGGTCAACGGCAAAGTGCGAGACCGGATCGTGGTGCCGGCGGATGCCGGCGAGGAGGCGATCACCCAGGCGGCGCTGGCCAGCGAAGGCGCGCGGCGCTTCATCAACGGCGCGCAGCCCAAACAGGTGCACTACGTGAAAGGGCGACTAGTTAACATCGTAGTTTGACCTTGGGCTTGGAGCAAATGCGCCGGGTTGCCTGGCGCGATTTGTCACGTTGCCGGCAATGGTGCAAAATGACATCACAATGAACTCGCCAGGTGTGAATCCTCTTATCTACCCGATCGTGATTTTTGCGGGTAGCTTAGTGATCGCGATGATCCTGCTCACCTACGCCGTGTCATCCGTCACGATGGCGGTTCGCAAGCGGCGCGCCCAGGCGGTCAAAGATTGGAAGGCGCGCGGGGTGCACTTTGTGCTTGGCCCGACGCAGGCGAACTTCCTGAACGAGCCGCGCTCGTTTGGGGTAGGCGGCAACGGCACGCTGGTGCTGAGCGACACAGCCATCCATTTCGCGCAGGTCGCGCCGGAGCGCGAAATCGTCATCCCCCTGCATGATGTCGAACGGGCGTTCTTGCTCAGGCGCTTCAACGGCCGCCGGGGTGCCAAGCCCTTCCTCATCATCCAGCGCAAGGTCGGCGACCTGACCGGCTTCCAGATGGACGCGCCGGAGAAGTGGGCCGAGGCGATCAATCGCGCTGTCGGCGCAGTGGTGGACTTTGCTCAGCCGGCTCAGGCCACCGGCTATGAACTCCAGGCCGGCTAGGCAGGCTGCGGGGCGCAGCGTGACGCGCGCAGCATGATCCACAGCGCCGGCCCGCCGAACAGTCCCATCCCTACGAACACTGCCGCAGCGACGGCCGGCCCGCCCCAGAAAACCGCGTTGGCCAGGCTTTCACCCAGCCAAGTGGCAACGTAGGCCCACGCCGGCAGCAGCCGAAAGTCGAGAGGCGAGCGGCCGGAGTCAGGCGCAGTCTGCGCGACGCGCTCGGTCTTCGGCGGCTGCGAAAGCAGCCGCTCGATGCCGCGCCAAGCGCTGTAGATGAGCGCAGAAGTGATGAACCAGCCGGCGTAGTTGCTGAGCGGGATGCCGAAATATGCGCCGCCGTCGCGCCATACCCAGTTCCCGTCGGCCACCATGCGCGGGTCGAGGCTGAGGTCCCAAGCGGTCATCGCCAGCGCAGCGACGAAGATGTGTGCGGCGGACGAGACGAGCGGCTGGGCGGCTGTGTTGCGTCGCGCATCGCGCCGGCGCGCAACCAGTAAATCCGCGATGCTCCACGCCGGATATAGCATCATGAACCAAGCCATCGGGATGATGACCGGCACCTTGCCCAGCGCCTTTGGGCCGAGGTTGTCGGTGTAGTCGTAGTTGCCGAAGATCAGGCCGTATGTGCTGCCCAGATATTCCGTCGTCAGCGCGACGGCAAAGCTGGCCAGCAACATGAGCGATGAACGCCGTATGCCGCGCGTCTCGATGCAGTGCGCCAGCGAGAAGGAGAATAGGCCGACCGCGGTGAAGGCCGTGCTTGGCCCAATCAGCGCTTGCTGGCCGGAGAGGCGCGCAAGGCAGTAAAGCGGCATGGAGAGCAAGTAGAGGGCGAAGAGCGCCGGCGAAAGGCGCAACGCGCGCGCAGCGTCGGCGCTGCTCAGCGGCTGCATCTCAGCGCAGCTCATGTGCTCGCCCGCCCTCCTTTTGGTTACTTTCCTTGGGTAGTCGCCTCACCATCCAGACGATGCCCGGCATGCGCTGCAACTTCTCGCGAAAGGTGAGATGCGCGCGCTTATTGAACACGTCGAAGTCATTGGCAATGATTTTGTCTAGGATGCCGCAGTAAAGCATGGCGGCTGCGGCAACCGCGATCCGGCCGTCCGACTTCAGCGCGGATATGGCCGGGATGCTGCGCGCGTAGTAATCGCGCGCGCGCTGGATTTCGAAGCGCATCAGCGCGCGAAACCGGTCGTCAATCACGCCGGCGTGCAAGTCCTGTTCTGTGTAACCAAAGCGGCGCAGGTCTTCCTGCGGCAGATAGATCCGCCCGCGGGCCAGGTCCTCGCCGACGTCTCGCAGGATGTTCGTCAACTGCAGCGCGATGCCGAGGTCTATCGCCGACTGTCGGCTGCGCTCGAAGAGGTCGGGGTCGTCGCCGTTCACGCCGATGATGTGCATCGAGATCAGGCCGACCGTGCTGGCGACGCAGTAGCAGTAACGCTCCAGCGCTTGCCAGGTTTCATAGCGCTTGATGCTCAGGTCCATCTCGCAGCCGTCAATCAACTCCTCGACATACGTCTGGGGCACAGCGTAGCGATCGCGGACGGCCGTCCAGGCTGCCAGCACCGGATTGACTTGTTCGCCAGGTGAGAGGCGCGACGCGCGGCGCCATTCGTCCAAGAAAGGACGCGCTTCGGCGTCGCTCTGGCTCAGCACATCCACCGTGTCGTCAGTGGTGCGGCAGAAGGCGTAGAAAGCGCGGATGGCGCGCCGCTTGTCCGCTGGAAGAAAAGCGGTGCTGAAATAGAACGACTTGGAGTGATCGCGGGTGATTTCGCTGCATAGCGCGAATGCGCGATCTAAGTCGAGCTTGCTTTCAGGCTCAGGCGGTGGGGTGCGCAGTTTCAAAGAACGAATCATCGTTGTTCGGTGAGCGGGTCGGCAGTTAGAACATCACTGCGCCAACCGGTTCGACTGGTTGAAGCGTAACAGAGTACGAATGCCTGTGTCAATGTTGTTTCGCCGACTGGCGCGCTGGATTACAGTATATGCGCTGCCGGAAGCGCCCATGAGCGCGTCGCTCGCCCTCTTCTCATGATTGTTTAAGTTCCTCGGAAACTTCAGAAATCAGAAAAGTGAACCTTGACGCCCGCCGTCGAATAAAGGTAAAATGACTTGCTATTGAGCACCGCGATATCCGTTCAGCCGGCTGCGCCGATGTAGCTCAACAGGCAGAGCAACCGATTTGTAATCGGTAGGTTACGGGTTCAACTCCCGTCGTCGGCTAGTTCTGGGTCGATGTCCCGAGCGGCAAAGGGGGCGGACTGTAAATCCGCTGGCAGAAGCCTTCGCAGGTTCGAGTCCTGCTCGGCCCACTGAATCGCCCACATAGCTCAGTAGGTAGAGCACACCCTTGGTAAGGGTGAGGTCACCGGTTCGATCCCGGTTGTGGGCTTTGGCTGGGTTCATCGGCAACAGGCCCTCTGGTGATCGCGAATGATGAATGTGCCAGATGTCCATTGCCAGTCAGCCAAATCGAACAGTCATACATTCTTAGTGACAAAAGCATAGCCAACCATGTCGAAGGAGAAATTCATACGGACGAAGCCGCACGTGAACATTGGGACGATGGGGCACATAGACCACGGGAAGACGACGTTGACGGCGGCGATCACGAAGGTGCTGTCGCTGAAGGGGAAGGCGCAGTTCA
>CALHLE010000078.1 GCA_938034415.1 uncultured Anaerolineae bacterium
GATCGTCGCCGATCGCTGGTATCCGAGCAGCCGCCTGTGCTCGGTCTGTGGTTATAAAAATGATGCGCTGGCCTTGAGCGACCGTGAGTGGGACTGCCCGCAATGCGGTGCACACCATGATCGCGACCTCAATGCTGCGCGGAATCTTAAACGGCTGGCAACCGTAACTGCCCTACCCGTGGCGAGTCCGTCCGGCAACGGCGGCACTGTGGTAGAGGGGGTCTCTACTACAGTCGGGAAAGTTACGCCTGTCAGATACGAATGCGGTCTGCAAGACGCTTCGGGGCAGGAAGAGAATCGTGCGCAGGTTTGCGCACTTTCTTGATAGCAGACAACAGGAGAAACCAATGAATCGCCAAGAAATACTACTACTCCAGCAGATGCGCTCGGTGCCGAGCGTGACCATCACGATGCCGACGCATCGCACATCGCCCGACAACAAACAAGATCCGATTCGCTTGAAGAACCTGGTCGTCGAGGCGACCAACCGCATCCTCAGAGACTTCCCGAAGCGTGAGGTTGAGACCGTGCTCAAACGCATGGACGAGCTGGCATCCGACGTGGACCACTCCCATAACCTCGACGGCCTGGCAATGTTTGTCAACCGAGACTTCGGCCGTTTGGTGAAGTTGCCCTTCACGCTCAAGGAACGCGTCGAGGTCGGCGATGCCTTCGCGACGCGCGACCTGGTATTCGCTATGAACCGCACGCCGCGCTACTGGGTGCTCGCGCTCAGCGAGAAGCCAACTCGGCTGTACGAGGCGACGCGTGACGACCTGAGCGAGGTCACTGCGGGCGCGTTCCCCATGGTGATGGAGCTGCCCGGCGGTTCGCTGCGGCTGCCCGGCGGCGAGGGCGTCAGTTCTAGCCAGCAACGCGACCGCTTTCACGAACAGTTCTTCCGCGCCGTGGCTCAGGAGTATGACAAGGTAACCAAAGATGACCCGTTGCCGCTCGCTGTGCTGGGCGTAGAGCGCTACTTGGCGTTCTTCCGGCAGGTCTCCACGAAGAACGACGTGATCGCGGAGATCAAAGGGAACTACGATCACCTGTCGGCGCACGACTTGGGCAAGCTAGTGTGGCCGGTGGTCCAAGCGGCCTTCGACGAGCGCCGCGCCAAGGTCTTCGATCAGCTTAATGACGCCATCGGCGCGCGCAAGTTCGCCAGCACGATTGGCGAAGCGTGGCGCTATGCTCACGAAGGTCGCGGCGCGCTCTTGCTGCTCGAAGAGGGCTATCATCAGCCGGCCCGGCTCAGCGATGACGGGATGAACATCCTGCTCTCGGACAACCCTGCGGATTTCGATGTGATGGATGATGCGGCGGATGTGGTCGTCGAAGAAGTGCTGCAGAAGGGCGGGCGCGTGGTGTTCGTGCCGGATGGCTCATTGGCCGAGCATGGTCGCGTGGCGTTAATCCTGCGATACTGAAACGCGCGGCTTTCGAAATCGGTAGCGACGCACCGGAGTGCGTCTCTGCCGATTTTTTACTTTAATTAGCAAACGCTTGATCTGCTCTTAATCTTGCCTGGCTATTTTTGCCCTCGAGCACGTGAGTGACGTTATCCGGATCGTACGTAGGGATTGGCGCGAGTGGTTGATTTTCATCGCGTTCGTCGGTCCGAACTTATTGCTGTTCGGCATCTTCACCTACTATCCACTCGCACAAAATGGTGTCCTTGCCTTTACCGACTACAACCTGATTACCCGCAGCGGCCGGTTCACCGGGCTGCGCAATTTCGAGACCGTCTTCGGCAGCACGCAGTTCAGCAAGATCCTCGCCAATACGTTTGTCTTCACCACAGTCTCGGTAGCGCTGTTGCTTGGCCTTGGGCTGATGATCGCCCTACTGCTCAATCAAAAGCTGCGCGGTCGCAACGCGGCGCGCAGTATCCTCTTCTCACCCACCATCCTGGCCGGCGCAGCCATTGCCATCGTATGGATCTACATCTTCGATCCGCGCTTCGGCTTCATCTACGCCATCCTGCGCCCGTTCGGCATTGTGGCGCCGAAGTGGCTGACCGATCCAAACTGGGCGATGCCGGCCATCATCATCGTCTATGTCTGGAAGAATCTGGGCTATGCAACGGTGATCTTCATCGCCGGCCTGCAGGCCATCCCTCGCGAGCTGTATGAAGCAGCGCGCGTGGACGGCGCCGGTGCCTTCGACCGCTTCTGGCACGTCACGCTGCCCGGCCTTTCGCCGGTGATGTTCTTTCTAGTCGTCACCACTATCCTTTCATCCTTCCAGGCCTTCGACATCATCAACATCATGACCAAGGGCGGGCCGGTGAATGCGACCAACACTTTGATCTTTCACCTGTATGAGTTGTTCTTCGTGCAATCTTCGGCGGGTCGGGCAGCTGTCGTGGCGCTGCTGCTATTCGTGCTGATGATGGTTGTTACCCTGTTGCAAGTGCGCTATCTGGAACGGCGAGTGAGCTATGCGTGATATCACCCTTGCTACATCCGGTGACCGCCAACTGGCAGCGAACAGTCACGCCGCGCACATGACGCAGCGCATCCTAGGCTACCTGGCTATGGTTGCCGTGGTGCTCATCATCGGTATCCCGGTGGCCTGGGTGCTGTCGGGTGCGCTGAAGACCAATCGTGAGATCTTCACGACAACGCCGCGGCTTTTGCCGGCGAACCCGACGCTTGATAACTTCGGAAAGGCGTGGCGCGCGGCGCCCTTCGACCGCTTCTACATCAACAGTTTCATCACCACGTTGTTAGGCGCCGGCGCCGAGGTGATCATGGCGTTGACCACCGCCTACGCGCTCGTGTTCGTGCGCTTTCCCAAGCGTGATTGGGTCTTCATCCTCCTGCTGCTGGCGCTGATGGTGCCGGAGGAAGTGGTGCTGGTTCCGAACTACCTGACCATCGCTGGCTGGCGCATGGTGAACACCTATCCTGGCATCATATTGCCTGGTGCCTCGATTGCCTTTGGCACCTTCCTGCTGCGCCAGTACTTCCGCACGATTCCCCTCGACCTGGTGGATGCAGCCAAGGTGGACGGCGCTGGGCACGTGAGCACGCTGCTCAGTGTGGTGCTGCCTGTGGCTGCGCCGGCAGTGGCTACCACGGCTTTGTTGTCCATCACGGCCAAGTGGAATGAATACCTCTGGCCGTTGTTGATCACGACAACCGAAGACATGCGCACGCTGCCGGTCGGCATCTCACGCCTGCTTGACCTGGAAGGTAATACCGAGTGGGGTGTAGTGATGGCAGCAACGTTGTTCGTCATCGTGCCGGTGATGCTGGTCTTCTTATATGCACAGCGCTTCGTCGTTGATGGCATTGCCGCCGGCGCAGTGAAAGGATGACCTGTCACACCGACTGATGGTTAAGGAGACTGCTTTAGGTTGTATGAGGCAAAAGAGATTCAGGAGATTGCAATTATGAACAAGGCAAATAAACTCTCGCGACGCACCTTACTGAAAGGCATCGGCCTGGGCGCCGGCGCAGCGGCACTGGCCGCGTGTGCCGCGCCGCCCGCAGCGCCGTCGGCGCCGGCATCTCAGGCGCCCGCTGCACCTGAACCCACTGCGGCGCCGGCCGCAGCCGGCCCAGTCGAGATCATCCACTGGGGATTCACTGGCGGCCTGGGCAAGACTGAAGAAAAGCTCGCCACAATGTGGAACGAGATGCAATCCGAGGTGAAGGTGACCTTGCAGGTGCAGGGCAACTACGAGGAGACCGCGCAGAAGTTGACCGCAGCGCTGGCGGCTCAGCAGGGGCCGGACATGGTGCTGCTCTCTGACGTATGGTGGTTCAAGTTCTTCCGCGCAAAGGCGCTGATGCCGCTGAACGACCTGATCAAGGAGCAGGGCATAGATACGGCGGACTTCGTTGAGTCGCTGTGGAACGAGGGTGTGCGCAAGGGCGTGCAGTACTGGATCCCCTTCGCGCGCAGTACGCCGCTGTTCTACTACAACGCCGACATGTTGGAGGCGGCTGGCTTGCCCGTCCGTGGTCCAGAGACCTGGGATGAGATGCGCGAGTGGGCGCCCAAGCTCGTCAAGAAGGAGGGCGGCACGACTAAGGTGGCTGCCTTCGCGCATCCGGGCGCAGCGTCGTATGTAGCCTGGCTGTTCCAGTGCGTCATCCGCCAGTTCGGCGGCCGCTATAGCGACCAGGACTTCAACATCCTGCTCACCCAGCCGGATAGCATCCGCGCCGGCCAGTTCTATCAGGACACGGTCAACAAAGAGGGCTGGGCGATCGCTTCACAGGACGTGACGAAAGACTTTGTAACCGGATTGACGGCCACAGCCATGATGTCCACCGGCGCGCTGGCCGGCGTGCTGCGCGATGCACAGTTCAAAGTCGGCACGGCCTTCCTGCCCAAAGAGAAGTTCTTCAACTGCTGCACTGGCGGCTCAGGCCTGGCCATCCTTGCCACGACGCCAATGGAGAAGGCGCGCGCGGCGATCAAGTATATTGACTACGCCACCGGCAACGACGGCGGCGCGTTCTGGTCGCAGAACACCGGCTATATGCCTGTGCGCAAGAGCACTGCAACCAGCGAAAGCTACAAGGCCTTCTTCGAGAAGGTGCCCCAGGCGAAGACTGCCGTTGAACAGTTGCCGCTGACCGAGGCGCAGGACGCTGCGCGCGTGTTCATCCCCGGCGGTGACCAGATCATCGGCAAAGGGCTGGAGCGCATCCTGATTGGCAACGAGCCGGTCGAGAAAGTCTTCACCGAGGTGAAGGCCATCCTGGAGAAAGAGGCCGAACCGGTGAAGCAGGATATCGCTGCGATGGGCTAAGCAGTCATCCAAAAATTCAGTTGCTCGATTGCGCGAGCGGGTCGGCGAAGGCGCTGCTTACGCCGGCCCGCGTTTGCTATACCGACGCGCGCTCAGTACCCCTGCCACCAATCCTTCCGTGAGCGAGGGTCGAGGAACGGCCCGGCATCGCGAATGGCCACCGTGACGTAGTTGTAGCGCGCGATGCCGATCCGTTCGTTGTTGCGCACGGCCGGAAGGTTTCCCGTCGCCCTGCGTCCGCTGCCATCGAGCTGCTGGCGGTAACGCGCCACCAGATTAGGGTCGGTGCAAATGTTCATCAAGTAGACGACGTAGCCGTTAACCACGCTATCCCGGTCGCCGTAGGCCAGCGTCACCTCGTCCTCGTCGGCATACAGCACCATCGCTACAGTGCCGATGGGGGCATTGGGTATGTTGCGCTCCGGGATGTAGATGCCCTCGCCGGGTGTGGCAGCCAGGTTGATGACCGAGACCGGCCAATCGTTATTGACACCCCCGCGCGCGCCGTAGGGCGGCGGCCCGCTCTCGTTCCAGTTCCAGTCGTAGCGCTTGAAGACGCCTGTGATGTTGGGGCCGCGATTCGGCTCAAAGATGCCGGCCATCTGCGGCGCATGTGGGTCGGCCGGCCCACTATAGTTCACCAGCGTCATCGGCGCAGTGGTTGGCGCGTAACCCAGAATAGAAAGGCGAAAGTCGGCGTTCTCGTCGGTCAGCGCGTTGCCCTTGTAATAGCCCCCTTGAATGCCGATGACGTCGTAGGTTTGCGATGAGGTGGTAGGGCAGGGCGAATACAGATTCGCCACGAACGGCAAGAAGAGCCAATAGTTCGCATTGGGCTGAAAGGAGCCTTGACCCGCATGGGCAAGCAAGGCGGTCACGACGCACAGCGCACACAGCGAAGTTGGGCGAAATTTCAACATGGCTCGATGGGCTTAAGCAAGGCGTCTTTGCTCAACGAGCGAAACGAGCTGCGTCACACCTAGTATATCCCCGGCTTGGTGTGTGGCGGTTTCGCTTTGAGTGAACGACGACTGATCGGGCCGGCGGCTGGCCTCGTTCGGCATGAACGCCGGCTCACTCGCCTGGCCGCCCTCTCATGCTGGGTTGTTCGTCGTCCAAAGAAGTCCCCTCAATCGCCAGAACACTCCCACTGCCCCGAGCTGAACGACGACCGAGAAGGCGATCAGCGCCGGCAGCGATGCGTCATAGAGCACGCCCATCAACGCGCTGCCCAGGAACCAGGCGACCCCATAGCCGGTGTTGAAGATGCCGTAGGCCGTCCCGCGCCGGTCGGCGTGGATCATGCCGGCGACCGCCGCCCGCAGGATGGATTCCTGTGCGCCCATGCCGATGCCCCACAGCACCATGCCGACGACCGCCGCCGGCAATTTGCCCAGGAAGACCAGCGGCGCAAAGAGCGCGCTCAGCCCCGTTACGGCCACTAGAACCACGAGTCCGATCCGGTCGAACAGCCGTCCGAAGACCAATGCCGCAATCGCATCTACGCCCATCGCAATCGCATACAAAATCGGGATGACGTTTTGCGGCGCGATGCTGTTCTTCTCGAAGTGGAAGGCGATCAAGGGGAAGTCGGCGAATCCGGCGGCCACCAGCGCCGCGCCGGCCAGGTAGAGCCAATAGACGCGCGGCAGTCCTTGTGGCGTCAATTGAGGCCGGGCGATCTCCAGTTCGCGGGGACGCGGATAGAGCCATCGCGCCAGCAGGAGCGTGCCGACCGCCAGCACAGCCGGAATCGCCAGGACGGCAAAAGCCGTTCGATAGTCATCGCGCAGGAACAGCACGGCGGAGACGACGAGCGGCCCGGCCAGCGCGCCGATCTGGTCCATCGCCTCGTGCAGGCCAAACCCCCAGCCGCGTCCGGTCGCTTCCGTAGCGTGCGACAGCATCGCGTCGCGGGCGGGCGTGCGGATCGCCTTGCCGATGCGCTCGGCCATCATCAGCATCGCGGCTGCTTCCCAGCGGCCGGCCAGCGCCATCAGCGGCACGGCGAACAGGTTGATCGCGTAGCCGGCGACGGTGATAGCCCAGTACTGACGCGTGCGGTCGCTGATTGCGCCGGAGACCAGCCGCAGGCCGTAGCCGAGCAGCTCGCCCAGGCCGGCTACGATGCCCACGGCAGCGCCGCTCGCGCCGAGCACGGCCAGAAACGGCCCGGTGATGCTGCGCGCGCCCTCATACGTCGCGTCGGCGAACAAGCTGACCACACCGAGCAAGATGACGAAGCGGATGGCGGTGGGCCGCGTGATGTCTTTAATATTGGCAAGCATGGTGCGTGGGGTTCGGTATTAGAGGTGTCAGAGGGTGTCTGTCGTGTCAGTAGTTGCTGGTAGGTTTGCTGCGGTAGAAGCGGATGTACGCCTTCTCCAACGTGGCTAGCCCTTCGCGGATGTGTCCTTCAATGCTGTTGAAGAAGCGCTCTAGCTTCTCCTGGGTGTCAACGATTTCGATCACAATCGGCAGGTCTTCGGACAGTCGCTCGATCTTGGCGGTGTGGACGCGGCTATTAGCGCCAAATCCCATGATGCCGCGCAGCACGGTCGCGCCGGCCATGCCCTGGCGCTTGGCCTCGAGCACGATCCACTCGTAGAGCAGCTTACCATCTTTGCGATCGCTCTCGCCGATGAAGATGCGCAACAGATAACCTTCCTCTGGCAGCACCATCGTTTACCTCCAAATCAGGGCGGCTACGATGCGCCCAAGCCAAACGGCCAGCAGGCCAAACGCGACCTGCGCCGACACGTTGACGAATGTGCTCAATGCCTGACCGTCGCGCAGCAAGTTTATAGACTCGTTGGCAAAGGTCGAGAACGTCGTGTATCCGCCCAACATGCCGGTGAACACGAACAAGCGCGACTCAGTGGTGAACACGCCCCGCGCGTCGGCCAGTTGCGATAGCAGGCCGATGACGAAGCAGCCGGTCAAGTTCACGGCCATCGTGCCATAGGGGAACTGTACGTTCTGCATCGCGCTTTGCACGTAGCCGCTGAACAGATAGCGCAGGATCGCGCCGATGCATCCCCCAAAGCCGACCAGCAGCATGCGATTGAGTGCGGTGTTGTCCATTGTGGGTGTCAAAAAAACTTCTGTCGCGCCGATTCCTCGGCGAAGCCGGCCGGGGGTGTTTCGAGCCGTTCGCCGTCGCGCTCCAACGTCTGGTCGTGCCATGATACGGCGTCTTCCAGCGGCTCTAAGTGTGTGAACACGGTGGTGTTCGGAATCGCATTGCGGATGTCGGCCTCGATGCGCTCCAGCAAGTGATGGCCGTGTTGCACGCTCCACCGGCCTGGCACGAGGATGTGCACCGAGATGAAGCTGCGCGCAGCAGCCTGGCGCGTGCGCAACGCATGATACTGGATGCCCTCGTTATCGGCGTAGCGGTCGAGCACGCTGCGCACCTTCGCCATGTCGGCCTCCGGCAGGCCGGCGTCGAGCAGGCCGTTTGCCGAGCGCGTGAGCAGCGGGATGCCCATGCGGGCGATGTTGGCGGCGACGATCAGCGCAATAATTGGGTCGAGCCACAGCCAACCGGTGAGCGCAACCAGCGCCACGCCGCCCAGCACGGCAACCGAAGTGAGCACGTCGGTGAACAGATGCTTGGCGTTGGCTTCCAGCGTGATGGAGTTGTGTCGCCGGCCCGCGTCGCGCAACACCATCGCTACGCCGAAGTTGATCGCCGATGCGATGATGGATACGGTCAGGCCCAACCCGGGTTGCGTGATGGGTTGTGGGTGCAACAGCCGGTTGGTTGCTGCTGCGCCGATGCTGATCGCCGCGATGGTGATCAGCGCGCCCTCAACCCCGCTGGAGAAGTACTCGGCCTTGCTATGGCCGTAGGCGTGCGCTTCGTCCGGCGGACGCGCCGCCAGGCTCAACATCGCCAGCGCCATCAGCGCGCCGGCCAGGTTGACCAGCGACTCAAGCGCATCCGAGAGCAGACCGACGGAGCCGGTGAGCAAGTAGGCCAAGCCCTTCAGGCCGATGGTGAAGATCGCCGCAGCGATGGAAAGCCAAGCAAAGCGCGCCAGCGACGAACGCTGCATGGCGCGATTATCGCCTATAAAATCAAGCGTCATGCCGACTGACACACTCTTCGCGAAGATCGCGCGCCGGGAGGTGCCCGCGCGGATCGTGTATCAGGACGAAGCGGTGACGGCCTTTCACGACATCAATCCCGTTGCCCCAACGCATATCCTGATCATCCCCAACAAGATCATTCCCACGATGAACGACGCGACGGATGAGGACGCGGCGCTGCTCGGCCGGCTGATGCTGACGGCGCAAAAGATCGCCCAACAGGTGGGTATTGCCGAAGGGGGCTATCGGCTGGTGGTGAACTGCAACCCCGATGGCGGGCAATCGGTGTATCACCTGCACATCCATCTGCTCGGCGGGCGCAAGATGACCTGGCCGCCCGGTTGACGGGGCCGTGCTGCGAGTGAATATGAAATTCTTGATCACAGGCGGCGCCGGCTTTCTCGGCGTTGCATTGGCAAACGCGCTGGTCCGTCAGGGCCATGTCGTGCGCGTCATTGACGATGTGAGCACGGGCGACCCATCGCGCCTCGACCCGGCCGTGCACTTCACGCGCGGCGATGTCTGCGATGTCCCCAAACTCTGGTCGCTTTTGCACGGCGTGGACTGCGTCTATCATCTTGCAGCGCGTGTGTCTGTGTCCGAGTCCATCTTGTATCCGCGCGAGTACAACGCGACGAACGTGGGCGGCACGGTGGCCTTGATCCAGGCGGTGCGCGACGCCGGCGTGCGTCGCCTGGTATTCGCCTCCTCCGGCGCGATTTACGGCGAGCAGCCCGAAGAACATGTGCGCGAAGACGCGATTCCCAACCCCGGCTCGCCCTATGCGGTGAGCAAGCTGGCCGCCGAATACTACGTGAACACCATCGGCGCGCTGTGGGGCATAGACACGGTGATCCTGCGCGTGTTCAACGCCTATGGTCCCGGCCAGCCGCTGCGCGCCTCGCATCCGCCGGTGGTTCCGGCGGTGATCCGCCAGGCGCTCAGCGGCGGCTCGATCATCGTCCACGGCGACGGCCGGCAACAGCGCGATTTCGTCTATGTGGACGACGTGGTGAGCGCGCTGATCGCGGCGGCGACCGCGCCGAACGTCAATCGCTTGATCATCAACATCGGCAGCGGCGTGCCCACCAGCATCAACGAGCTGGTGGCGACCGTAGGGCGGGTGATCGGCAAGACGTTGACCCCGCTGCGCGTCACGGCGGAAAGCGGCGGCGTGTCGCGTTTGTGCGCCGACCTGCAGCGCGCGCGCGAGCGCCTGGGTTACGCGCCGAAGGTCTCACTCGAAGAGGGCATCCGCCGGACGGTCGAGGCGTTCAGGGCCAACGGCGCTTGACAATGAGCGCGGGCCGCTCATCCGCTTCTCATCTGCGCAGCCTAACCTGCAAGCAGTGGTCGAAATCCGGGAGCTGAGCAAATCCTACGGCAGGCGAACGGCGCTGGATAAGGTCTCCCTTTCTGTGTCGCAAGGTGCCATCTTCGGCCTGGTCGGCCCGCGCGGCGCGGGCAAAACCACGCTGCTGAAGATCCTGGCGACGCTCGCTGCACCGTCGGCAGGTGATGCGTTCGTCGCCGGTCTTTCAGTGGTGAACGAGCCGTTGCGCGTGCGGCGGCAGGTGGGCTATTTGCCCAGCGACTTCGGCGTTTACCCCGATCAAACTTGCGCGGAGTACATCGCGTTCTTTGCAGCGTGTTACGGCGTGCCGCCCAAGGAACGCGCGACATTAGCCGCGGATTTATTGCAGTTGGTGGACCTGTATCATCACAAGGATACGCCGGCCAACCGGCTGACGCCTGCCATGCGTCATCGCCTGGGCATCGCGCGCGTTCTGGCGCATGATCCGCGCGTGTTGCTGCTCGACGAACCGCTGGCCAGGCTGGACCCGCGCGCGCGCGTCGAAGTGCGCGCGCTGCTCCAAGAGCTGAGCAGCATGGGCAAGACCGTCCTGCTCACCGTCCCCAACCTGGCTGAGGTGCAAGACCTATGCACTCACGCAGCGCTGCTGCAAGCCGGCCGGATCGCGCAAACTGGCCCGCTCCAAGACATCCTGGCGGCTACGCCGCCCTATCGCACCATTGCAGTGAAGTTCCTCGGCGATGTCCGGCTGGCGATGAACCTGATCAAGGCGGCCCATGGCGTGGTGGATGTGCAGCCGTTCCCCCCTCCTCCTACGTCTTCTGACGCGCCGGCCGGCGTCGCGCTGTTGAAAGAGCTGCGCGTGACGTTCGATGGCGCCTATGCGGATGCCAGCGCGCTGTTGCGCACGCTCATGCACAGCGGCGTGCAAGTGGTTTCATTTGCGGAGGACTGAATGCGCGCGCCTAATCTTAAGCTGCCTAACTTTCAACTCAGCCCGATCTTGGTCAAGGAGATGGGCGGGCGCATGCGCAGTGCGCAGGCGTATACGGCGTTGACCATCTATTTAGCCGTCGCCAGCAGCCTGGCTGTGCTGATTTACTTGGTGGGGGTCTCGGGCAGCCCGCGTACGGTGGGCGGCACCAGCGGCGTGGGGCAAGTCGTGTTCTACTTTCTGGTGGGCATGCAGTTGCTGCTGGTCATCTTTGTCGCGCCGGCCTTCGCCGCCGGCGCCGTCAGCTTCGAGCGCGAGAACAAAACGTTCGATGTGTTGCGCACGACGCCGCTGACGCCGGCGCAGATTGTGCGGGCTAAGCTGATTGCGGCGCTGGGCTTCACGTTGTTGCTCCTCTTCGCCACGCTGCCGCTGTTTAGCCTGGCGTTCTTGCTCGGCGGCGTTGAGCCGCGCCAGTTGATCATCGCGCTGTGTGGGGTTTTGGCGTCGGCGCTGCTGTATACGTTGCTGGCGCTCTACCTATCAGCGCGGTTCAAGACGACGGTCGGCGCAATGCTGAGCACCTACGCCGTCGTGCTGGGCATCGTCGTCGGCATCCCGCTGGCCGCGCTGATCGGCGTCTCCACCGTAGACCGGGCGCTTGTGGCTGTGTATAGCCCTTTGCTGAATCGTTTGCTCAACACGGCGCTTATCGCGGTGATCAGCCTCAGCCCGATCAGCGCGATTGCGGCCAGCGAGATTTTCTTCGGCACCTCAGGCGAACTGTGGACGCTTACGCCGGGCGCTGCCGGCATCGGGTTGCTGCTCACGTTGCCGTCGCCGTTCTTGATCCTCACCAGCGTCTATCTGGCAGCCAGCGCGTTGCTTTACGCGCTGACCGTGCGGCGCTTGGCGCGCATCGAACAGCAATAACAATCGGCGCTCAGTTCCAGCGCGATGCCTCGCTCGAAAGCGCGTCGAGATAGCGCTTGATCGCGTCGGCGTCTTGGGCGTCCGGCCGACCCTGCAGATAGGCTTCCAACAAGGCGACCGCTTGTTGGCGCCTGCCCAGCGATCCGTACAACAGCCCTAGGTTACGCACTTCGGAGAGATCGTCGGGGTTGAGGATGAGCAAGCGCTCGACGACCTTTGCTGCCCGATAGAAGTCGTTGGCTGCGGCGTAGAAGTTCTTGAGGTTGTTCAGCATGCGCGTCAGGATGTAACGCGCGCCGACCGGGTTGAGGAATGCGGCGTTGAACGGCAGCTTACCATCGGTGATGGCGCGCACGCGCTCGCGGCAGTCTTCTTCGGAGAGAATAGCGCCGCCGTGAAACGGGTCCAGGTAGATTATCTGGCCGGTGTCCAGCACCACGCGGACGATGAAGTGACCGGGCAACCCCACGCCGTCGGCGCGGATGCCGGTGCGCTGTGCCACTTCGAGGAACAACACCGATAACGAGATGGGAATGCCCAGCCGACGCTCCAGCACTTCGTTCAAGAAGCTGTTGCGCGGGTCGGTGTAGTTTCGCGCGTTGCCAGTGAATCCCAACCTGTCAAAGAGGAACTGCGCCAGCATAAGCGCCGGCAGTTCGGCGGACTGGATTGCCCATCCCGCCGACTCCGCCAGCCGGTCGAGCTTGTCGAGATAACTAGAGACGTCGAGGTCAGGATACTCGAACCGACCCATCACGAGCGCCGCACGCGCCAGGTTGATCTTTGTATCTGGTTGTTTGACCTCTTGGGCAAAGCTTTCCAGTGCAGAGTCCAGAGGGAAGTTGGCCATACAAAATGTTACCATTACGTGCTATGACCACAAGCGATGAATCATCCGCGAATCACGGCTATGCGCCGGACAGCGCAACCGTCTTCCGGCCCCCCAACCGCGCCGCACTATTGGGCAAGCGCGTGGCCGTGCTGGACAAGGGCTGGGTGGAGCTACAAGACTTGATGGGCGACGATCTGGCCATCGTCAACGCTGCGCGGGTGTCTTTCCTGGGTGAGAGCAAAGGCAGCGAGAAAGACAAAAAGCTGCTGTTCTACCTGATGCAGCATCGGCACACCAGCCCGTTCGAGCAGGTGGAGTTCAAGTTTCGCGTGCGCGCGCCGGTGGTGACTTGGTGGCAGTGGGTGCGGCATCGCACTTGGCAGTTCAACGCGCAGTCTGGCCGCTACGTTGCCTTCGACGAGGACGATTTCTACGTGCCGAACGTGTGGCGCAAGCAGTCGCCGTCGAATAAGCAAGCCAGCCTGGGCGAGTTGACGCCTGAAGAGGGCGCGCCGCTCACTGCGGCGTTGCTTGAGCATTACGCGCGTGGCTACCAGCTCTACCGCCAGGCGCTCGATGCCGGCGTAGCGCGCGAACAAGCACGCATCTTCCTGCCCGGCTTCGCCGTGTATTACACCTGGGTTGCCAAAGTGGATGCGCATAACCTGATGCACTTCCTCAGCCTGCGCATGGCCGAAGACGCGCAATTCGAGATTCGCGTCTATGCTCAGGCAATCTACGAACATTTCTTCAAGCCGGCGTTGCCTTGGACGGCAGAGGCGTTCGAGCAGTTCATCCGCGCAAAATGAAGCGCACGCATCTCCCGCATACCCACCCGGTAGGCGGCAGGCGCGAAACGCGCGTCAGGCGTAGAATGTGACGCGCACTTCGCAGCCCGTTACCGCTCCCGTGTCTCTCTCCTACAAAGATGCTCTCCGCAACGAGCGCCTAAGCGCCATTGAGGTCTTGCTTGCGACGCCGTTCATCGTCGTCGTCACCCAGTATGTGCCGGTGCTGGTGACGCGGCTTGGCGCTTCGCCCTTGTTGCTGGGCCTGCTCACCTCTGGGGCGGCGCTCATGCTCACGGTGGCGTCGACGCTGGGGCCGGCCTGGCTACGGCGCACGCCGGATTGGCCCCGCAACATCAGCATCCCACTCTTGCTTTGGCGCAGTGTGCTGGTGTGGGTGCCGTTGCTCCTGTTCCTGCCAACCTTCCAAGCCGAGGCCATCGTCGTCGTGGTGGTGGCGTTGAACTTCGTCGCCGGGTTCAGCAACTACACATTAACCGCCTTCCTTTCGCGTATGACGCTGCCCGATCGCCTGGCGCGCTTGGTCAGCAACCGCTGGACGATGCTCGGCGTCGGCATGGCCATCTTCACGGTCATTCTGGCGGCGATCCTGGACGCCTTTCCGCGCCCGGCGAACTACGTGATTGCCTGCGCACTCTCGCTTGCAGTCAGCATGGTCGGGTTCGTCATCCTGCGGCAGGTGCGCCCGCTGCCCCTGGATTCGCAGGCTGCTGCGCGCCCGCGCGCGCGCCTGCGCGACCTCCTTGCGTATCCGCCGGCGCGCGATTATCTGCTGATTACGCTGTTGACGCATACGGCGGTCAACGCGCCCGGACCGCTGATCACGCTGCAGATGGTGCGCGTGCTGAAGGCGACTGACGTGGACTTCGGCTGGTATCTGGCCGTTTTTTGGGCGAGCCTGGCTATGGTCGGCCTATTCGTGCCGCAGTTGACCGAGCGATTCGGCAACGTGCGCGTATTCGCGTCGGCGTGTGCCGGCCTGGGGCTGCAAATGGTGATCCTTGCATTCGCGCCAGCGCTGCCGGTGACGTGGGTCGCCGGCTTCATCGGCGGCGCTGCGTCAGTCATGTTGCAGGTGACAGCGTACGGGTTGATGGTGCAATGCGCGCCGCCGGAGCGGTTTGAGGGCTATGTGGGGGCGCATACGGCTGCGGTGAACTTCGCGGTGTTCGCCGGGCCGCTGGTGATGTCAGCTATGACTGATGCCGGCCTACCCATTGCCGCCGGACTGTTGATCGCCGGCGCAGCGCGGGCCGGCGCAGGCGCGTTGTCGCTGCGGCTGGCAACTGCGCCAAGCGCGCAGCGATGATGTGTCGGCTTTTGGCTCAAAGCGCGTGCTTGTCGCCTTCAGTAATACAGCCCCCAGTTCGCTGCAGCCTGATCCTCCATCATGGTCGGCTCCCACATCTCCAGGCCCATGGTGACCTTGGCAGGGCGCTCGGCGGCTTCCTGCGTCCTCTGCCGCACCTGTTCTACCAGCGCCGGGCCGTAGGGGCAGAACGGCGTCGTCAGGATCATGGTTACGTTCACGCTATCGGGTGAGAACTCCAGCTTGCGAATCAGGCCCAGCTCGATCACGCTCATGCCGAGTTCCGGATCGTACACCTCGCGCAGGGCTTGGCGCACCTTCTCTTCCAGGGCGCCGTATTCGTTCAGGTTGACCTTCGGCTCTGTGTTCGCCGGAGACTGGTTCTCTTGGCTTGCCTTCGTTTCATCGCTCATTTGCGCCACCTCCGGTAGCGCGGACGGCCATGTCGCATCCGCGCTCCCTCATTCATCGCGTGATTATAGCGTCCGGCTGTTGACATTCGCCCACGCTGAGTTAAATTGTATGTGACGCACGAGATTGGCACAGGAGTAAGCAGCCATGGCAACGACCAGCAAATCCAAGGCGACCAAGAAGACGACGAATAAGGCAGCAACGAAAAAAGCCACGAAGAAGGCCGCTGTGACGAAGACGACGACTAAGAAAGCGGTCAAGACGAAGAAACCGACGACGCCCGAGCCGGAAGCCGCGCCCATGCCGGTTGAAGCTGTGCCAGAGCCTGAGCCGGTGGGATGAGGTGAGGCAGCTTGAGCCAGTCGCGCAAGCGCCCGGCGCGACGAGCGAGCCGCGCTGGGCGCTTCGCTTTTCCCCATCCCGTCCGCTATAATCGCCGCCGCATCCTTATTCTTCTAAGGATGAAAAACTTCTGACTCTCATGCGTCAAAACACATTTATCAGGCTGTTGATCGTCCTCGCACTGCTTGCGATATCGGCTTACATCGTCCTTCCGGCGCCTAAGCCCGATTTCGTGAAGAACCTGGTCTTCTGGCAGGAGCCACGCGGGCGCGATCTACAGATCAAGCAGGGGCTGGATTTGAAGGGCGGCCTGCAAGTGTTGCTGGCCAGCGACCTGCCGGGCGGCGCTCAGCCTACGCCGGAGCAGATGGAATCGGCCCGGCGCATCATCGAAGACCGTGTGAACGGCCTGGGCGTCTCCGAGCCCATCATCCAGCAGCAAGGCGAAGATCGCATCCTGGTCGAGCTGCCGGGCGTGACCGACCGAAACCTGGCCATTGACCTGATTAAGCAGACCGGCCAGCTTGAGTTCGTGGACGCGGGCTTCACCCCCCTCCTCGACGGCACGCCGATCTCGACCACGTATAGCTTGTATGGCGGATTGCTGTTCCCGGAGACGTTGCCGACCGGCAAGCCGATCAGCGAGACTGTGAACGGGCAGGCCACGGCCAAGGTGTACAACACCGCTTTCACCGGCGAAATCCTGCAATCGGCCACGCCGGGACTCGACAACCTAGGTCGCAACGTCGTCAACTTCACCATCAAGCCGCAGTTCCAGGAGGCCTTCCGGCGCTACACCAGCGAGAAGTTGAACCAGGCGATGTGCATCGTGCTCGATCAGCGCGTGATCTCTTGCCCGACCATCCGCGCCGTGCTGAGCGCCGATGGCACCATCAGCGGCAACTTCACGCGCGAGGGCGCCAACAACTTGGCGTTGGTGCTGAGCTACGGTTCGCTGCCGGTGCCGCTCACTATCGAGACCACGCGCGACATCGGCGCGACGTTGGGCGCGGATTCGATCCGTCGCAGCCTCATCGCCGGCGCGATCGCGCTGATCGCGATGATCGCCTTCATGATTGCGCGCTATCGGCTCCCTGGCTTGTTGTCGGCGGTCACCCTGGTGTTCTTCATGCTGGTTTCGCTGGCGCTGTTCGTGCTGATTCCGGTCACGCTGACGCTGCCGGGCATCGCCGGCTTCCTGCTCTCGGTGGCGGCGGCGGTGGATGCCAACGTGCTGATCTTCGAGCGCTTCCGCGAGGAGCTGCGCGGCGGACGCACCGTGCGCGCGGCGGTCGAAGCGGCCTTTCAGCGCGCCTGGCCCTCGATCCGCGACTCCAACATCAGCACGTTGATCACCTGCGCCATCCTGTTCGTGTTCGGCAATACCTTCGGCGCCAGTGCCGTGCGGGGGTTTGCCATCACTTTGTCGCTAGGCATCTTCGTCAGCCTGTTCTCGTCCATGTTTGTCACGCGCACGCTGATGCGCATCACCTTCAGCGAGCAGGCCGAGACGATCGAGGCGCGCCGCGCCGCACTGTTGGGAGTCTAGATGTTCGACCTCTTTCGCATCGTCGAGAATCGCCGTTACTACTTCATCCTGTCGCTATTGGTCATCTTGCCGGGCGTGCTGGCGATGATCTACAACGTGATCACGCTGCCCACCCATACCCCCTGGCGGCTGAGCGTGGATTTCCTGCCGGGCAATCGCTTCGAGGTGAAGTTCACGCAGCCGGTCAGCGAAGATCAGATTCGCAGCGCATTCCAGTCGTTTGGCATTGCCAACCCGGCTATCACTCGGTTAGGCGACCCGGCGGAGAACGTCTGGCAGGTTCGCACGGTCTTCATCGAGGGCGAGCGCGCTCAGCAAATTCGCAACGCGCTAGCCCAGGTGGCGCCGCTCGACGATAACAGCACGCAAATTCAGTCGGTCAGCCCAACGGTTGCCTCGCAGGTGACTCAGGCGGCCATCGTCGCGGTCATCGTCGCCACGGTCGCGATCCTGCTGTTCATCTGGTGGTCGTTCCGCAGGGCGGATCACGCCTTTCGTTATAGCGTCTGCGCGATCGCAGCGCTCATCCACGACATTCTGATCGCCGCCGGCATTACGGCGATCTTCTCCGCGCTGTTCAACTGGGAGATTGACGCGCTGTTCCTGACCGCGATGCTCACCGTGCTTGGCTTCTCCATCCAAGACACCATCGTAGTGTATGACCGTATCCGCGAAAACCTGACGCGCCGGCGCGGCGAGTCATTTGAGGCTATCGTCACGCGCAGCTTGCTGGAGACGTTGAACCGCTCGCTCACGACCTCTCTCATCAACATCATCGTGCTGACTGCGCTTTTGTTGTTCGGCGGGGCCAGCATCAAACAGTTCGTCGCGGTGTTGCTGATCGGCATGATCAGCGGCACCTACTCGTCCATCTTCGTCGCCGTGCCGCTTGTGGTGGCTTGGTTCGAGCGCGATCTGTGGGGGACGAGGCAGCGCGCGCCGCAGGTGGCCGTCGCCGGCAAGTGACGGCCGAGCAATTTCCAAGTCGCAGTTGCCCGCTGCAGATCGCGCGTTGGGCCTTTTTGCGCCCATCGCGGCTTCCCCTTCCGCGCATAGCGCGTTTTGTGTGTCCGCCGCTTGTGCGTTGAGCCATGAACGCTGACCTCATCATCGCCAATCTGCTCAACCCGCCGGTGCTGTTCTTCTTGCTGGGCGGCCTGGCCGTCCTGGTCAAGTCCGACCTGGAGTTGCCGGCGCCGATTCCCAAAGCGCTGTCGCTCTACTTGCTGTTGGCGCTCGGCTTCAAGGGTGGAATAGCGCTGCGCGAGAACAACGATGGACTGGCGCTGCCGGCGTTATGCGCGGCGCTGTTGATGGCGCTGGCCACGCCGATCTACGCCTTCCCCATCCTGCGACGCCGCATGACCCTGCCCGATGCGGCTGCGGTCGCGGCGACCTACGGCTCAGTCAGCGCAGTCACCTTCGTCACGGCGACGGCGTTTCTGCAGCGGCTGGGCGAGCCGCAAAGCGGCTACATGACTGCGGCGCTGGCGCTGATGGAGTCGCCGGCCATCGCCGTCGGCGTGCTGTTCGCGCGCTTAGGTCAGCGCAACGGCGACGACATGCGAAGCCGATTTGCCGTGCTGTTGCACGAAGCGATGCTCAACGGCTCGGTGCTGTTGCTGGTGGGTAGCCTGGCCATCGGCTATGTCGTCGGCGGAGCCGGCGGCGAGTCGCTCAAGCCGTTCACCGAGGCGCTCTTCCCCGGCTTGCTCAGCCTTTTCTTGCTGGACATGGGGCTGGTTGTGGGGCGACGCCTAGGCGACTTGAGGCGCATGGGCGCTTTCCCGATTGCGTTCGCATTCGGCATGCCGCTGTTCAACGCCGCGCTGGGCATGGGGATTGCGCGCTTGATCGGCTTGCCGGTTGGCGACGCGCTGCTGTTTGTCGTGTTATGCGCCAGCGCGTCTTACATCGCCGTGCCGGCGGCCATGCGCCAGGCCCTGCCGCAGGCCAATCCGGCGCTCTATGTGACGATGGCGCTGGCGCTCACCTTCCCGTTCAACGTTGTGATCGGCATCCCGCTGTATCTCAGCGTGATCGCCGCGTTCTGGTGATCGACCCATCCGTACCCGATAATCCCTCGCATGCGAGCCATCAAGCGGATTGAGATCGTCACCGACGCGCTGGAGATCGAGCGTGTGGCGCAGGTGCTGGAACAGCATGGCGTCTCCGGCTACACGATTGTGCCGCATGTCGTCGGCAAGGGCGAGCGGGGCATCCGTCGCGGCGATGAGCTGAGCGGCGTGTTCAAGAACAGCTACCTGCTCACGACGTGCGACGAATCGCAGCTGCCGGCTCTCATCGAGGCCATTCGCCCGATCCTCGGGCAGCGCGGCGGGATCTGCCTGGTCTCTGATGCGTGGTGGGTGCAACATTGAGCGATGACGAACTTTTGTGGTATTTTCACCCGCCAATGCAGTTGCCGTTCATCAACGACCTGGAAGACGTCGAACTTGTTCTGCCCACGCCGCTGCGCATGCGCGCCGATGCCGCTTACACCGGCAAAGGCATCACAATCGCCTTTCTCGATTCGGGCTTCTATCCCCATCCCGATTTGACGCAGCCGACCAATCGCATCGCCTATTTCGCCGATGCGCGCGGCGAGGTCGTCCGTGAGAACGTCGGTTTTAGCATTCCGCATCTGTCGAGCTGGCACGGCACGATGACTGCTTGTGTGTGCGCGGGCAACGGCTTTATGAGCATGTATCGCTATTCGGGCATCGCCCACCACGCGCGCGTCGTTCTGGTCAAGACCGGCAACTTAAAGAGCAGTCACATTGGCGAGCAAGACATCAGCCGCGCGCTGCGCTGGTTGTTGGACAATGCGCAGCGCTTCGATGTACGGGTGGTCAATATCTCGCTGGGCGGCGATCATCCATCGGATGGCAAGCTGACCGCGCTGGATGCGCTAGTGGAGGAAGCTGTGGCCCGCGGGATGGTAGTGGTGTGCGCCGCCGGCAACAGCGGCGTGCGGCGCATGGTGTCGCCGGCCAGCGCGCCATCGGCGATCACCGTCGGCGGGTTGAACGATCACAATTCGCTCGATCGGTCGCGTTGGACGTTATATCACTCCAGCTATGGTCAAGGGGGGCGCGGCGCAGCAAAGCCGGAAGTGATCGCGCCGGCGCAGTGGATTGCTGCGCCGATGTTGCCCCGGACGAAGGTGCACAACGAGGCGCAGTTTTTGTGGAGGATCGAGCGCGCCACGGACGCCGAGCTGGCGCGCATCCTGCGCACCAAGGAGGCGCGCCAGCGCATCAGCGCCGAGACGATGAGCAAGCCCCTCCATGAGATTCGGCGCATCGTCCGTCAGCGGATGAACGATCAGAAGTTCATTCACCCGCACTACCAGCACGTGGACGGCACATCGTTTGCCGCCGCGATCGTCTCGTCGGTCGTCGCGCAGATGTTAGAGGCGAACCCGGCGCTCACGCCGGCGCAGGTGAAGCGCATTCTGATCGAGACTGCCGAGCCGTTGGATGGTGCGCCGCCGGAGCGCCAAGGGGCCGGCGTCGTGCACGCCGGGGCGGCCGTCGCCGCCGCGCTCAAACTCAAGCGGCAGGGGCCGAAGCTGCAACGGCGCAAAAAAGTGGAGATGCGCTCCGCGTCTTCGTCGCCTAGCTCCTGAGTGAGATGAGAGCATGAATCGGGAATATCACAAGTGGTGGAGTCCGTCGCTCGGCCGAGAGATGGAATTGCTGATCTTCGGCCATAGCGGCGCGCGCGTGCTGGTTTTCCCCACCTCGCGCGGTCGGTTCTTTGAATGGGAAGACCGCGGCATGTTCGGCCCAGATGGGCTGGGCTACCACATCGCGCAGGGTTGGCTGCAGGTGTATTGCGTGGACAGCGTGGACGGCGAAAGCTGGTACAACTACGCAGCGCATCCCGGCCATCGTGGTTGGCGGCACACGCAATACATGAATTACGTGGTGAACGAGGTGTTGCCGTTGACCCGCGCAAAGAACAGCAATCCGTTCTTAATTGTGCTGGGCGCCAGCTTCGGCGCGTATCATGCGGCTTGTTTAGCGTTCAAATTCCCGCATCTCGTCGGCCGCATCATTGGCATGAGCGGGATGTATGACATCAAGCGCTTCACCGGCGGCTACAGCGACGACAATGTGTATTTCAATAACCCGATGGACTTCATTCAGCACGAACACGACCCCGGCCGGCTGGAGGCGCTGCGCCGGATGGACATCATCTTGGCGACCGGCAAGGATGATGCGCTGCGCCATGAATCTGAGCGCATGAGCGCTGTGCTGTGGAACAAGGGCATCGGCAATGCGCTGCGCCTGTGGGATGGCTGGTCGCACGACTGGCCTTATTGGAAACGCATGTTGCATCTGTATATCGGAGGACACGATTAAGGCAGGGAGGTGGGTCAAGCGGCGTTCCCCGGCTCCCAGGTCTGGCCTCGGACTTCCGGATGTCTGCCCCTTGCCCAACTGAATGGCTATAACTTGGAGGAAGCATGAAGAAGATCGGAGTGATCGTAGGCCGCGAATGGTCATGGCCGCCGGCGTTTATCGAAGAGGTGAACGAGCGCGACGAAGGCGTGATCGCCGAATATGCCAAACTGGGCGGCACGCGCATGAACGAGCCGTGTCCCTACGCGGTCATTGTGGATCGCATCTCGCACGAGGTGCCGTATTACCGCTCCTACCTCAAGAATGCCGTGCTGCAGGGGACGTATGTGGTCAATAACCCGTTCATGTGGACGGCCGACGACAAGTTCTTCGAGGCGTCGCTGGCGACGAAGCTGGGCATCCATAGCCCGAAGACGGTAGTGTTGCCGAACAAGGATTACGTGCCGGGCATCGTGCACAACGAGAGCTTGCGCAACCTAATCTATCCCATCCCATGGGCGGAGCACGTGGATTACCTCGGCGGCTTCCCCCTGGTGCTGAAGGATGCGCGCGGCGGCGGCTGGAAGGGCGTGTTCGTCGTGCACTCAATGGACGAGCTGTTCGCGCGCTATAACGAGAGCGGCCTGCTGACCATGGTGCTGCAAGAGTTCATCCGCTGGGAAGATTATCTGCGCTGTATGTGCATCGGCCAGGAGCACGTCTACGTCGCCAAGTACGATCCGGTAAATCGCCGCTACCTCAAACATGACCTCGCGCCGGCGATGCACGAGCGCATCGTGCGCGAATCGCTGATGTTGGTGCGCGCGTTGGGCTACGATATGAACACCGTCGAGTGGGCGATCCGCGATGGCGTGCCCTACGCCATTGACTTCATGAATCCCGCGCCGGATATGGACATCAACTCCTGCGGCTACGAGTATCACCGCTGGTGCGTGGAGAAGATGGCCGACATGTGCATCGCGCTGGCGCAGTCACCTCGCCCGCAGCAGACGCCGTATCGGGTTTGAACACCGAGGCGCGGCGCATCGCCGACCCGCGCCCTAGAAAAGAGCGCTATGACGGATCTGGCAAAGGCGATCTCGCTCTATCACGACCTGCTCGACGACGAGACGGCGCGGGCGAGCAGCGAGCTGCTCGAGGAACAGCAACAGCGACGCGGGTTGTTTTTCGGCGCGCGCCCGCTGTGCACGGTGCTGCGCCCACGCTTCCTGACGGATGAGCAGTATCGCTTCTTGCGGCGCGCCATTGGCGCCGTGATGCCGGCATTCGCCAAGCTGCACACCGCCGCGCTGCGCGACGCCGAACTTCGCGCGCAGTTTATGCTGGCCGACTGGGAAGAGAAGCTCGTCATGATGCCGATGCCCTATCGCGCCAGCAGTCCAACGTCCCGCATGGACGCGTTCTTCGTCCCGCAGACGAACGAGCTGAAGTTCACCGAGTACAACGCCGAGACGCCGGCCGGCATCAGTTACAACGACGCGCTGGGCGAGATCATGTTCGGCTTGCCCATCATGCGCAAGTTCGAGCGGCGCTATGAAGTGCGACCGCTGCCCGGCATGCATCACGTGTTGCACGCGCTGAACGAGAGCTACCGCCAGTGGGGTGGGCGCGAGCGCATGCGCATCTGCATCCTCGACTGGAAGGATGTGCCTACCTATAGCGAGTTCGTCCAATTTGACCGGTACTTTAAGGAGCAGGGCTATGAATGCGTGATCGCCGACCCGCGCGAGTGCGAGTACCGCGACGGCAAGTTCTACGCCCATCCAGCCCATGGCTCCGGGCCGCCGTTGCAAGCGAACGTGATCTACAAGCGCGTGCTCATCACCGAGCTGATCGAGCGGGGTGGGCTGGATCACCCGGTCGTCCGAGCGGTGCATGATCGCGCCGTGTGCATGGTCAACCCCTTTCATTGCAAGATCCTCCATCGCAAGACCAGCTTCGCCGTCATCAGCGATGAAGCCAACCGGGAATTGTTCAGCGAGGACGAGGCGCAGGCGATCGAGCAATTCATTCCCTGGACGCGCATTGTGGCCGAGCGCTTCACGGTCTATCGCGGTCAGCGCGTGGACCTGTTGCCGTGGATTGCCCAGAATCGCGAACAGTTCGTGCTCAAGCCGGCGGATGAGTACGGCGGCAAAGGTGTTGTGCTGGGTTGGACGGTGACGCAGGACGAATGGAACCAGACGCTCAGCGCCGCGCTCAACGCCCCCACCATTGTGCAGCAGCGAGTGACCGTGCCAAACGAGCCATATCCCAGCTTTGCCGATGGGCATGTGCAAGTGATTGACCGGATGCTCGACACGAACCCCTACGTCTGGTATGGGGAGTATGCTTCGAGCTGCCTGACGCGCCTTTCAACGGCGGCGTTGTTGAACGTGACCGCCGGCGGCGGCAGCACCGTGCCGACGTTCGTGATCGAGGAGCGGTGACTTTCCCGCCCATGTTGCGCGCAATAAGTAGTCCAGGCCGCCTGCCTATACCGGTGTTTGCCTGTGAGGGTGCCGATGAAGCAACCGAGTTTCAACATTGGGATCGAAGAAGAGTATCAAATCGTTGATCCGCAGACACGCGAGCTGCGCAGCTACATCACGCAGATGATCGAGGACAAGACGCGCACGCTGATGGAGATTGACATCAAGCCGGAGCTGCACCAATCCATCGTCGAGGTCGGCACCAAGGTATGCCAGACGCCTGCCGAGGCGCGCGCAGACCTGATCCGCCTGCGGCGTGGCGTGATGGAGCTGGCCGGCCATCATGGGCTGAAGATCGTGGCCGCCGGCACGCACCCCTTCTCGAGCTGGCTGCAGCAGGAGATCACCCCCTTCGAGCGTTACGCCGGCGTGCGGCAGGATATGCAGATCCTCGCCCAGCAGTTGCTCATCTTCGGCACACACGTCCACATCGGCATCGAGGATCCCGAAGTGCTGATTGACGTGATGAACGTGGCGCGTTACCTCATGCCGCACATCCTGTGCCTCTCCACCAGCTCGCCGTTCTGGGTGGGCCAGAACACCGGGCTGATGAGCTACCGCAGCGTGGTCTTCCGCAACTTCCCGCGCACCGGCACCGCGCCGCGCTTCAACTCATACGCCGAGTTCCAGCGCTTCGTGGACACGCTGGTCAAGACCAACAGCATCCCAGATGGCACCAAGATCTGGTGGGATCTGCGACCGAACCACAAGTATCCGACTCTGGAGATGCGCGTGTGCGACGTGTGCACCCGCGTGGACGAAGCGATCTGCATCGCCGCGATCTACCAGGCGATCTGTTACAAGTGCTGGAAGCTGCGCCGCAGCAACATGACCTTTCGCGTGTATTCCTCATCGCTGATCGAAGAGAACAAGTGGCGCGCGGTGCGCTACGGCTTGGACGGCAAGCTGATTGACTTCGGCAAGCAGGAAGAATTGCCGGCCCGCGACCTGGTGACCGAGATGATCGAGTGGTTCATCGGCGACGTGGTGGATGAGCTGGGCAGTCGCCAGGAGGTCGAATACGCCTACACGATCATGCGAGAAGGCACCAGCGCGCACCGCCAGCTCGAAACGTATCGCCAAACTGGCGACCTGAAAGCCGTGGTCGATCGCCTGATCCGCGAGACGGAAGAAGGCGTGCTGTAATTTCCCGATGGCGACGCATATCCCCCGCGGCTTCAAAGAGATCGCCGGCTTCATGCACGCGGCGCATGATGACATCCTTGATGCGCTGGGCCGGCATGGCATCACCTTCCCCGACTATCCGACCTTCGACCGACCGGGCAACCCGCGCGGCGTCGCCGCAGCCAAAGCCCACCCGATGCAGGGCATCCTGAAGTACCATGGCCTGGCCGATTGGGAGTGGCGCATCGCCTTTCTGCCCAGCATCAGCGTCACCAACGATGTGGCCTACTCGATTACGCTGGTCGAGTTTGACCCTGACTTGGCAGAGGACGACGTTTTTATCGGCGGTCAGCGCGCGACCGGCCGCGAGCTGGAGCGGGTCAAGCATAGCCTGAATGCTGTGCGCAACATCGCGGCGATCAAATCCTGCGCCCGCGTGCGCTCGCGCAATGTGGTCGCCGGCGGCGCGTTGCGCGCAGGCAAAGGGCTGGGCACCAGCGCCAGCGGCTCGGCGGCCCTAGCGATGGCGGCGATTGCTGCAGCGTTTGGGCAGGAAGCCGTAGAGAACTGGCGCTTCGTCAGCGCCATGTCGCGCCTCTTGGCCGGCAGCGGCTGCCGCGCCGCAACCGGCGGCGTCTCCCTCTGGATGTCCTATCCGGGGATTGCGCATGAGGACAGCTTCGCCGTCCGGCTGGACACGCGCGGCCAACTGGCCGACATGCGCCTGATCACCGTGCCGCTCGATTCGCGCATCGGCCTGAAGACCGAGCGCGCCCATGCCGACGCGCCCAATAGCCCGCTCTTCAAATGCTGGATGCGCAACCGTCGCGACGAGGCGCTGCGCTGCATCGAGGCGGTCTTGTCCGGCGATTGGCTGACGGTGGCGCAGATGGCCGAGGCCGACAGCATCACGCTGCATGCGGTGACGATGACCGGCGGCGTCGAGCACAAACTCTTCGCCTGGGAGCCGGAGAACATCACCTTGTTCCGCGCCTGCGATGCGCTGCGGGCCGAAGGCGTGCCGGTCTACTTTTCAACCGATACCGGCCCGACGACCGTGCTGCTGACGGATGCGCTGCACGCAGCGCGGGTGATCGCCCACGTGCGCGAGCTGGGCTTTGACGCCGCTGAGGGCAACATCGCGCCGGGCGCGCAGTTGGTGGATGTGGAAGCGGCGCGGGAAGCGCTGGAGTCGTGAGCGCGCTGGGTTGGCCAGAGCAGCCGGCCTTGGGCGACTGGGCGCTCATCCCTGCCACTTCCGGTACTTCCACAGCGCCTTGAGGGTGGGCCAGCCATCTGCCGGCGAGAGCTTCTTCTGCTCGTAGCGGGCGTGATAGTTGATCGGCACCTCGGCGATGGTGTAACCGCGACGCAAAATCTTGGCGGTGATCTCGGCTTCTACATCGAAACGCCGACACTCCAGTTGTAGCCCCTGCGCGACATCGCGCGCCATCGCCTTGTAGCACGTCTCCATGTCTTTCAGGGATGCGCCGTAGAGCAGATTTGTGGCGAGCGTGACGAAGCGATTGCCCAGCGCCATGTACCACTTCTGCGTGCCCAGGTCGCGCACGCCGTAGACAACCTTTGTCTCGCCGCGCAGGATCGGCGCAATCAGCTTGGCGTAATCGTTGGGGTCATACTCGAGGTCGGCATCCTGGATGATCACAATGTCACCGCTGACGTGCCGAAGCGCAGTCTGAATGGCAGCGCCCTTGCCGCCGTTCACCTCGTGCGTGATGATTTTTAGGTTGGGGATGTGCGTCTGCGTTTTCAGGATGTGCGGCGTGTCGTCCCGTGAGCAATCATCCACCAGCACGATCTCTTTCTCCACCGGATCGAGCCTGACATTGGCCACACGTTGCAAGATTTCCGCGATGGTGTCGGCCTCGTTGAAGACCGGCATGATGATAGACAGCTTCACGACCTAGTATCCTTGCCTGAAGTCTACCTGATTGATCAGCGGCTGACCACGGCTGAATCGCCTTAAGTTCTCCGCGAACAAAGCGGCGGCCCGCGCTTCGTAGTGTGGCGTTTGCCCGGCGATGTGCGGCGTGAGGATGACGCGGCCTTCGGCGGCCAACCGCCATAGTGGGCTATCGTCCGGCAGCGGCTCCTGCTCGAACACGTCCAGCGCGGCGCCGGCGATGCGTCTCTCAACGATCGCCGAGGCCAGCGCCTGCTCATCCACCACTGCGCCGCGCCCGATATTGATGAGGAACGCCGTGGGCTTCATCTGCCGAAGCGCGCCTGCGTCCAACATGTGCCGCGTCTCCGGCGTGAGCGGCGCGGCTACCACCACGAAGTCAGATTGCGCGAGCAGCATCGGCAGTCGGTCGCGCCCGATGAACGCAAGGTCATCATCGCGCGGCTCGTCTTCTGGCGGGATGCGTTTGCGCAGGGCGATCACCCGCATGCCGAACGCGCGCGCCAGCCGCGCGACCTCTCGGCCGATCTGGCCGTAGCCGATCAAGCCGAGCGTCGCGCCGCGCAGCTCCATCGGCATGAACGCTGCGCGGTCATTGCTCCATGCGCCGGCCTGCATCATCTTGAAGGCCGCCGGCAGCCTGTGCGCCAGTGCCAGCATCATCATGAGCGTATATTCGCCGATGTTGACGGCATGGATGCCTGCGCCGGTCGTGAGGATCACCTCACCAGATGCGAAGATGGGGGCGTTGATCACCGTGTCCACGCCGGCCCAGTGCATCTGCACCCAGCGTAGCTTGGGCGCTGCTGCGCGCGAAGGCGGCTCGCCATAGGCGTAGTACACGTCGGCTTGGGCGAGCACGTCGGCCGGGATCTCATCGGGCGTCGCCTTGGGGAACTGATAGCAGCGAACGCCCGGCGCGGCTTGCTCGAACAACGCGAGCGAATCGGCGCCAAATGTGCCTGTTGAAACGATGGTCAGCGGTCGAGTCATAGCGTGTGTGCAGGGCAGAGCCAGTCCAGCGATGCGTTCATCGGCGCCTTAGGAGCGCGAACACGCCCAGCGCGATGACGCTTGCTTGCGCGAGAAGATAGGCCGGAATGATCCATCCCATCGGCAACGCGCTTGCTTCAGCAGCATCGAACTGCTGCGCTGCGGCTTCCGTCATCGGGCTGGGGATGACGGCGACCGGCGCGGCGGGCAGCGGCGTAGGTGTGGGCGTCGGCCGTATGACCACAATCACCGCCGCCGGCGTCGGTTGCGGCGATGGGACGGGCGTGCGGGTCGCTTCGGGGGCCAGGGTGATGACCACAGCCATGGCGCTGCCGGGGTCTGCGGCCGCCGGCGCATCGGCCGCAGCAGACTGCGATGGCGCCGGTTGTGCCGCTCCGATTGCCTCCGGCGATGCGATCACGTCCCCAGGCGACACAGGGCGGACGGCATCGCGCGCGTTCGGGTCATATTCGATGCTGTCGCTGGCGAGGGTTGTGCGGCCGGCGCCGTCGCGCATCTCGACATAGACGGTCTGTTTGCCGGGCTGTCGCGCGAGCGTGAAGGGGATCAGCCGCTCCCAGGGCTGCCACCGAGCGCCGGCGAAGTCCGGCCGATCGCTCAGCCGCACCTCGATCACGCGCCCGATGGCGTTGGCGCTACCTTCGGGCACGGCTTCCTCCTGCGTCAACATCACGGCGACCTGCCGTTCGTTGGTCACCGGCGCATCGTCGTTGATGAAGACGGGCAGCAGATTCGGCTGCGCGCCGAAGGTAAGCGTCCAATAGGTGCGCAGGTTGTCTTTGGCGATGCCGATGCCCACCTCGCGCAGCTTGGGGCTGAGCACGACGCGCCGTTGCCCCTCATCGCTCAAGAAGAAGGCCAGCGCTTCCTCGAATGTGCCTTGCCCGGCGTAGAGGCTTTCTGCCCAGATGCGCTGTTGCGGCCAGGCTGCGTAGCCTGTCGCTTCGATGCGTTGGCGCGGTGAAGAGCCGTCGGATCCTGTCTCGTCTATGAATCCTTTGCTGGCCATGTCGTCGCTGTGGCGCTGGGCGGCTTTGTCCAGGAGCGGGTTCCAGGCGAGCGGCGGCAGGCCGTTGTCGCGTCGCGCCGCGTTCAGCTTCGCGAGCGCGTCCAGCTTCTCCGGCGGTTGGCCGACGGCGGGCGATGAGACGCCGGCGCACAGGCACGTGAGGAGCGTTGCGCCCAGCGCGCGCAGCGCCGCGCGCGTGGCAACGTTCAAGGCGCTTTTGGCGTTGACCGCGTGAGGGATCACGGTGTTGTCACCTCCACTTCGCCGAGCAGCACCGCCTCGCCCAGCGCGCGGCCGCCGCGATAAGCGGTCAGGCGTCGGCCGGTCGCAGGATGATAGACGCCGACCAGGACGCGATACATACCGGGCGGCAGATCGGCCGGCGCGACCATGGCGCGCGCGTCGCGCAGCGTTTCGCCAGGCTGCCAGCGCGTCATCGGCAGCAGCGCGTTCAGCGGCTGCCGGTCGCTCTGAAAGACCGGCCGATCATCTGTGCCGGTCACGTGCACGAACACCTTGTAGTCGGTGCGCATTGGTTGCTGCGTTGCCCACTCCAGGATGACGTAGAACCAGTCGCCGGCCTGCGCGCGCGCACGTTGCCAGGATCGCTGCAGCGCGATGCGCTCGCCCCCCGGCTCGCCGAAGACGACGCCGACGTCGCGAAAGTCCGGGCGCGCGACCGGCCATCTCGTGACGCGGTAGAGCGGCAGGCGAATCTGAGCGAAGTTATACTCGCCGATCTCGTAGCCGTTCGGCCACAATGTGGATTCGACGAACCGTTGCGGGTCCACCACATCGTCCTGCCACAACATTAATCGCACGCGCTGCGGTCGTTGAGTGTTCAACGCTTCGAGCACGACCTCATCGTCGGATAGCACGCCGTGCAACCCTGCCGGCAGGGCAACAAGGCTGCCGGCCTGCTTGCTCGGCCAGTAGTATGTCACGGCGAAGTTATCGCGCGACATTATCACGAGGTCGCCCGGCTCAAGCGCCTCCACCACATGTTGAACAGCGCCGCGGGTGTCCTCGCGCTGAAGCGCCGGATCGCTCAGGTAGGCGCGAAGCGCGGGCAGCCAGGTCGTGCCGATGAGCAGCAGCGCCGTGGCGCCCGAAGCCAAGGGCGCGATGCGACGGATGACGGGCGACGCATGGCCGGCGCCCAATGCGCCGGACGCGCCGAACAACACGCATGCCATCGGCGCAACGTAGATTAGGTAGCGCGGGTGGAACACTGAGCGGTAGGGATAAACGACGCGCACGGCAATCGTCGCCGCCAGCAACGGTCCGACGATCAAGGCGAGCAACACCGCCAGCTCGCGCCAACGCTGCTGCGATGCCATGCCGGCGATGCCCAGCGCGCCTGCGCCGGCCAGCAGCCACGCCCAGCCGTCGGGCAACGGCCAGCCCTGCCCACCGCCGGCAAAGCTGCGCATCCACTCCAGCAGCCGGCCGCTGATTGTGTTGAGGGGAAAGGCGAAGCCGTCGTCGTAGGCGAAGCCCACCGAAGCGATGAATAGCCAAGGGATGAGCGAGGCAATGACGCCGGCCGCCGCGATGAGAAATTGAAGACCGAACGCTGAGAACAGGGCGGGTTTATCGCGCTGCGACGCGATCAAGACGGCGAGGAAGTGAGCCGGCAGCACAAAGATGGCGTAGTAGTGACTGTAGATTGCAAGCGCCAAAAGCGCCGCCGACGCGATGAGATAGCGCCGGTGCGGCGCTTCGCGCGCCTTACGGCTTCCGTCCTGTGTTGCGCGCTGCAGCCAGCGCCACAGCCAGTAGCTCGACGCGGTACATAGCGCCGCGATGAGCGCATACATGCGCGTCTCCTGCGCGTACCACACAGCGAACGGGCACACTGCGTAGAGCGCCCCGGCGATAAGCGGCGCTAACGAGCGAAGCGCGGCGGACGAATGCGCCGTTGGTGAGGCGCATTCGAGGCCGCGCAGCAGCGCGCGTGTGAAGGCGATGACCAGCGCGACGGTAGCCGTATCGGCTGCTGCAGAGATGAAGCGCAGGGCGAACTCTGATTGGCCGGCCAGCCCGATCCAGGCGTGCAGCAGCGCGTAGTAGAGGGGTGGGCTGCGGTCGCCCGCCGTGGTCAGCGCCATTTCGACCAGCGACATGCGCGCCAGGTGCCATGACCACCCTTCGTCAAACCATAGGCTTTGCTTGTCGAGGCCGTAGACTCGCAAGAGCCAGGCACCTAGCAATAGGCCCGCCGCAAGCACCTGCGCGCTCCTGGCGCTCGAAACCGGTTGCGTTGGACTATTCAAAGCCGAGGCCTTGTTCCTTTAGACTGATGTAGCGATTATGTGCGATTATGATGTGGTCGAGTACCTCGATGTTCAGCAGCTTGCCGGCTTGCACGAGCGACCGCGTGACGGCAACATCCTCGGCCGATGGCGACGGGTCGCCCGAAGGATGGTTATGCGCGAATATGATGGAGGCGCAATTGCTGCGGATGGCCTCACGGAATACTTCGCCCACGCGCACGCTGGCGCCGTTCAAGCTGCCGCGATAAATCATTGGTGTGCCCAACACCCGGTTGCGCGTGTCGAGCAGCACGACGCGCACTTCCTCCTGCTCAAGCAGGCTCATGTTCGGCATGAGCAGTTGTGCCGCGTCGGCCGGCGTCTTCACCTGCGGGCGCGTGTCCGGTGTGCTGAGCGCCAGGCGCCGGCCCAGCTCTAGCGCCGCTTTGATCTCGATGGCCTTGACTGGGCCGATGCCGTGCACCTGTTGCAATTCATCCAGGCTGGCATGCGCTAAGCCGATCAGACCGCCGAATTTCATCAGCACGGCATCTGCCAGTTGGAGCGCGCTGACCCCTTCTGCGCCGCTGCGCAGGATGATGGCCAGCAGTTCGCGCTGCGACATACCTGTCGCGCCAATTTCCCGGAAGCGCTCGCGCGGGCGTTCGCCTTCGGGGATGTCACAGATGCGCGCGCGGTACTCCGGCCGGCTGCCGGCGGCTTTGGCGTCGCTGGGTGACGGCTGAGTCGAGGCGTCGCTCACAATGCGGGCAGTATAATCGTCAATTATCTGAGACCCATGCGCAGCTTCCGAGTTTTGAGACGGTGGAAGTCTGCGAAAAATTACTTCGCCTATGGCCGAAAACATCAGCAGCCTGATCGTCGCCGCCGTCAGCCTGTGCAGCGCTGTCCTGGTTGCCTTGCTCGCCGGCATGACGATCTGGACCTTCCGCGACATCCGCTCGCGCACGCGCGACCCATTCGTGCAAATTCTCGCCACCGTCATGGTCGGCGTCATCCCCATCGGCGGCATCCTCGTGTATCTCATGCTTCGCCCGCGCGAGACGTTGAGCGAACAGTACGTGCGCGCCTTGGAGGAAGAGTCGCTGCTGGCCAGCATCGAGAATCAGGAGTTCTGCCCCACCTGTGGCCGTCGCGTGGATTCCGACATGCAGTTCTGCCCCTCTTGCCACACGAAGCTGCGCAACGCATGCCCAAACTGCGGGCGCGCCGTGCATCTCTCGTGGGACTTGTGCCCATACTGCGGCAGCAGCCTGGTGCCTGAGATGCCCGCTGCGACGGTGGCCCGGCCGCAGCCGAAGCGCGTAAGCGCAGCGGCGCCGCCGCAGGTGCCTGCGCCGGCGATGGCAGCGATTGCGCAGCCGCGGGCGGCCAAGCCCAGTCTGCTGGATCGGATGAGCGAAGCGATTGGTGGGATGGTGGACAAAATGGCTTCGTTCGTGGCGCCGCCTGCGCCAAATGGGCGACCGGGCGACAATGCCGAGGGGACGTCGGCACCCCCGCCTGTAGCGAATGTGAAGGCCAGCGTCAGCAACAGCGCGCCCCCCTATCCCAAGCCGGTGAAGAAGCCTGCCGTTAACCGGGAGGAACTGGAGTAGCCGGCGTCACCGTCGTTCTATGCCGTTCTCCAACCAGCAAATCGCCGCCATCTTCAACGACATCGCCGACCGCCTCGATATTCAGGGCGAGATCGTCTTCAAGGTACGCGCCTATCGCGCGGCTGCCGAGAATATCCTCAACGCCCCGCGTTCGGTGGCCGAGCTGTGGCAGGAGGACGCGCTCGATCAAATCCCCGGCGTCGGCAAAGAGATCGCCGCCAAGATTGACGAGCTGATGCGCACCGGCAGGCTGGCGTTCTACGAGCGCCTGCGCGATGAAGTGCCCGACGGCGTGGCGGCCATGTTGCGCGTGCCAAACGTAGGGCCGAAGCGCGTCAAGGAATTCTGGGAGAAGCTCGGCATCACCAGCGTGGACGACCTGGAGGCCGCCGCTCGGGCCGGCAGGCTGCGCGACCTGCCGCGCATGGGCGAGAAGGCCGAGCAGAAGATCCTGGCCGGCATCGAGGCTATGAAGCGCCGCGCGACCGGCCGCATGCGCCTGGGCGATGTGCTGCCTATCGCCCGGCGCATCGTCGCGGCGCTGCGCGAAGCGCCTGGCGCGCAAAAGGTTGAATATGCCGGTTCGCTGCGCCGCGGCAAAGAGACGATCGGCGACTTGGATATCCTCGTCGCCGCTGCTGATCCCGCGCCGGTGATGCAAGTCTTCCTGGCGCAGCCCGACATCGCCGAGGTGCTCGCAGCAGGCGAGACCAAAAGCAGCGTTCGGCTGGGGAATGGCCTGCAGGTGGATGTGCGCGTCGTGGAGCCACGCGTGTGGGGCACCGCCCTGCAGTATTTCACCGGCAGCCAGTTGCACAACATCAAGGTGCGTGAGCTGGCGCAGAAGAAAGGCTTGACGCTCAACGAATACGCCGTCTCGAAGTTAGGTGGCAAGGACAGCGCGGAAAGCAGGGAGACGTTCGAGGACGAGCCGGCCCTGTATGCCCGCCTGGGTATGGCTTACATCCCGCCGGAGCTGCGCGAAGACCGCGGTGAGGTGGAGAAGGCGCTGGAGTTGGGTCCGGGGCGCGTCGTAATGCCCGACCTGATTGACCTGTGCGACCTGAAGGGCGACCTCCAGATGCACACCACCTGGAGCGATGGCGCCGGCGACGTGATGAGCATGGCGCGCGCCGCGATCGCGCTGGGCTACGAATACATCCTGATTACCGACCACACCGCCGGCTTGGGCGTAGTGAACGGGCTGACACCCGAGCGCATCGCGCAGCAGCGCAAAGAAATTGATCGGGTCAACGCGCAGCTCAAGAAAGAAGGCCTCAAGTTCCGCGTGCTGCAGGGCGCCGAGGTGGAAGTGAAGAGCGATGGCTCGCTCGACCTGCCGGATGAGGCACTGGCCCGGTTGGATCTGGTGCAAGCATCCGTGCACACGGCGCTGACGCAGCCGCGCGAGAAGATCACCGCGCGCGCTATCAAGGCGCTGCAGAACCCACATGTGAACATCCTCGGCCATCCCTCCGGCCGGCTGCTTAACGAGCGCGAGGGCGCGGACTACGACTGGGAGGCACTGTTCCGCGCGGCGCTCGAATACGACGTTGCCCTGGAGATCAACGCCGATCCCAGCCGGCTCGACCTGAACGACGTGCTGGCGCAGCGCGCCGTCACGCTGGGCTGCAAGCTCAGCATCAGCACCGATGCGCATTCGCCCGACGGCCTGCATAACATGATCCTTGGCGTCACGGTAGCGCGCCGCGCATGGGTGACTCCTGGTTCGGTGATCAACACTTGGCCGTTGACCAAACTGCTCAGGTGGGCGGATAAGTCGCGCGCATAATGCCGCTGGTGGCTATCCCATAGCCTTTTCTGCTTTGCTTGCGCCGTGCTCTAATAGCGGGCATGGCGACTACATCATCCCTCGTAGAGGCCGACCGGTACTTCTCACCCGATCCTGCCGTGCGCGACGTGGCGCGCATGCTCTACGCTTCTATCGCCGCGCTGCCGCTGGTCTGCCCGCACGGCCACGTGGACCCGCGCGTCTTTGCCGATCCCGATTACAGCTTTGGCACGCCGGCCGACTTGTTCATCATCCCCGATCACTACGTTGTGCGCCTGTTGTATTCGCAGGGCGTGCCGATGGAGAATCTGCTGCCCGCTGCTGAGGAAGCCCACATGTCGGCGGAAGATAAGGCGCGTCGCCACCGCGCGATCTGGCAGACCTTCGCCGATCATTTTTACCTCTTCCGCGGCACGCCTACCGGTCTGTGGATTCGCGACGAGTTGCACGACATCTTCGGCATCCAGGAGAAGCTGACCGGCGCGAACGCGCAGGACATCTACGACCGCATCGCAGAAAAGCTGGCGCAGCCCGACTTCCGCCCGCGCGCGCTCTATGCCCGCTTCAACATCGAGGTGTTGTGCACCACCGACGCCGCGACCGACTCGCTCGAACATCATCAGCGCATTCGACAATCAGCGTGGGGCGGGCGCATCCTGCCCACCTTCCGGCCCGATGGCGTGATCAACCTGGATGCGCCCGCCTGGCGCGCCAACATCGAGCGGCTGGCCGAGTTAAGCGGCATTTCGATCACCCATTACGCCTCATTCCTCGCCGCGATTGAGCAGCGCCGCGCCTACTTCAAGGCGATGGGCGCCGTGGCCACCGATCATGCGGCGCTCACGCCGTTCACCGTCCTGTTGAGCGAGCGCGAGGCCGACGCGATCTTCCAGCGCGCCCTGCGCGGCGAAACCATGCCGGACGATGCGCCCCGCTTCACGGGTCACATGCTGATGCAGATGGCGCGCATGAGCGTCGAGGATGGCCTGGTGATGCAACTGCACGTCGGCGCGCTGCGCAACCACAATCGCGCCGTGTTTGAGCGCTTCGGGCCGGACAAAGGCGCCGATATTCCGATTGCCACCGAATACACGCGCAACCTACAGCCGCTGCTGAACGCCTTTGGCAACGATCGGCGCTTTCGGCTGATCCTCTTCACCCTAGACGAGGCGACCTACGCGCGTGAACTGGCTCCGTTGGCCGGGCATTACCCCGCTGTCCGGCTCGGCCCGCCGTGGTGGTTCCACGACTCGCTCAACGGCATGCGCCGCTTCTTCGATCAGGTGATGGAGACCGCAGGCATCTATAACACGGCCGGATTCAACGACGATACGCGCGCCTTCTGCTCCATCCCTGCCCGGCATGACCTGTGGCGGCGCGCAGCGTGCGACTGGCTGGCCGGGCTGGTCGTGCGTCACGTCATTGATGAGCAGGACGCTCATGAGATGGCGCGCGCTTTGGCCTACGACTTGACTAAGATCACCTATCGTTTATAATAGCGGTCAAACTTTGGTTAATGCGCGCTGTAAATTTGCGTTGATCTACGTTGATGCATTTAAGCGTAGCGCGCTTCGAAGGAGGTAAAGATGATTTCCGAACAAATGGCATCCGCTTTGAACCAGCAGGCCGCGGAAGAGGCCTATGCGTCGAGCGTCTATCTGTCCATGGCGCTGTGGTGCGATGCTCAGGGCTACGAGGGCGCAGCGCGCTATCTGGCTGCCAGCTCGCAAGAAGAGCGCGAACACATGGAGAAGTTTCTGCAGTACGTCGTGGATCAGGACAGCCCGGCCCGCGTGCCGGCCGTATCCGAACCGCCCCACGAGTTCAACTCGCTGCCCGAGATCATGAAGTCCGTGCTCGAATTGGAGATGGATGTGGCGCGCAAAATTCACCGCATCGTGGATCTGGCCATCGCCGAGAAAGACCATGCCACCTGGAATTGGCTGCAGGAGTTTGTGGCCGAGCAGCGCGAGGCCGAGATCAAGGCGCGCAATATCCTCGACCGCATTGAGGTGATCGGCACGGAAGCCACCGGCCTGTATGAGATCGACAAGATGCTCGGTAAGATGGCCGAAGCGGAGTAAGCGCAGCGCTCCAGCGGCCAGGCTGCTCCGCGCAGTCTGGCCGCTGCGCGCCATATAATCCAGCGGATGGCTGGCTTGGGCTTCTCCGTCCGCCGCGCGTGGCTGAACCTCCGGAATCGCTGGCGCGGGCGGCGCAAGTTCCCCCCTTTCGTCATCGTCCCTCTGAGAGGCGAAATCGTTGAGCTGCCGCCGCCGCGCCTAGAGCTGCCGTCCTTCCTAGCACGTCTGGCACCGATACCCGCAGGGCCGCTCAGCGTGAGTGAGCTGCGCCGCACCTTCGAGCGGCTGGCGCTCGATCCACGGGTGAAGGGCGTCGTGCTTCGGATCGAGTGTGTGGCCAATCCGGCGGTCTATCAGAGCTTGCGCGATTTGCTGACGCGCTTTCGGAGCAGCGGCAAACGCCTCGTCGCTTACGCGGAATCGTTCGGCCCCTTTCAGTATTATCTGGCGTGCGCTTGCGATCAGGTGGTCATGCCACCCAGCGCCGAGTGGAATGTCCTCGGCTTCTACAACGAATACCTCTTCCTTAAGGATGCGCTGGATCGCCTGGGCGTCGGCGTAGAAGTGGTGAACGTCTCGCCGTTCAAGTCCGCTGGCGATATTTTCTCGCGCAACGACTTCTCGCCCGATTCGCGTGCGCAAGCCGAGTGGCTGCTGGATGCGCGCTTCGACGCGCTCGTGCGCGGCATCGCCGAAGGCCGGCATCTCACCCCGGAGCGCGTGCGCGAGTTGGTTGATTGCGCGCCCCTGAGCGCTCGGGAGGCAGTGCAACATGGCCTGCTCGATGCGGCGCTCTATGAGGATGAGCTTGATCGCTTCCTAATCCCCGAACCACCCGCGGCGGTGGATGGGCGCATCGTGCGTTTGGCGCAGCGCGTCGCGAAGGTATCGCCCAGACTGGCTGATGGCCTTCGTCGCGCTCAGCAACTTGCCGCCGAGCAGGCGCGGCGCGCCTGCATCAACTTGGAGGAAGCGCGCAGGTCGCTGCTCATCCCCATCGTCGAATATGCGCCCAGGGTCATCGGCGTGGTGAAAGTCGAAGGTTTGATTGCGCCCGGTGCCAGCCGGCGTTTGCCCATCCCCTTTCCGCTGACCGGCGAGCAAATTGCCGGATCGAGCAGCGTTGCGCAAGCCATCCGGCGCGCCGAGGCAGACGACCATGTTGCTGCGGTGATCCTCTACGTGGATTCCGGCGGCGGTTCGGTGTTGGCGTCTGACTTGATCGCGCGCGAGGTGCGCCGCCTGCGCGCCAAGAAGCCGGTCGTGGCTTACATGGGCGGAACGGCGGCGTCGGGCGGCTACTATGTGTCGGCGCTTGCGAACTGCATCGTCGCTCAGCCGCTGACCATTACCGGCAGCATTGGAGTCATCGCGTTCAAGCCGAACACGCGCGAGGCGTTCGAGAAGCTTGGCGTGCATCGCGCTGCGCTGCAGCGTGGCAGGCGCGCCGCGCTATTTAGCGACGCCGAGCCGATGGATGAGGAGTCGCGCGCGGTTTTCGCCGGCCTGGTTGCGCGTGCTTATGAGGACTTCAAACAATTGGTGGCGGAAGGGCGCGCCATTGCGCCGGAAGCCCTGGAACCCATCTGCGGCGGGCGTGTGTGGACCGGCGCGCAAGCGAAGGATCGCCGGTTGGTGGACGCGTTGGGGGATTTCACCGTGGCAGTGGAGAAGGCGCGCGAGCTGGGCGGCTTGCCGAGCGACAAACGCGCTGCCGCAGTCCTCATCATGCCCCCGCGCAGGCCGATGCTGCCCTCGGCCTTCTCGGCGGTTGCGCATCCGGCGCGCGTCGCCTTCGATGGCTTGCGCGAGCTGCGCGAGTTGCTAATTGAAACGAGCGTGTGGGCGGTATCGCTTTGGCATGTCGGCGTCACGCGCTAGAGAGCGCGAGCGTTCGCATAGCCCGTCACAGGCATGCGAGCGCTCGTCTGCAACTGCGCGCTGTGCCGTCACTTCACGCGCCACTCACCGTCAATCGTCTCCGGTTTTTTTGCGCGGCCGGCGTCGGTGGATGAATAAAACTCGCAGCCCTCGATCCGGGCGCGGTGTTCCTCGACGACGTGCGCCGGGCACATCGCAACGAACGATTCGATGCCCACGAGCAACACGCCCAGGTCGTCCAGTTGGCCCAGCAGCGGCGCGATGTCGGGGACGAAATCTATGGGCGACACTACGTAGAGCGCCGCAGCAATCGGCAGCGCCTTGAGATAGACGGGCACACGCGGGTCGCGCAGCAAATGCCAGACCAACCGCGCGCGGTTGATCAGCGCCTTGAGTGTTCCTACCTGGGGTGTGACATTCTGATCGTTCGACACTTCGCCCTCCTTAACCAACAAGCTCGCCGCGCGCTTCATCGGCTGCTCACGCAGGCAGCGTGTTCAAGCAATGCTGGATGAGCGTTCGCAGTGGGCGCTACGCACTCGATATTCTAGCGTGAAGCCGGTGTTGTGTTCTTCCCGACATCGCGCCGCCAAATGCAACGCCCCAAGCGCTCGAAACGCACAGAGCGGCTGTCGAGCGAGTCATGGATGCGTCTTCCCAACTGTGCGCTTTGACGACCTACTGGCTCTGTCGTCTCTTCTGCGCTGCCAAACTGCGCGCCTGAGCGATCCAACCGGCGTAGTCTGGCTTGCGCAGCTTGGTGGGCGGGCAGATCTCCATCAGCCGTTCGATAGGCGTGTTGGCCAGCGCTTCGTATGTGCAGATGCCGGCTTCGTAGAGCTTGCGCTCATACACGCTCCCGATGCCTTCGAGCGCTTCGAGGTCGTCGGCCTCT
>CALHLE010000079.1 GCA_938034415.1 uncultured Anaerolineae bacterium
AACAATTGCTTGCCGATCAGGTCGTAGATCAACTGCTTCATCTGATCGCGGTTGAGGCCCAACTCGACCGCAGCCATCGAAATGTTTACTTTGCCTTGCGTCTGCACCAGGCCGAGCAGCTTCTGCTGTTGCCTGATCTGCGCCATCTCGGCCGCTTCGAGCCGGCCTTTGTTCAACGTGTAAATGCCCAGCCCCACCAGCGGCGCAGCAATGATGAACGCAAACGCGATCGCCAGGATGCGCGCGCCCTGTGTTTCGATCGAACCGCCCAGCGCCCACAACGCGCCGAGGAGGAAGATGCCTGCGCCGATGCCGATCAGGGTGTAGCCGAGCGTTCTGCCTTGATTCATGATGCCCATTCGCCCCCTTTACCAACGACCTGAGGAAGATGCGCGATGGATTCCCATGCAAACCTCGCGCGGCCTAGCCAAAGCCACCGCCTCCTCTGCCGGAGCTTCCTCCACCGAAGCCACCGCCGCCGCTCCAGCCCATGCCGGAACGACCGCTGCTCCATCCGCCCCCGCTGGGGCTGGAAACCGGCCGACTGCCGAACGTGGTGGACATAGATTCAAACATCGAGGCCAACCTGCCTTCGATCGAGCTGATGCCGCGTCCCATCGCTTGCTCTACGCCTTCGATGCCGCCGCCGGCGCGCGCCTGACCGCTGATGTCGCCGCACGGCTCTGATCGGCCGCGCGCCTCGCCCGCCGCCGGCGCGCCGGCCACGACGACCGGCCTGCCCTGTCCGCCATAGCGGGGATCGTAGTGTGTCCTCGGCCAGGACGGCACATACCAGGGAGGCATCGGCGCATCCACCGCAGTGAACTTCTTCGTCCAACTGTGCTCCAGGCCAAAGGCGATGGCGTAGGGCAGATACTTCTCGAACAAGTCTTTCGACTCTTTGACATCGGTGTATTTCTCGATGTTCTGCAAATAGCGTTTGAAGGCTTCGGCGCGCATGCGCATATCTGCGCCTTTGCGTGTGCGCGCCGGCATGTTCTTGGCGATGAGGAAGAAGGCCAGTGCTGTGACGCCGAAAGCAATCGGCAGGCAGATCGCATAATCCGTCAGCTCGCTCAGCAAAGCAATTGAGGCGCAAAAGGCCAACGCCGCGACCAGAGTAATCGCCGTCGCCAGTGATTGATATGCGGATCGCGTGGTGTTCGGCGGATGGTTGTAATAGCCCTCACGCACCATCTCTTCATACAGCGCATTTTGCAGCTCGGGCAGCTTGGCGTAGAAATTGTTGCGGAAGCTGGATAGCGCGCGCGCGCCCTGGTTGAGTTGGAGCGCATCCACCAGCTTTTGCTCGAACGGCCTCAGCGCCAGCTTGCCGAAGTTCTCCCCCGGCTCGAACACCCAGTCCATGATGGTGAGCGCGCCGCCCAGCGCCTCCACCGGCTCCTCCTTCATCTTCAGCGCGCCGCGCCGCGCCAGATCCATGATCGTGGCGACGAGGTCCTGCATGTCCGCCGTCTCGTCAATCAACGTGCCGAGCACGCCGGGCGGGGCGTCTGGCGGCTCGGTCAGATACTGCGCTACAAGGCCGACGTCGGGATCGCGACCGCGCGTGTAATACAAGACGGCGGCCAGCGCCGGCCCGCCCAAGAAGATCAGCAGCGAAGCGAGCAAGATGAAGAAGTCGTAGCGCGGCTTCTCAGTCTCCTCAAAGCGCCGACGTTCATCGTAGGCCTGCTGCCATGCCGCCGGCTTGCCGTCGAGGATGCCGTGCGGAAACTGCACCCGCACCTCCATCTGTTCGCCGCTGGGGATCGGCTCCAGCGCCTCGGCGACGACCACACTTTCGCCCAGGCCTTTGACGTCGGCGCGCACGCCGTACACCTCGGCGTTGGTCGCCGTTGCGCCAGCAGGCAGCCGGACGACCGCGCGCGCGTTTTGCACGGCGAAGCCGCTGCGATCCGGATACACCGCGGCCCAGAACACCTGATCGCCTTCATCGTAGTAGCGCGTCGCGCCGACGACAGTGTAGTTCAGCACGAACGTGCGCTGCTCGCCACGCGCCGGCGTCAGGAAGTAGTATTTGATGCGCAGCTTGTTGTTGTCGGTATAGACGATTTCCGTCTCCAGCGGTCGGCCGCTCTCCGTTACAACGATGTCGCGCACCTCGGTGAGGCGCGCCAACTCAATGTCGCGAAAGCCCCACGAGAAGGTGCCGCGGGTGAAGTCAATGACGTTGGTCTCGGTGATCTTCAGATCGCCGTTGAGCTGCACTGCTATCTCGGTGTCCAGCCGCGTCCACACCAGCGATTTGGTTTCAGCATGGACGGCAACAGGGGTGAGGACCGCAGCAATGCCGAGGAGGCCGGCAAAGAGGAAGAACAGCGCAGAGCGGGGCTTGGAGGCTAGCACAGGATTATTCGCTGACGAAAAGGGCGCCACGTCTCTTGCGCGGCCACCGCGTCAGCACCCCTAGTTTAGCGCAAAACGTTCTTCCAGACCGATGCGACGCTGTCTTCCCTTGCTCATCGCGACATTGCCGAATTCGCGAAACGGTGTAATCTCCGCACACTTGAATCTCGCGATGGACTGGAGACAGGGATGCAACTGAGCGGTTCCACCCATATCAAAGCGCCGCGCCAGAAGGTATGGGAGTTCATGACAGACCCCGACGCCGTCGCCCGCTGCGCGCCGGGCGTCGAATCTATGGAAGTGATCGAGCCGAACAAAAAGTTCAAAGTGGTCGTCAGCGTCGGTTTTGGCACGGTCAAGGTGAGGTTCAACACCGACGTCGAGCTGGCTGAACTACATCCACCGGCATCCGGCACCATCAAGGCGCGCGGCACCGGTCAGGGCAACACCGCAAACGTCGTGGCCAGTTTCACGTTGTCCGACGTCGATCATCGCGCGACCGAGCTGGCCTGGACGGCTGACGTCAGCATCGTCGGCATGGCCATGCGCCTGATGAGCAGCGTCACGCAGAACCTGAGCGCCAAATTCTTCGAGTGCATGAAGGCGCAAGTCGAGATCGCCGAAGGGGTCATCGAAGCCCCGGCCGCTCAGCCCGGTTTCTTCAGCCGACTCGTTCAAGCGATTCGCGACTTCTTCGCGCGGTTGTTCGGCAGCAACAGCGCCGAGGCGCGATGATTGGGGAAATGCGCAGCCTGCAATGGGCATAAGGGCGACGCACTTGCCCACAAGCCACCCGACAGCACAAGCCTTTCAAGTGCAATCATAAAATTGCAGACGAAATGATGAATCACCCACTCGACGACCCGCTGACCGTGCTCGAACGGACCAGCCGGACCTTCTTCTTGCCCATCAGCCGCATGCCGCCACGGTTGAAAGAGGCCACCGCCTCAGCTTATCTGTGCATGCGCGCCATTGATGAGATCGAAGACCACCCCACCCTGCCAAACAACGCCAAGTCGAACTTGCTGGAACAAATCAGCCTGGCGTTACAGGCTTTCTCATACGCTCACGACGCGAGCATAGCCGAGGCGTTTCAACCAATCTTTGCGCCGTACCGGAATGCGTTGCCCGAAGTCAGCCTGCGGCTAGGCGACTGGGCAGCCTACGCGCCGCGCGAGATCGCGCCGCGCATCATGGGCGACACATCGGCGATGGCCAGCCGTATGGCGCACTGGGCAAGGACGAACTGGCACATCCGCCATCGGGCCGACCTGGACGCCTACACCTATAGCGTCGCGGCGGCCGTCGGCTTGCTGATGTGCGACATCGCCGCGTGGTTCGACGGCGCCCGGCTGGACCGCAACGCCGCGATTCACTTCGGGCGCGGTCTGCAACTCACCAACATCGCCCGCAACCGGCAAGAAGACCTGGCGCGTGGCGCCAACTTCTATCCGCCCGGATGGACGGATGCCGACCTACGCGGGTATGCTGCGCACTGGCTGCATTTGACGGCGCAATACGCCAGAAGTCTGCCGGAGGCACCTTTCAGCTACTTCATCAAAATTCCGCTGGCGCTGGCCGAAGCCACACTCAACGCCTTGGAAGACGGGCGCGCCAAATTGACCCGCAACGAAGTTCTCTCCATCGTCAATGCCTGACGTGGCCAAACGATGAGGTTTGGGCCGATCCCCCTAGAGCGTGCCGAGGGCAAGATCCTCGGACACAACATCGCTGGGCCGGACGGGCAACGCCTACTGCGCAAGGGCAAAGCGCTGTCGCCGGCGGACATCGCGACGCTGCGGGCAATGGGACATCGCAGCGTGTACGTGGCAGAACTGGAACCCGGCGACATCGGCGAAGACGACGCCGCGCGCGCCTTGGCCGCGCTGGTGATGGGCGGCGGCTTGCTCGCCAGCTTCGCCGGCGGCGGGCGCATGAATCTGCTCGCTACTCAGCTCGGCATCGTCCGCGTGGACGGCGAGCGATTGAACCGCATTAACCAGATCGAGGGACTGACCATCGCGGCTGTGGCAAACCACAGCGCCGTCGCCGCCAAACAGATGGCGGCGACGATCAAGATCATTCCCTTCGCCGTGCCTGAGCCGGCCATCGAGGCCGCGCGCCGCGTCTGCGCAGAATGTGACGACGGGATCATCCGCGTAGATGCGCTGCCCAGCCGGCGCGTCGTGATGATCCTGTCGGGCATGCCGTCGGTGCGCGCGCGCGTGATCGGCGACTTCGAGCCGGCGATGCGCGCCCGCATCGAGGCGCTCGGCTCGCAACTGTCCATGGTGGACTACGTGCCGCTTGAGAGCGAAGACGACGAGCGCGCCCTGGCGCAGGCGCTCGTCCGGCACGCTCAAGCCGGCGCGCAGCTCCTGATTTTGGCCGGCGAGACGGCCATCATGGATCGGCGCGACATCGTGCCGCGCGCCATCGAGCGCGCAAACGGCGAAGTGGCATGTTTTGGCGCGCCGGTGGATCCGGGCAATTTGCTGATGGTCGCTTACTTGGGCGACCTGCCGATTCTGGGCGCGCCGGGCTGCGCGCGCAGTCGCAAGGTCAATGTGGTGGACTGGGTGCTGCCGCGCTTGCTGGCCGGCGACCGGCTCACGCGCGCAGACATCACCTCGCTCGGCGTAGGCGGGTTGCTCGAGGAGATCGGCGAACGCCCTCGGCCGCGCGCTGCTCGACCGCCGCAAGACGATCCGGCCTGATCACACCTGGCGGCGCTCATCTGGCCCAGGCCGAGACGGCGGCGGCGTCAGATCGCCTTCTCATGAAACCACGCGATGCCCTGAGGCAAGGCTTGGTTTGATCCTCATGCAAGGGATTATGCGCGATCGCTCTAGGCCCCGGCGCGCCACACGGCCAACGCGCCGAGCAACGCCGGCCCGAGCACCAACAGCCCGACGACGACGGCGCACAGCGCCGTCAGAAAGACGGCGCCGGCGGCGCAGTCCTTCGCCACCTTCGCCAACGCATGAAACTCCGGCGAAACGCGATCCACAACGGCCTCCAGCGCCGTGTTCATCAGCTCGGCCTGAAAGACCAAGCCGGACGCCAACGCCAGAATCGCCCACTGCGCCGGCGCAAGCCTCACCGCTAGGCCAACGACCACGACGGCCAGCATGACGCCGCAATGCACCTTAAAGTTGCGCTGCGTGCGAAAGGCATAGGCGATCCCCTCAAAGGCAAAGCGAAAAGAGGCAAACAGATTGGGGGACTTCATGGCTGCGCGCTCCGAGCTGGAGGGCAATCGCCTTACTCGATCCGGCAAATTAGCCCTTTCAAGTATTCCGACTCCGGGAAGGTGAGCAGCACGGGATGATCGCTGGCCTGCGTCAAGCGCTCGATGACCCGCGCCTCGCGCCCGGCCTCTAGCGCCGCGCTGAAGACGATCTTCTGGAACAACGCCGCATCCACCACGCCGCTGCATGAGAACGTCACTAGGATCCCGCCCGGCTCGATGATGCTCATGCCGACGCGGTTGAGGTCTTTGTAGGCGCGCGCCGCACGTTCGATCTGGCCGGGGTGATGGGCGAACTTGGGCGGATCGAGGATGACGACGTCGAAGCGTTCGCCGCGGTCGCGCAGGCCGCGCAGATAGTCGAACACGTCGGCCTCGACGCATTCGTAGCGCCGCCCCGCCCCCAGGGAGTCGTTCAGCGCCAGGTTGCGCTCGGCCAGCGCCAGCGCTTCTCCGCTCGAATCCACGTTGATCACGCGCGCCGCGCCGCCGGCCAGCGCGTGCAACCCGAACGCGCCGGTGTAAGCAAAGGCGTTCAACACCGTCGCGCCCTGGCAATAGGCCGCCGCCCGCGCCCGGTTATCGCGTTGATCCAGATAGAAGCCGGTCTTTTGACCGCCGGCCAGGTTGACCCAGAAGCGCAGTCCGCGCTCGCAAATCTCGACCGGCTCGGCCGGCGCAGCCTCGCTCAGCGCTTCGCGCGCGGCGCGCGGCAATGTCCCGCCGAATTCGCGCGACAGGCGCTCTTCGTCCGCGCGCCACACGATCTGCTGGGGCGCCAAGGCTTCATTCAGTGCATCGGCCAGGAACGGCAGCGCGCGCCAGGCGACCAGGGCTGAAATTTCGACGACCAGCACATCGGCGTAGCCATCCACGATCAGGCCCGGCAGGCCGTCGCTCTCGCCGAAAACCCAGCGGATCGCGTTGGTGTGCGCCAGGGCCGGGTCGCGTCTGCGCCGCGCGATCGCCGCGCGCACGCGCCGTCGCCAAAACGCTTCGTCTATCGCCTCGTCGTGCGCCCAGGTGAGCAGGCGCACCGCGATCTGCGCTTGCTGATTGATCACGCCGCGCGCCAGCCATTCACCTTTGTTGTCGGTCACGTCAACGACATCGCCATCTTTGGGCTTGCCGGCGATCTCCTTGATCGCACTGGCAAACAGGCGAGGATGACGTTGGCGGACAGACCGGTCGCGCCCGGACTTGAGTGCGACGACAGCGGACGACACGAGGCAAACCTCAGCAGCTATCGCATCAACCTTGTCCTCGTCAGCGCACAAGGAACGACAATACAACCATGACGGCGATCAGCGCAAGGAAGATGATCGCGGTCAAGCGCAAATCGTCGAGCACCTCGCCGTATTCGCGATGCAAATTGGCCACGGTCGGCGGCGCAGGTGCGCGGGCACCGACCGTCACAGCGGCCGGCTCGGCTTTCGCATCGGGCGTCGCCGGCGCAGGCGCGCGCATAGGCACGTTGAATGCCTCAGGGGGCAGGTTCGGTCTTCTCTCGCGTCGTGATTTCTTGGACATAGGATTGGATTCGTGAGGAATGTCGGCAAATCAAGGCGCCAGTTTGGCGCCCACGGCGAACACTTCGCGCTGGAAGAACCAGGCGAACGGCACCCAGTTGAAGGCGACGTGACGCAGGGCGCTCATCACAATGCCCTCGCGGCGATTCTGCGGAGGCGTGTCCAGCCACACCCGGACGCGCTTGAATCCGGCGCGCGCCAGGTAGCGGCGCAGGCGCAGCATGTCCTGCTCGTTGACGTGAACTTCGGTGTTGATCGCGACGTTGAGCGCGCGCGGGTTCTTGGGGTACTTGTGCCCCTGCCCCATCACGGTGCGGACGGTGCGCACGACCGGATAGGCATAGGCGTCGTACCAACGGTTCGGCGCGGTGTGCACGATGATCTGACCGGCCGGCTTGAGCACGCGCCACACCTCGCGCAAACAAGCGTCCAGCTCCCACGGCTGCAGATGCTCGACCACGTCGAACATCAGCACTCGGTCGAACGACGCATCCGCAAACGGCAGATACTTCGCGTCGGCGCGCGCGATGCCATACGTCCCGGTTTCATGTTGCATGATGCGCTGGGTCAGCCGCACGGCCGCGCGCGCGTAGTCAATCCCAAACGATTTGGCGCCGATTCGCGCGACGCGCCGGACGATCTCGCCGCGCCCGCAGCCCAGGTCGAGCACACTCATGCCCGGCTCGACCGACGCAAACTCAAACGCCTGGCGCAGCCGGCGCGAGAGGTGTTCGCCTTCGGTCTTGAGGAACTCATCGTAGCCCTCGCAAGCCGTGAGGAAGTAGTTTTCGTCGTACAGCTCGGATGGCAGCGGCGCTTCGCGCGCGTGGGATTGCGAATCGCTCATCGTCAACCGCGCCGAAGTATAGCCCTTTCATCTTCCTTTCACGATCCGCTCTAGCAGCGCCGCCGTCTGCTCAGCAATGGACTCCCACCGAAAGCGCCGGCTCAACTCGGCCGCGCCGGCCTGCAAGCGCCGCCGGAGCGCCTCGTCGGCGATCACGCGCTGGATCGCCTGCGCCAGCGCCGAAACATCGTCGGGCGGCGTGAGCAGCACGTTCGCCCCGTCCATCAGCTCCGGCAGCGCGACGCGGGGCGTGGTGGTGACAATGGCACAGCCGTGAGCCAACGCGGCCATCAACGTGCCGCGGCGAAAGGAGGCGCCGTCGCGATACGGCAAGGCGACGCACGCGCAGGCCGCAAACGCTTCGCTCACACCGCGCTCGTCCAGGAAGCCGGTGAGATACACCCGCTCGCGCACGCCCAGCTCCACGGCCAGACGCTGCAAGCGTGCAGCGTATGCTAGATTAGTGGGATCGCTGTCGCCGGCCTGCCCGCCGATGTGCAGCAGCCCCGCGTCCAAGCCGCGCCGGCGCAGCTCGGCCAGGGCGCGGATGAGCACCTCGCCGCCCTTGCTCTCGTTCATGAAGCCGAAGTAGCCGATCAGGATGACGCCATCGGCAATGCCCCGAGCGCGCCGCCACGCCGCGCCCTCGAAGCCTTCCAGCGTCGCCGGCGTGATGTTGCTGCCGATGGGAATCATGGCGACCTCGCGCACACCTTCCCGCAGCAACGTGTCGCGATCCTCGATGTTGGTCGTGATGCAGGCCGAAGCCCCTTTCGCCATCATCACGATGGACTTCCAGCGCAGAAAGCCGGCCTTCGGGAACAGGTACGGCACGCGCAGGTCGTGAAAGGTGACTACGGTTGGCGCGCGTTTGGCCAGCGCGCCCGGCAGCAAGTTAATCGCCGGGTGCATCTGATACGCCGCCGCTTGGTACTGCAGGTTCAGCGCGTCGGGGTGGAAGAGCCGGTTGAAGCCCTCAATGCGCCGGCGCGTCTCCCAGTTCCACGCGCCGACCAGCCGATGCACGGTGACGTTGCCCTCGCGTTCGACGGCCGGCGCGCCGGCGACGAATCGCGTTAACACATGGGGTTCATGCCCCAAATCGGCGAGCGCCAGGGCCAATCGCCGCGTGTAATCGCCCAGGCCGCCCTGCAGCGGCGGATACTCGCCGGCGATCAAACCAATGCGCATGGGCTAATGGTAACGGGTAATTGGCCGCCTGCGCCGGCCGCGCGCCCTGCTGTGTGGCCAGCTAGCCGCGCACGCAACTAACCCCATTGCGCCTTCAGCGGCGCAGTCAGTAGAATTCCCGCGATGAGCATCCCATTTGCGACACCGGAGTGGGTGGCGGCGTTCAAAGACGCGATCAACGCTAGCGCAGCGTATCGCGAAGCAGCCAAGACGTGGGAGGGCGACTTCTGGTTCATCGTCGAGCCGGAAGCCGGCCAACCCGACGGCGAACGCAAGCTGATGTACCTCGACCTGTGGCACGGGGAATGCCGCGAGGCGTTCCTGGCGCAGGACGAAAGCGAGCGCAGCCCCGAATTCCGCATCTGGGCGCCGGCTAAGAACTGGCGCCGCGTCATCAACCGCGAAATTGACCCGATCAAGGCGCTGATGACCAACCAGCTCAAGCTCAAGGGCAACTTCGCCAAGATCATGCGCAGCGTGCGCGCTGCGCAGGAGTTGGTGTTGTGCGCGGCCAGCGTGCCGACGCAGTTCGACTAACTCAGCCCACTGCATCTGTGCCTTCCGCTATCGCGTCGCGGTTGCGCTCGGCCCGCCACGACGCCGCGTAACGCCGCCATTTGCGCCGCGCATAGACGGCGATCAAGGCCGCAACCGGCAGCAGCACAGCAAAGCCGAGGAACGGGCCGGTGGCGATTAAAGGCACATCGCGGGCGCGGTCCAGGTTCAGCAACAGCAACGTCAGCGAAAGCCAGACAGTGACGACGTTTGGAATGGCATCGCCGGCGTGCAACAGCCGCAAACCCTCGAAGCGCCGGCGCGTGAGCGGCCAGAACAGATTTGAGCCGAGATAGCCGAGCTGGTCCTCCAGCACATGCGCGGCATAGCCCAGGCCGCCGACCAGGCCAGCCGTCGGGCCGAGCAGCAGCCCCAGCGCCGCGCCGAGCGCCGCCGCCAGCACGAGCGAGTGCGTCCATTGGCGATGCCAGGGCAGGAAGTCGATGCGATAGCCCTGCTCGCCCCGCGACAGCCGCAGCGACGGCCCGCCCAGCTCGATGACCTCCAGCGCGCCGTCGTATGGATAGTCGAGCCGACCCACATGGGCGCGGCCCTCCTCGTCGCCCATCGTCACGACAACCTCGCCGGCAGCGACGTCGAAACGCACAGCATACGTCACCCAATCCACCACGCCCAGGCGCAGCGGGTGAAACTGCACGATGCGCGGGCGGTCGGGGGTCACGCGCGCAAACTCGCGCGCGAACGCCTCGGCCAACGCTTGCGGGTCGGGATGCGCGCGATCCGGAATGAGGTCGGCGTCGCGCCGCTCGACGAACTTGGCGAAGCGGAAGTCGAGCGTGTCGGGCAACATCGCACACGCGCCGCCCAGGGCGATCAGCAGGCCGCCCTGCGCCGCCTGCTCCACCACCCCGGGCACAAACGCGGCGACGCACAAGCCGGAGGCAAAGTGGGCGATGCCTTTCATGCGGCGAATTGTAGGGCTTGCGACTATCGCTCGCAAAGGCGCGCGATGCTGCCGATTGCAGCAGAATCAGGGAGCGATCAGCGCCCTGCCCGCGTATAATCTGCAGGTGACCTTGACGAGCGTCAAGGAAGCGCCATCAGCCTGATCGCGCTCTTATCCAGAGAGGCGGAGGGACCGGCCCGATGAAGCCTCGGCAACCTTCGCGATCTTCGATTCGCGGTCCGAACCGGGAATTGAGATCCGAGACGGTGCCAATTCCGGCAGGATGACTGGAAGATGAGAGGCGGACGCGCGCGAATTCGCACGCCCTCTTGTCTCCCAGCGAGCGCAAGAGGGCGGTGTTTTTTGGAATTCGCTCAGGCAACCAACGCGACCGCCTGAGGGTATGACGCAAAGAGAGAAACACAACGTGAACAGCTTCATGAACTCACCCCAGCTCTTCTTCACCTCCGAATCGGTGACCGAAGGGCATCCCGACAAGATGTGCGACCAGATCTCGGACGCAGTGCTCGACGCCTGCCTAGCGCAAGACCCGATGAGTCGCGTCGCCTGCGAGACGGCGGTGAAGACCGGCTTTGTGCTGTGCCTCGGCGAGATCACCACGCGCGCCTTCGTCAACTTCGATCAACTGGTGCGCCAGGTCGTCAAAGAGATCGGGTTCGATTGCTCCGACAAGGGCTTCGACGGCAACACGTGCGGCGTGCAGGTGGCCATCGCCAGCCAATCGCCCGACATCGCGCAGGGCGTGGACGAGGCGCTCGAAGCACGCAACGGCGGCAGCGAGGACGAGGTCGAGCGCATCGGCGCCGGCGACCAGGGCATGATGTTCGGGTTCGCCTGCAACGAGACGCCGGAGCTGATGCCGATGCCGATCGCGCTCGCCCACCGGCTGGCGCGGCGGCTGAGCGAGGCGCGCAAGCGCGGCGAGCTGCCCTGGCTGCGCCCCGACGGCAAAACGCAGGTGACCGTGGAGTACCGCTTCGGCAAGCCGGCGCGCGTTGACACCGTGCTGATCAGCACTCAGCATGCGCCGGAGGTCAGCCAGGATGAAATCCGCCAGGCGTTGATCGAACACGTCATCACGCCGACGCTGCCGCCGGAGATGCTGAACGGCAAGCTCAAAATCTACGTTAACCCGACCGGCCGCTTCGTCGTCGGTGGGCCGATGGGCGACGCCGGGCTGACCGGCCGCAAGATCATCGTGGACACCTACGGCGGCATGGGCCGACATGGCGGCGGCGCGTTCAGCGGCAAAGACCCCACCAAAGTGGACCGCTCGGCGGCCTACGCCTGCCGCTGGGTCGCCAAGAACGTGGTCGCGGCCGGCCTAGCCGACCGCTGCGAAGTCCAGGTCGCCTACGCCATCGGCATGGCGCGCCCGCTCTCCATCAACGTCGAGACCTTCGGCACCGGCAAGGTCAGCGACGAGAAGATCGTCAAAGCCATTCAGGAAGTCTTCGACCTGCGCCCCGGCGCGATCATCCGCGACTTGAATTTGCGCCGGCCGATCTATCGCCAAACGGCGGCGTATGGCCACTTCGGCCGAACCGACATTGACCTGCCCTGGGAGCACACCGATCGCGCCGATGCCCTGCGCGCTGCGGCGACGTAAACCTCAAGGCGATGGCATCGCGTTTCACGGCTAACGGACAATGCTTAGCGCAAATTACCCTACCCTAGCGCAAACGCTGTTTCTGCGCGCGCGCGCCGACCTCCGGCGCGACGCAGCGATGGTGCTGCTCGGGAGCTGGCTCGTCGCGGCTCTGGCACAAATCGTCATCCCACTACAGCCCGTGCCGCTCACCGGTCAAACGCTGGGCGTGCTGCTGGTCGGCGCGGCGCTGGGTTGGCGGCGCGGCGTGCTGGCGCTGGCCGCCTATGTGCTACAGGGGGCAGCCGGGCTGCCCTTCTTCGCCGGCGGCGCATCCGGCGTGGCGCGATTGCTCGGCCCGACCGGCGGCTACCTGATCGGCTTCATCTTTGCCGCGGCGCTCACCGGCTGGCTGAGCGAACGCGGCTGGGATCGGCGCTTCTGGGGCACGCTGCTGGCGATGGCGCTGGGCAACGCTGTGATCTACGCCTTCGGCATACCGTGGCTGGCTCAGTTCGTCGGCTGGCCGCGCGCGCTGGAGGTTGGCCTGCTGCCGTTTTTGCTAGGCGACGCCATCAAGGCGGCGCTTGCTGCGCTGGCCCTGCCCGGCGCGTGGGTGCTGGTCGCGCGCCACGATAGCCGACGCACGCGCGAGACGCCCGGTTCAGCAGACGACGCCTAGGCGGCGGCCTACATCGCCGAAAGCGCTTCCACCTGCTTCAGCATCGTGTCGGCGGCCTTCTCCTGCTTGTCCGGTGGATAGCCATGCTTGCGCAGGATGCGCCTGACCAGCGCGCGCAGCGTCGTATCGCATAGCACCTTCACCGCGCTGTCGTTCGTCTCCAGGGCGTCGTAGAAGGCCAGCTCGTCCTCAGTGAGGCCCAGCTGCTCGCCGTGCGCGTTGGCCGCGCGCATCTCCTTCTCCAGCGCGCTCAGCTCTTCGATCACCTGCGCCGCTTCGATGGCGTGGCTCTGGTAGCGGCGCGGCACCTGGCTCGAGCATCTCCGAGAAGGCGCGCCCCTGCACTACATTGCGCAGGCAGACGATCTCGTGACCTGCGCGATGGCCTGCATCAGCCCGTAGCCGCGCATGGGCTCGTCCAGGTAGAGGGTGTGCAGGCTGACGCATCGAAGCCGGTCAGCCAAGTGACGCGCACAATGACCAGCCGGGGGCGTTGGGATCGCGGAAGGTGAAGCCCCTCGAACAAAGCGCGCCTGCGGCGGCACCCAGAAGATATTTTGGGCGCAGTATTCACCGGGGCCCTCGGGGTCGGGGTACGGTGCGCCCCTCAAGCGTTGGTAGTGCTCCTTGAAGGCATCGGAGATATGCTACAGGAAGATCAGTCCATGCGCGACGTGCTTAGATGTTGCGGAGTTGTGTTTGCGCCGGGCCATGGCTTCTCGCCGTCATTCCTTACCTGCGGCGGGGCGAACGTCCTTAGCGCCGCGATGGAGCGGCGCGCCAAGGCCGACGTGCGCCGCCGAAGTAGTATAAG
>CALHLE010000080.1 GCA_938034415.1 uncultured Anaerolineae bacterium
GCCATCATCGTGGCCACGCTCAGCACGTCTGTCGGCATGGTGGTCGGCGCGCTGGCCGGCTACTATCGCGGCACCATTGATGGCATCCTCATGCGCATCCTGGAGTTCATGTCGGCCATCCCGACCTTCCCGATCCTGCTCATTCTGGCTTCGGTGCTGAACCAAGATCCCAAGCTGCTGCCCTTTCCCGACTTCTTGGTGAACTTCATCAGTGCGATCATGCTGATTGACCCACAGAAGGAATCGCGCAGCGTGCTGGTGGTGATCTTCGTCATCACGCTGTTCGGCTGGACGGGGGCGGCGCGCCTGATGCGCGGCATGGTGCTTTCGGTGCGCGAACGCGACTTCAATCGAGTCTGCCCGCTCGTTGGGTGCCAACAACTTGTGGATTATCGCGCGGCACGTGGTGCCAAACGCCTTCCCGCCGCTGATCGTGGCCTACACGCTGGCGCTGGCCGACGGCCTAACGGCCGAGGTGGCGTTGAGCTTCCTCGGCCTCGGCATCACCGACCCCACGCCGACGTGGGGCAACATGCTCAACTTCTCGACGCAGTTCATGTTGACCCATCCGTGGGCGCCGCTCATCCCCGGCATCCCCGTGGTGCTGTGCTCGCTGGCGTTCAACTTCATCGGCGACGGCCTGCGCGACGCGCTGGATCCGCGGTTGAAGATGTGACGATGACGCTCGGATTCAACGACGAGACCGATATGCTCAAAGAGCCGGCCTGGGAGGGTGCTTACCTCTTTCCTGCGCAGGGAGAATGGACAGAGGAAGATTACTTTGCCTTGCCCGACAACACCCGGCTTGAGTTCGCGGAAGGACGGCTGGAAAGATTACAGATGCCGACGACCAGCCATCAACGCATCGTCGCCTTTCTTTACAGGCTGCTGCTCAACTTCGTCGGTCAGCGCTATCCTGGCGCAGAAGCGCTGTTCGCTTCGCTGCCTGTCCGACTTGGGCCGCGCACCCTGAGAGAGACGGATATCATGATATCATGTTGATGCCGCCTGAACACCGTCATCGCATTCACGAGCAATACTGGGAGAAGCCGGATATGGTCATGGAGGTTGTGTTACCCAAAAACAGGATGACCGACCTCCGCGACAAACGCCACGAATACGCGCAGGCTGGCATCTCGGAATACTGGATCGCAGATCCGCAATCAAAAACCGTAACTGTGCTTAAATTATCCGGCGGAACCTATGTCGTTCATGGTGCGCATGGCCAAGGCGACACTGCCGAGTCGGCGCTGCTGGATGGGTTTCGTGTGGATATAGACGACATCTGGCGCGCGGCAAGTGGCACGTCGAGCCCATCGAACCGTTGAAACCATAACACAGGAGAGAGTGAATCGGCATGAGCGCGAATGCTGCAATTGGCGCTGCCACGGCTCCCGCCGGCGCGCGCAATGGTCAGTCGAACGACCTGATGCTCGACATCCAGGGTCTGAAGACGTATTTCTACACCGAAGACGGCGTAGTCAAAGCGGTGGATGGGGTGGACCTCTACGTCAGGCGCGGCGAGACGCTCGGCATCGTCGGCGAGTCTGGCTGCGGCAAGAGCGTCACGTCGCTTTCGATCATGCGCCTGATCAGCCCGCCGGGCAAGATCGTCGAAGGCAAGATCATCTTCGACGGCGTCAACTTGCTCGACCTGCCCGAGCGCGAAATGACCAAGATTCGCGGCAACCGCATCTCGATGATCTTCCAACAGCCCACCTCGTGCTTGAACCCGGTGTTCAAGATCGGCGACCAGGTCGCCGAGGTGCTCAACATCCACCAAGACCTGGGGCGCGAGGCCGGTTGGAAGCGCGCCGTTGAGCTGCTGCGCATGGTGGGCATTCCCGAGCCGGCCAAGCGCGCGCACGCTTACCCGCACGAGATTTCGGGCGGCCAGGCCCAGCGCGTGATGATCGCCATGGCCCTGGCCTGCGCGCCAGAACTGCTGATCGCCGACGAGCCGACGACCGCGCTCGACGTGACCATTCAGGCGCAGATCCTCGACCTGATGCGCGAACTGAAGGAGAAGACCGGCACGGCGATCATGCTGATCACGCATGACTTGGGCGTGGTCGCCGAGATGTGCGACCGCGTGGTGGTGATGTACGCCGGCCAGGTCGTCGAACAGGCCGAGGTCAAAGAGTTATTCGCCAATCCGCTGCATCCCTACACGCAAGGGTTGATCGGTTCGATTCCCATCCTGGGCCAGGTGCGCGACCGGCTCGACGTGATCCCGGGCACGGTGCCCAACTTGCTCAACCCGCCGCCCGGCTGCCGCTTCGAGCCGCGCTGTCAAAAATGCGATGGCCCGGCGCGCGAGCGATGCAGAGCCGAACTGCCGCCGTTGCGCGAAATCAAACCCGGCCACTGGGTGCGCACATGGCTCTACGATTTCTAGCGCTGACGGATAGCCCGCAACCGGTAACCGCAAACATGCCAACGCATAACGCTAACCGACCGAGATGAACACGAATAACAAGAAAGAGGACTTGCTCGAGGTCAAGAACCTCCAGAAATACTTTCCGATCAAAGGCGGCATCCTGCAGCGCACCGTCGCCCACGTCAAAGCGGTGGATGGCGTATCGTTCACCGTGAAGCGAGGTGAGACGCTCGGCCTGGTGGGTGAATCCGGCTGCGGCAAGACCACCGTCGGGCGCACCATCCTGCGCCTGACGCCGGCTACAGGCGGCTCGGTGATCTTCGAGGGGCAGGACGTGTTCAAGCTGAACGGCAGCCAGCTCAAAGCTCTGCGCCGCGACATGCAGATCATCTTCCAGGATCCCTACTCCTCGCTCGACCCGCGCATGCCGGTCGGCGAGAGCGTCGGCGAGGGGTTGCTGGTGCACGGCATGCGCGACGCCAAAAAGCGCAACGAGATCGTCATCGAGATGCTGCGTAAGGTCGGCCTGGAGGACTATCACGCCCGGCGCTACCCGCATGAATTCTCCGGCGGCCAACGGCAGCGCATCGGCATCGCCCGCGCCCTGGCCCTGCGCCCCAAGTTCATCGTGTGCGACGAGCCGGTGTCGGCGCTGGACGTGTCCATCCAGTCGCAGGTCTTGAACATCCTCAAGGATCTACAAGCAGAATTCGGCCTCACCTATCTGTTCATCGCCCACAACCTGAGCGTGGTGGAGCACATCAGCGACCGCGTCGGCGTCATGTACCTCGGCAAGCTGGTGGAGCTGACCGACCGCGAGACGCTCTTCCGCGATCCGCTGCATCCCTACACCAAGGCGTTGCTGTCGGCCATCCCCATCCCCGATCCGACGGTCAAGCGCGAGCGGATGATCCTGCAGGGCGATGTGCCATCGCCGGTGAACCCGCCCAGCGGCTGCCGCTTCCACACCCGCTGCCCGTTCGCGGTGGACATCTGCAAGACGGTCGAGCCGCCGCTGGAGGAGTTGAAGCCCGGCCACATGGTGGCTTGTCATGTGGCGAAGGAGCAGGTCGCGGAACAAAAGCGCGCGATGAGTGCCGGCCTGGCCGGCGCTGCGCCTGCGCCTAATCACTGAGGCCCAAGCCCCATTCTTGGGCGGGCGAAGGCACGGCCGAGTGGACGAAGGCATTGCCTTTGTCCACGCAAAGCGAGCCAACAGCACACAGGGCAAAAGGACTGGATCGCTGCTACAGCTCTGCCATAAAGCGGATGCTCGCTTCGATGCCCTTCTCGTAACACGCGATGGCGAAACGCTCGTTGGGCGAGTGGATGTTGTCGTCCGGCAGGCCGAACCCCAGCAGCGCGATGGGTTTGCCCAACAGCGTCTGAAAGTCGTGCACCACCGGAATTGAGCCGCCCTCCAGCTCGTAGAGGGGTGGGTTGCCATACGCGGCTGTTGCGGCGCGCGCGGCTGCTTGAATCTGCGGCGCATCGAGCGATACCAGCGAGGCCGGCGTCCCCCGCGCGTCGCTGAAGGTGACCTCGGCGCCGGCCGGCGCCGCCGCGCGGATCGCGTCTTGCACCCGGCGGATGACCTTCTCCGGGTCTTGGTTCGGCACTAGCCGGCACGTGATCTTGGCGTGCGCCGTCGCCGGGATGATGGTCTTGCTGCCAGGGCCAGTGTAGCCGCTCCACATGCCGTTGACCTCCAGCGTGGGGCGCGCGCCTTTGCGCTCGTTGACCGTGAACTCCGGCTCGCCGAAGGCCAGGGATGCGCCGGTCTCGCGCATCACGTCCGCCTCGCCGTAGGGCACGCGGGCGAGCGCGGCGCGTTCCTCGGCGCTCAACGCCCGCACGTCGTCGTAGAAGCCGGGTACGGTCACGCGCCCCTGCGCGTCCTTGAGCGAGGCCAGGATTTGAGCCAGCGCAAAAGCCGGGTTCTGCACGTTGCCGCCGTAGTGCCCGGAGTGCACGTCGCGATCCAGACAGCGCACTTGAACCTCGAACCCCGCCAGCCCGCGCAGCCCGTAGGTCAGCACAGGTTGGGTCAGGCTGAACAGCGCGCCGTCGCTGATCATCACGCAATCGCACGCCAGCAGATCGCGGTGCGCCGCAATGAACGCGCTGAGGTTCGGGCTGCCGATCTCTTCTTCGCCCTCGATGAGGAACTTGACGTTGACCGGCAGCGTGCCTTCGGCCTGCAGGTACGAGATGACGGCCTTCACATGGGCCAGGTGCTGGCCCTTGTTGTCGTCTGCGCCACGCGCATAGATGTAGCCATCGCGCACCGCCGGCCTGAACGGTTCGCTGTGCCATAGCTCGAGCGGTTCGGCGGGCTGCACGTCATAGTGGCCGTAGATCAGCACTGTGGGGCGATGATGGTCGTGGCCGGACCACTCGGCATACACGACGGGATGGCCGGCGGTCGGCATGACTTCGGCGCGCAGGCCGGCGTCGCGCAGATGCGCCGACAGCCACAGGGCCGCCATCTTCACGTCGCGGGCGTGGTCGGGTTGCGCGCTCACGCTGGGGATGGCGAGGTATTCCAGCAGGTCTTTGATGTATTCGTCGCGGCGCGCACGGGCGTAATCCAAAACTCGATTGAGCATGATATGAATTTCCTCCGAGGGCGCGGATGAGCTGCGCTGCAGCGCTTCTCACGGCTTAACGCCGGTCACCAGATCGTAATCCACCAACCAGGGGCGACACTGCACATCCTGAAAGCCCAGCTCGCGCAGCCATGCGGCGAACGCCGCCGTCGGCAAGGCGCGGCCGGGCAGTTTCCACGCATCGGGGCCAATGCGGTTGCTCACCATCAGCAGGCCGCCGGGTTTGAGCACGCGCCACATCTCGCGCGCGGCGGCGCGCCAGTCGCGCATGAACTCTAACGCTTCCAGGCAAGTGACCACGTCGAATGTGTCGGCGTCGAACGGCAGGCGCTGCGCGTCGCGCCGCATGAAAGCCACGCGGTCGCCATAGGCGGCCAGCTTCGCCTGCGCCTGGTCAAGCATGCGCCGGGAGAGATCGAGCGCGACGACGCGCCCACGAAAGCGGCGCTGCGCGAGCAGCGCATCGGGGAGGCGGCCGGTGCCCGTCGCCACGTCCAGCACCAACGCTTCCGACGCAGCCGACAGCGCTAAATGCTTTAAGATCGGCATGGCTAACATCAGCGCGTCACCGGCTTTGTCGAATTGTTTCACCCGGTCGTAGCGCGGCGCAAACCAGTCGTAGAGCAGCGCGACGACGCGCGGGCCGAGGTACGCGCCCTCGGCGACGACGAGCTGCCAATACAGCGCCAAGCCGAGCAAGCCGGCCAGCGCCGCGCCGATGAGAAAATAGGCCCAAATTGGCATGGCGGATTTGACTTGCGCATTGTAAATCCCATCGTACACCTCACCCGGCCCTAGCTATGACCGAATGGAAGATCGCTCCCCGCGCGCCCGATTGGTATTTCGCCACATTGCGCGATTTACACCCGCTGACGGCGCAAGTGCTCTACGCGCGCGGCCTGACCGACCCCGCCGCCGCGCGCGCCTTCCTGCTCGGCCAGTATGCGCCTGTCAACCCGTTTGCGTTGCAGGATATGCCGCGCGCGGTTGATCGCATCCTGGCGGCGATTGCGAACGGGGAGGCCATCGCGATCTACGCCGACTACGACTGCGACGGCGTAACGGCCGGCGCCTTGCTCACGCGCGCGTTGGCCGCGCTGGGCGCGCGCGTCCAGGTTTACATCCCCGACCGCTTTGAGGAGGGTTACGGCCTGAATGCGCAGGCG
>CALHLE010000081.1 GCA_938034415.1 uncultured Anaerolineae bacterium
GCGACGCGCAGCAGATCGCCAACGTGGCCAACTATCCGTGGCTGCTGTTGCCGGCGGTGGCTGTGGTAGCTTTCGTGCTGTCAATGAACTTCCTCGGCAACGGCCTGCGCGACGCCGCCGACCCCTACGCGAATTGAGGCTCGACCCATGGCTGACGCAATTCAACTCGAGTTCAAAGACCTGCGCGTGCACTTCTTCACCGACGAGGGTGTGGTGAAGGCGGTGGACGGCGTGGACTTGGCGATCCCGCGCGGCAAGACGACCTGTATCGTAGGTGAAAGCGGCTGCGGCAAGAGCGTGATGTCGCTCACGGCGCTGCGCATCGTGCAGAGGCCAGGCCGCATTGTGAGTGGACAAATCCTCTGGCACAGCAAAAGCGGCGATGTCATTGACCTGGCTAAGCTCAACCCCAAAGGGCGCGAAATCCGTCGCATCCGCGGCGCGGAGATCGCGATGATCTTCCAAGAGCCGATGACCAGCCTCAGCCCGCTTTACACCATTGGCAACCAAATCGGCGAGGCGATCCGGCTGCATCAAGGCGCCTCCAAGCAAGAGGCTCGCGCACGCACGATTGAGATGTTGCGCAAGGTGCGCATCCCACGCCCGGAGCGCCTGGTGGACGAGTATCCCTTCCGCCTCAGCGGCGGGATGCGCCAGCGCGCCATGATCGCGATGGCCCTTTCCTGCAACCCCAGCCTGCTGATCGCCGACGAGCCGACCACCGCGCTCGATGTGACCACCCAGGCGCAAATCCTCGACCTGATGCTCGACCTGCAACGGGAATACAACATGAGCATCCTCTTCATCACCCACGACCTGGGCGTGGTGGCCGAGATCGCCGATTACGTGGCGGTGATGTACTTGGGGCGCGTGGTGGAGAGCGGCGATGTGGACACCATCTTCAACAACCCCAAACATCCTTACACGCAGGCGCTGCTCAGCTCCGTGCCGAAGATCAGCGTCACGCGCCAGCCGCTAGAGCCGATCCAGGGCATGGTGCCTAGCCCGTTCCGTCGTCCTTCGGGTTGCACCTTTCACCCGCGCTGCTCGCGCGCCATGCCGATCTGCCAGACAGTGGAGCCGAGCATGATTGAGCTGGGCCACAACCACCGCGCGCGCTGCTTGCTGTACGACGACGCTGCGCTCGAGAAAGCTCCCTCGGCGGCTGAGCTGGCAGCGCACTGAGGGCGCCTTGCTACTCCAAAAGCACATGATGACAAACAACGGACAACTTCCCCAGGCCACTTCAGCAGTCGCATCAACCACCGGGGTGCTGCTTCAGGTGCGCGACCTGAAGATGCACTTCCCCATCACCAAGGGCGCGTTTGGCAGCGTCAAAGGCTACGTAAAGGCGGTGGACGAGGTGACGTTCGATGTCGTTGCCGGCGAGACGCTCGGCTTGGTGGGCGAGAGTGGCTGCGGCAAGACTACTGTTGGGCGGTGCATCGTGCGCGCCTATAAGCCCACCGCCGGCCAGATGCTGTACTATGGCAGCGGCAACGGTCAGCCGGTGGACCTCGCTACGCTCAGCGAGGACCAGCTCAAGCCTTACCGGCGCGACATCCGTATGATCTTCCAGGACCCGTATTCGTCGCTAAACCCGCGCATGCCGGTATTTCAAAATGTCGGCGAAGCGCTGCTTAACCTAACGCACGTTCGTGGCAGTGAGCTGGAAGATCGCGTCAAGGAGACGCTCGTGCGAGTTGGCTTGCGCCCGGAGTACATCCGTCGCTACCCCCATGCCTTCTCCGGCGGCGAGCGCCAGCGCATCGTGATCGCCCGTGCGCTGGTGACCAACCCGCGCCTGGTGATCTGCGACGAGGCGGTGGCGGCGCTCGATGTCTCCATCCGCGCCCAGGTGCTTAACCTGTTGGAGCAGCTTCGTCAGGAGATGGGCTTGACCTATTTATTCATCTCACATGACTTGAGCGTGGTGCGCTACATCTGCGACCGCGTTGCGGTGATGTACGTCGGGCGGGTGGTGGAAATTGCGCCGGTGAACGACCTGTTTCGCCAACCCAAGCACCCCTACACCGAAGCGCTGATGTCCGCTGTGCCGATCCAAAACCCGCGCCATCGCCATCGGGTGGCGCGCATCCGGCTAGAAGGCGAGGTGCCCGATCCGTCCAACCCGCCGAGTGGTTGCTACTTCCACCCGCGCTGCGCTTACGCGCAGGAGCGTTGCCGTCGCGAGGCGCCGGCCCTGCGCAATATTGGTGGCGGCCGACAGGTGGCCTGTCATTTTGCCGAGGAGCTGGAACTGCGCGGCGCTGTGCTGGATGATCGGGGCGCTTGAGCGCATCCGGCCTACTCAGAACATTGACACAAAGGCGCCGCTATGTATAATTAACAGGCTGGATTATGAGTTAAGCGCGGAAGCGCCCCAGCCCAAATTGAATGAAACGAGAGGCTACTGTAGCACGCAGTAGCCTCTCTTGTCGCCTGAATGTCGTTCGGGCGATGACGCTCGACAAAGGTGATCTAGATTCAAATCGTAATAAGAGCATGCCGACGATCAACCAACTGGTCCGTAAGGGCCGCAAACCGAAGCGCTCGCAGAGCAAGGCGCCGCAACTGCAGTTCACGACGAACTCGCTGAAAGGCGGCAAGCGGACGATTCAGCGGAAGGGCGCGCCGCAGAAGCGCGGCGTGTGCACTGTGGTGCGCACGCAAACGCCTAAGAAGCCGAACTCGGCGCTACGCAAAGTGGCGCGCGTGCGCTTGAGCAACGGCGCAGAAGTGACGGCCTACATCCCGGGCGAAGGTCACAAACTCCAGGAGCACTCCGTCGTGCTCGTGCGCGGTGGCCGTGTGAAGGACTTGCCCGGTGTGCGCTACCACATCGTGCGCGGGACGCTTGATGCAGAGGGCGTCGAGAAGCGCGCGCAGGGGCGCTCGAAATACGGCACCAAACGGCCTAAGGCGGGCGCGACGGCAGCAGCCGGCAAAGGCGGTAAGAAGTAACACCGCGCGATCGTCGGCTTGGCTCACGAGAGCAGCAGCCCAAGAACCTTACACTTTAAGGAAACATGCCAAGACGAAATTCACCTCCGAAGCGAGTTGTGCCACCGGACATCAAGTATGGCAGTGAGCGCGTGCAGCGGCTGATCAACCGGCTGATGATGCGCGGCAAGAAGAGCACGGCGCAGCGCATCGTCTATACCAGCTTCACGATGGTCGAGGAGCGCGCCAAGAAGCCGGCCATTCAGGTCTTTGAGGAGGCTATCAAAAACTTGTCGCCTGCCGTTGAGGTGAAGCCGAGGCGAGTGGGTGGCGCGACCTTGCAAGTGCCGGTCGAAGTTAATCCTTATAGGCAGGAGAGCTTGGCCATGCGCTGGTTGATCCACGCCGCTCGCGAGCGGCCGGGCAAGTCCATGGCTGAGAAATTGGCAGCCGAGCTGCTGGACGCGGCTAACAACACCGGCAACGCAATTAAGCGACGTGAAGAAACACACAAAGCGGCGGAAGCCAACCGCGCCTTTGCGCACTTTCGCTGGTGATCCGTCAGGATGTCCAGTTTGTATTCGGAGTGTTGGGCTTTAGCGGAGTGTCACAACGGCTCGTGGGTTCGTGTTTGAAGGCTCAAAACAAGAACCGGGGTTGCAATGGCTAAGGAATATCCACTCGAGAAAGTTCGGAATATCGGGATCATTGCGCATATTGACGCGGGCAAAACGACCACGTCTGAGCGCATTCTGTATTACACCGGCAAGACCTACAAGATCGGTGAGGTGCACGAAGGCGCTGCGACCATGGATTACATGGCGCAGGAGCAAGAGCGCGGCATTACCATCACGGCGGCTGCTACGGTGTGTTATTGGCGGGATTATCAGATCAACCTGATTGACACGCCGGGGCACATTGACTTCACCGCCGAAGTGCAGCGCAGCTTGCGCGTGCTCGACGGCGGCGTGGTCGTGTTTGACGGCGTCGCCGGCGTCGAGCCGCAGTCGGAGACGGTGTGGCGTCAAGCCGACAAGTACGGCGTTCCCCGCATCTGCTTCGTCAATAAGCTCGACCGCACCGGCGCCAGCTTGGAGCGCTGCGTGCAGATGATCGTGGATCGTCTCGCCGCCAAGCCGCTGGTCATGCAGATGCCCGTCGGCATCGAAGCCGACTTCAGCGGCATCATTGACCTGATCGAGATGAAGTATTACACCTTTGAGGGCGAGAAAGGCGCTACTGTAGTTGCGCATGAAGTGCCGGCGGCGTACCTCGAGGCGGCGCGCGAAGCGCGTGAAAAGCTGATCGAGACGGTTGCGGAGACCGATGACGGATTGCTGGAGAAGTACCTCGCCGGCGAAACGCCGACGGTTGACGAGCTGAAGCCCGCTATTCGCCGCGGCACCATCGCGCGCAAATTCTTCCCGGTCTTCTGCGGCTCGGCCTTGAAGAACAAGGGAGTTCAACTCGTCCTGGACGCGGTGTGCGATTATCTGCCGTCGCCGCTGGACATCCCGCCGCAAGAGGCCATCAACCTCAAGACCGGCGAAACCGTCATTTGTCGCGCCGACCCGAAGGAGCCCTTCGCCGCCCTGGTTTTCAAGGTCATTACCGACCCGACGGGCATGGGTAAACTTTCGTTCTTCCGCGTCTACAGCGGCAGGATCAACCAGGGCGATACGGTGCTTAACTCGACGAAGGGCAAGACCGAGCGCATGGCGCGCCTGTATCAGATGCACGCTAATAAGCGCGAGCCGATCACCGAAGTGACCGCCGGCAATATCGGCGTGTCCCAAGGGTTGAAAGAGGCGATCACTGGTGATACCCTGTGCGATCCGAACAATCCGGTGTTGCTCGAGGCGATCACCTTCCCGGAGCCGGTGGTGAAATTGGCAATTGAGCCGAAGACCGTCACCGACCAGGATCGGATGAGCAAAGCGCTCAAGGCGCTGAGCGACGAGGACCCCACGTTGCACGTGGCGACCGATGAGGAAACCGGCCAAACGACGCTGGCGGGCATGGGTGAGCTACACCTCGACGTGATCGTGGATCGCATGAAGCGCGAATACAACGTAGATGTGCGCGTGGGCCGCCCCATGGTGGCCTATCGCGAGACGATTACGCGCCCGGCCAAGCAGCGCACCGTGTTCAAGCGCCAGTCGGGTGGCAAAGGCCAGTATGGCGATGTCGCCATCGAGATCGAGCCGAGCGAAAAGGGGAAGGGCTTCATCTTCCTGAATGAGATCGTCGGTGGCGCGATTCCTAAGGAATACATCCCGGCCGTGGAGCGCGGCATCCGCGAGGCGCTGGAGTCAGGCGTCATCGCCGGTTACCCGGTAGTAGACGTGACGGTGCGTCTCGTGGATGGTTCGTTCCACGAAGTAGACTCGTCGGAGATGGCTTTCAAGATCGCCGGCTCGATGGCGATCAAAGAAGCTGTGCAGAAAGCCGGCGGCGTCATCCTTGAGCCGATGATGCGCGTCGAAGTGATCGTGCCGGATGAGTTCACCGGCACGGTCGTGGGCGATCTGAATTCGCGGCGCGGCCTGATCAACTCGATTGAACAACGCGGTAACGCGCAAGCGATTCGCGCGCATGTCCCCCTGGCCGAGATGTTCGGCTATGCGACCGACCTGCGCGGCATGACTCAAGGGCGCGGACAGTTCGTGATGGAGTTCGATCACTATGCTGAGCTGCCCAAGAACCTGGCTGACGAGCTGATTCACGGGAAAGCCGCTGGCAAGGACGGCAAGAAGCAATGAATGTTGCGCACGGCGCATGGCGTGGATAGCTAAGGATGCGCCAACGCGAGGCGTAACGCAAGACACAGGATGCAATACGAACACTACTAGGAAGGAGCCAACCATGTCGAAGGAGAAATTCATACGGACGAAGCCGCACGTGAACATTGGGACGATGGGGCACATAGACCACGGGAAGACGACGTTGACGGCGGCGATCACGAAGGTGCTGTCGCTGAAGGGGAAGGCGCAGTTCA
>CALHLE010000082.1 GCA_938034415.1 uncultured Anaerolineae bacterium
GTGCTGCTCAGCGTGTTCAGCGCGTCGCCGCCGCTCGTGTTCACCGTCAGGCTGCTCAGCGCGCCAAGCGTCGTGGCGAAGCTCACCGTCGTCCCGTCGGCAACCGCGTTGCCGTATTGGTCGGTCACCGTCGCCGTCAGCGCGCTGCTGTTGCCCACCGCCAGCGTGGTCGGGTCAGCGGCCAGCGTCACCGTGAACGGCGCGCCCGGCGTGAAGGTCACCAGCGCCGTCGCTTCCAGAGTGCCCACCGTCGCCGTCACCGTCGCCACGCCGGCCGTCGTGCTGCTCAGCGTTGCCGTGACCACGCCGCCCAGCGTCGTGCCGGTCACCGGCGAGACGTTGCCCAGGCTGGTGGTGAAGCTCACGACGGTGTTATCGGCGGCCGGCTCGCCGTTGCTGATCAACACGGTTGCGGTGATCAGGGCGCTGCTACCCACGACCGTTGTAGTCGGGTCAGCAGCCAGCGTCACCGTCGTCGGGGGCGCCGCTTCAAAGTCATACAGCGTGACCTGGCTGCCCACGCCGATGCGCAGGCCGTCGGCATAGCCGACGCCGGTCGAGCTGCCGCCGCCGGCGCGGATGCCCACGAAGCCCAGCGGCGCGCCTAAGAAGTCGCCGGGGTGAATGGCCGCGTTGGGATAGGCCGCCACGACCTGCGCGAAGGTGCAGGGGGAGGAGAAAGTGCAGGCCGTTGCGCCGGTCAGGGTCGTGTACCAGCGCGGCGTCGGGTCATTGCGCGCGTCCACGGTATGCCACGTGTCCGGCGCAAGGCCGCCCGGCGAATACACCAGCCGGCCGCGGAAGCCGGCGTTGTTGTCGGTCACGTCGTCGTCCCAGCCGATGTTGATGTAGGGCGTCTGGGCGTTGGTGGACGGGATGCGCAACTGATACTCGAAGACGCTGATGTCGCTCAGCAGCGTGCCGGTGAAGATCGGCGAGACATACATGTGCCGCCAGGCGACATCGGTGATGGCCAGGCGCGCGCTGGCCTCACCCAGGGTCGGGGCAGGCGGCGGCAGCACGATGTCGAATGGCACGATGTATGCGCCAGGCCCGACCGTCTCGGTGATGTAGGCCCAGCCGTTGGTGAGCACCGGCGTCACGGTGATCACCGTAGTGGCCGGCGTGATGGTGTTCGTAAAGGTGCAGGTGATCGTGCCGTGTAGGCCCAGCGCAACCGCGATGCTGTCGCTGCCCGTCTCTCCGGTGGAGCAGGCAGAAGTTGCGACGTAGCCGAGCTTGGCCGTCTCGGTGATGAAGACTTGGCCGAAGTTGAGGCCGGGGAAGGCAATCGAGCCGCCGGCGGCTGGCAAGGTGAAGACCAGCGTGCCGGTGGGCACGGTCGCCGTGAAGGCCCAAGCGGTGGTGGGCGTGATCGGGCCGACGACCACCTTCTCGATCACCAGCGTCGTCCCGCTGCACGGGCCGTTCAGGTCCGCGCTGGTCAGCCAGGGGTTGTAGGCGACCCCGTTTGGCCCCTGGAACACCGCATCGCCGCTGCCGGGGCCGTCGCCGCTGGGGCCATTTGCCGCGCCATACCAGTTGCACGCGGCTGCCACCGCAGCGCCGACGGCATCCTGGAAGATGCCGGCGCCGGTGTTGCTGACGATGGCGTTGCGCGTCACGGTGAAGCCCAATGCGCCGCCGAGGACTTGCACACCGGTGATGTTTTGCGTGAATAGGTTGAGCGTCGCGGTGAGGTTGCCGCCGCCGCCCGTGCCGAAGAGCAGGCCGATGTCGTTGTTCGAGACGGTATTGGAGACCACATCCGCGTCGCCAAAATTCTGGGCAAAGATGCCGACGTTCGCGCCGGTCACGACGTTGCCGGAGAACAGCCCGCTAGTGGAGACCATGAAGTACAGCGCCTCCTGGCCGCCGGTGATCGTGTTCGTCAGCGCCTGCAGCACGCTCAGACCGGTCGCGCGCAGGCCGTTGAGGGTGTGGCCCTGCAGCGCGTTGCCTCTTGTGAGAGCGGCGCCGAGGTTGCTCAGGCGCAAACCATACTGCCCGCCTTGCGCATCCACCGCGTTATCCTCCAAAAGCACATTGCCTGCGTTTTGAACAAGCACGCCCTCTGCGCTCACCTTCTCGATCTGGTTGCCGAAGACCTGCGCACTGCCGAAGCCGGTAAGCGAGATGCCGGTCGTGTGGCTGATCACCTGGTTGCCTTCGATCAGGAAGCCGTCGCCATAGCCGGCGAAGATGCCCACCCCTGCGCTGTTGCTCACCACGTTGTTCGTCACCGTGACGTTGGCGCTGGACGCTACGTGGATAGCGCCGCCGGCAGCCCCCACGTCCTCCACGTGGTTGTTGGCGATCAGCAGATGCACATCGCCGCTGCCGGCGCCGATGAAGATGGCCTCTCCACCCACGTTGCGCACCGTGTTGCTGATGATTTGATTCCCCACGCCCTGGCCGGGGCTATTGATGATCTGAATGCCCCGGTCGCTGGGATGGTTCAGCACAAGGTTGCCGCTGATGAGGTTGAAGCTGTTGCTGAGGACGGGCGAAGGGATGAGCGGCAGCGCATCCGGCGCAAAGTAAATGCCGTATGAGGTATTGTCGCGAATCTCGTTGCTTTCCACGCGATTGTTGTTCGCGCCGGCCAGCCGCACGCCGGCGATGCCGTTGCGCATCACGTTGCCGACGACCTGGCTATCCTCCACGAAGAGGCCCACGACGGCGTAGCCGCTGGCGGTGAACACGTTCCCGCTGACCAGCACATCGGTGATCGGCAGCGTCGTGGTCACGCCGGTCATGCCGACGCCGACGCTGGTGATGACGTTGGTCAGCGTCAGCACGCTGTTCTGCACCACATGGCTGTGGCCGCCCAGCAATGTCACGCCTTGGGCGAAGTTCGAGATGTGGACATTCAGCACTTTCAGGCCGGTGACGCCGAACGTCGTCGTGATGCCCACGTCGCTGCCGGTGCCGTTGACGGAAGTGTTGCTGATGGTGACGTTGCTCTGCGTGACCACGATGCCGGGCGAGAGCGACTGGATCACGGTCTGGCCCGGCCCCGCGCCGACGATGGTGATCTGCTTTGTCACCGTGATGGTGCCCGTGAAAGTGCCGGCGCTCACCTGCAGCGTGTGGCCGTCCTGCGTGGCCGGGTCGCTGATGGCCGACTGAATGTCCAGGTAACCCGTGCCGGTGTCGGGGTTCAGCACGCACCCGCGATAGTAGAAGATGCGGTTGAAGAATAAGTCAGCGTCTGGGCCGCTGCCGGCATTAGCGTTGAACAGGCGCAAGCGGCTGATGGGGCCGGGGTTGCTGCGCAGGTTGCCACTCACCGTGGCGCTGGCGCCGTCCACCAGCCGGATCAGCGTCGCCTGGTAAGTGGAGGCGGTCGTCTGCGTGATGATCACCCGCACGCCTTCGCGGGTGAAGCCGACGCCGGACGCGATCGGCGCGTCGCCGTGCACGGTGTATTGCATTGCGCCGCCGACGAAATAGACTTCGAGCAGTTCCTGGCCGCTGGAGTTTTGCAGCGCGAAGCCAACCGTGCCACCGAATTGCACGTTGCCGTTATCCATCCAGATTTCAAACACGCTGCCCGGCGTAAACGGCTGGTCAAAATCGCGGATGGCCTCAGTCGTCTGCCCGCTGTTGGCATACAGCCCCCAGGCACGACTACCAGGCATGGTGTTGATGTCGCCGTCGCCGTTCGTGTCGCCGCTCATGCCGTTATTGCCGGTCGAGCCGCCCACGAAGTGGCCGTTCTGGGAAGGGTTGGATGAAGTCGTTTGGAGCGTCCACGCGCCCATGCCAAAGCCGCCGTTGTCGCCGGTGGTCCATTGAGGGTCGTAGGCCGAGTCGCTCGCAGTGTCCGAGGCGGCGGGCGGCGGCAGTAGCGGCAGTAGGGCGTGCGCCTGCTGTAGGCTGCCGAGCAGCAGCGCCAGACAGACGCCCGCGCCGACGGTTATATAGGATGCAGCATTGCGCATCGGTCGAGATGCGAACAAATTCATGTTGAACCTCCTAAAGTCGCGCTTGACTGCTTCGTGTGCTTTTCGTCTGTCGTCAAAAGGTTCAGGTTATCTTACCCCTCGAACACCCAGCATACTACCGACAAGGCTTCTCGGCAAACCGCTGCATGGCACCGCGCTGCCGAACAATTTCTTACAGCGCTGCGCCGTCATCCAGGCGCGCCTGCTGCGACTCAGCGTAGGCCGCGCGCCAACCGGCGCTCTTCCGGCAGCGCCGGCAAATCCGCCAATCGGCCCGAACTTGCGCGCTTGCAGCGTCTGTTTGTCCACATAGGCCAGCAACGCTTCGGGGGCGTATTGCGCGAACAAGAAGGCCGTGTAAACCGCACGCGAGTGCGGCTGCGCAGAACGGCGTTGCGCGTTTAATGAGCGGCAAACCACGCTTGCCGCAGCGCTTCCAGCGCGTCCAGGCCGCCTTGGTAGTAAGCCAGCCAGGGCATCGCCGGCTCCGGCCGTTGGCGCTGGCTTTCCAGGCCGTCCCGCCAGCGCGCCATCTCTGCGTCGAGAAGCCGTCGAAGCGCAGCATCGTCCATCATCTCGCTCGATGCGTTGAGCCTTCGCCTCAGATCGTTCAAGGCGATCAATCGGCCCTCGGCGTACTTCATGCCGCCGGTGACCCGGCCATCCTTGTGCACCTGGCATGCCGAACCTTCGCCGAGCTGACCAGACATCGCGCGCTCGGCTTCGGCCAGGCGCTGCCGGAGATCGGCTGCGTAGCGCTGATCCACCATGTCAACGGAGCCCGCCGCAAGCGCACCGGCGCCGAAGCTACTGGGTCACGGGCAAGCCGGCGTTGCGCCAGGCGCGCATGCCGCCGTCCATGCTGGTCACAGCGGCAAAGCCGGCCCGCAGCAGGATGTCGCGTCCGGCCTGGCTGCGATTGCCCGACCGGCAGACCACGACGACCGGCCGATCCCTCGGCACTTCGCTCAACCGACTTGGCAACTCGCCGAGCGGAATGAGCACAGCGCCGGGCATGTGATACTCCGCCCACTCGAACGGCTCGCGCACGTCCAGCATGAACGCGCCGGCGTCGCGCAGCGCCGCCGCCTGGCCGACGCTCACGTTGGGCGGCAACGCCGTCTGTTCGGCCGTCGATGGCCGGACGGCGGCTTGCGGCGGATTCGACGCGTCGGGCGCTGCTGCGCCGGAACAACCCGCCAACAGCGCCAGCGCCGCTCCAAGGACTACAACACTTCTCCAACGCATGTCCCTACCTCAAGAGCCTGATCCCATTGTCATAGAGCAGATACACGGCCAAAACGATAACGAAGACGCCGAACGCCCGGCGCAACTGGTCAGGGCGAGCCGCCTGGCTGAGCTTCGCGCCGACGAACGCACCGGCGATCCCTGCTGCGGCGAACAGCGCGACCGATTGCCAATCGAACGCCGCGCCGTCCAGATGGCCGAGCAGCCCGGACAGGCTGTTCATCGCGATCACCAGCAGCGATGTGCCTACGGCCACCGGCATTGGCAGGCCGACCAGCATGACCAGCGCCGGCACGATGAGGAAGCCGCCGCCCACGCCCAGGAAACCGGTGAGCGCCCCAACGCCGGCGCCGGCGGCCAACGTCATTGCCAGGCCGCGCGGCTCGGCATGCGCGTCACCCGCACGGCGCCCGCGCAGCATCATCACGCCGACGACGAGCATCAACAGCGCGAAGGCCACCATCAGCGCCAGGGGCGGGAAGCGATGCGACAGCCGGGCGGCGAAGTAAGCGGCGATCATGCCTGCGCCGCCGAAGGCGAGGGCCACCCGCCCGTTCAGCGTGCCTTGCCTGCGATGTGCGAACACGCCACTCAGGCTATTCACGCCGACGATGGCCAACGACGCCGTGACCGCCGCGCTAGGGTTGTAGCCCATCACATACACCAGCGCCGGCACGGTCAGGATAGAGCCGCCGCCGCCCAACAAGCCGAGCGACAGGCCGATGGCGAAACCGAGCGCCAGTTGGATCAGCATGATCCGTCGGAGTTCAGCGCCCGCGTTCGACGGGCAACAACTGCGCCCAGGTCTCGATGCCGTCGGGCATGCTCGCCACGCGGTCGAACCCCGCGCCGCGCAGCAGGCTGGCGGCAATGGTCGAGCGATAGCCGCTGGCGCAATACACCGCGATATCGTGATCGCGCGGCAACTCGGCCAGCCGATCGCGCAAATAGCCCAGCGGGATGTGCGTTGCGCCGCGGATGTGCAGCGCGTCATACTCCGCCTTGCCGCGCACGTCCAACACCATGATGCCGTTGCTGCGCAAGCGCGCGCCCAATTGTCGGGCCGTGATCAACGCAAGCCCCTCGGCCTCATCGCCGACGGCCTCCGGCCCGGCGTAGCCGGCCACGTCATCTACGCCAATCGCGCGCAGCGCCTTCAAGATGGCATCGAGCCGCTCGACATCGGGCAAGATCAGGTAGGTCGGGCGGCTGTAATCCACGAACCAGCCGACGTAAGTGGAGAACGACGCGCTGCTGGCCGGCGCGCTGATCGCGCCGCGCAGGTGGGCGCGCTCGAAGTCAGCCTGATCGCGCAGGTCGAACACCTGGCCGCCGGCGGCCAGCACCTCGCGCAAACGTGCGGGCGTCAGGCGTTCCGGCTGCGCCACCTGCGAGAGCAGCGCGGGGCCGACCTTGTTCACGCGCTTCATCTGCGCGAAATACCGAGGCGGCTCCGGCTGGCCGTCCAACAACCAGCGCACGAATTCCTCCTCATCGGTGAAGCGAAAGGCTGGGTTAAAGCGCTTCTCATAGCCCAGCGTGGTGGATGGGATTGCGCCGAGCGCCTTGCCGCAGGCGCTGCCGGCGCCGTGGCCGGGCCAAATTTGCAGGTAGTCCGGCAACGCCTTGAAGCGCTGCACGCTGTGAAACTGTCGGCGCGCGCCGGGCTCCTTCGTGCCGACCATGCCGGCAGCGGCTTCGAGCAGGTCTGGGCGGCCCACGTCGCCCACGAACAGGAAGTCGCCGGTGAAGATGCCCATGGGCTGATCCGCAGCTGCAGTGTCGGTGATCATGAAGGCGATGTGCTCCGGGGTGTGACCCGGCGTATGAATCACCTCCACCTGCACGTTGCCGACCATCCACCGGTCGCCGTCGCGCAGCGGGATGACGTTCGGTTCGCCGGCGAAGGCGTATTTCCACGCCGCGTCGCCCATATCGCTCACGTACATCGTCGCGCCGGTGCGCGCGGCCAATTCGCGCAGGCCGCTCACGAAGTCGGCGTGGATGTGCGTCTCGGTCACCTGCGTGATGCGCAAGCCGGCCCGTTCGGCGGCGGTCAGATAGGGTGCTACGTCGCGCGCCGGGTCAATCACTAGCGCCTCGCCCGTCTTGGGGCAGCCGACCAGATAGGACGCCTGCGCGAGCGCTTCGTCGTAGAAGTATTTGAGCAACATGCACTGCCTCCTTTATCGAAGAATGGGATAACCGGCGGCGCGCCAATCGCCAATGCCGCCCAGGTCATACACCTCGGCATAGCCGGCGCGCTGCAAAATTTGCGCCGCGTAGCTGCTGCGGTTGCCGCTCCGGCAATACAACACCACGGCCCGATCGCGCGGGATGTCATCCAGGCGCTGGGCCAACACTTGCACGTCAATGTTGATCGCGCCGGGGATGTGCCCGCTCTTGAACTCCTCTGGGGTGCGGACGTCAACGAGGGTGTGCGGCTTGCGCGCGTCGGCAAACTCCGCCTTGTAGCGCTCCGGGCTGATGGTCGTTCCGGCGCTCCCGCCCATTAGTGACTTCAACAGGTTCAGCATGGCGCATAGCGTATGCCGGTTGGGCCAGAAGTGTGAGGGCGAAGTGCCTATAATTCGTCATAAGCTAGGCTTATATCACTTGCCGGCAAGCGAGCACAGAAGCGGCGATGTTCGACCTTCACAAACTTCGGGTTTTCGCGCAGGTGGCGCAGGCCGGCAGCTTCAGCCGGGCCGCCGAACGCCTGTTCATGTCACAGCCGGCGGTCAGCCAGCACATGAGGGAGCTGGAGGAGGCGCTGGGCGTCCGACTGTTCGAGCGCGGTCGGCGCGGCGTCGCGCTCACCGCCGAGGGGCGCGCGCTGCACGATTACGCACAGCGCATCCTCGCCCTGGTCGCCGAGGCGGAGAGCGCCGTGCTCAACGTGGCCAACCTGGCCGGCGGCCAGCTCAACATCGGCGCGACCCCTGGCGTCAGCGCCTACTTGCTGCCCGACTGGATCCGCGACTTTCACGAGCGTTACCCACAACTGGTCGTGACGGCGCAAACGGCCACCACGCCCGAAATTGCCGACCAGCTCATCGGCCGACAGTTAGATCTGGGATTCGTCGAGGGGGACCTCGACGCTGCCGACGCCTCGCGCCTGAGCGCCGAGGTGCTATGCGATGTGCCGCAGTACGCGCTCGTCGGGCCGAAGCACCCCCTCTGGGCGCGCGAGTCGGTGGCGCTGCGAGAACTCGACGGCCAGGCGTTCGTCATGCGCCAACCCGGCAGCCGGTCGCGCCTGTGGCTGGATCGCATCCTGGAAGCGCACGGGGCGCGCCCGCGCGTGGCCGCCGAATTCGACAACCCGGAGGCGATCAAGCGCTCGGTGATGGGCGGCGCAGCGATCGGCGTGCTGCCGGCCTACGCGGTGCGCGCTGAACTGCAGGCCGGCGCGCTGCGCGCGCTGCGAACCGATGTTCCGCTTACCCGCGCGCTGCGGGCCGTATGGGGAAAGTCGGCGCCGCTCTCGCCCATCGCCCGCGCATTTCTGGCCTTCGCCGACGCCTGCGCGCGCGACGCGCACATGCGCCTGCCCCACGCGACGCCGACAAGCGCGCCCGCGCAACCGCGCGATGGGCGCGCTCGACGAAAGACCATCCTCTGCTGAGTCAGAGAGAGCGGCGCGGCAACCACGCGCTGCGGCCGCTCACGCTGCAGCCGACTCAAGCGCCGACACAGCGCGCGCTTTCACGCGGTTGTAGGCCCACAGCACGGCGCCGATGACGAGCATCAAAGCGCCCACGCTCAGATACTCGATAGCCGGGACGGCCGCGATGCGCAGAACGCTTGTCAGCGGCTGGCCCCAGTAGGCGACGCCTGCGCCAAGCACAAACGCCGCGACGATGCCGACCTTCCACGGGCGGGACAAGCCCAGCCCCCACATCTGCGTGACGACGAAGATCGCTAGAAAGCCGAACAGGAACATCGGCCACATCCCTCGCCCTTGCTGCACGGCTACCAGCGTGCCATGCGCAGCGACGCTCAGCTCCTGCACCAGCATCCACCACTTGTTGACGTGCACGCGCGTGAAGAACAGGCTGCCCTGCAACAGCAACAAGAAGGTATAGGCAAAGCCGACCAAGTGTCCCATCGTGTGCTCGGTCGGGTGATACCAGAAGGTGTAGACGATGGCCCAGGCGAAGACGTAGCCGTGATAACGCCGCGCCCAATCCACAACACGCTTGCTGAGCGGCGCTTTCTTGCCGAAAAACATCCCGCGCCGCTTGTTCTCCATCAGCAAGATCCACACCAGCATCAAGATCACGCTGCCCTGCGAACTGAAGATGCTCACGTCCTGCGCCAGGCCGTCGTAGAAGATGTGGGTCTGGACGAAATGCAACACCACGAACAGCGCGTTGACGCCCAGCGCGATCACGTTCACGGGGTGCAAGCCGGCGGTGTATTTCTTCACGCGCGTTTGGGCATAGTAGATCAACCCCCAGATCGCGACCTGATGGATCGCATATAGCCCCCAGGCGCTCAGGCGCGTGACGAAGGTCGGCTCAGCCAGCTTCCAGTAGTACCAAGCGGGGCCTTGATCCGGCAGCTTCGGGAAGGCGGCCAGCCGATCTCCCCACAGCCAGATCAGGCCGGTGAAGGCGAAGCTGAAGATGACGCCGCCCCACAGCGCAATCTGTGCATATCTCGGCTCTTTCAGTTTCTCCGCATCCAACCACCACGGTTTGCGCGTTCTTGTTGCAGCAAGATCACCTGTTAGTTCCATTGAATTTCCACCTCACAAATCATGCTTCGATGTTGAAGTCCCACTTTTTTCAAGACATGGTCAACCTTCTCACCTAAAGGCCAGACATGTCAGGTAGTCTGGCCTAAGGTGTTTGTAGGCAAGATCGGCGCTCGGCGCGCCCAACACCGGGGATACAGGTCGTCGCCCGAGTTCAGGCCGACAGCGCCGCCTTGACGCGCGCCGGCGTGAAGGGGATCTGGCGCAGCCGCTTGCCGGTCAGGGCGAAGAAGGCGTTGCCGATGGCCGCTGCCGTCGGGCCCATCGGCGGCTCGCCCACGCCGCGCGGCTTGCCGTCGCGGGCTGTATCCAGCAAGGCCACCTCGACGTGAGGGGCTTCTGCGATCGTCAACAGCGGATAGGCGTCGAAGTTGCGCGCGGCCACGCGGCCGTTCTCGATGCGCATCTCCTCCACCAGCGCCGAGCCGACGCCCCACATCACGCCGCCTTCCGCCTGCGCCCGGACGCCATCGGGGTTGATGACCAGGCCGCAGTCCATGGCCAGGGCCACGTTGTGCACGCGAATTCGGCCGGCCTCGCGCTCCAGCGACACTTCGGCCACTTGCGCCACCACTGTGTCGGTGTCGGTGCTGCAGGCGATGCCGCGCGCGCGCCCTTCGGGGAGCGGCTTGCCCCAGCGGCCCAGTTCGGCCGCTGCCTCAAGCACAGCGCGCATGCGACGGCCCCACAGCGTGTCCGGCAGATGGCGCAGCCGCCATTCCAGGGGATCCACGCCGGCAGCGTGCGCCAGCTCGTCCATGAAGGACTCCACGGCGAAGGTGTTGGCCAGCAAACCTAACCCGCGCCAGGGGCCGGTCTTGATCGGCAGCGCGCGCCGCCAGACGATGGTATGCCGGTTGGGGATGTCGTAGAGCAACAGCGCGCCGCGATACGCGCCAAAGTCCGCGCCGACCAGGTCGGCCGCAACTTTGGGGAAGAAGGTGAACAGCACATCGCCGCTGGCCTGCTGATGCTCCAGCGCAACGATGCGACCATCGCGCACGCTCGCCGAGAGGCGATGATGCGTAGGCGGGCGGACATAGCCGTTCTGCAGCTCCTCTTGGCGCGTCCAGCCGACGTGCACCGGCGCGCCGGCGGCCTTGCTCAATCGCGCCGCCTCGACGGCCACTTCCCAGCCGGCCTTGCGCCCGAACCCGCCGCCCAGGTAGGTCGCGCGCACCTCAACTTGCGCTTCCTTTAAGCCGATCGCCTGCGCCACGAAACGCCGCACGACGAATGGAGACTGTGTGCTGGCCCAGATCACAGCGCGGTCGGCGCTCACGTCGGCCAACGCCGCCTGCGCCTCCAGCGGGGACTGGATGGCGAACGGGCTGCGATATTCGGCGGTGAGCGTCGGCGCGCGCAACTCACGCGGGGCATCACCGACCCGTTGCACGGTCACGCCGCCCGGCCCGCCAACGGTCATCGCCGCGTCAATCTCCTCCTGCTGCCACAGCTTGCCCGATTGCCATTCGGCCTCTAGCGCTTCGATGCCGGCGCGCGCCGCGGCGCGCGAAACGGCCACAACGCCGACGAAGCCGTTTTGCAGGTCAACGACCACCTTGCGCACGCCATCCACGCGCTCGGCCCGAGCCGTGCGCACCGACTTCAGCGTCGCGGTCAACGTGGGCGGCCGCAGCACCGCACCGTACAACATACCCTCGACGCGAACGTCATAGCCATAGACCGCTGCGCCGGTTATCTTGTCGCGCGTATCCACGCGAGGGTGCGGCCGGCCGATCACGCGGTACTCGCCGGCGGGTTTGAGCGCGGGTTTCTCCTTCGGCACCTGCCAGTTCGAGCGGTTCGCCGCCAGCGCGCCGAACGTGACGCGCCTGGATGGGTCACCCTGAACGAAGAAGGCGCGGCCTTCCTGTCGAAGCGCGCCGGTCGGTTGGCTCAGCATGCGCGCTGCCTCGGCGCGCAGCATCTCGCGCAGCGTCGCCGCCGCTTCGCGCAGCGGGTTGAACATAGACGACACCGAGAAGCTGCCGGACGTGCCGGCCAGGTCCATCACCCCCTGACTCGTCGTCGCTTGAAGCACTTCCAAGTCTTCCGGCGCTAGACCCAGCTCCTCAGCGGCGATTTGGGCCAGCGCGGTATGCACGCCCTGCCCCATTTCGACCTTGGTCAAGAACAGCCGGACGCGGTTGTCCGGCAGCACTTCGAACCATGCATCGGGGTCGTTCGTGGCGCCGCCGAATCCGCTGACTTCGGAGAACGTCTCGGCCACTTTCAGGCGCGCCGCCGGCAGGCCCACAGTCACGCCCAAGGCCAATCCCGCGCCGGCCATGCCGACGCCGATCAGGAATCCACGGCGGGAGACGCGCCATCGGCGCTCGCCGGCGCTCGCCTCGCGGCTCTCGGCCTGGGGCGCGGAGCCGGCAGCTGCTCGGACAACCTCGCTCATGCCGCCGCCTCACCACGCTGCGCAGCCATCTTCTGCTGCGCAGCCAACGCCGCCGATTTGATGCGCACGTAGCAACCGCAGCGGCAGTAATTCCGGCTCAGCGCCGCCACGATGTCCGCTTCGCTTGCGACAGGATTCCGCTCGAGCAAGGCCACCACCGTCATGATTTGGCCGCTCATGCACCAACCGCACTGCGGGGTCTGATGCTCCAGGAACGCTTGCTGGACTGGGTGCAACGTCGCCCCGTCCGACAGACCCTCGACAGTGCGAATTTCTTTGCCTTGCAAGCCGGCCAGCGGCGTAATGCAAGCGCGCGTCGCCACGCCATCCACTATGACGGTGCACGCGCCGCACAATCCCACGCCGCATCCGAATTTCGTGCCGGTCAAACCCAGCTCATCGCGCAACGCCCACAGCAGCATATCGCCATGCGCGCCCGACACTTCACGCAACTTCCCATTGATCTTCAACTGCACATTGCACCTCTGGTCAGCTCATCCTTTGTCTCGCAATCGCCTGCGCCAATGCGCAGCCTTTTGCATCGGTGGATTCGCCCGACATGCGCCCAGGCGTCGCGCCGTCCCGTTTGACGACCGGGGCATTTCTGCCGGCAGTCTAGCGACCAAGATAAGCCAAAGCTGAGATGGCGAATAGCCCTGTGTGATATTGTCAAGCGCAGTCAGGTCGAGAGGGACTGAAGCCTAGCAGCCGGGGGACAAACACAGCGCCTGGGTGGGCAGAGGCAGCGCTTTCGCCTTGCCCGAACAATTCTCTCCTCTCACTCAGCCGACGGACGCCGTAGCCACCCCACACCAACGCATAGCGAAGATGGCCAGCGTGCGCGCGACCGCGATAACCGAGTCAAGCTCAACATACTCGTTTGCGGCATGCAGGCCGGCCCCGTCCGGCCCCCAAGCCAGCGCCGGAACGCCGAACAACCCTGCAAAGCGCGTGTCCAGGCCGGCGGTGATGCCGGCCAGAATCGGCGGTTCGTCCGCGTCAGGGTCAGGGCGCACGTCGCGCAGGCATTGGGCAAACGTCTGCACAAACGGATGACGCTCATCCTGCAGCCAGGGATCGGTATGCCATCCGAAGAACTCGATGCGCGGCGGATGCTCGCGCAGCCAGGCGCTGCGCCGCGCGACGGCGTGGATGCGTTCGGCGATTTCGCGCTTGACGCTCGCCTCGGTCTCGCCGGGGACGAACGACATGCGCACTTCAATCTCGGCGCGTCCCGGCACCGTCGAAGGCCAATCGCCGGCGCGCACGACGCCGACGTTCAAATGACACGAGCGCCCCGCCGTCGGATCGAGCCGCTCGAACAGCTCATGGCGCAGGCCGGCGGCGCGCTCGCGATCCCACTCGTCGAGTGCGCTGATGATCGGCGCCATCTCGACGGCTGCGTTGACGCCCTGATGCGCCCGACCGGCATGGGCGCTTCTGCCTTCGACCACGACGCGGAAGTAGAGGATGCCGGGATGGGCAATCGCAACGTCGCGCCAGTGCGGCTCGGTCGCGATGAAGCCATCGGCCAGGTAGCCCCGCATGAAACACGCCAACGTCCCTCCCCCGCCGCCGGCTTCTTCTTCGATCACGCTCTCTAGGATCAGGTCGCCTTTCAACCGAACGCCAATTTCCTTCAACGCCCGCGCGGCGAACAAGCTGGCGATCAGCCCACTCTTCATGTCTTGTGCGCCGCGCCCATACAAGCGACCGCGCCGGCCTGCGCTCGGCGGACCAGGCACGGCCAAAGGCGCGCCGGGCAACACCACCTGCCCGGCAAACGGGTCTACTACCCAGGCGCTCCGCGGCTCCGGCGAGACGACGTCGGTATGGCCGTTGAGGATCAGCGAGCGCCCGCCGCCCGCGCCGGCCCACGTGGCGACCACATTCGGCCGGCCCGCGAACGACACGCCGGAATCCACAAACGCCGGATGCTGTCGCAACACCTCGCGGTCGGCTTCAAAGACGTCCACGTCCAGCCCGGCTGCCATGTAGCAATCTCGCATGAAGGCCTGCGCCTCAGCCTCGTGGCCGACGAGGCTGGGGATGCGTACAAGCTCGACGATCGTGTCAGTCAGCTCATCGGCGTGCGCGTCGAGCCAGGCGTCAAGGCGTTCGAGCAAGGATTGGTCTTCCACGGCGCGGCTATTGTCGCTCAGCGCGCATTCGCCCTCACAATCGCAGGGCGGACGGCGCGCCGCCGAGTCATGCCACTGACGCTTACGCCAGGAATAGGCGCATCGCCTGATTGCTGACAAACCGCCCGCGCGCCGTCAGCCGGATGCGTTCGTCGGTGACTTCCAGCAATCCGCGCGCGACGCCCTGCTCCAGCGCGCGCGCGTAGAAATGGGCGACCGGCGCACCGTAGCGTTCGGCGAAGCGCGCTTGATCCACACCTTCGCGTAACAGCCGCAGACCCAGCATCATCGTCTCGCCGCGCGAGGTCGCTTCGTCAATCTCCTCGCTGCCCAGCTCAACCGGCGCGCCTTGCGCGATGCGCGCGATGTAGTCGGCCGGCCGCCTGACCTTCCAATAACGCCGTCGGATCGTCGAACCATGCGCGCCTGCGCCGAAGCCGTAATACGGCTCATTGCGCCAGTAGATCAGGTTATGCGCGCACGCGCGGCCGGGCTTGCACCAGTTCGAGATCTCGTAGTGCTCAAAGCCCGCCTGGCCCAGCGCGTGCTCGGCGAACTCATACATGTCGGCGGCCAGGTCTGGATCGGGCAGGGGCACCTCGCCGCGGCGCGTCCAGTCGTGCATCGGCGTGCCCACCTCGATGGTCAGCGCGTACAGCGAGATGTGATCCGGGTCGAGTTCGAGCGCGGCCGCCACCGTTTGTTGCCAGGAGCGGAGCGACTGGTTGGGCAAGCCGAAGATCAGGTCGAGGTTGACGTTGTCGAAGCCGGCCGCGCGCGCAGCCGCGATCGCCGCGCGCACCTCGTCCCAGCCGTGCTCGCGGCCGAGCAAGCGCAGCTCGTCCGAGTGGGCGCTCTGCGCGCCAAAGCTCAGGCGGTTGACGCCTTCGGCGCGCAGGGCGCACAGATAGTCCACGCTGACCGTGCCGGGATTGCACTCTACGGTGATCTCGCACCGCTCGGGCAGGTTGAACGCCTCACGGCAAGCGCGGATGAGCAAGCCGAGCTGGTCGGGGTGTAAGAGCGAAGGCGTGCCGCCGCCGAAGAAGATCGTATCGGCCGGCGCGCGCTCATCCTTTGCCTCACCCACCCCGCCCTCGGCCAGGATTTCCCGGCGCAGCGCATCCACATACGGCGCAAACAGCGCGTCCAGGCCGACGTAGGTGTTGAAGTCGCAGTAGCTGCACCGCGCGCGACAAAACGGGATGTGCAGGTAGATGCCGGTGTTCATCATGCGCCGCGTTAAGGATCGCATGGTTTACTTGGGGCTGCGTGAGATTCGCATGATCGTCGGCATCGTCGGAGCGATCCTGTCGTTCTTCTTGTTCGTCAATGGCTTCGCGGCGTTGCGCCGGCCGCTGGACGAGCTGGTGAAATACGACCCGTTGGGCAAACGCCTGTTGGAGCGGCGCGGCGAAAAGTTCACCCTGCGCATGTATCGCCTGTTTGGCCTGGCCATGCTGGCGCTCGGGCTGGTCGCCGGATATGCGTCCGTCTATCGGCTGATGGGCGCTTGAGCCATCCCAGGCGCGGCGCTAATATGCCCCGCGCCCTGTGAGCACGTAGGGGATGGTGCGCAGCATGATCTTAAGGTCCAGCGAAGGCGACCAATTCTCGATGTAGTATACGTCCAACAAGCACATTTCGTCGAAGGACAATTCGCTGCGCCCACTGACCTGCCACAGGCCGGTGATGCCCGGCTGCACGCGCAGCCGCTCGCGGTGCCAGTCCGCATATTGCGCCACCTCCGACAGCAACGCGGGACGCGGCCCGACGATGCTCATATCGCCCTTGAGCACGTTCCAAAACTGCGGCAGCTCGTCTATGCTGAACTTGCGCAGCACGCGGCCGACCTTCGTCCGGCGCGGGTCGTCCTTGATTTTGAATATCGGGCCGTCCGCTTCGTTCATCGCCATCAACTGGTCGCGCATCTGATCGGCGTCTTTGTGCATCGAGCGCAGTTTGTAGAGCTTGAAGGGCTTGCCGTTTTTGCCGGCGCGCAGTTGCGTGAAGATGGCCGGCCCCGGCGATTCCAACCGGATCGCCAGGCAGGCGATCGCAATGACCGGCAAGCTCAGCAGCAGGAGGATGCCGCTGAACACCACATCCATGCTGCGCTTGACGATCCAGTCCACGCCGCTGATGCCGTCCTGTGCGTCGCGCAGGCTGAGCATCGGGATGCCGCCGAAGTCGTTCACGTCCAGCTTGCGCAGGTTGATCTGCAACAGCGACGGCACCACATGCGCCCGCACGTTGTGCGCCCGGCAGATCTCAACCAGCTCCAGGATCTTCGGCTGCGCCGACCAAGGCAGGGTAATCACCACTTCGTCCACCGGGTAGCGCTGCAGCAGATCCGGCAGCACGTCCACCTCACCTAGCGCCGGGAAGCGGCCGATGTCGGTGTGGCCGCGTCGCGGGTCATCGTCCACGAAGCCGATGCAGCGATAGCCCAGTTCAGGCCGGGCGAACAGCGTGCGCATGACCGCTCGACCTAATTCGCCCGCGCCGACGATCAACACATTGGATACGCCGATGCCCCGCGCGCGCTGGTGCGCGTCATAGGCATTCTTGATCGCGCGCGAGACGCTGAGCAGCCCGACGAGGAATACGCCCGCTTCGGCTATCAACAGGCGCGAATACACCGCCGGCCCGTAGATGAAGATCGCCACCCAGACGATGAACATCGCCTTGATCACGCTGCCGGTGATCGTCCAGATCTGGTCGAGCCAGGAAGGCATACGACGCGGCGCATATACGCCATCCAGCCAGAAGAACGCCAGCACGGCAAGTGTGAACAACACCTGAATCGGCCAGTAGTCGCTGAACGCTGCGTTGAACTCGATGTCGCGGAACAACTGCCAACGGTAGCGCGCCACATAGCCCAGCGCAAACGCGACGTTGATCAACGCGATGTCGCTGATGAGGAGCGCCAACAGGCGCTGTTTCGTGTGCGCCTCGCGATGCGCCGAGCGCAACGCGCCGCCGCGCCCGGTCGCCTCCTCACTGCGCGAAGCGGCCTCAGCCGATGGGGAGATCATAGATGCGATAGGTCTTGTACACCGTCGCGCCGACCTGAGCGATGATCCGGTTCATGGCATCGTTCGTCTCCAGGATCCACGACATCTCACCGCCGATGTAGCCTTTGGCGATGCCCGTCTGCAACATCCGCAGCATCAACACGGCCTCGATGCCGGACGCGCGATACTCCTTCAACACGCCGACCAGAATCACGCGCACCGAGTTCACCATCTTGCGCCGGTAGTATAGAAATCTGAGCAGCGTCCACCATTCCGGCGTTTTCGGGTTGGGATACGCCTTGCGCAGCGGACGGTTCACATTCGGCAGGGCGACGCCGATGCCAACCGGCTTGCCCTGCGCCTCGACGATCAGGATGAAGTCCGGGTCGGCAAACTGCTTCAAATTCTTGACCACGTGCTCCAATTCGTGGTCGGTCATCGGCACATGCCCCCAGTTCTCGCGCCACGCGCCGGATTCGCTGGCATAGACCGCCTTGAGCGCCTGCACTTCATGCGCCAGACGCCTGAAGTTCGCCGTGCGCACGGTGAAACGGCCGCGCTTCTCAACCAGCCGGGTCAGCCGCTCCAGCTTCTCGCCGATGACTCGCTGCGCCGTCTCTGCAGATACCCACCACGCCCACAGGTCCATCGCCTTCCTAAACCCATAGCGCTCGATCAGCTCGACGTAGTAGCGCGGGTTGTAGGGCATCAGCACTACCGGCTCACTGTCGAAGCCATCCACCAGCAAGCCGCATTCGTCGTTCAGGCTGAGCGTAGCCGGGCCGCGCAGCACGTTCATACCACGCGCCTTTACCCAGTCACGCGCGGCGTCGAAAAGCGCCGCAGCCACCTCATAGTCGTTGACCGTCTCGAAGCCGCCGAAGAAGCCGGTCTTCTCATTATGAAAAGCGTTGTGTCGGTTGTTCTGGATGGCGACGATTGTGCCAACTACCCGTCCGCCGCGCCGCGCGACGAACATGGCCGCGTCGGAATGCTCAAAGAAGGGATTTTTAGCCTTGTCGTAAAAGGCGACGCGCTCACTCACGAGAGGCGGCACCCAGTAGGGGTCATTTTTGTAGATCTCCCACTGAAATTCGATGAACTCCCGGCGCTCTTGGGGCGTGCGGCATTCTGAGACGACGATGGAACTACTCATGGGCTGGATATACCGGCAACGAGCGATTGTAAATCAAACCAGACTCGTGATATATTATCTCGCCTATCCATGGCCGCGCGATCGCGACGCGGCCGGCTTTCCGCTCTCGCAGGGACGACCTGCGCCGTCAGGCCGCCCAAACGAGGGCAGCAATTCCGAGGAAAGGAGCAATGCAGACAAATTGACATGCGCAAGTACGAACTCACTTACATCGCCAAGCCCGACCTGGACGCGAGCACGCTGACGGCGTTGATCGAGCGCATCAACGGCTTCGTGACATCGGAAGGCGGCGCGGTTGTCCAGACCACGCAGTGGGGCCTCCGCCAGTTGGCCTATCCGATTCGCAAATATCGCGAGGGCTACTACGTCTTCTCGGTCATTGAACTCGAAGCGAGCAGCCCGGCGCGAATCGAGCAGCGGCTGCGCCTGACGGAGGACATCATCCGCTATCTGCTGGTGCGCGCCGACGAACGCGAGGGCGCAATGCCGAGCGCTGCCGGCGCCGTGGGCGCCTCAGAAGTCGCAGCCCAGGATGCGGCTCAGCCGACTACTGCTGCAGAGCCGGCACAGGCAGAAGTTGTTGCGGAAGGGTCGCCCGCCCCTGCTGAAAGCTGACCGCACATCGCTTTGACCGAGCCGAGCGCAAATTGCTGACTCTTTCGGGCGATGTCATCGGGTTGATTCACGACGGACAGACAGAAGGCGCGCTACAGTCATCCAGGGGAGTTTGACCACGATGCGTGGACTAAACAAAGTCATGATCATTGGTCACCTGGGGCGTGACCCGGAGATACGATACACGCCCAGCGGGAAGGCCGTCACGTCATTTGCCGTGGAGACACGCCGTGATTGGACGACGCCGGATGGACAGCGGCACGAGGAAACCGAGTGGTTCAACGTGATCGCTTGGGGAAGCCTGGCCGAGATTTGCAAGCAGCATCTTTCACGCGGCCAGCAGGTGTATATCGAAGGGCGGCTGCAAACGAGGGGCTGGGAGGATAGCGAAGGCAAGCGCCACTACCGCACGGAGATCGTCGCCAATGAGATGATCGTGCTGGGTGAGCGCCGCTCCCATTACGAGAACAACCATGCCCCAGAAGCTGCCGACGAGGAATCTCTCACTTTCTAAATCACGCACGCCGATCGGCGGCCCAGCGTCTTTCTGCCATGCGTCGGCGCGCTTTGCTGCGGCCGGCGCAGAGAGGAATCTGCCCCGCCATCGTTGCACCTCACATGACCAAGAAGAACGAATCGCTCAGCGCGCGCCTCACGCGCATGCAAGTGTCGCGCTACGAACGCGAACGGCGCCAGCGCCAGATCATCATCCTCGGCAGCCTGGCGCTTGCGGCGATCGTCGGGGTGCTGATCGTCGCTGCGCTGGTGGATAGGCTGGTCATCCAGCCTCAGCGCGCAGTGGCCAGCGTCGGCGATCAAACGATCAACATCCAACAACTGCAAAAGCGCATGCGCTATGACCAAGCGCAACTGCGCGGCCGCTTCAACCAACTTCAGCAACAACTCGCACAACTGCAGCAGGACAACGACTCCAGCGCTGCGTTCTTCCAGCAGTTCTATCAACAGCAACTCCAGCAAATCGTCTCGCAAAGCAGCGCGGAGCAGATCGCGCAAAACGCGCTGAGCGCACTGATTGACGATGCACTCATCCGCCAAGAGGCAAACCGTCGCGGCATTACGGTCACCCCGGATGAGGTGACTGAGGAGTTGGAGAAAGGCTTCGGCTTCTACCGCAAGACCCTAACGCCATTCCCAACCTACACGCCGGTCACCCCCGATACGCCCGTCCCTACCGCCGCCGGCGCGGTCACCGCAACCAACGCGGCCGGCGCCACGCCCGAGCCGACCGTCGCCCTGCCGACGGCTACGCCGCGCCTACAGCCCACCTCCATCACCGAGGGGGACTTCCAACTGCTCTTGCAGAACACGCTCGCCGAGTATCAGCCTCTCGGCATTAGCGAGCAGGACTTGCGCGACCTGATCGCGGGCAGCCTGTATCGCGAACGCTTGCAAGAGGCCTTTGCCCAGGAAACGCCGAAGACCGCCCCGCACTACAAATTCGATTACGTGCGCTTCAACGCGCTCGAAGAGGCTCAGAAGGCTGCCGAACGCCTGGCGCGTGGGGAACTCACCTTCGCCGCTCTGATCTCGCAGACCAACGCCATCACAGAGCCTGCGCCAATCGGGAATGGGGCAAGCCTGGACTGGATCAGCCGGCCGCGCGTGCAAAACCAGTTCGGCGCAGACATCGCCGACCAATTGGCCACTGCGCCGCTCGGCGCGCCGACGCCGGTGATCACGTCATCATTCGGCAGCTTCTACATCTTGCTGCCCCTAGGCCGCGAAGAGCGACCGTTCTCCGAGATCGAACTTCAGAGTGAGCAGCGCCGCGCGTTCGACAATTGGCTCAGCGAAGCGCGCGAAAACGCTGCGCTGGTGAAACGGCTGATTGACCCCACCACGGTCATCCCGCAGGCGGTGCGCGACGCGGCGCGGAACTTCGTGGCCCAATACGGCGGAGGCTGACGCCAGGCCCGCATTCATATTCATATCATTCGCGTCCCGTAAAATCGGGCAATGCTGTCGTTCAGCCAGCCGATCTTCCTCGCGCTGCTGGTGCTTCTGCCCATCAGCGCGTTGATCGCGCTGCCCAGGCTGTTGACGCGGCGGAGAGCGGCCAGCGGCCGGCCCGGCTGGAAGCGGCGGCTGAACAGACACGTGCTCATCGCGCTCGTCGTGCGTTGGGCCGTGCTGACTTCGCTCATCTTCGCCCTCGCCGGCCTGCAAGCCGTCCAGTTCACCAACAAGCTGGCCGTCGTATTCGCTATTGACGCTTCGGACAGCGTCGGGCCAAGCGGCGTTGAGCAGGCGGCGCAGTTTGTGCGCGAGGCGCTGCGCAGCATGCGCGTGGACGGGAACGACGAAGCGGCGGTCATCGTGTTCGGCGCCGACGCCCAGATCGAACGCGCCATGTCCAGCATGCGCGACCTCGCCCCGATCGGCGCGCAGGTGCGCTCCGCCGGCACCAACGTAGAGGGCGCCATCCGACTAGGCATGTCCCTCTTCCCGGCCGATGCAGCCAAACGCATCGTGCTGCTGAGCGACGGCAAACAGACCATCGGCGACGCCGAAGCAGCCGTCCGGCTGGCGCGCGCCGCCGACATCCGGCTGGATGTCGTCGCGCTGCCGTCGGCGCAAGGCCCCGACGCCGCAATCGAGCGCGTGGACGCGCCGCAGCGGGCTTCGGTCGGCCAGATCATCCCGCTGCAGATCGTGGTGCGGTCAAACCAGGCCATGCGCGCTCAGCTCACCGTGTTCTCCGGGCCGGACATCGTCGCTCAGGAGATCGTCAACCTCACCGCCGGACTGAACGAGTTCAGCGTGCGCGCCAACGCCACGCGCACCGGCTTCAGCGCCTTTCGCGCCCAAATCACGCCGGAGCGCGACGCGCGTCCACAGAATAACGCGCTGTCGTCGTCCGTGATCGTCAGCGGGCCGCCGCGCATCTTGCTCGTCTCGGTTCCGCCGGCGTCCTCGTCCAGCGGCGTGGACGAGGTGAGCGCGCTGAAAGCAGCCTTCAGCGCGACCGGCATTGAGTATGACGAAGTCTCGCCGCGCGCAATGCCCAGCGAGATCCAATCGCTGGCCGGCTACCAGGCGGTGGTGCTGGCCAATGTGCCGGCGCGCGAGTTATCGCTGCGCGCGATGTACTCGCTGCAGAGCTACGTGCGCGACATCGGCGGCGGCCTCGTGGTCATCGGCGGGCCAAACAGCTACGGCGTGGGCGGTTACTTCAAGACACCGCTGGAAGACACGCTGCCGGTCGAGATGCAGGTCAAAGACCCCAAACGCTTCCCCTCGGTCTCCATCGTGGTGGTGATGGACAAGAGCGGCAGCATGAGCGCCATCGAGAACGGCGTGACCAAGATGCGGCTGGCCGCAGAAGCCGCCGCGCGCGTGGCGGAATCGGTGAACGAGGATGACGAGGTAACGGTGATCGGCTTCGACACCGAGCTGGTGGACTTGATCGGCCCGTTTCTGGGGCGCGACAGGAACAAATACATCAACCAGATTCTGAGCATCGCGCCCGGCGGCGGCGGCATCTACGTATACGAATCGCTGCTGGAAGCCCAGAAGATCGTCGCCAAATCTACCAAGCCATCCAAGTTCATCATCCTGCTGGCCGACGGCAACGACGCCGAGCGACAGGAGGGCGTGCCCGAACTCGTGCGCAAGATGCGCGATGAATACAACACGACGCTGAGCGTCGTCGCCTTCGGCGATGGCGCGGACATCCCCTTCCTCAAACGCATCGCCGCCATCGGCAAGGGGCGTTATCACTTCACCGACAAGGCGGCTAATTTGCCGACCATCTTTACGGAGGAAGCCGCGCTGGCGCAGCGCAGTTACATCATCGAGCAGAGCTTCTTCCCCAAGCTGGGGATGGCCAACCCCATCTTGAGCGGCATCAATGAAGTCCCTTCGCTGCAGGGCTACGTCGCCAGCGCCGCTAAACCGGCCGCGCAGGTGATCCTGCGCGCCAACGAGAGCGACCCGCTGCTCGCGGCATGGCAATACGGCCTGGGCCGCGCAGTCGCGTTCACCTCGGACGCGACCGGGCGATGGGCTAAGAACTGGGTGCAATGGGAGAACTTCCCGAAGTTCTGGGCGCAGGCCGTCCGCTGGACGATCTTAGACCGTGAGCAATCGCTCATCCAGGTCAACGTGCAACAGCGCGACGAGCAGACGGTGATCATCGCCGACGTGCCGGAGTCTCGGATCGCCGAGGACCTGAAGCTGATGGCGACCGTTATTGATAGCGAAGGCCAAGCGCGCGAGCTAACGTTGACGCAGACTGCGCCGGGACGTTACGAAGCGGAGACCTATCTCGACCAGGCCGGCGCATATTTCGTGCGCGTAGCGCCGGCAGCCACATCCGCAGAGGATGGCCAGCCGGTTACTGACCTGGGCGAGACGACGGTCGCCTACGTGCGGCCATACTCGCCCGAATATGCGCAGATAGAAGGCGGCGAGGAGAACCTGCGCGATTGGGCGCTGCTCGGCGGCGGCGAAGTGCTGACCTCGCCGCCGCAGGCATTCGCGCTGAACGCGCCGATTGCTGCGTCGCGCACCGACCTCTTCCCGCTGTTGCTGGCGCTGGCTGCGTTGCTGCTGCCCTTCGACGTCGGCGTGCGGCGGATCACGGTTAGCCTGCGCAAATTGTTCGGCTCGACCGGCGAGAAGCTCGCGCCGGCCGGCCATCTGGAATCGAGCGGGCGCATGGATCAACTGTTGCGCGCCAAGACCCGCATCACCCGCGAGCCAACGCCGCAGATCGCGCCGCGCCGGCCGCTGCAAACGCCGACCGCTTCGCCACAGGCCGCCGCTGCCGAGGCGTTGGCGCCACAGCGAGCCGCCGCGACGGCTTCCGAGCTGCTCCGCCGACGCAAGCAACGCCCGCAAGTCGAGGGAGGTGAAAAAGATGAGAAGAAGGCGGACGGCGAACGGGCGTAATCCGCACCGCACCGGTTTCGCACAACCGCCGCGCGAGCGGCAGCGATAGAGGCCGACGGCCGACGCATCGAAAGCAATCGTTCGTCACCCCACAAGCGCGTCCTCAGATCGCTGTGCGATGCGATAATCCGGCCAATCCACCCTCGCCATGAAATTCGCCCGGTCGTTCGTCCTTGTGTGCGCCTTGCTCCTCGCCCTCATTTCATCGCTCGCCGCCAAGCCGCAAACAGCGCGCGCCGAAGTGCCGATCCTGGAGACCAACGCGCCGGGCGGCGACTACGGCCTATTCGAGGGCGGCCAATATGTGCCGGAGCCGTGGTTCATGTGGTTCGTGCTGGGCGAGCTGTCATCGGCCGACGACGTGGACATGGCCAAATTCGACTACCAGGCCGGCGATCGCTTCAAGGCCGAAATCTTCATCCCAGGCCACGCGGCGCTGCGCGAGTTCAACCCCCGCCTGGCGCTGATCGGCCCCGGCCTGCCCCGGCCGCACGAGCCGCTGCCGTTCGAGATTCCGGAGGGCATGGGGGCGATCGTCGCCGCCAGCGATGGCACATTCGACTATTTCGACATCTTCACCCAGATGGTGTACTTCCCGCGCGCCAAGATCGAAGTGATCATGCCGCAGACCGGCCGCTACTACGTCGCGGTATGGGGCGAGCCGGTGGGCATAGCGCGCTACGCCCTCGACATCGGCATCATGGAAAACTTCGCCCCGCACGTGCTGGTGCGCTATCCGATCAACTGGTGGGAGGTGCGCGACTACCTGCAGTGGGGGCATTGGCCGGCCCTGCTGATCCCGCCGCTGGTCGCTGCAGCGCTGATCTGGCTGATGCGCCGACTGGCCCGGCGCCGGCCGATCCGCCAATACGAGCAGATCACGTTTGCCATCGCACTGGTCGGCCTGACGGCGACGTTCATCTTGCTGGTGGCGCAACAGACGACCGGCTACGGCCCACAACTGGCGATCACCTTCTCGATTGCCGGCGTGATCGCGCTGGCGCTGGCCGGCTCGGTCGTGTGGGGCGCTTACATCCTCACGCCGCTGCGCGAGCGCCTCAACCTGCGCGAGTTCGCCGGCGACGACCAATTCGTCTGGGTCAACGGCTACGCCATCCACTACACCGACGACGGGCCGCACAGCGCGCCGGCCGTCGTCCTGATCCACGGCTTTGCGTCGTCGGTCTTCACCTGGCGCGGCGTCAAAGCGGCTCTGCTCGCAGCCGGCTACCGCGTGATCGCCGTGGACCAACTGGGCAGCGGCGCGTCGGCCCGCCCGGCCGAGCCGATCTATACCACGCAGACACAAGCCGAGCTGGTCTTGGGCCTGCTGGACGCGCTGGGCATACGGCAGGCGAACTTCGTCGGGCACTCGTTCGGCGGGCGCGTCGCCATGCAGATCGCCATCTTCGCGCCGGAGCGCGCGCAGTCGTTGGTTGCGTTGGCGCCGGAGGCTTTCGCCACCGACCGGCCCGGCATCGCCCGCTGGGTGCGCCTGCCTATCCTCGGCTATGTGCTGGCTTTCTACTCCACGTCGCCCTGGCTGGTGCGGTTGGGCCTGCGCCTCGTCTCGGCCAAGCGCGGCTGGATCACCGACGCCGTGGTGAAAGGTTATGCCGCTCCGCTCCACGTGCGCGGTTCGGCGCTGGCGCAGGTGTGGCAGGCGCGCTCGCCCAAAGACGGCGCCCGACCAGTGCCGCACAACCTCGATGCCATCACGGCGCCTACCCTGCTGTTGTGGGGCGAGCGCGATCCGGTCTTCCCCGCCGCCGACGGCGCCAGGCTCGCGCAGATCCTGCCCAACGCTCGGCTGCAGGTGCTTGAAGGCATCGGCCACATCGTCCACGAGGAATCCCCCGAAGCCACCCAGCGCGCCATCCTGGACTTCCTCGAACGCTCGGCGAAAACCCAATCCAGCTTCGGCTGCCCGGCGCACCATCGCGAACGCATCGCCGAAGGATCGTCGCCCTCAGACGCTTGACCCGATGCAAGCCAGGAGCAGCGCCAACCACTCCCCTGCCCCGCGTGTGAGGAGGCGGGGGCCTCACCATATCCGGCCTTCCCAGCACGCAGGGGTATTTCTGGCGCGGGGCAGTCGCAACAGATGAGGGATAGGCGCAGGCAATGCCCGCACCTGCCCATATCTTGCCCCTGAAGAAAAGCACGCCCTGTCGCGTCGGTTGCGCCGCGCGCCAGCAGCGAGACATCGTTAGTCGGCGGCGACGACCGCCAATCCGCCAAGGTCGCCCTCGCACTGCAGGGCAGAAGCGATCGCCCAGGCGAAGCTGCCGCGCGCCGTTGCACCGTAGAGCCAAGTAGTGTCGGCGTTGCGCCCGACGGCGTTGAACTTTGCGCCGGGGCGCAGTTGACCGAGCAGCCGGGCGGCGCGATCCGGGCCGGCGCGCAGGTTCAGCGCCCGATCGATCGCGACGACGCAAGCCAGCGGCTCAGCCGGCGACTCGGTCGCCGCGATGGTAGGGGCGGAGGACGCCGTCTCGGGTGTCGGCATCACCGTAGCCGGCGCGGTTGCTTCGGGCGCAGGGGCAGGCGGCGCCTCGGTCACGGTCGGCTCAGGCGTCTGCGTCGCAACCGGCGTGGGCGTCTGCGTCGCTGCGGCGGCGACGGCTGCCGGCGTCGGTGTGGCCGTCTTCGCGCCGGCCACCAGCGCGGGCAGCGTGACCGTTGGGCGAGGGGTGAGCAACACGTCCGGCTCGGTGGGCCGCAAGTCCTCAACCGGCGCGCTGCAACCCAACGCGCCGGTTGGGATCCAGCCAAAAGCGACCTCGCGGTTCCAGATGAGGATCCACTGCCCGTTTGTCGTCCGACCGTAGGCGGTGACGATGTCGCGCGACTGCAGCGAGGCGGTGACCCGGGCGACATCCGCCGGCTCTAGGCGCATGGGCAACTCGGCGCGCACGATACAACGCGCAAAGACCATCGGCGGCAGCGGCGTCGCCGTCGGTTCAGCCGGGGTCGGCGAAGCCGCTTCAGTCGGCGAGGAAGCTAAAGGCACCGCAGCGCTCGGAACTGCCGCCTGAGTCGCCGTCGCGCGCGTGGCAACTGCCGTCAGAATCCTGCTGGTCGCTTCACTCGACAGATTGGCACCTCTGCCCGATGCGCAAGCGGCGAGGATCAGCGCCGCCAGGCAGGTCAGCCCGGCGAGATTGGCGAGCCGCGTTCGCATCTCTTGCTTCCAAAGATTGGACATTCAGACATTGTAAGGCGTGTCGCGCGACGCGCAAACGGCGGCGCACCAATGAACCGCTAGTGACGCTCCAACGTCGCTCTGACGCGCAGATTTATGATGACGTGACGAGATTGAAACTTTTACGGCGAGCGCGATTGCGTCCGCCGTTTCGTTAGAAAGGAAGGCGTCATGAATCTGAATCAATACACCGAGAAGGCGCAGGAGGCGCTGCTCCGCGCGCAATCGCTGGCGCAGGAGTACGGCCAGCAGAACATCGAGCCGGAGCATCTGCTGCTTGCTTTGTTGCAACAGGATGGGGGGATCGTCCCGCCGATCATTCAGGCCGCCGGCGCTAATCCCGCGCGCATCACCGATCTGGTGGAGCGCGAGCTGCGCAATAAGCCCAAGGTGAGCGGCGCCGTCGGCGAGGTGCGCCTCTCGCGCGAGGTCAGCTTGTTGACCGACCGCGCTGAGGCCGAGGCCAGGCAAATGCGCGACGACTTCGTGAGCACCGAGCACTTGCTGCTGGCCATGGCCGATCCGACGGCGGTGCGCACCGGCCGGACGCCGGCTGCTACGCAGATCCTCAACGCCAACGGCATCACCCGCGACGCGGTCTTGCGCGCGCTCGTACAGGTGCGCGGCAGCCAGCGCGTCACTTCTCAAAATCCCGAAGCCACCTACCAGGCGTTGGAGAAATACGGGCGCGACCTGACCCAGCTCGCGCAGCAGGGCAAGCTCGACCCGGTGATCGGCCGCGACGAGGAGATCCGCCGCGTGATCCAGATCCTCAGCCGGCGTACTAAGAACAACCCGGTGTTGATCGGCGAGCCGGGCGTGGGCAAAACCGCAATTGCCGAGGGGCTAGCGCAGCGCATCATCCGGCGCGACGTGCCGGAGGGCCTGAAGGACAAACGCATCATCGCGCTGGACATGGGGGCGCTGATCGCCGGCGCCAAATATCGCGGCGAGTTCGAGGAACGCCTGAAGGCCGTGCTGAAGGAGGTCACCGCCTCCAACGGCAAGATCATCCTGTTCATTGACGAGTTGCACACCGTCGTCGGCGCGGGCAAAGCCGAGGGGGCGATGGACGCCGGCAACCTGCTCAAGCCGATGCTGGCGCGCGGCGAGCTGCACTGCATCGGCGCGACCACGCTAGACGAGTATCGCAAGCACATCGAGAAGGACGCCGCACTGGAGCGACGCTTCCAGCCGGTGTTCGTGGACGAGCCGAGCGTTGAAGACACCATCAGCATCCTGCGCGGTTTGAAGGAGCGCTACGAAATCCACCACGGCGTGCGCATCCAAGATGCCGCGGTCATCGCCGCGGCGACGCTCAGCGCGCGCTACATCAGCGACCGCCAACTGCCGGACAAGGCCATTGACCTGATTGACGAGGCCGCCAGCCGCGTGAAGATGGAAATTGACTCCAAGCCCACCGCGCTGGACGAGATTGACCGCAAGATCCTCCAACTGGAGATCGAGCGCGAGGCGCTGAAGAAGGAGACCGACGAAGCGAGCAAGGAGCGCCTGGCCAAGATCGAAGCGGAGATCGCCAGCGAGCGGGAGAAGAGCAACGCGCTGCGCGCGCAATGGGAGCAGGAGAAGACCGCCATCCAGGAAGTGCGCGCCATCCGCGAACAGATCGAGCAGACCAACGTGCAGATCGAGCAGGCCGAGCGCGACGCCGACTTGGCCAAGGCGGCTGAGCTGCGCTATGGCCGCTTGCGCGAGCTGGAAGCCAATCTCAAACAAGCCCAGGCTCGCTTGGCCGAACTGCAAAAAGGCAACCCGCTGCTCAAAGAAGAAGTCGGCCCCGATGAAGTCGCAGCCGTGGTCTCGCGCTGGACGGGCATCCCGGTCACCAAGTTGTTAGAAGGCGAGATGCACAAGCTGGTGAAGATGGAGGAACGCCTGCGCGAGCGCGTGGTGGGCCAGGACGATGGGCTGCGCGCGGTGAGCAACGCCGTGCGCCGCGCGCGCGCCGGCCTGCAAGACCCCAACCGCCCCATCGGCTCATTCATCTTCCTCGGCCCCACCGGCGTGGGCAAGACCGAAACCGCCAAGGCGCTGGCCGAGTTCCTGTTCGACGATGAGCGGGCGATGGTGCGCATTGACATGAGCGAGTATCAGGAGAAGCACACCGTCAGCCGGCTGATCGGCGCGCCGCCGGGCTACGTGGGCTACGAGGAGGGCGGCCAGCTCACCGAGGCCGTGCGCCGCCGGCCCTACGCCGTGGTGCTGTTCGACGAAATCGAAAAGGCCCACCCGGAAGTCTTCAACGTGCTGTTGCAATTGCTGGACGACGGCCGGCTGACCGATGGCCAAGGCCGCACGGTGGACTTCCGCAACACAGTCGTGATCATGACCAGCAACCTGCTGGCCGGCGAAGACTTGGAACGCCTCAACCGCGACGAGATCGTGCGCCGCCTGCAACGCTTCTTCCGACCGGAGTTCTTGAACCGGATTGATGAGATCGTGGTCTTTCACCCGCTGGACGAGCGGCACATCGAGCAAATCGTGGATATCCAGCTCAACCGGCTGCGCAAGCTGCTGGCCGAGCGCAAGCTGGCGCTGGAGCTGACGCCGGCGGCAAAGCGTCACCTGGCGCAGGTGGGCTATGACCCGGCCTTCGGCGCTCGGCCGCTCAAGCGCGCCATCCAGCACGAGCTACAAGACCCGCTCTCGATGGCCATCCTGGAGGGCCGCTACCGCGAGGGAGACACGGTGCGCGTGGATGCCCGCGATGGGACGCTGGTGTTGGAGTAACGTGCGGGCGATGCCTGCGCAAAGAAATCCATCCGCGACGAAAGGATGTGTTAAAATCTTCGCTGCAGTGTGGTGCCTATAGCTCAATGGCAGAGCGCCTGACTGTGGCTCAGGAGGTTGAGGGTTCGAGACCGTCTAGGCACCCCATAGAAACGCCTGCCCTTCACGGCGCTGTGCCGGAACGGCAGGCGTTTCGCCGTTCGCGCACCTGCGAAAGAAAGCCTTCTCGCAAGAGCGGACGCCACATGGCGCGCCCGCAAGCGGCTCATCGCAATCGTGCGTTTAGACCACAAACACCGGCGTGGCCGTCGGATCCTGCGTGCGAATCTCGACCACGTCATAGGGCTGCGCCGGCGTCGTCCAGCGCCACACCCACAACGCCACCGGCGCCGGCACATTGACGCAGCCGTGGCTGCGCCGCCGGCCAAAGTCGTTGTGCCAATAGGCGCCGTGAATGGCAATCGCGCTCCACGTAAAGTAGCTTGGGAAGGGCACGCCGGGAAGGTCATAGTAATCCGCGCCCGTCCCGCCGATCATGCGCGACGTGGCGCGCTTGCGGATGATGCGGTATCGGCCTCTAGGCGTTTGAAAGGGGCCGAAGCCGGTCGCCGTGCGCGAGACGAGCAACGGCGTCTCACCCTCATACGCCGTCATGAGCTGCTTTTTCAGGTCAATGACGATGCGCTTGTCTTCGGCGTCTGGCGAGAGTGGAGTGAGCTCATCGGGGTCAAAGCGCCGAATGTGCGCGGCGGGCACATAAGGCCCGGGGCTAAAGGTCACCCCATCCTGTAGGCGATACCACCATTCGCCCGTCGCGTCCTGGGCAGCCGCGATGACGCGAAAGACGCTGGTGTAATACAAGCGCGCAAACCGCCGCGCGTTGGGATCCGGCGCGACGCGCGCATCGCTAAACGGCACAGTGATCTCGCCCCAGAACTTCTCTGCGGCGCGCATCGGCTCCGGCGGATTCTTGACGTCGTTCACCGGCTGCACCCAGGATGAATATACGTAGCCTTCGTCGGTCTTGTACCAAATGTCGTTGTGGGACATCTCGGCGTCGCCGGTCACCTGGGCATAGAGCCGCAACACCTCGTCGCGCTTGGCCGAGCGGATCAGCCGCGCGCGCGTCTGCGGCGCGGCGCGGATGTCCACCTTCCAATTGGCCACGCGCCCCAGCGGCGCCGGCGGCGCGTCCGGCTCTGGTTCATTTTCGATTTCCAAGTCCATCCGATGGGCGAACAGATGCGTGAGGTGGGTCAAAGGCAGCGCGGCCATGGCCGCAGCCACGCTGCCGGTCAGCTTCAGCAGTTGGCGACGTGAAATGAGCATCGCTCACACTATACTACTTATCCGCGCCGGTCGAGTCAACGACGAACCAGTAACGTTCACCACCCGCTCGCCATACGTAGTTGCGCACGCGCTCCGGCATCGCCGCCGCCGACCCAAACACGGCGGGCAATTGCGACGCATAGCACGCGATGGCGCGAATGCGCGCGTCCACTTCGCGCGCGGTTAACGCAACCCGCTCAAAGGCGCATCCCCGTGGTGGGTCGAATCGCTCCAATTTGTCCGCGTAGGGGAAGTCTTCATAGTAGCGGATGGCAGATCGGCCGGCCAGCGATTCGACGGCGCGGCGGACGATGACGTGGTCAACATGCCCGCCGATGGCCAACGGGCCATAGACCCACGTCGCAGCCCGAACGAGCGGCGCCAGCGCTGCCTGCGCCTGGGGAAGCTGAACCTGCCAATCGCGAGGATGAACCGCGCCGCCGATGAAGTCATTGGTATTGGTGTAGAGCGGCGCGCCGTGTGCGTCCCGGCGATAAATGGCGTCGAGCAAGTTGAGGTGTATCGGCGTCGCTCCTAACAGGCGACAGGCGCACACATCTTCGGCGCGTCGGCCTTGGTAGGGACGGTCGCCGAGCTGCCATTGCCGATGTTCATGTTGCGCCGCTTCCGACAACGGCCAATCCGCCGGCTGATCCGCCGTGCACACGGTCGCGATGGCGACCGACTGACCGGCAGACGCGAGGCGATAAACCAGCCCGCCACAGGACAAGGCGACATCGTCGAGGTGCGGCGCGACAAAGAGGATCACCGGTTGTTATCAGGGCCGGATGACGACCGGCGCGCCGACGCGCCAATTCGCCGGTCGTCCATTGCGCGAGGGCATGGCCGGCGCAGCAGGATATGCACTCCCACCGATCGGCGACGCGACCCGAATGCTGAGCGTTGGCCGGATAAACTTTGCCATAATCGCCGAACATGACGACCGACGCCGCAATACTCCTTACCGCCGAATATACACAGGCGTGCCCAGCGGCGCCCAGCGATACAGCGCGGCTGCGTCGTCGGTATTGGCGACTATGCACCCGAACGACGCTGGATAGCCGACCGGCCACCGCACCAAAGCGCCGTTCTTGAGCATCGGCATCGCATGAATGCCGTTCTCGATTCTCCCGACAGTATAGATGCCCATCCAATACGGCATGCGCAGTTGCCACACATTCGACCAAGCCTCAGGTATCTTGCTCTGCACGCGGAAGTTGCCCTGGCGCGTGCCGCGCTTCGGCTCGCCGCTGCTGATGAGGAAGGTCATGACTACGTCGCCGTCCTCGTATGCCCACAGCCGCTGCCGGCTGATGCTGACGAAGATCTCGCGCCCGCGCCCCTTGATGATCCTGTCGCCGGGGGTGCGCTGCGCGGCAAAGGCTGCGCTTGCCGGAGCAGCCAACACGCCGAGG
>CALHLE010000083.1 GCA_938034415.1 uncultured Anaerolineae bacterium
CTCGCCGCGCCGATTGTTTGCCAGGTAATCCTGAAAGTGCGGCAAAGTTTGGTTCAGGTATATCGTGGTCTTGGGGTTGACCTCCACCATGCCGTGGTCGGCGGTGATGATGAGCAGCACATCCCTGCTGCGCAGCCGGTCGAGGAACAACCGCTCCATCGCGACGCAGAACTGGTCTAGCTCAGCCTCGACCTGTTCCGAGGTCGGGCCGTATTCGTGGCCGATGCCGTCTATCGCGCCGTAATACACCAGGAAGTAGGCCGGCCCGTTGCGCTCCGCGACGGCGCGGCGCAGGTTCACCAGCGCCTCGGGCAACGTCTTGTAGGTCAGCGACTTGGCATTCTCCCGGAGCGCGCGCGTTGGCGCGGCGTCGGCGAACTCACGCGGGTGAAGCAGGTGTGACCGCACGCCTGCGCGCTCCAAGCGCGGGTAGAGCGTGTCGGAAGGGAAGACGCTGGACGGCTGCAGGCCGGCGTTCACCAGCGTGTCGCGCGCTTTCTCGCCGGCAAACGAGAACATCAGCGGGGCAATCATGCTATCCAGCTCGGGGTGATATTGGAACCACTCGTAAACGCCGCTCTGCGCCGGCGGCAGGCCGGTGTGGATGCACGTCACATGCGCCGTCGTCGTTGAGGGGAACAGCGCGGTGAGCTTGGAGACGGTGCCGCGGCGGACGAAGTGCTGCAACAGCGGATACTGCTCGGCGATCCGCTCGAAGTAGCGCCAGCCGAAGCCATCCACGAAGAACAGGACGACGGCATCGTAGCGGCGCGGCAGATCGCCGAAGACATCGTCCGGCAAGCCCGGCGCGCCCTCGCCGGTCAGCGCGCGATAGACCGTCGCCGGCAGATTGGCGAAGCAATACGAGTCGTAGAGCGGCCGGATGAAGGCGTCGCGCCAGCCGGCAGCGTTCACAGCTTGAATGGAAGCGTCGTTCAGCATGGGGCAAGTATCGCAGGTTGCGCCCGCCCCCACGCCGGATCGCGCAAACGCATTAAAATACCTTCGCCCATGAGATTGATCGCCTGCATCCGCCACGACACGGTTGCCAGCGACAAGCAAATCGTCTCTGCCCGCTCGCCTTGAACTCGCCTCGTCGCTCAGACGACGCGCGCGGGGTAGCGCGCGCCGCCGCTTCATCGCATTTGCCCCATCAGCCGTTCTAGCTTCGAGAGTCATTTAAGGAAGAACCGTCATGCAAGCGAGCAAGAACCCGTTCGGCGCGTTGGCCGAACTCGACACCGACGAAGGCAAGGTGCACTACTACAGCCTGGCCGCCCTGGAGCAGCAGGGCATCGGCGCAGTCAGCCGGCTGCCCTTCTCGATCAAGATCATGCTGGAGCAGGCGCTCCGACAATGCGACGGCTTTGCGATCACCGAGGACGACGTCGTCCGTCTGGCGCAGTGGCGCGCCACAGATGTCAAGCCGGATGAGCTGCCGTTCAAGCCGACGCGCGTCATCCTGCAGGATTACAGCGGCATCCCGTGTCTGGTGGACCTAGCCGCCATGCGCAGCGCCGTGGCGCGTCTGGGCGGCGACCCCAAACAGATTAACCCAGTCGTGCCGGTGGACATGGTGATCGACCACTCGGTGCAGGTGGACTACTTCGGCCGCCCCGATGCACTCCAGCTCAACATCGCCAAGGAGTTCGAGCGCAACATCGAGCGCTATCAGTTCTCGCGCTGGGGACAGAAAGCCTTCAAGAACTTCAGCGTGGTGCCGCCCGGCAGCGGCATCGTGCACCAGGTGAACCTGGAATACTTGGCCCGCGTAGTGTGGCTGAAGGACGGCGTCGCCTTCCCCGACACCGTAGTGGGCACCGATAGCCACACCACGATGATCAACGGCCTGGGCGTGGTGGGCTGGGGCGTCGGCGGCATCGAAGCCGAGGCCGTCATGCTCGGCCAGCCGCTCTACATCGTCACGCCCGAGGTGATCGGCTTCAAGCTCTATGGCGCGCTGCGCGAAGGCGTGACGGCCACCGACCTGACGCTGACCGTCGTGCAGATGCTGCGCAAGAAGGGCGTGGTGGAGAAGTTCGTCGAGTTCTACGGCGCCGGCCTCAGCAACATCAGCCTGGCCGACCGCGCCACCATCGCCAACATGGCCCCCGAGTACGGCGCGACGATGGGCTACTTCCCGATTGACGCCGAGAGCGTGAATTACCTGCGCCGCACCGGCCGCAGCGAGGCGCTGTGCCAATTGGTCGAGCGCTATGCCAAGGCGCAGGGCCTGTTCCGCACCGATGAGTCGCCCGATCCGATCTTTACCGACACACTCGAACTCGACCTGGGTTCGGTTGAGCCAAGCCTGGCCGGCCCCAAGCGTCCGCAGGACCGCGTGCCGTTGACCAAGATGAAAGAGTCCTTCCGCGCCGCGCTCACCGCGCCGACGAAGGATCGCGGCTTCGGCCTGAAGGAGGAAGATCTGACGCGGGCGGCGAAGGTGCGCTACAACGGCCACGAAGATACCCTGCGGCACGGCGCAGTCGTCATCGCCGCCATCACCTCGTGCACCAACACCAGCAACCCTAGCGTGATGTTGGGCGCAGGCCTGCTGGCCAAGAAGGCGGTGGAGAAGGGCCTGCGCGTGCCGAAGTACGTCAAGACTTCGCTGGCGCCGGGGTCGAAGGTGGTGACCGATTACCTGGCCGACGCCGGCGTGCTGGATGCCCTGGAGGCGTTGGGCTTCAACGTAGTTGGCTATGGCTGCACCACGTGCATCGGCAACAGCGGTCCGCTGCCGCAAGTCGTGGCCGACGCTGTGCAAAGCCAGAACCTGGTGGCCGCTGCCGTGCTAAGCGGCAACCGCAACTTCGAGGGGCGCATCAACCCCTACGTGAAGGCCAACTACCTGGCGTCGCCGCCGCTGGTGGTCGCCTATGCCATCGCCGGCACGACCGACATTGACCTGACCTGTGAGCCGCTGGGCATCGGCAGCGACGGCCGGCCGGTCTATCTGCGCGACATCTGGCCGTCGCAACAGGAAATCCAGGAGGCCATTCAGAAGTCGGTGCGGCCGGAGATGTTCCGGCGGCAATACGCCGTCGTGACGCAAGGCAGCCCGCAGTGGCAGGCTATCACCGGCGTCGAAGGCGACCTCTATCCCTGGGACGAGAACAGCACGTACATCCAGGAACCCCCCTACTTTGAAGGCTTTACCCTATCGCCACAGCCGATCCAGCCGATCCTGAACGCGCGCGTGCTCGGCCTGTTCGGCGACTCGATCACGACCGATCACATCTCACCCGCCGGCGACATTGCGCTGAACTCGCCTGCCGGCCGCTACCTGACCGCGCGCGGCGTGAAGAAGGAGGACTTCAACCAATACGGCACGCGTCGCGGCAACGACCGCATCATGACGCGCGGCACGTTTGCCAACATCCGCCTGAAGAACTTGCTGGTGCCGGGCGTCGAGGGCGGCGTGACACGGCACTTCCCCGACGGCGAAGTGATGGACATCTATGACGCGGCGATGAAGTACAAGAGCGAGGGCGTGCCGCTGATCGTGATCGCCGGCAAGGAATACGGCACCGGCTCTTCGCGCGACTGGGCCGCCAAGGGCAGCTTGCTGCTGGGTGTGCGCGCAGTGATCGCCGAGAGCTTCGAGCGCATCCATCGCAGCAACTTGGTCGGCATGGGCGTGTTGCCGCTCCAGTTCGTCGCCGGGCAGAATGCCGAGTCGCTGGGCATCACCGGCCGCGAGACGTTCACCATCCCCGTCAGCGACGAGAGTCTGCGCGAGCCGCGCCAGACGTTGCCGGTACATGTGACGCGCGAGGACGGCGCCGGCTTCACCTTCAACGTGGTCGCCCGGCTGGATACGCCGGTGGAGATGCACTACTACAAGCACGGCGGCATCCTGCCCGCCGTCTTGCGCGAGATGCTGCGCGCCTAGCGCAGCCAACACGACCGCCGCGCTTCTCACGAGCGCGGCGGTTCGTTTGTCGCCGACGCAAGCTCGCCCGGCGCCAGCCGCTCGCCACGGATGGCGCGCCGCATGGCCTCGCGGTCGTCCCAGGCATATTCGGTCGCACCGAAGCACAGAGATTGCTCATGGCCCTTGCCGCACGCCACGACTGTATCGCCCGGGACGGCCAGCGCGCATGCTTGGCGAATCGCCTCGCCGCGGTCCGGCTCATGCCTGATCGTAGCGCGCGCCGGCTGAGCGGCACGCGCGCCGCGATCCATCTCCGCGAAGATGGCGTCCAACGACTCGCGGCGCGGGTCCTCCGCAGTGAAGATGGCCACGTCGGCCAGCTCGGCTGCTGCTTTGCCCATCAAGAAGCGCTTCTGCGCGTCGCGCTCGCCGGCGCAGCCGAAGACGACGATCAGCCGCCCCGGCGTGACGCGGCGCAGGGTGAGCAGCGCGTGCTCCAACGCGTTCGGCGTATGCGCAAAGTCCACCACGGCCAGATAGGGCTGGCCTTCGTCTATGCGTTCCATGCGGCCGGGGATGCCGCGCAGGGCCGCTACGCCGGCCTGGATCGCCTCGGGCGATGCGCCGAGCGCCAACGCCGCGCCGGCGGCGGCCAGGATGTTCGAGATATTGTAATCGCCGATCAGGTGCGTCCTCAGCGGCAACGCCAGCGGCTGTTCGCCCCGGCGAAAGGCGTAAGCTGCGATGCCGCCCGTAGCGCGATCGACGCGGGGCGCGTAGAGCCACCAGCCGCCGTAGTCGCCGTTGGGCTGAATCTCGCGCGAGTAGAAGATGCGTTGCCGGGCCGGTAACTTCACCAGATAGTTAAACGAGTAATCGTCGTCGGCGTTCAGCACGTGAACCGGCGCCATCTCGAACAAGCGCGCCTTGGCCGCGCGGTAGGCTTCGCGCGAGCCATGCAGGTCAAGGTGCTCGTGCGTGATGTTGGTGATGACGGCCACGTCGAAGTCCACCCCGTCCACGCGGTGATGTGCCAAGCCATGCGAGGTCACCTCGAGGACGCAGTGCGTGACGCCGGCGTCGCGCATCTGCGCCAGCAACGCCTGCACCTCATCGGCATCGGGCGTGGTGGTGTGCAAGCCGGTGTCCAGCGCCCGGTCGCCGATCACCGCGTTGACCGTGCTGATCATGCCGGTGTTGTGACCCGCGGCGCGCAGGATGCTGAAGAGCAAATTGGTCGTCGTGGTCTTGCCATCCGTGCCGGTGACGCCGACGACGGTCATGCGACGCGCCGGGAAGTCGTGCCACGCGGCGCAGAGCAGGGCGAAGGCGCGCCGACCGTTCGAGACGGGAATCGAATACCGAGCTTCTAGCGCTGCGAAATGGTCATCCTGCTCCTGCGGGTCGCTTTCGCGCACGACGGCGGCCGCGCCGCGCGCGATGGCCTGGGGGATGAAAGCGCGACCATCGGCTTCAACGCCTCGATAGGCGACGAAGAGATTGCCGGGCTGCACGCGCCGCGAGTCGTCGGTGATGCCGGTGATCCAGACGTCCTGCGCCCCAGTCGGCGCAGGCAAGCCGGCGCGTTCGAGCAAAGCGAGGAGCGACCGGGTCATCGTCGGCCAATGCTACCAGGCTGGTGAGAGGAGGCGGCCAATCGCGGCGATTGATGCGTCGGATCAATCAGAACTTGGCGAACGCATCCACCACCGGCTTGATGTCGTCCATCAGCGGATACAAAATCGGGCAGGTGACGCCGGCGGCGATGTATTCGCGCACCTTGGCCACGCATTCATCGCTCGTGCCTACCGCCATGAGCATGCGCGGCACATCGTCGGGGATGACCCTGGCTGCGGCGATGTACTCGGCCTCGGTGGCCGGCCAGCTCATCACGCTTTGCACCTTGGCGATCAGGTCTTCGGGCACGCCGCTGGCCTTCATGATGTGCGGTTCGGTGGCGAGGTAATACGCCACCAGTTTCTTGGCCTCAAAGTAGGCCGCCTTGGGGTCATCATCGCTGAGCGAACACACCAGCAGCTCCGGCCGGTCAATCTGGTCAATCGTCTTGCCGGCCTTGGCGGCACCCTTTGCCACTAACGCGACCGCCTTTTTGATGTAGTCCACGCTGACCACATAGTTCAGCACCACGCCGTCGCAGATCTCGCCCGTGAGTTCGAGCATCTTGTCGCCGGTTGCGCCGATGTAGATTGGGATGTCGCGCGGGCGCGTGTCGCCGAACACCACATCGAGCTTGACGCGGTCGAGCTTGACGAACTCGCCTTGGTACGTCACCTCTTCCATCGTGAAGAGTTGGCGGATGGCTTCGACGTACTCGCGCATGGCCTGCAGCGGGCGCTCACGCTTCACGCCGACGCGGCCGGCGATGGGTTCCCACCACGCGCCGAGGCCCAGCATCACGCGGCTGGGCGCGTCGGGGTCGCCGCTCACTTGCTTGCCCAGCTCCCACATCGTGCTCCAGCTTGCAGCGATGACAGCCGGGTTTCGCGTCCAGATCGGCAGCACGCCGCTGCCCACGCGCAGCTTCTTGGTGCGCGTCAGGAATGCGCTCATCATTACGATGCAGTCGCGGGCAAGGCGCGTATCCGCCTGCCAGATCTCGCTGAAGCCGTTGGCTTCGGCATACTCCGCCATCTCCAGCTCGTAAGCGAGCGGATGCTTGTCCTGCATGTACAGGGCAAAGCGGGGTTGCTTGGGGGTGGGTGTAGGCGTTGTCATGATCAAAGACGCGCGTATAGTAAAGGCAGAGATGCGCTTCGCTTGCTACTCCCCGATGTCCTCGTTCCACAGCTCGGGTTTTTTGGCGATGAACTCCTCCATCATCTGGATGCAGGTGGGATCGTCGAGGACAACCAACTCTACCCCACGGCTGCGCAAATAGTCTTCCGGGCCGCGAAAGGTCCTGTTCTCGCCGATGACGATCTTGGGGATTTTGTAGAGCAGCGCCGTGCCACTGCACATGTCGCACGGCGAGAGGGTGGTGTATAGCACCGCGCGCCGATAGTCGCTGGCCTTCAGCCGGCCGGCGTTCTCCAGACAATCCATCTCGGCGTGTAAGATGGCACTGCCTTTCTGCACCCGGCGGTTGTGTCCCCGGCCGACAATCCGGCCATCAATGACCAGCACCGAGCCGATGGGGATACCGCCTTCGGCCAGCCCTTGGCGGGCTTCTTCGATCGCAGCTTGCATGAATTCGTCCACGTTAGCCTCCAGATAAAGATGTCTTGTTTCAGCGTCACTCGCGGCGATACGGCTTGAGGTATGCGCCGGGGTAGGGCGCGTTCCGCCCCGAAATCGCCAGCGCCGCGATGGTCACGAGATACGGCAACGCCAGGAGCAACTCGTAGGGCAATTGCACCCCTTGAGCTTGCAGGCGCAGTTGCAGGGCGAAGACCCCGCCGAACAGCAACGCGCCCAACACCGCGCGCAGCGGGTCCCAGCGCGCAAAGATTACCAACGCGATGCACACCCAGCCACGCCCGGCGACGATGCCCGGCGTGAACGCGCCGAGCTGCGCCAGCGACAAGAATGCCCCGCCGACGGCCATGAGCGCGCTGCCGACCGTCACGGCGATGGCGCGCATGCGAAAGACGGAGATGCCGGCTGCATCGGCCGCCTCCGGGTTTTCGCCTACTGCGCGCAAGCGCAATCCAAACCGCGTGCGATACAACACCCAGGCCGCTGCCGGCGCCGCCACGAGAAACGCCAAGTAGGTGAGCCAGTGCTGGTTGAGGATTGGGCCAAGCACCGGCACGCCCGGCAGCGGATCCAGCGGGGCAAACGGCGCGATGCGCGGCAGCACGGAGCGTTCGCCAAACACCCAGCGAAAACCGAACAGCGCCAAACCGGTGCACAGCAGCGTGACCCCCAGGCCGGACACGTGCTGGTTGAGGCCCAGGTGCACCGTGAGCAGCGTCATCAACAACCCCATCAGCGCGCCGGCGACGATGGCCGCCAGCAGCCCCGCCCACAAATAGGCCGCCCAGCCGGCGCTTGCGGCCTGCGCCGCCACGGCAAAGCCGACGAACGCGCCGAGGAACATGATTCCCTCGATGCCCAGATTGAGCACCCCGCTGCGCTCGCTGTAGAGCGCGCCGAGGGTGGCATACAGCAGCGGCGTAGCCACGCGCAAGGTGGCCGCGATCAAGCCGACCCAGAATGCAGACAGCCCAGCATCCATCTCACCTTCCCTACCCTCTCCGCTCCCAGCGCAGGCGATAGTTTTGCAACAACAGTACTGCCAGGGTGACCAGCAGCAGCGTCGCTTGAATGATCTCGCCGAGGTACACCGGCACCCCCAAGGCGCGGCTGACCGTCTGGCTGCCGGTGTCAATTAGGCCGATGAACAGCGCCGCCAGCACCACGCCCAGCGCGCTGAGGTTGCCCAGCATGGCCACCAGGATGCCCGTGTAGCCGTGACCGCCGGAGATAGCCTCGATCAAGCGGTAGTGAATGCCGGCCACCTCCACCATGCCGGCTAGGCCGGCGATGCCGCCGCTGGCCAGCGCCGAGATGAGCAGCATGCGCTCGACAGGAATGCCGGCGAAGCGCGCAGCTTTTGGCTGTAAACCGACCGCGCGCATGCGCAGCCCGAAGACTGTTCGCCGCAGCAACACGCTCACGACTAATGCGGTGGCGAGCGCAATGAGGAAGCCCAGATGCAGGCGCGTGCGCGGGGCCAGCTTGGGCAGGATGGCTGTCGAAGCGATCTCCGGCGATTGCGGCCATTGCGAAATCGGGTCACGCCAAGGCCCGTTCAACAGGGCGCTGACCAGCAGCAGCGCCACCGTGTTCAGCAACAGCGTCGTAACCACTTCATCGGTGTGCAGGCGGGTCTTCATCAACGCCGGGATGAGCGCCCAGGCCATCCCCGCAGCGAATCCGCTCAGCGCCATGAGCGGCAGCGCCACCCAGGGCGGGATCGCGTGTGCATTCAGGCCGACTGCAGTTGCCGCCGCCGCGCCGACCAGGAACTGCCCCTCTGCGCCGATGTTCCAAAAGCCGCCGTAGAAGGCGAACGTCACTGCAATGCCGGTGAGCAACAGCGGCGTTGCCTTCACCAAAACTTCTAAGGCGCTCACTCGGCTGGAGAGCGGCTCGATCAAGAAGTGGTAATACGCGCGCAAGGGATTGGCGCCTGCCAACAGCACCAGCGCGCTGGTGAGGACAAAGGTAATCACTACTGCCAGCAGCGGCAGCAGCGGCTGTAGCCACAACGGCGCCGCCCGTCGCTCAACCTTGAGCGCCATGATCTGGCCCCCCCGCTTCGTGTTCGTGTTGCATGCCGGCCATGAGCAAACCGAGGCGTTCCGGCGTGGCCGACTCCGCCGGCATCACGCCCACAATCCGTCCGCCGTAGATCACGGCGATGCGATCGGCGAGTTTCAACAGCTCGTCCAGGTCTTCGGAGATCAGCAGGATCGCTGCGCCGCGTTGCCGCTGGTCGAGCAATTTGCCATGGATGTACTCCGTAGCGCGAATGTCCAGGCCGCGCGTGGGCTGCGAGATCACAATCACGCGCGGTTGGCGCTCCAGCACACGCGCCAGGATCACCTTCTGCATGTTGCCGCCAGACAGGGTGCGGATGCGGTCATCGGGGCGAGCTTTGATTTGATACTCGGCGATGAGCTGCTCCGCGTGACGGCGCAAGCGCGCCCGATCCAGCAATCCGCAGCGGCCGAATTCGTCGAGGTGTTCGAGCGCCATATTCTCGGCCACGGTCAAATCGCCGACGACGCTGGCGTGACGATCTTCGGGGATGCGCCCGACGCCGGCCTGCATCATGCGCGCCGGGCTGGCGCGGGTCACGTCGGTGCCGTCCACCATGATGCGGCCTCGGCGACAGGTGCGCGTGCCCTCGATCAGCTCCGCAAGTTCGGTCTGGCCATTGCCGGCCACGCCGGCCAGTCCCACGATCTCCCCCGCGTTGACCTGTAAGGAGACGCCGCGCAACATCGGCGCGCCTTTGTCGTCGTCTGCCCACACGTCGTCTAAAATCAACATCGGACGGCCGGCGGAAAGCTGGCGCGGCTTGCTCACGCTCATGATCGTCTGGCCGACGATCATGCGGGCCAGCTCGGCGGGGGATGCCTGGGCAGCCGACACGCTGCCCACCACACAACCGCTGCGCATCACCGTCACGCGGTCCGCAATGCGGGTCACTTCGCTCAGCTTGTGGCTGATGAAGACGACCGAAACCCCTTCGGCTTTGAGGCGCATCAAGGTCTCGAAGAGCTGTTCAACTTCCTGCGGGATGAGCACCGCCGTTGGCTCGTCAAGGATCAACACGCGGGCCTGCCGATACAGGGCTTTGAGGATCTCCACGCGCTGGCGTTGGCCGATGGACAGCGCGCGCACCTGCGCGCGCGGGTTGACCGTCAGGCCGAAGCGTTGTGCCGCGGCAGCCACCTGCGCCTCGGCGGATTTTCGGTCCAGCCACAGGCGTCCTTCCTGGCCAAGGATGACGTTTTCGGTCACGCTCAGCGGGGCCGCCAGCGCGAAGTGCTGGGTGACCATGCCGATGCCCAGGGCGATGGCATCGCGCGGGGAGCGAATCAGCACAGGCCGGCCGTCTACTGCGATCGAACCGGCGTCGGGGCGGTAGAGGCCGTACAGAACGCGCATCAGCGTGCTCTTGCCGGCCCCGTTTTCGCCCAACAAGGCGTGAATTTCGCCCGCTTGTAGGTCGAAATCCACGCCTTGATTCGCCAGCACTGAGCCAAAGCGCTTGTGAATGCCGCGCATGCTGACGATCGGCGTTTGTTGCGTCATGGAGAGGGGGATTGGCACCTGCGGCGTAGGGAATTGCGCGCTGTATGCGCAGCGGGGCGAGCGCATCTCTCGCGCTGTCTGCCCCGCTGCGCCGCTCAAACTTGCCGAGCGCTACTTCTTCGCCGAAGCGGGCGGTTGGGCTTCGTTGATGTCCACGCGGAACAAGCCGCTCTTGATGGCTTCTTCCTTGGCCCGGACCTTCTCAAGCAGCTCCTGCGGGATGCCGCCTTTGACGTTGGTGTTGATGGGGGCCAGGCTGGCGCCGCCCTTCGCTACCATGCTGAAGTCTTTGAGGTCGAGTGCGGTATAAGCGCCGGCGCGCACCTGGGCGATGATGTAGTTCACCGTCGGCTCCATGTGCCACACCGGGCCGCTCACGACGTAGTCCGGGGCCAACGACGACTGGTCGCTCATGCTGCCAAAGACGTATAGCCCTTTCTCGGCGGCGGCTTCAATCACGCCGAAGCGTTCGGCGAAAAGCACATCCGCGCCGGCCTCGATCTGGGCCAGCGCGGCCTCTTTGGCCGCGGCGGGGTCGAACCAACTGTTGATGAAGGTAGTCTTCACTTCGGCGTTCGGGTTTACCTCCCAGACGCCGGCGGTGAAGGCGTTGATGATGCGGTTGACTTCGGGCACGGGGTAGCCGCCGACGACGCCGATGATGTTGCTCTTGGTCAACCCACCGGCCAGCATGCCGCTGAGGTAAGCCGGCTCGTGGATCCAGTTGTCGAAGACGGAGAAGTTCGGCTCCGCCGGGCCGCCGCCGGAGCCGAAGACGAAGGCCACTTCGGGATAGTCCTTAGCGACGCGGCGCGCTGCTTCTTCGTTGCCGAAGGCGTCGCCGAAGATGATGTCCGGCTTGTTCTTCTCGGCCACCTCGCGCAGCACGCGCTCCATGTCGCCGGTGTAGCCGATGTCGTCGGTGTAGGTATATTCGATCTCACCGGCCTCCTTGGCCTTGAGCAGGGCGGTGTGAATGACGCCCACCCAGGGTTCTTCGACGGCCGTCGCATAAGCGCCGAAGACATTCAGCTTGCGCTTCTCGGCAGATGAGACTGCAGGGGATTGAGGCTGTGGCTGCTGCTGAACGGCCGTCGGCGGTGTGGGCATCGCGCATGCCGGCAGCGCGCTTAGCCACAGTGCAGCGAGCGCGAGACGGGTGATGATGTGTCTCTTCATATTTGCGCCTCCTTGTCAAGCGTAGCTAGGGTTCCCTAACTTGATATGGCAACGGCCGATTCTAACTGAGCGCTTAAAATTTGCATGCAGATCTGATGCATCAGGTTTGCATGATCTGGCCGAGCACCCATCCCTCGCAATGGCCGGAGACGACGCAACACATGAATTGTCGCGTAGAGACCGGTCAACCGCGCGGTCTGACCGGGGAGTGGCCTGCCGATGGGCGGCGCGATTTACCCCCTTCAGTTTCGCGCATTTTCGTATAATCCCGTCTCGATTTCCTGTCATGCACACACCGGCCGTTTCGGGGCGTGAACGGCTGGATGATTTGCGGAGGCAAGTGCATTGGCTGACTACGCAGTTGAGATGCGGGACGTGAGCAAAGTGTTTGGCGACGTGGTCGCCGTGGATCACGTCTCGATGGGCATTCGCCAGAAAGAGTTCTTCGCGATGCTGGGGCCGTCGGGCTGCGGCAAGACCACTTCGCTGCGCATGATCGCCGGTTTCGAGCGCCCGACGAGCGGGGAGATTTACATAGACGGCAAGGCGATGGGCCACACCCCGCCCTTCCAACGCAACGTCAACACCGTCTTTCAGTCCTATGCGCTCTTCCCTCACATGACCGTAGAGCAAAACGTCAGCTTCGGGCTAGAGATGAAAGGCTTGAGCCGGCGCGAAATTATTCGACGGGTGGGCGAGGCGTTGGAGCTTGTGCGGCTGCCGCAGATGGCCAAGCGATACCCCCGCCAGATGTCCGGCGGACAGCAGCAGCGCGTAGCGTTGGCGCGCGCGCTGGTGAATCGCCCCAACGTGCTGCTGCTCGACGAACCACTGGGCGCGCTCGACGCCAAACTGCGCAAGGAGATGCAGATCGAGCTGAAGACGCTTCAGCGCGAGGTGGGCATCACCTTCATCTTCGTCACACACGATCAGGAAGAGGCGCTGACCATGAGCGATCGGATCGCCGTGTTCTCCAAGGGTAAAGTGCTGCAAATCGGCACGCCGCTCGAAATTTACGAGCGCCCCACCACGCGCTTTGTAGCCGACTTCATCGGCGAGACCAACTTCCTGGAAGGCAGGGTGCAGGAAGTCAACGGCGAATTTGCCAGCGTCATCGTGGATGGCGGGCGACGGTTCGTCGGGCGCGCGATGGACGGCGTGCGGCCGGGCATACAAGCGGTGATCTCAGTTCGACCGGAGAAAGCGCAATTGGTCGAACAGCCCGACAGTAGCCCCAATTGCTACGAAGTTCAGGTGCACTCCATCGCCTACGTCGGCTCAGATACGCGCGTCATCGTGATGCTCGGCGAGAACAAGTTGGATGTGTGGGAGCAAAACACCATCAGCACGCTCGATCCGAACTACTTCTTCAAGCCCGGCGAAACCGCTTGGCTGACCTTCAAGCCGGAGAACGCGCTCGTCTTAGCTCACTAGTGATCCGCAGCGTAGAGCGCGCTGTCCACCACGCCTATGATCCAAGTCTTTCGTGAACACCGTTCCCTGCGCATCGCCGGCTTGATGGGGCCGGGCGCCTTTTGGCTGGTCGTCTTCTTCCTCATCCCGTTGCTGATCATGGCGGTGATCAGCTTCATGTCGCGCGATCAGTTCGGCTTTCCTGCGCCGCCCTTCACGTTGGGGAACTACTGGGACGTCGTCAAGGACATTCGCTTCAACCCGTCTATTTCATTCGTCGGCGGGTTGAACATACGCCTGTTCGACGGCCTATACCTGGAACTATTCTGGCGCTCGATCTGGCTTTCGCTCGTCAGCACGATCATTACCTTGTTGATCGCGTTTCCCGTAGCGCTGTTCATGTCGCGGCTCCCGCGAGGCTACCGCAGCCTGACGCTCTTCCTGGTGATGATTCCCTTCTGGACGAATTTCCTCGTGCGCACGTATGCGTTGCAGTTCATGCTGCGCGGGAACGGGCCGATTAACACTTTGCTGCGCGCGCTGGGCCTGGAGCCGATTGACCTGCTCTTCACGCCGGCGGCCGTGATGATCGGCCTGGTCTATGGCAACCTGCCGTTCATGATTCTGCCGCTCTACACCTCGCTGGAGAAGTTCGACTGGACGATGATCGAAGCGGCGAACGACCTCGGCGCGAACACGCTGCAAGCCTTCCGGCGCGTGATGCTGCCGCTGGTCTCCCCCGGTCTGGTCGCCGGCTCGATCCTGACGTTCGTCCCGGCCGTCGGGTCCTACATCACGGTCGAGTTGATGGGCGGCGGACGCACCAACATGATCGGCTATACGATCGCTCAACAATTCAGCGCCAGCGTGAATTGGCCGTTCGGCTCGGCGCTGTCGCTGCTGATGATGATCATCGTGACCATCGCCGCAGTGTTGTACTTCCGCAGCGGGCGCGGCGAACAGCGCACCGTCTTATAGCAAGAGGGAGGAACTGTGGCATCCGACTCGACCATCATCTTGCTGGGTGAACGCGGCGAGATCAAACCGAAGCCGCGTGGCGAAACGCGACGTTTCAGCCTCGGCCGCTTCGCGTTGGTGACCATCACGCTGTTCACCTTCGCCTTTCTGTATGTGCCGATCGCTGTGCTGATCGTCTTCTCGTTCAACAGCGCGCGCACAGGCGCCACCTGGCAGAGCTTCACCCTGCAATGGTATGAACGCGTGTTCAGCAACGCGCGCATCCTGGAATCCGCCGCCAATAGCCTGATTGTCGCTGTGCTGTCCACCCTGGGCGCCGTTGTGATCGGCACGTTGATGGCAATGGCGATGGAGCGTTACCGCTTTCGCGGCAAGGGCGTATGGGACGGCCTGCTCTACTTGCCGGTGATCGTGCCGGAGATCGTGATGGGCATCTCGCTGCTGATCTTTTTTGCTGCGGTCAACATCAGCCGTGGCCTGCTCACGCTGGTGATCTCGCACATCGCCTTCTGCATGCCGTTTGTCTATCTCACCATGCGCGCGCGCTTGGCCGACTTCGACCGCTCGGTGGAAGAGGCGGCGCAAGACCTCGGCGCCAACGAGTGGGTCACCTTCCGGCGGATCACCCTGCCCCTGCTCATGCCGGGCATCATCAGCAGCGCGCTGCTGGCATTTACGCTGTCGTTGGATGACTTCGTGATCTCGTTCTTCGTCACCGGCGTCGGATCGCAGACGCTGCCGGTCTACATCTGGGGCCAGATCCGCAGAGGCATCACGCCCGAGATCAATGCCATCTCTGCGCTCATGCTAGTGCTCTCGATCTTCCTGGTGATTGCCGCGCAGTTCATTCAGCGCCGCCAGCGGACCTGAGCGCTCCGCGCTGCATGGATAATAGCCCCTGCCGCGCCACTGCGCCGGCGGTCATTTCCATACAAGCCAAATAAACTAGGAGGAGACTGAGGTAACCATGAACCGACGAGCCTTTTTGCGACTGGGTCTGGGGCTGAGCGGCGCAACGGCGCTTATGGCCGCCTGCGGCGGCACGACCGCGCCGGCGCCGACAACTGCGCCAGCAGCCGATGGGCCTGCGCCGCAACCTGGTCGTGTAGATGCGGGCACACTTGCCAGGGAGATGAGCTGGTACAACTGGGGCGGATACGTCGCCGACAGCGTCATTGACAAATTCAAACAAGAGTTCGGCGTCACGGTCAAAATAGATACCTACAGCTCTAACGAAGAGATGGAGGCCAAATTCAAGGCGGGCGGCAACCCCGGCTATGACTTGATCACGCCGTCCGACTACATGGTGTCGAAGCTGATCGCCGCCGGCCTGCTGGAGAAGTTGAACTTTGCCAACATCCCCAACTTCCAATACATAGACGCCGGGCACAAGAACTTGTACTTCGACCCGACCAACGAATACTCTGTGGCCTACAACTGGGGCTGCACCGGCTTTGCCTACAACAAGACGAAGGTCGCCGAGCCAATCACCAACTGGAAGCAAGTGATGAACTGGCCGGATGGGCTGAGGGGCAAGTTGGGCATGATTGACGATGTGCGCGAGTTGCTAGCGGTTGGCCTGCGCGTGCTCGGTTACAGCGGCAACGCGTCGGACCCCAAGGAGATCAACGCGGCGCGTGATGCGCTCATCGAGCTGAAGCGGCGCGCTAACTACACGCTGACCGACAGCCCGAACGCTGCCACCAACCTCGTCGCCGGCGACATCTTCGCCACGCAAATCTACACCAATGACGCGGTTACGGCGCGCAGCGAGAATCCCGATCTGGTCTATGTCATCCCCGGCGATGTAAGCACGGTGTGGCAAGACAACCTGTGTGTGCCGAAGGGCGCGCCGAGCCAGTACACTGCCGAAGTGTTCATCAACTTTCTGTGCCGGACCGACATCGCTGCCGAGAACGCTAACGCGATCGGGCTGGCGACGCCAAGCGCCGAGGCGCTGCGCCAGGGGCTAATCGCCAAGGAGCTGGTCGAGGATAAAGCGGTATATCCCGATATCGCTGCTATGGGCGATGCGCTTGAGTTCCTGCGCAAGGGCGATCCAGAGGTAGACGAGCTTTACCAGCGCGCATTCGACGAGATCAAAGCGGCCTGAGGACGCCGCTATTGTTGCCGCCGGGCGGCTATCGCGGCGAGGCGCGCTATGTGGGGTGGCGCGCTTCGCCGATTGTCATCTTCAAGCTTGTCTTTTGCCGAGTGGCATCGTCATGCAATACTCGCGACCATCGGATTCCCTCGTCAGTTCGGTGCAACCCTTCGCGGAGTGGGTGATTGACTGGATCTTCCTCTCTAGCGCTGTGGTTGCGCCGCTGGCTGCCGTTGCTGCGATCTACTACGGCCTGGTCGGCGCGCCGGCGTGGGCAGCAGCCTGCGCTATCGTTGCCGCCGCTGCGACATGGGGCGCCTATGCGCGTTTTGTTGCGCCTTGGCAACTGCGGGTCAAGCAATTGAAGATCGCTCCTCAGCGCAAGCAGCCATCCGCAGGGTCAACTACCGCCGCGAGCCGGCCGCCGCTCAGAGTCGTCTTCTTCTCCGACCTACACCTGGGCCGATTCAAGCGCCAGGACTGGGCGCAGCGCATCGTCGAGGCGGTCAACGCACAATCGCCGGACCTCGTTCTAATCGGCGGTGATTTCGTCGGTAAGACGGCGTGCTGTGACATCGCCGACTTGCTCGCGCCGCTGCGCCACTTGCAAGCGACGCATGGGGTATATGCCGTGCTGGGCAACCACGACTATGGCATTCCGGGCCCGGATCATTCTGGTGAGTTGATCCGGCTCCTCCCGCAGTTGAACATCCGGCTGTTGCGCAACGAGTGCGTAGCGATCGGCGATGATGTGTTGCTGGTCGGCGTGGATGAGTTGTGGACCGGCCGCGATGACCTGCACGGCGCATTGGCGTCCTGCCGCTGCGCGCCGAATATGCGCGTGATCGTGCTGGGTCACAATCCCGACTTGATGCTGAAGCTTGATGGGCGTCGCGCTTCCCCGCTGCTGCGGGATGCGGTCTTCATCTTCGGCCACACGCATCAGGGGCAGATTTATATCCCGCTGCTGCCGGGCCTGGCCATCCCGATCAAGTCCAAGTTCTATCGTGGCCTGCACCACACCCCCTACGGCGCGCTCTACGTCTCATCGGGCTGCGGAGAGAACAGCACACCTACCCGCATCAACACGTGGCCGGAGATCGTGGTGTTCGAGGCGTGAGTGAAAGTGTAAGTCAGCATCCTTCATCACGCGACTTTGGACGAGCAAGCGGCAAGCGCGCCAGCTCCCCGTGGATCGTTAACGGCGAGGGCATCGCCGCATAGCCTCACTACGATGAGGTAACGATGATGATCAACGTTGGCGTGGGCGAGGGCGACGCTAGCAGCGTGGCTGTAGAGGTCGGAGTGTCTGTTGGGGTTGGCGTTGGCGTCGGCGTCGCCGTGGGCGGCGGCGGGACGAACGCCCAGACCAGCTCGATGTTACCGGGGCCGGTGTAGTTCACATATTGCACCTGTAGGAAGTGCTGGCCGGCGTTCAACACCCGCGTGCCTACCAGCACTTTCGGGCCGGCGGTGAAGTTATCTATGCCGGCCACGATCGCCCCGTCAATCAGCAACCGCGCGCCATCGTCCACCGTCGCCGTGAACACATATGTTCCGCTCGCCGGGAAGTTAACCGAGCGCCGCCAATCCGCCGAGAAGTTGAACGGGTTGACCTGCGGCGGCGGCCAATTCGGCATAGACGCAGTATTCAAGAATCCGGGTGGGTTCGGCGACGCAGGCGGGTCGTCGCGCTTGATAATGACCGGCCCGGTCAAGTTGGGCGAGTTGTAGTAGCGGCCCTCCCAGCCAGCGTAGCTGACTCTCCAGTTCAAAGAGATGCGCGCCGAGCCGCCCGACTTATAGTACTCGACGCGCAAGCTGTGTGGCCCAGCAGTCAAACTCACGTCGGCCGTAATCGTGCGCAGGCCGGCGCTGAACCACTGGTTGATGATCAGCACTTCGTCCACAAAGACGCGCGCGCCGCCGTCCACGCTGAGCGTGAACTGATAGTTGTCCGTGGTCGGAAAGTTCACGTCGCTGGTGAAGATGGCCGACCAGTTGTTGCGCGGGACGCCCGCATTGGGCGCAGCGGTGCCCCAGTTTACGTTCAGGGGCGGGCCGGGCAAATTCTGGTCGAACAGCACAGGGGGGATGAGATCCGGGTTGCCAAAGTACTGGCCATACCATGCGCCGACGAGGTTGGGGTTTGGCGTCGCCGTCAGCGCAATGAGCGTTGGGCTGGGTGGCGGCGTGCATGTCGCAGGCAAGGTCGGGATCGGCAATGGCCCGTTGAACGTGTTGTTGCCCTTGTCGCTTTCGACGACCATGTTGGTCGGATCAACGACGACCAGGTTCGAGCCGGTGGTGAAGCCGGGGAACCAACGCGAGTCCGTCTGGCCAGGCGCAAGCCCATTCGGCACCAGTTGTTGCTGGTTGTTAGCTTGCACAATGAACGGGCCGGCAGGGGCGCTGCCGATGTTCTGCACCACAGCGCGAATGCCGAGTTGGGGCGAGACATAGGCGCAACTGGAGCCGGTCTCCAGCTCGATGGCTACGCTTGCGATGACCAGATCTGGCAGCGGGCCGGCTGGGCCGAGCGTCGGCGCTTCGGGCGGTGCTTGGGTGAGTATCCGGTCGCCGCTGACGGCGACCGGCGTGAATTGCGTGAACCCACTGGCCGCGCCCCGCGCGATGAGGTAATACTGGCCGGCCGTTGTGGGCGCGGTCAGATCGTTCCGCTGAAAGGTGCCGTCGGGGCCAGCGATTGCATCGCCCAATCGCTGGAATTCGCTAAAGGACGCCGTTGGCGAAGTGGATAGGAAAATCTCAACGGCTTCGTTGGCCTGAAAGCCGCTCCCGCGCACACCGAAGAGCGCACCGAGGGCGAGCGGGCCGCTTACCTCGACGCGCGCGCGGCTGCCCGGCGGCGGCGTTGGCACGACATCGCGTTCCATGGCGCTGCGAGACAAGAGCCAGAATGCCGCTACGCAACACGCAGTCAGCAGCGCTATGGTGAGGACGCCAAACCAGACATAGCGCGACGGCGACTCCGTTTCGATGTCTGTTGCCCCTTGCGGAGGAATCGCCGATGCGGATGTCGAGGCCGACGGGGGCTGGTCGTGCTCTAAGCTCATGTCGCCTTGCTGAGATATTATAGGCTCTACGCCCGCAATCGCGAATCTCACGAATCCAGCCACCATGAACTGCACCAGCCCATACGACGCCCTTGCGCGGATTTATGACCTGCAACACAGTAGCTTCCTGGACGATGTGCCGATGTATCTGCGACTAGCGCGCGAGGCGGCGCCTGCTGCGTCCATCCTGGAGATCGGCTGCGGCAGCGGCCGAGTCATGCTCCCGCTGGTCGAAGCCGGCTTTCGCGTCGTGGGCGTGGACGAATCAGCCGAGATGTTACGCATCGCCGAGCGACGGCTGTGCGCAAGCGCGCATATTCCTGCCGAGCGCTGGTCGCTGATTCATACCGACGCCCGCGCGCTCAGTTTGGCGGAGCCGGGGTTCAACATGGCCATCATCGCGCTCAACACCTTTCTACATAACCTCACGCGCGATGACCAACTCGCTACGCTGCGCGCCGCGCGCCGACACCTTTCTGCCGACGGGCTGCTGGTGGTGGACTTGCCGCCTAATGACGAGATGGCCTATCAACCCGACGACGGGGCCTTCCAGCTCGAGGCTACGCTGATAGACCCTCACGCCGGGACCGAGATCCACAAATTCGTCGCCAGCCGCATTTTCTGGGCGATACAGGAGCAGGAGTTGGTTTATCGCATCGAAGAACGCCGCGCCGGCGAAGCTGCTTTCACCGAACAGCTCGTCACCTTCCGCCTGCGCCACGTCTTCAAACACGAAATGGAGTTGCTCTTGCTGCAGAGCGGGTTTGCTGAGCCGACCTGGTATGGCAACTACGACCTGTCGCCCTACGGCGAGGGCAGCCCGCGCATGATTGCCGCGGCGCGCGCGATCTAGAGGCTCAGTCACTTCTCAGCGAGCTGCGCTATTATTTTTGCAATGCCCATCCGCACGCGGCTCACGATTTGGTACACGGCCGTACTCGCGCTGATCCTGCTCATTTTTGGCATCGGCGTGTATATCTACGTCACTTGGCAGATGGTCCAACAGGTGGACTCGCGGCTCAGCCAGGCAGCCAACACCGCGCTTCCGCTGGCTCTGAGCCAGCGACCAGAGGTCGAGGAGCGCGCCGGCCAAAAGGTATTGACCTTGCCCGGCCTCGATGCGCTGCGCGCCTCCGCGACATACGTGCAGCTCATCGGCCCAAGCGGACAGGTGATCGGCATCTCGCCCAACATCACCGATCCATTTTTGACGAATCACCTCGATCCGGCCGCGTTTAGGGAAGCGGTGCACATGCCTGCCAACCAGCGCGCCAATTTGTTCACCGAGGCGCAACATCGCGGGCTGCCGCCGATTCGCGTCTTTACGCAAGCGCTGGTTGCGCGCAACGGTGAGGTGGTCGGGTATCTGCAGGTCGCCACGTCGCTGGAAAGCGTCAAGGCGGCTCAGAACAGCCTGTTGATCGCACTCCTTTCGCTGGGTGGGGTGGGCATCTTGTTCTCGGCTGTGATCGGCGTGCTGTTGGCGCGGCGCGCGCTGCGGCCGGTAGACGAGCTGACGAAGACGGCGATGGCGATCTACCGCGCCGAGAACCTCGATCAGCGGGTGGCTGTGCCAAAGACCAATGACGAGGTGAGCCGCCTGTCGCAGGCGTTCAACGAGATGCTCGACCGGCTCGCCAAGCTCTTTCATGCCCAGCAACGCCTGATTGCCGATGTGTCGCACGAGATGCGCACTCCGCTCACCGTCATCCGCGGCAACGTGGACTTGTTGCGGGCGATGGGCTGCGCCGATGAGGAATCGCTGGACGCGCTCACCCGTGAGAGCGACCGCATGACGCGCTTGGTCGGCGACCTGTTGCTGCTCTCGCAAGCCGACGCCGGCGTGCTGCCGATGCATATCCACAACGTTAGCCTGAACCAGGTCGTCGCAGACGTGGCGCGCAGCGGTCAGGTGTTGAGCGCCGGTCGCGTCAACGTGTCGGCGCACGTTGAACCCAATCTCATCATCCAGGCCGATGCAGACCGGTTGAAGCAGGTGTTGTTGAATCTGGTGGATAACGCTATCAAGCACACGCCCGATGGTGGCCAGGTTCGCATCGAAGCTGTGCGCAGCTACAACAACTATGTGCGCCTCTCGGTCAGCGATACCGGCGTCGGCATTCCTGAGAAAGACCTGCCGCACGTGTTCGAGCGCTTCTACCGCGTGGATAAGTCGCGCTCGCGGGCCAATGGCGGCTCCGGCCTTGGTCTCTCGATTGCGCACTCGATTGTCCAGGCGCACAACGGCCGAATTGTCGTGAGCAGCAAACCCGGCGCCGGCACGACGTTTGATGTCTATCTCCCCATGCAACATCGGCCATCGTCAGCCGGGGAAAACGGCTCGCACAACGGCATCACCCCTGCCTGAGCGCCGCGCGCATGCGATCCAACGCTTCGTTGGGCGGCTTCTGAGAGAGTAGCGATTTCCTCCGAGAGATGGTATAATTAGAACATCAGTTCGCCATTATAATCGGAAGTGAGCTATGAGCGGCATGGTTGAGGAAATTGACTTCAAAATCGAGCGATTGCCCAAGGGTTTGCAGGATAAATTCCGCGAACTCTACTCGAACGGCAACAGCAATGAACCCGTTCAGTATTTGCGTCCCAACGAAATCTATTTGGGAGACGCTATACAGCTCTTGACTCAAATAGAGCCTAATAGCATTGCTCTAAGTGTTTGGTCACCACCCTATTTCGTTGGTAAAGAATATGAGGCAAACCTATCGTTTGAAGATTGGCAGGACCTTCTGAAGACGGTTATCCATCTTCATTTCCCAATAGTTAAACCGGGAGGATTTTTAGTTATTAATATAGCCGATATCCTAGTCTTCAGGGATCCTTCTATGCCTCGCATTCAAGCTGAAGCGGTGAACAGGAAGCGGTCACCTGTCACAAGAGAAGATGTATTGAGAGCTATGGCTGAGCATCCTGACTACAATCGCTATCAGCTAGCCAAACTCCTTGGGTGTAGCGAGCAGACCATAGACCGCCGACTTCATGGAAACAATATACGAGGTGGAAAATACGAATCGCAAACGCGCGTCAAGATTGTTGGAGGCCTTGTAGAGGAATGGGCGTTGAGTGCTGGGTTTTATCCGTATGATCGTCGGGTTTGGGTGAAAGATGCTGCTTGGGAAAACTCGCGGT